>MIBE01000026.1:97698-109927 GCA_001829415.1 Spirochaetes bacterium GWF1_51_8
CCTGCGTCAAGGGTGTCCGCCATGTGGGCTACACCGGGGTGGGGACTATGGAGTTCCTGTTCGAGAACGGGCGGTTCTATTTCATGGAAGTCAACACGCGTATTCAGGTCGAACACTGCGTTTCCGAGCAGGCGACCGGTATCGATATTCTTAAGGAACAGATTCTTGTCGCGATGGGTAAAAAGCTATCGTTCACGCAGGAAGACATCAAGTTCCGTTATCACGCTATCGAGTGCCGTATCAACGCGGAAGACCCGGGTGCGGGATTTATGCCGACACCCGGCAAGATCGAAGGGCTTCATTTCCCGGGCGGTATAGGGGTGCGTATCGACTCGCATGCGTATGACGGATATGAGATTCCTAAGTATTACGATTCGCTTGTCGCCAAGCTGATTACATGGGGCAAGAACCGTGACGAGGCTATCGCGAGAATGAAGCGCGCTCTCGAAGAATTCAGGATCGGCGGAATCAAGACCACCATCCCGTTCCATCTGAAAGTGATGGACAACAAGGTCTATAAATCCGGTGAGTATACGACGAAGTTCCTCGAAGACTTTAAATTCTAACGAAGGAGTACGGTTTGAGAAACCGTGTCACGATCGATAAAAACGGATTGGAAAGCATGGTCCGGCATACGATCGGGAGAAATCCCGACCTGAAACTGCACGAACGCCGGATTATCTTCAATATTTCGAATTCTCCCGTGCGGATGAGATATGTCGGCGCGTCGTCGGTCGCGGTGAGCGCCGATATCGACGTCCGTTACGGGGTCGACGTCGCGAAGACGGTCGATAAGGCATCCACTGAAATCCGCGACAACCTGATGAAGTTCAGCAAAGTCAATGTCAAATCGCTCGATATGAACGTGAAGGATATTTTCGATGAAAAAGAAACTGTTTCAAAGAATTAGCGTATATGTCCTTTATGGATATATCGCCGTCTCGATAGTGATCGGATTCCTGCTCTACAGGGTATTCATGGGCTTTTATCCAGAGACGAATATCGACGATCTGTTTCTCGGCAAGACCGGCATTCCCGCGTTCTATTTTGTCGGGATTACGGCTGGCGTCCTGATCTGCATCCCGGTGATCATCCTCGCGCTCCAGATATTCTCGCGCCTTTCCAACGACTACCTTTCGGTCAGGGGCGAGAAGGGGATCGTGTTCCTGAGCAAGATTTCCATCGAAAGCTTTATCCGCGATACGGTTTCAGGCCTCGGCGGGGTGCATAGCACCGAGTGCAGGATCGAGATTTTTAAGGAAAGTTTTGTCGGCATTAACTTGTGGATCGACGCCGACGAAAAAAACGATTTCGTGCGGTTCTCGGAGAGAATTCAGCAGCGCGTCCTGCAGGACCTACAATTTAACTTCGGCATAGAAAAGATCAAATTCTTTAACCTCTACCTCGAAAGCACGGATATTCTCTCCGAAACGAAAGGGGCGAAGGTAACGTATAAATAATCCCTTCCGGGAGAAACAAGGATACTTTTCATGACTGGTGGCGAGTTAATCGGCCTGATCGTGAGTTGTACGCTCGCGGCGGCGTTGATCGTGCTCGGCGTCCTGTATATTTCGCAGATCGGCAAGTCGCGGAAGTCTAAGACGATTCTCGAGGAAAGCAATCAATTCCGTTTCATCATAGAAAACGCTATCGACGGCGTGGTGCTGGTCGACGAGACCGGTATGGTGATCGAGTGGAACTCGGGGCAGGAGACGATCACCGGCCTTACGAGGGCAAACGCTGTCGGCAACAAGTACTGGAGTATCCACGAGATGCTCTCGCCGAGCCGGGATTATTCCGCGACTATCGGCGAAACGGTCCGCGATACGATAGTCAGCAATCTCGAGGACGGAAGGCTCTCCGGAGAGAACCAGCCCCTTCAGTACGAGATTAAGCGCCCCGACGGGAGCCGCCGGATCGTGCAGGAGATGGTCTTTCCCATCCAGACCGGTAAGGGTTATATGATGGGGAGCATCACCCGAGATATTACGAGTCTCGAAAAGGTCGAGGCGGCGTTAAGCGAGTTCGTGCTCAGGGACGAACTGACCGGCCTCTACAACCGCAGGGGCTTCGATATCCTGTCCGAACACAAGCTGAACCACGCCCGCCAGTTCGATATCGCCACGATGGTGTTTTACGCCGATCTGGACAACATGAAATGGATCAACGATACCCTCGGCCATAACCAGGGCGATAACGCGCTTCGGGATATTTCGCTCATCCTGATCAAGACGTTCCGCAATATGGATGTGATCGCGAGAATGGGCGGCGACGAGTTCGCGGTATTTATCACACCCTCGGGGAAATTCACCCCAGACGTCATCATCGGGCGTTTCTACGAAAATCTCGAATATCACAACCGTTCTGCGAATAGGGAATACAACCTTTCCGTGAGCTGCGGAGTGGCGATGAACGACGACAAGAATAATATCGAAGTCGCGGTTCTGTTGAAACAGGCCGACGAGACCATGCTGGCTGAGAAGAGAAAGAAAAAAGCCTCACGCGATAAATAGCTTTATTTAATCCCGTAATCCCGCATCTTGAAGCGGAGCGTGTTCCGGTTGATCCCGAGAAAATCGGCGGTCTTGACCTTGTTCCGGTTATTGAAAAGGAGCGCGCTTGTGATCAGTTCCTTCTCGATATACCCGACTATCGTATCGTAAACCTTTCCTTCATAACTGCTGTTCTTGATATAAGTCTCGATCCATTTCCCGATACTCAGGTCGCTTACATGGGAATGCTCCGATTCGACGAGGAATCCCGGCAGGCTGGACGGCTCGATGACGCCGGATTTGCACAGCAGTACCGCGCGTTCGATCGTGTTCTCGAGCTCGCGGACATTGCCCGGCCATGCGTAAGCCTGAAGTATCCGCATCGCCTCGGGCGAGATATTATCTATCTTTCGATTGTTCTGCACAGCGTATTTCTGCTTGAAGTGGGTCACCAGAAGGGGGATATCGTCCTTACGGTCGCGGAGCGGCGGGATTTTCACCTCGATGACGTTGAGGCGGTAGAACAGGTCCTCACGGAACTTGCCCTCTTTTATCAATGCCTGAAGATTCTTGTTGGTGGCGGAAACGATCCTGATATCTATTTTAACCTTCGACTCGCTCCCGATAGGCTCGACCTCGCGTTCCTGTATGACACGCAGGAGTTTGCCCTGGAGCGGTATCGGCATATCGCCGATTTCGTCGAGGAAGATCGTGCCTTTATTGGCGAGTATGAATTTTCCCTTGCGGTCTACCGTCGCGCCGGTGAACGCCCCTTTCTTGTAGCCGAAGAGTTCCGATTCGAGCAGGTTCTCCGGGATGGCCGCGCAGTTGACGCTGATATACGGCTGTTCGCGCCTTCCGCTGTTGTAATGGAGCGATTTCGCCACCAGTTCCTTCCCGGTTCCGCTTTCGCCGATTATCAGGATGGACGACTGGCTGTCGGCGACGAGCTTCACGAGGTCGAACACTTCGACCATCTTCGAGTTCTTCCCGATAAAGTTCGACAGCCCGTAATTCTTATAGAGCTCTTTTTTTAGCTGGAGATTTTCATCGAGCAGGGTCTGCTTTTCTTCCGTTATCCGCTGGAACGCTCGCACCTTATTTGCGATGAACTTACCGATCAGGTAGATGATGTCGGTTTCGTCGTTCAGGCTCTCTGTACCCTCGAACTCCTTCTCGACCGCGAGTACCCCGGAGATATAACCCTCTATCTTGATCGGGATGGCGATAAACGATATCTCGGTGTTCTTTTCGCGCTTGACCTTCATTTTATTGAGGAAGTCTTTGTTCTTGTTGATATCCGGGACGGAAATAGGAGTTTTTTCCGAAACTACTCTCCCGATTATGCCTTCGCCGACACGGTAGATACCCCGCGACATCTCTTCTTCCGTGAGGTTATACGCCGTGACTACGGAAAGCTGGTTCACATCCTCGTTGTCGAAAAGGACGAGCATCCCGCGCTGGATTTTCAGTTTGTCCGCAAGGCGCTTCATCACGAAATCGAAGGCTGTTTTCAGCTCATAGACCTTTTCAACCTCGTTGGAGATATCGATCAGAATCTGCTGAAGCTGGATTTTCCGTTCGAGTTCGCTTGTGAGCATTGTGCGTGTGATGATCTGGGCCGCCTGGTGCGCGACTGTCTGCATGAGGTCTATATCGTCTTCGGAGAACGCGTTCTTGTGGTCGGAGTCGACGTTGAGGACTCCCCGGATGAAACCGTGAATAGTCAGGGGGACGGCGAGCTCGCTTTTTATATCCGAGCGCACGGGAATATACTTAGGTTCGAGATCGACGTCGTTGACCAGTTTAGGGCGGCCTTCCTGCACCACGAACCCGGTGACCCCGTCACCGACTTTGATATTTGTCTTCTGGACGACATTTGCGTCGAGGTTGCGGAACAGGACGATTTTCAGATCGGGGGAATCTTTTTCACGGAGCATGATCGAGCCCGAGGAAGCACCCGTCATGGAGATGCATTGATCGAGCAGTTTCGCGAGTATCTCGTTGGGATTCTTCGTCGAGTTCATCGTATCGTTGAGGTATTGGATCAGCTTCAGGCGCTTGATCTGGTTTTCCAGCTCCCTGACATACTGAGCGTCGGTCTGGTGTTCCTGATCTCCCATTTGCATACGCAAACCCCCGGGTGATTAAATAATACTCAATATTATAGCATGTGAACAAAATATAATCAAGTTTCGTATGCCGCAATACACGGCTGTGATGTATAACTGTAATAATATCAATGAAATAAAAGATTTATAAATACTTTACATTTTGGTACGGCGCTTGCATAATAATAGAAAAATCCATTGGAGGTAAATAGATGGATGTTAAAGCAGTTTTAGAGAAAATCAAAAAGGAAGGAATATTCCAGGTCGATATCCGATTTATGGATTTTCCCGGCCTTTGGCAGCATTGTACATATCCTGTTTCCCAGTTTCAGGATGATGATCCCTTTGTTAACGGTTTAGGGTTTGACGGTTCGTCTATCCGCGGATGGCAGGCTATCAACGAATCCGATATGCTCCTGATGCCGGATCCTTCCACCGCTTTTGTCGATCCGTTCACAAAGTATCCTACCCTCGTGATGATCGCGGATATCGCGGTTCCAGGAACCAAGGCTAAGTACAGCAGGGATCCCCGTCATATCGCTAAGAAGGCGACCACTTATTTGAATTCCACCGGTATCGGCGACACCGCCTTTTTCGGGCCGGAACTCGAGTTCTTCGTCTTCGATGACATCCGTTACGACTACGGCCCCAGCGGCGGGTTCTTCGCTATCGATTCCGACGAAGCTGTCTGGAACACCGGCCGTGTAGAGGAAGGCGGGAACAAAGGCCACAAAGTGCGCCACAAAGAGGGTTATTTCCCTGTACCTCCTATCGACAGCCAGATGGACCTCCGTTCGGAAATGGTCGATTATCTCCAGATGGTGGGGATCGAGATCGAAGCCCAGCACCATGAAGTCGCCACCGCCGGTCAGGCCGAAATCGATATGCGCTTTAACGAAATGGTGAAGATGGCCGACTGGACTCTCATGTATAAATATGTATTGAAGAACACCGCCTGCAAGAACGGCAAGTCCGTTACCTTTATGCCAAAGCCGATGTACGGCGATAACGGTACCGGTATGCATGTCCACCAGTCTATCTGGAAGGGCGGAAAGAACCTCTTCTCCGGCGACAAGTATGCCGGAATGTCGCAGGAAGGCCTCTGGTACATCGGCGGTATCCTGAAGCACGCGCCCGCTCTGGTCGCTCTCACAAACCCCAGCACCAACTCCTACAAGAGACTGGTTCCCGGGTTCGAAGCGCCTATCAAGCTTGCTTATTCCGCGAGAAACAGAAGCGCCGCGGTACGTATCCCTGTTTACTCGGACAATCCCAAGGCGAAGCGTATCGAGTTCCGTACTCCTGACGCCACCGCCAACCCTTACCTCGCGTTTTCCGCCATGCTGATGGCCGGATTGGACGGTATTCAGAACAAGATCGATCCGGGTGAACCTTTGGACAAGAACATCTACGATCTTCCCCCGGAAGAGCAGGCTAAGGTCAGAAACCTTCCCGGCTCTCTCGAGGAAGCGTTGAACAACCTCGCTAACGACCACCAGTTCCTCTTGAAGGGCGATGTGTTCACCAAGGACGTGATCGAGACATGGATCGATTTCAAGATCAAGGAAGAGGTTCGCGCTGTCGACTCGAGACCGCATCCTTACGAATTCTTCCTCTATTACGATATGTAATCCAAGATCGAATGCTTATATCAACAGGAGAAAGGTTCGCCTTTCTCCTGCTTTTTATCACTAGATTTTGAGGAATTCCGGGGGGAATAATTACTAATTCTTAGATAGGATTATGGTCACCTAAAATATTATTTGCGGGAAGTGACCATTGGGCAAGTAATTCATAATCATTCTTTAATCTATTAGATAAAGAAAGGTTATTTGAAGAGCCCTATATTTTTTTTGATAGAATAATAATTTTGTGATAAAATGATTGCCCGGCGAAAGGGCAGACGATAGGTAAAGAAAGAATCGGAGGAAACAATGTTTTCTGAACGTCCCATGCAAACGGGATTATATGACCCCGCTAACGAACACGATTCGTGCGGTGTGGGGTTTGTTGTTGACATAAAGGGAAAGAAATCCAATAAAATCGTCAAGGACGGCCTCCAGGTCCTTTTACGGATGGAACACCGCGGCGCGGTCGGTTCCGACCCCGAGACGGGCGACGGAGCAGGCATCCTGATCCAGATTCCCGACGAGTTTTTCCGCAGGATATGTACCGAATGTAAAATTCCCCTGCCTTCGTTAGGCGAGTACGGCACCGGGATCGCGTTCCTGCCCACAATCGGAACTGAAAAAAAGTTCTGCAAGACCAACATAGAGAGGATTATCGAGGAAGAAGGACAGACCCTTCTCGGATGGAGGCCGGTTCCGGTCAATCCCGCCGCAATCGGCGCGACCGCGAGAAAGTCCATGCCGGAATTCGAACAAGTATTTATCGGGAAATCCGACGATATCAAAGACGCGCTCGCGTTCGAACGGAAGCTCTATGTGATCCGGAAACGGATCGAGAACGAAGTATCGGATTCTACGCTCAAACAGAAGAAATTGTTCTATTTTCCGAATATATCCTGCCGCACATTTTCTTATAAAGGGATGGCGATGTCCGGGCAGGTGTCGGAGTTTTTCCTCGACCTGCAGGACGAGGGTATCAAATCAGCGATTTGTATGGTGCATTCGCGCTACAGCACGAACACGTTCCCGAGCTGGGAACTTGCCCAGCCGTTCCGTTACCTGGCGCATAACGGCGAGATCAACACGCTTCGCGGAAATATCAACTGGACACGCGCCCGCGAGGGATTACTGTCGAGCGAAGTTTGGGGAAAGGATATCGATAAAGTGAAGCCGGTCGTCGTTGACGGCCTGAGCGATTCCGCCACTATCGACCGCGTGTTCGAGCTTCTCGTTCTGAGCGGACGATCCCTGCCTCACGCCATGATGATGCTCATTCCCTCGGCATGGGAGCAGAACGACCTGATGGATCCGAAGCATAAGGATTTCTATAAATACCATAGCTGTCTCTGCGAGCCGTGGGATGGACCCGCGTCCATGTCATTTACCGATGGTGTAAAAATAGGCGCGGTGCTCGACCGGAACGGCCTGCGCCCGTCGAGATATATCGTTACTAAAGACGACCGCGTCATTATGGCGTCAGAAGTCGGCGTGCTCGATATCGAGCCGGAGAACATCCTGAAATCCGGCCGTCTCGAACCCGGGAAGATTTTCTTTATCGATACCGAGGCCGGACGGATTGTCGACGACCAGGAGATCAAAGACTCCATGGCCGCGCAGGCGCCTTACGGCAAATGGCTCAAGGATAACCTTGTCGAACTGGATAAACTCGAGTTTCCGGTTAAGCCTCAAAAAGAAAAAGAAAGCACTTTGTCGCTTTTAAAGGCGTTCGGCTACACGCGTGAAGACCTGAGAGTGCTGGTCGGGCCGATGGCCGAGACCGGAAAAGAGCCTATCGGTTCGATGGGCAACGACACTCCGCACGCGGTGCTTTCCAAGAAGCCCCAGCTCCTTTATACCTACTTCAAACAGCTCTTCGCGCAGGTGACGAATCCCCCGATCGATCCGATCCGTGAGGAAATAGTCATGAGCTACAACGTGATGATTGGGCCGGAAGGGAATATCCTCGCCGAGACACCCGAGCAGGCGCGCAGGCTGAATATCAAAGAACCGGTTTTGACAAACGGGCGGCTGGAAAATATCCGCGCACTCAATACGCGGAATATGAAGACCAAAACCGTCCCGACATTGTTCGACCCGGAAAACCCGGCAGACTTCAAGAGCGCGCTCGACCGTGTGTGCGCCGAGGCTGAAAAGGCGATAGAGGAAGGATTTACGTTCGTCATCCTGAGCGACCGGGGTGTCGACAAGGAAAACGCCGCGCTTCCCGCGCTGATAGCGACCGGCGCCGTGCACCAGCACCTTGTCCGGAAAGCCCTCCGCACCCGGATCGGGATCATCCTCGAGACGGGAGAACCCCGCGAGGTGCACCATTTCTGTACCCTCTTCGGATTCGGCGCGGACGCGGTCAATCCATACCTGATCTACGACGCGATTTCCTTTATGATCGAAGAAAGCTCGATCAATGTAGATTGGAAAAAGGGGCAGGAGAACTTTATCGACGCGATCAATCACGGTATCTATAAAGTGATGTCTAAAATGGGGATATCGACTCTGCAGAGCTATAAGGGCGCGCAGATTTTTGAGGCGCTCGGAGTGCATCCCGAAGTGATCGAAAGGTGCTTCACCCACACGGCGAGCCGGATCGGCGGCGCCGGATTCGATAATATCTACAAGTCCCAGAAGGAAATGCACGATCAGGGCTTCCCGAAAATAGAGGGAGTCTGGACAGAGTATCTTCCCGCGGGCGGTCTCTATCAATGGCGTAAGGACGGCGAGTTCCACCTCTGGAATCCCGTCAGTATCGCGCTGATCCAGGATTCCACTCGTACCGGCGACTACAATAAGTTCAAACAATTCTCGCAATCGATCAACGACCAGTCCGGCCAGCCGACTACTCTCCGCAGCCTCTTGAAATTCAAGCCGGGCAAACGGATATCGATCGACGAGGTCGAACCGAAGGAAGAGATATTTAAAAGGTTCGTGACCGGCGCGATGAGCTTCGGCTCGATCAGCCGGGGCGCGCATGAAACGATGGGTATCGCGCTGAACCGTCTGGGCGGTATGTCGAATACGGGCGAGGGCGGAGAAGACCCGGAACGTTTCGCGCCGTTACCTAACGGCGACACCCGCTGCTCTAAGATCAAACAGATCGCGTCGGGCCGTTTCGGTGTCACCACGAACTATCTCATCAACGCCGAGGAACTCCAGATCAAGATCGCCCAGGGCGCGAAGCCCGGCGAAGGCGGACAGCTTCCCGGTCATAAAGTAAGCACGGTGATCGCGAAAACACGTTATACGACCCCGGGCGTGACATTGATCTCGCCCCCGCCGCATCACGATATCTACTCGATCGAAGATTTGGCTCAGTTGATCTTCGACCTGAAGAACACCAATCCCAAAGCAAGGATCAGCGTCAAGCTGGTATCGGAAGTCGGGGTGGGAACTATCGCGGCGGGTGTGGCGAAGGGCCACGCGGATATGATACTAATCTCCGGGGGTGACGGCGGCACCGGCGCTTCGCCGTTAAGCTCGATCAAGCACGCCGGACTGCCGTGGGAACTCGGTATCGCCGAAACCCACCAGACGCTTGTGCTGAACGACCTCCGCAGCCGGGTGCGGCTCCAGACCGACGGCCAGATTCGTACCGGGCGGGATGTCGCGATCGCGGCGATGCTCGGAGCGGAAGAGTACGGGATGAGTACCGCCGCGTTGATCGTGATGGGCTGCGTCATGCTCCGCCATTGCCACCTCAATAACTGTTCGGTCGGTGTGGCGACCCAGAGCGACATTCTCCAGACCCGTTTCAAGGGCCGTCCGGAATACCTTGTCAATCTATTCAATTTCGTCGCCGACGAGCTCCGCGAGATCATGGCGGAACTCGGTTTCAGGACATTAAACGAAATGATCGGGCGCACGGATATGCTCGAGGTGAACGAGGCCTTGCTCGACGAGAAAACGAGAAATATCGACTTCTCGAAAATCCTGTACAGGCCGGAAGTGCCCCGGGAAGTGGGTTTCTATAAGACTACCAACCAGGTACATAAAATAGGCAACGTGCTCGACAGAAAACTGATCGAGATATGTCAGCCCGCGCTGATGGATGAGAAACAGGTTTGCGCCGAACTTCCGATCAGCAACACGAACCGAACTGTCGGGGCGATGCTATCCGGTGAAATCTGCCGCCGTTACGGCGAACGGGCTCTGCCGGAAGACACGATCCACGTGAAGTTCAAGGGATATGCCGGACAGAGTTTCGGAGCGTGGCTTGTCAAGGGTGTGACATTCGAACTCGAAGGGATGACAAACGACTATCTCGGCAAGGGCATCTTCGGCGGACGGATCATTGTCTATCCCGATAAGAAAACCGACTATATCGCCGAGCAGAACATCATTATCGGTAATACGTCGTTCTACGGCGCTATTCGCGGCGAAGCGTATATCCGCGGGCGCGCGGGCGAACGTTTCTGTATCCGCAACTCCGGGCTTCTCGCGGTGGTCGAGGGGGTTGGCGATCACGGGTGTGAGTACATGACCGGCGGTATCGCGGTCATTCTCGGGACGACCGGGCGGAATTTCGCCGCGGGTATGAGCGGCGGGGTTGCGTATGTCTGGGATGTCAACGGCGACTTCCACAAGAAGTGCAACACCGGGATGGTCCAACTTGAAGGTCTCGACGAAGAGGATACGCAGAACCTGAACAGTCTCATCAGGAACCATTACCAATATACCGACAGCGCGGCCGCGAAACGGATACTCGATAACTTCGGTGTGGAAATCGCGAAGTTTATCAAAGTCATGCCAGTGGAATACAGGCGCGTCAAGACGGAAGCGTTAAAAATGACCAAGAGACTTGGATTATCGGAGGCACTCGATGGGTGATGTTACCGGATTCTTAAAAGTAGCGCGTAAGGATACAGAATATAGATCGGTCGAGGAAAGACTGAAGGATTGCGCCGAGGTCTGCCCGTTACGCCCGGAGGATGCCTCGGTCGAACAGGCGTCGCGCTGTATGGACTGCGGCACTCCGTTCTGCCATTGGGGTTGTCCTATCGGGAACATCATTCCGGAATGGAACGACCTGATCTTTCGCGGGAAGTGGGAACAGGCGCTGGAAATGCTTCATGCAAGGAACAACCTGCCGGAGATCACCGGGCGTGTCTGCCCCGCGCCGTGCGAGTACTCGTGCGTCCTCGCGATCAACGACGACGCCGTGACGATCCGTGAGAACGAGCTTTCGATTATCGAAATGGGATTTAAGTCCGGCTATATCAAGCCCAATCCGCCGAAAAACCGCACGGGGAAAAAGGTAGCGGTTGTGGGGAGCGGACCCGCCGGAATCGCCTGCGCCGACCAGCTCAATAAGGCCGGGCATACGGTGACTCTCTTTGAGCGCGACCCGAAGGCCGGCGGGATTCTGCGTTATGGAATCCCGGACTTTAAGCTCGACAAAAAGGTGCTCGACCGCAGACTCGATGTCCTGCAGAAAGAAGGAATTGTATTAAAAACCGGCATGGATGTCGGTAAAGATATAACCGCGAAAGAATTAACCGATACGTTCGATGCCGTGGCGCTGACAGGCGGTTCGCGCGATTCACGCGACCTGCCTATCGAAGGGCGCGGTCTCAAGGGCGTGTACTTCGCGATGGAATACCTCACCCAGTTCAACAGAAGTATGGGAGGCGAGCAAATCCCCGCGAACGAGAGGATCGATGCCGCCGGGAAGGCAGTAGTCGTGATCGGCGGCGGCGATACCGGCAGCGACTGTATCGGCGTCTCACACCGTCTGGGCGCCGCGAAGGTAATTCAGCTCGAGCTTCTCCCGAGGCTTCCCGAGGAGCGTACCCATACCGAACCGTGGCCGTACTACCCGAGACTGTTCAAGACCACGTCCAGCCATGAGGAAGGCGGACAGCGCGAATGGGAGATCACCACTAAGAAGTTCACCGGCGGCGCCGACGGGAATCTCCAGAAGCTTCATTGCGCGAAAGTCCGTTGGGAAATGAAGCCCGGAGCACCACCGAAGATGATCGAACTGCCC
>MIBE01000026.1:109938-110443 GCA_001829415.1 Spirochaetes bacterium GWF1_51_8
CGAGATCGAGGCCGACCTTGTCATCCTCGCGATGGGATTTGTGAGTCCTGTGCACAAGGGACTTCTCGACGACCTCAAGCTCGAGTACGACGGGCGCGGCAATGTCAAAACCGACCTCTCGTATATGACCTCGGTGAACAAAGTGTTTGCCGCCGGGGATATGCACAGGGGGCAGTCGCTCGTCGTCTGGGCGATCATGGAGGGACGAGACTGCGCGAGAGGAATCGACATATTCCTGATGGGTCAGTCCAGCCTGCCGAAAAGCGGATTCTAAATAACCACGCTATGATAGAAGTGAAAGCCCCCAGTAAGGGCTTGATGACAAACTCATCTTGTCATTGCGAGGCGTCATGGTGAGCTTGCCTGCCTTCTCCTTCGGAGAAGGAGACAGGCCGAACCATAACCGAAGCAATTTATTTAATTAGGGCTTGCTGAAAAACGAATAACTCATTGATATATAATGAAATATTTTAAGATTCGCCTTAGAATAATGCAAGGAAAATCA
>MIBE01000027.1:0-11771 GCA_001829415.1 Spirochaetes bacterium GWF1_51_8
ATCTATCTCTCATCAAATATCTCCGCAGCAGCCTCCGTGTACTCCGTGTGAGATTCCTCGTATTTCGATATGCGGGAGTCCGGGGAAGTTCGCGCAGAGAACGCAGAGGAAAAAGCAAGGACTGTTGATAAAGAGATATGATTAGTGTCCTAAAACTATTCTTTGAATCCCGTCTTTTAAAAAAGCAGTGTTGAAATTTAGCAACAGTCCGATCTTTAAACCGGAGAGTTTTAAATATGTTAAAACCTGCTTAAAATGTACCGGGGAAAGGTTTTCAACCGACTTTAACTCTAGGAGAATTTTATCCTCAACAACGATATCGGCCCTGAATCCGTTTTCAACTAACAATTCTTCATATTTGACAGGAATCAGTGTTTGACGTTTAAAGCTGATCGCTGCTTTCTGTAGCTCGTAGCAGAGAACTTCCTCGTATAGGCTTTCGAACAATCCAGGACCTAGTTCCTTGTGAATCTTTATACAAAATCCGATGATTTTTTCAGTCAGTTCACTTTCATTCAAATCAACTCTCCTAAAGTTTGAGAAATTCCAAGGTTTTCCCGTGAAATTTCTTCTGATTTTATTTTATATCGTGTTGTGAAAATAGTAAAAATATCTCCGCAACATCCTCCGCCCGCCATCATGAAGTGCGAGTGTACTCCGTGAGAAATTCCCATGTATTTCAATATTTGGAATCCATGAGATTTCACGCAGAGAACACAGAGAAAGAAGCAAGGATACTCGTAAGAGAGATATGCTTTTTGTCTCAAAGCTATTCCTAAAACCTTGTGACTCTGCCAAACAAAAAAGGCAAAAAGCCGTGAGAGCAAAATCATCTCTCTCATCAAATGTATCCGCAGCAGCCTCCGTGTACTCCGTGTGAGATTCCTTGTATTTCGATATTTGGAATTCAGGAGATTTCACGCAGAGAACGCAGAGGAAGAAGCAAGGATAGTCGTAAAAGAGATATGCTTTTTATCTCAAAACTATTCTAAAAACCTAGTGTAAACCCACCTTAAAAAGACAAAAAGCCGTGAGAGTAAAACGATATCTCTCATCTAATGTCTCCGTAGCATTCTCCGTGTACTCCGTGTGAAATTCCCGGTATTTCGATAGGCAGGAGTCCGGGGAAGTTCGCGCAGAGAACGCAGAGAAAGAAGCAAGGACAAGCGGAGAAAGAGTCAAAAACCAAACCTAATTGTTCACTTTCGGATTATCATACAGTTTATAACCCTTAATCAATAAAACAATCAGAACTATCATCGCAATAGGTTCCCAGACAATATTAACGGGCAGCATAACGATAACGAGCAGGATTGTAAATGCTAAACTGATGATTCCGAGAATTTTACCAGCTTTGTTCATTTTTAAGATATTGATAAACGCGGCGATTCGCAATGCAATATTGATGAGTATGAACGGGAAGATCATGACCGGCTCGAATAAAAAATAGAAAGGAAGCATTTTATGAGCGATCTCTTTATGGTAATCGGGAGCGATTCCGAGGATGATCAGAGGGTAATTGATCACCTGTATTCCTTCTATAATTATCAGAACTAGAAAGATGATCGATAGGGTGAAGAGAATCTTATTGGATTTTAGTTCAGCTCTAAATAAAGGCTTTTCCGTCTCCATTTTTTCCGCTGTAATCGCCCGATTCAATCCTCGGAATTAATATAAGATTCAGGCGGCGGGTTTTTCCTACGGCGCCATCTCGATTTTTTTATATTTGAGCGTAGACTGTTTATTCTCCGTGACGACATAGCAGACATGCGCGGTGTTCTTACTGTCCACTGCGAGGGCGGTATACCCTTCTTTCTTGCTGTCGCCGAGCTTTATCGTTTTCCATGTCAACCCGCCCGCGAGCTTGTAGGCATAGTAGAACGCTTTATCCTTGTAGGAGTGGTAGACGAGGTGCATACCCGAGGTGGAGTCCGCCGTGAACGACGGGAAGAGGGCTTCGCCGGCTACACCCTTGATCTCTCCTGATTTCCATGTCCCTTCGTTCTGTTTGAACGCCATTTTCAGCTTCTTGTCGCTGTTGTCGGCATAGACAATCCAGATAGTCTTCTCGGGAGACACCACGATACTCGTGAAGTTCTTCTCACGGTTCATCAGCTTGAAGTCGTCCCTGAACACAGGCTCGTTGATCCAGCCCGTGACGCCGATAGTCTTATAGGCGTAATGGATATCGGAGTTGCCGCCGTAGGACACGTAGATGTTACTGGCAATGACATGGATAGACGGATCGTTGCCGCGCTGGGGCAGATCGGCCATCTGGGTGTTGACCTTGTCGATCGCCCATTCGCCGTCCTCGGGCTTGTAAAGGTAGATCGGGACATACTCGCCGCGCAGGACGCCGCCCGCTACGACATGCACCCCGGCCCATTCGTCGACAGTCATATCGATCGTGTGATAGATCACCGCGGGTTTCTCGGCAAACTCGATATTGGTCAGTTTCCATTCGCGGGAACCGTAAGGAAGGTAACCGTAGACCCATTCCGAAGAAGGGGATGTATAGATCAGGTGGATGGTTTCGTTTTTATCGAAGCTCGCGGCGATATAGCCTGAGGCGATATGGTTCGAGACGCCGGGATTGACAATATACTTATCCCACCATGCCTGCCCGGGTTTCTTGACAGCGTGGACGATATGCCCGCTGTCGAGATAGACCGCATGCAGGGTATCGTCCTTCGCGGCCAGCAGACGGACAAAATCGCCGGTTCCCTCAGCGCCGCCGGATGAGAGCGTGTTCTCGTTGGAGGTACGCTGAGAGGCGGGTTCCGCCCCGGGAGCTTTTTTATCCCCCGAACCGCACGACAGAAATATTGTGCTGAACATGAACACGGCCGCCGCGAATACTAAAACACCCCCGTTCGCAAAAGACCTTCGCTTCATTGTCTCTCCTTCACCGCCCTATCACATCATGAAGCAAATATCTTACCGTTTCGGGTTGTTTCTGTCAAGTATATTATGCGGGCGGGAATTGACTGTTTTCCCAGGATTTATTTCCGCCTATTTTTGCGGTTTTTCCCGATTCATGAATATAATAGTACAGGAGCATATCTTGCGGATAATACTTTCCGCCGCGCTGGCGTTTGTCTGCGCGGCTTGTACTCAGGTTTCGGGGAAGGCCGCGCCGGGAAAAACAGTCCTCTGCTTCGCGGGCGACGTCACATTCGATTACGCGGTCAAGAAGACGCTCGATGCGAAGATCGACCCGTTCGGCGAGGTGAAGTCGTTTGTCCCGTATGCCGATTTGGCCGTGTTCAACCTCGAGACGGCGATCACCACGAACGGCGCGAAGGTCGAGAAGGCGTTCAACTTCAGAAGCCCGTCCGATGTGCTCGAGCTTGTGACGAACGCCGGGTTCGATATCGCGGCGATGGCGAATAATCATTCGATGGACTACGGATGGATCGGCTTGAAGGACACGATTGCGGCGTTAAAGAAGTACAAGATAGAGTTCGGCGGCGCGGGAAGCAATCTCGCCGCGGCGTCGGTCCCGCTAATAAAAGAAGTCGATGGTATTAAAATCGCGTTCCTGTTCTACGGCTATGTCAATCCGGCGACGTTATACGCAGGGAAGGACAAGCCCGGGATCGCGAAGTATGACAAAAAGGCGATGCTCGACTCGATAGCGGGTGTCCGCACGAACTGCGACTTCGTGGTGGTGAACGTGCACTGGGGCGAACAGTATCAGGATTACCCTAACGAGCTCCAGAAGTCGCTGGGGCATGCTTTGATCGACGGCGGCGCCGACCTTGTGATGGGGCATCATCCGCATGTCCTGCAGACCGTAGAGTTTTACGGCGGCGGCGCGATCTTTTACAGTATCGGGAACTTCGTTTTCCCGCAATGGAGCGATATCCGGATGCGCTATACCGCGCTTGTCTGGGCGGCGCTCGAGAAAAAGGACGGCAAGGTGACCGCGGAGTATTCGGTGATGCCGTTCCTGCGCGACTATAAGTACTGCTATCCGGACACGCCGACGGAATCGGAAGAAAACGAGATAATCGCGCATTGGTCGAAGATATCGAAGGAGAAGGCGGCCTTCACGAAGGGCGCTTCCTTAGGACAGGGTTTATACTCCGTAACGAAATAAATATCGGGGGCGACGATGAATGAAACATTGTGGGCGATAGCGGCAGGTCTCGCGCCGGGGATATTCTGGCTGTGGTTCTTCTACACGCGCGATAAAATCGAGCGCGAACCGCTCGGTCAGGTAATGGCGGTGTATTTCTTCGGGATGCTCAGTATCATCCCGTCGCTCGTGGTACAGATCTGGTTTCAGACCGGAACCGTCCTCGATCTGGTCGTAATGGCCCCTGTGACCGAGGAGCCGTTCAAGCTGCTCTGCCTGCTCATCCTGCTCAAGCGGAAGAAAGGCAAGCTACGCAGGAACTTCAACGAACCGTTGGACGGGATTATCTACGGCGCGGCGACCGCGCTCGGGTTCGCGACGGTGGAAAATATCTTTTATACCATCAAATCGCTCTCGGAAGGGAATTTCGGGGCGGTATCGGTGCTGCGCGCGCTCTTTTCCGTGCCGGGGCATGCGCTCTGGGGCGGGATATGGGGATTTTCAGTCGCCAAGGCGTGGTTTTCCGAGGGTTCGCGGGGCAAGAAGCTTGCGATTATTTCGGGCGGCTTGATACTCGCGATGGTCTGCCACGGCTTATTCAATTTCGGGGCGAGCGCGGGCGATATGGCGGGGATCGGGATTATTGTGGGGATGTCGGTGATCTTCTGGATACTCGTGATGCGCCGGGTGAAGAAAGCGCGCGGTATTTCGCCGTTCCTCCCGGCAAACAGACCGGTTCAGCCTACTGCGGCCGGCGCTCCCGTCGAGGGTTCTGCTGTCAGCGGGGCGCAATGGCCCGCGCAGTCGTCTCATGATACTCAGGGGTTAACAAACAAAGGCAAAAATGACGATATAAATACGGGTGGCGGAATATAACAAGGGGGTGACAATACTATTATGGGGACGCTGATGGAAGAACTGATCAAAGGGATAGTAATAAAGATTGTCGAAGAAGACGTGTTCGATCTGAAAGTGAGCCATGTCGGCACTACTGTCAAGGGAAAATACAAAGTCGAAGAGCGGATCAAGATGAGCGCGCTCGAGGGCGAAAGCATTCTCGCGAAACGCTCGATCCAGGATATGGAGACCAAGCTGAAAGGCAAGGAAGTCCGTTGTCATGTGGTGACCCGCGACCTATTCGGACGCCTCGTGGCGAAGGTCAAAGTGCTCTAACTGCCCGCCATTCCCGATATTCCAAATCCTATTCGGATGAAAAAATAGCCGGAAACCGATAAGGCTTCCGGCGTTTTTTTTATTTCAGGTTATAAAGGAAATAAGTGTTCGATACGTTCAGTCCGGTGCCGGAGAAGTTCAGGTTCACCGATGTGGCCGTCTTGCTCAGGTTGACCACCACGACGATACTGTCGTCCTTGCCGGTGCGGAGATATGCGAGGATGTTGTTCTCGTCGGTCGCGATCAGCTTCATCGACCCGCGCTGTAACGCCGGCTCGGACTTCCTGAGCGCGATCAATGTCTGGTACTCGTTCCAGAGCGAGTCGGGGTCGGCCTTGAACGCCGCGATATTGTTCGCCTTGCTCGTGCCGCCCGCCGAGTTCCACGCCTTTCCGGACGAGAACCCGCCAGCGTTACCGCTATCCCATTTCATCGTGCTGTATGACCCGGACAACGCGATCTCGGTGCCATGGTAGACCCACGGAGTCCCCTGAAACGTCATCAGGATCGCGGCGGCGGCTTTGAGCCTGCCCCAGTCCTTTCCGACTGCGTCCACGAGGCGCGGCACGTCATGGTTTTCGACAAAGTTGGCGTAGTAATAGAACGGGACATCCTTCGGGCGGCCCTTCAGCATATTAATAAAGTCGAACTTCTTGCCCGACGACAGCGCGTTACGCACAGTGTACATGAACGCGAAGCTGAAGCACTGGTCGAAACCCTCGCCCCCCATATAGTACTTTCCGACGATCTTGTCCGATTCCCAAACCTCGCCCACGGTCATCGCGGACGGGTTTTTCTTCTTGATGTTCGCCTGAAACTCTTTCATATACTTCAGCGTGGAAGCCGTATCGGCCTGCAACGCACCGGGGCCTTCCTCGATCAGGTAACGGATCGCGTCCAGACGGTAGCCGTCGGCGCCCAGGTCGAGCCAGTACGACGCGATCTTCATAAACTCCGCGCGTACGGCGGGGTTGTTGAAGTTCAGCTCGCCGCCCCATGTCGCGTACCAGTATTTGCCGTTCGTCTTGCTGAGGTGCCAGACATCGGTAGGTTTGCCTCCGCCCCACGGTACGCCCCATGCGCCCGCCGGGATCGTCTTCGACCAGATGTACCAATCCTTATACTTCGGGTCGCCCAGTTCCGACGCCATGAACCACTCGCTGTTGGTGGCGTTGTGGTTGATCACCATGTCCATGATGACCTTGATGCCGAGCTTGTGAGCCTTATCGACATACGCCTTCCATTCGTCCATCGTGCCGTAGTCCGGATCGACCGCGTAATAGTCGATCGCCTCGTAGCCGAGCGCGCGTCCGATCCCGCCGTCGTGGAGAGACTTGAACACCGGGAGCGTCCAGATCACGTTCGCGCCGAGGTTGGTGATATAGTCGAGCCGTTCGATCAGGCCCTTGAAGTCGCCCACACCGTTGCCGTCGCTGTCGTAGTAACTGCGGACATAGAGCTGGTAGCACACTGCGTCCTTCCACCATCCGGGCGTGCCGTCGAACTCCTTCGGGTCGGCATAGTTCGATATCTTGATGATCTTATACTCGTAGGGCTGAAGTTCGAGGGTATAGCTCTCGAAGTTCGCCGGGGTGAGGTCGGGGATATTACCGTAGACGAACCCGGCCTTGTTCGGCGGAAGGTCGGGACGCACCGCCCCGCATGACGTAACGACGGCCGCTATGATAACGAGAAATATCTTCTTCATATTTACCTCCGGTTGGAAAAGGGAATCTTCCGACTCAGTATTGTAACATGGAGGTGAAAAATGTAAAGGGGTAAGGTGAAATAGGTCATCTCGATACTTCCCGTTATTGCGGGACTACTCGATTACCGGGCCTCGTTATGTCACACTCTATAGGAAACATACGCGGTATCCGCAGGCCGAGTTCCGCGAAGAGGGTATCGGGGTTTACGTGCGGTAATGCGGCTGGGGCAACAGCGCGAGGGAAAAAAACTCGCGATCCTTGGAACTTGTAGTGAGCGCTTGCCTGTCATTTCGTTCACCTTTTCATCATGGACATATCATTATAACTATTGCTTCTCGAATTTCAGAATAAATGTGCGAAGCACCTTGCCAAAATCACCCTTCATGTCTATAATATTCAGGATGGTTTTCCATCTTTTTACTCGTAGCTTTACTCTTGTATCTTTTCACTTTCTACTTTAAGGAGTCTCCATGCCCACCCTCAAAGAGCGCGCCGTCGCGGAATTCATGAAGATCGTGCAGATCGATTCCCTTTCCCTGCGCGAGGAAAAAATGTTCGATTACCTGAGGACGCGTTTTGACGGGCTTCCTGTCGAGATGACCTTCCTTCCTTATAAGCACGAGCCGTCCGGGCTGGAATCGGGCAATCTGCTCGTGAAGCTGAAATCGAACTCCGCCGCGCCGAAGAAATCGCTCTTTTTCGACTCCCACGTGGACACGGTCGAGCCGGGCCTCGGGATCAAGCCGGTGCTTGACGGCGACACGGTGCGTTCCGACGGCACGACTATTCTCGGCTCCGACGACAAATCCGGCGCGGCCGCGATGATCGTCGCTATCGAGGAGATCGTCTCGTCGAAGATCGAGCACGGTGACCTTACCTTCGCGTTCACCTCAGCCGAGGAGATCGGCCTCACCGGCGTCACCTACCTCGACTTCTCGCATATCCGCGCCGATTACGGCTTCGTGCTTGACAGTCACGGCACCGTGGGCGGGGCGATTATCGCCGCGCCCTACCATAATATCTACGAGATTGTCGTCACAGGCCGCGCGTCGCATGCAGGAATCGATCCCGACAAGGGGATTAACGCCATCCGAATCGCCGGTAAGATCGTCTCCGAACTACCGCAGGGCAGAATCAACGACGACACGGTCGCGAATATAGGGGTGATCGAGGGCGGAAAGGCTACGAACATCGTCGCGGAGGACTGCCGGATCAAGGGCGAGTTCCGTTCGCATAACCAGGCGGACATCGCGGTTCTGGAGTCGTTCGTCGATAAGGTCGCCGAGCGATACCGTAAAGAGGCTGTCAAGATCGAACTTCAGCACATTCACGCTTACGACGGGTTCCATTACGACGAGGACTCGGACATCATCCGACTGACCGACAAAGCGATCCGCGCGATCGGGATAGAGCCGCGTCACGAACGTACCGGAGGCGGCTCGAACACCAATATCTACAACCAAAACGGAATTGTGTCATTGACGCTGACGAGCGGGATGGAGGACGTGCACTCGACATCGGAGTATATCCGGACTTCCGACCTCGAGGCGTTGACAAGGCTTGTCGTGAAGCTCGCGGAACTGGCGTAAATAGTAACGAGTTACAACTGACAAGTTGAAGGTAAAAAGCTCACCGCAAAGACGCGGAGTTAACAGCCAAGCAAGATAATTCCTCGCGCAGAGTACGCGGAGTGAAAAAGCAAAACACTCTCTCAAAGAGAACGGAATATTTTTTCCATGTCTCGATGTCTGAATTCATCCCGCCGTACTGAGTGAAAATGACTTTCTCGGCGGTTTCCTTTGCGCCTCAGCGCCTCTGCGGTAAATCCTTTTCTTCATTTTCCGCCCTATTGTCGAGTAGCTATAACTTTCCGGATAGCGTATCGAGGTATTAATGCGCTTCAGCCCAGTTCTTCCCCGCGCCGATATCAGCCACTAACGGCGACTTCAGCACTGCCGCATGCTCCATTTTGTCCTTTACCATCGTGGTCAGGCTGTCGGCTTCATCCGGCGGCACCTCGAATACGAGTTCGTCATGGATCTGAAGGAGCATCTTCACATTCGGGAAATTCTCCTTGATCTCGCGGTGGATCGCGATCATGGCGAGCTTCATGATATCGGCGGCGGTGCCCTGGAGAACCGTGTTGATCGAGAAACGTTCGGCATGCGAGAGGCTCTTCATATCGCCGACCTTTTTGCCCTTGAGTTCGGGCACGGGGCGCTGACGCCCCATCAGGGTGCGGACTTCGCCGTGAGCGCACGCGTACTCGAGGGTCGCGCGCATAAACTCGCGGACTTTCGGGAAACTCGCGAAGTAACGGTCGATGAAGCCCTGGGCGTCGGTACGCGATATCTCGAGCTCCTTCGCGAGGCGGAACGCGCTCATCCCGTAGCTGATACCGTAATTGATCATCTTCGAGACGCGGCGGTGGTCCTGCGTGACTTCTGAGAGCGGTATACCGAACACGAGCGATGCGGTGTTCGCGTGGATGTCCACCCCGTCGTGGAAGGTTCTGAGCATGTTCTCGTCGCCGGAGAAGTGCGCGAACAAACGGAGCTCGACCTGCGAGTAGTCCGCCGAAAGGAGGATTTTTCCCGGGGCGGCGATAAACGCCTTCCTGATCTCCTTGCCGATCTCGTCGCGGATCGGGATGTTCTGAAGGTTGGGGTCGCTTGACGACAGACGGCCGGTCGCCGCGCCGGTCTGGTTGAAACTCGTGTGCACACGCCCGGTCCGCGGATTGACCAGAAGCGGTAATGTATCGACATAGGTGCCTTTGAGCTTGGTATAGGTACGGTACTTCAGGAGGAGGCGCGGGAGTTCGTGCTCTCCGGCGAGAGCCTCGAGCGTCTCTTCGTCGGTGGACGGCTTGCCGCCCTTTGCGGTCTTCTTGAACACCGGAAGCTTCAGCTTATCGAAAAGGATGACCGCTAACTGCTGGGTGGAGTTGATATTGAACGTTTCACCCGCGAGGCCGTGTATGCCGCTTTCGAGTTCACGTATCCAGCCGTCAAGACGCCCGGACAGCTCGTTCAGGTAAGGCACGTCGATCATGATGCCGTTCTGCTCCATCTCGCCGAGCACGGGAATCAACGGAAGCTCGACCTCGTTCAGCACCCGTTCGACCTTCTTCTTCGGAACGAGCGGCGCAAAGAAGTTCCTGAGGCGAAGCGTTATGTCCGCGTCCTCGCCCGCGTAGTCGCGCACCTGCTCGATCGGGACATCGAGGAGGGTGCGGTTCTTCGTATCGACCACGATGTCCTTATAATGGATGGTTTTGTAGTTCAGGTAATCGGCGGCGAGGTCGTCCATATTGTAACGCGGACGGGTGGGGTCGAGCAGAAACGCCGCGATCATTGTGTCGAAGCCGATCCCGCGCAGGACGATCCCGTAGTTCATCAGGATACGATACTCGTACTTGAGGTTCTGGCCGTTCTTGAGGATGGACTCGTCCTCGAAGATCGGACGGAACAGATCGACGACCTTCGTCTTATCGAACTCCGCCGGGACGTCGTGCATGACTGGGATATAGAACCCGGTCTTCTCCTCGAACGACACCGCGATCCCGATAATCCGCGCGGTCACTGGATCGCCGGAGTTGGTCTCGAAGTCCACGGTGAAGAACTTATCCTTCACTATCCTCGCGAGGATGCCGTCGAGAGTCTTTTGTCCGGTCACAAGGGTGTAAACGCCGTCGAGCGCGGTCAGTTCGGCGTCTTTATCCGCAGTGAACGCCTTATCCTCGCCGAAGAGGGTATCCCCGAACGACTTCTTCTTCTCCGGCGCGGCGCTTCCTTTGAGCGGAAGCTCGCCGGGAACGGGCTTCTCCTGCTTGAGCGCGAGCATCTTGTGAATCTCGTCGATCACCGATCCCAGTTCCAGTTCCTTCAGGCGCGCGAGGAGTTCCTTATTGAAAATGTTCTCGAGTCTGACTTCACGGTTCAGATCGGCGGTTTCGCCGAGGTCGAGATCGCGCCGGAGGATCGCGAGTTCCTTCGACAGCTTCGCCATATCGCGGCTTGCTTCGAGCTTGGCCTTGTTCGCGCCCGTGATCTCGTCGATATGCGCGTAGATATTCTCCATCGAGCCGTACTTCTCCAAAAGCGCTATCGCGCCCTTCTCGCCGATCCCTTTCACGCCGGGGATATTGTCCGCGCTGTCGCCCGCGATCCCGAGGAAATCCGGTATCTGCTCGGGGTAAATCCCCTTCTCGGCCTTCACCCCGTCGCGGTCGAGAATCCGCACCTCACTCACCCCCTTCGTGACCGCGATCACCTTGATCTTGTCCTCGACAAGCTGGTAAAGGTCCTTGTCGCCGGTGAGGACATGAATGTCGTAGTCGTGCTTGAGCTTGTCGGCGAGGGTCGCGACGATATCGTCCGCCTCGATCCCCTCGATAGCGAGCGCGGGGATGTTCATGATCTTCACGAGTTCCATGATCGCCGGTATCTGGTGCAGGAGTTCCTCGGGCACGGACACACGGTTCGCCTTGTACTCGGGGTATCTCTCCGAACGGAAGGTTTTGCGCGAGACGTCGAACGCGATAGCGAGGCCGTCGGGGCGGTAGTCGCGGATGATCTTCAGGAGCATCCGCATGAAACCGAAGATCGCCGACGTGTTCTCGCCCTGCGTCGTCCGTAACGGGTTTCTGATGAGCGCGTAGAACGCCCGGAAGATCAGTCCCGAACCGTCTATCAGGATGAGTTTCTTTTTATTCATATCGCTCTCCATGAGGTAATGAGTGAAAAACTTGTGGGGATAGCCGAACCATTATAACATGAAACGGGGGGAATGGGAATATTTGCGGC
>MIBE01000027.1:11851-14549 GCA_001829415.1 Spirochaetes bacterium GWF1_51_8
AGCAGATGGCGGACACCTCGGCTACCCTTCGATTTCGCTCAGGGCAGGCGCTCGGTGTCCGGGGAGATATTTGTAGCAGGAGTTTTCTGTACACGCACCTTTTTTGCATGTTCTTTTCAAGAGTGATATAATAATTTCAGGAGCGAAGATGCCTGAATTATGTAGATTTCTTGGGATTGTTTTCTATATGTATTTTAACGATCACTCACCTGCTCATTTTCATGTCCAATACAACGAGTTTAGGGCATCCGTAAGTATTGAAGATTTTTCTATTATCGATGGTTATCTTCCCCCCAGAGTTCTAGGTTTGGTTATCGAATGGGCGGAACTGCATCAAAATGAACTGACGGAAAACTGGAATAGAATTAAAAACGACGGCAGTTTTACAAAAATAGAACCGTTAGTATGAGGTGCATATGATATGGATTACCGAAGCAGAATACATCCGCGAATACAAGATCAGGCTTGTTTTTAATACCGGCGCTGAGGGAATTGCCGATCTCGAGGACGTCCTGAAAAACGACAAGCGTGAGATATTCCGGCTTACCGCAAAACCCGGCAACTTTACCAAGTTTCGTGTTGAAGCCGATACGTTAGTCTGGGACACCGGGCTCGATCTCGCCCCGGAGTTTCTCTTCGATTGTGTCAAGCTCGGCGAGATGGTGAGGGGGTAATTTGCTATACGAAGCAGATGGCGGACACCTCGGCTACCCTTCGATTTCGCTCAGGGCAGGCGCTCGGTGTCCGGGGAGATATTTGTAGCAGGAGTTTTCTGTACACGCACCTTTTTTGCATGTTCTTTTCAAGAGTGATATAATAATTTCAGGAGCGAAGATGCCTGAATTATGTAGATTTCTTGGGATTGTTTTCTATATGTATTTTAACGATCACTCACCTGCTCATTTTCATGTCCAATACAACGAGTTTAGGGCATCCGTAAGTATTGAAGATTTTTCTATTATCGATGGTTATCTTCCCCCCAGAGTTCTAGGTTTGGTTATCGAATGGGCGGAACTGCATCAAAATGAACTGACGGAAAACTGGAATAGAATTAAAAACGACGGCAGTTTTACAAAAATAGAACCGTTAGTATGAGGTGCATATGATATGGATTACCGAAGCAGAATACATCCGCGAATACAAGATCAGGCTTGTTTTTAATACCGGCGCTGAGGGAATTGCCGATCTCGAGGACGTCCTGAAAAACGACAAGCGTGAGATATTCCGGCTTACCGCAAAACCCGGCAACTTTACCAAGTTTCGTGTTGAAGCCGATACGTTAGTCTGGGACACCGGGCTCGATCTCGCCCCGGAGTTTCTCTTCGATTGTGTCAAGCTCGGCGAGATGGTGAAGGGATAGTTTGGTGTCCGGATGGATAATAAGTAAGCTGGACATATTATTTGATTTTCAAATAATTGGTATCAATCTGATACTTCTCGATTTCTTCGGCTGTAAAGGAAGGAACTGTGATTATCGAGCAGTAACCGCCGAAGCCATCATTATATAATTCAGTCGCGTCGTCATAAATCCAGTCGTAGTTATTAACTATATATTTGTAAATATATCTTCCCGGCGGTAACGGGAGCACAACCACCCAGTAAGAAGCGACAGTATCCAATTCCATAATGATTAAATAGTCTTGCCACGGACCGCCGTAATAATATACTGGATTGGATTTACTCATTGCCCAGTTATTAAAACTACCCGCGAGCCAGCATACTTTTATTTCTTTCGCAGATCCGATATTCTTCACTATTTTATCACTATCAAAATTGAATTTCACCTGTCGGCAGTTACCGTCGATCCCAATAAACTGATACGGGGGTAAATACGTTTTGATTGAATTCCAACCCGTCGCACAACCGGACAATACAAAAACAATGAAATAGAGAATTAATCCTTTCATAATGTTCTCCATTGTTGTTATCCGCGGGATTCCATACGATCTGTGTCATCCGCGTTATAGTGCGATTGGATATTTAAGCATGGTCGGTGAGCGAAGTCGAAACGACCCTACTCCACCCTCTTTTCCTTCTCGTCGAACACGTGCATCTTCTCGGGGATCAGCCCGAGCGACAACTCCCTGTCCTTGGGGTTATCGGTCGTCTTCACCACGATCTGGGTGCCGTTAGCGAGGAAGACGTAAAGAAGGTTCTCGGTGCCGATATGCTCGACGACTTCGATCTTGACATCGAGGTTGCCCTGCCCCTTCGGCAGAAGGGTGAAATGCTCGGGGCGTACGCCGAGGGTGAACTTCGAGCCGCCGCGCGCTTTCATTTTCGACGCGACCTGCGCGGGGAGTTTGACAGTGATCGCCGGGGAGTGCAGGACGTCCGCGCCGTTCTCGGTACGGAGTTCGCCCGTGAACATATTCATCGACGGCGATCCGATAAACCGCGCGACGAAGACGTTGACCGGCTTCTCGAATACATCCATCGGGCTTCCGAGCTGCTGGATATATCCGCCGTTGAGGATGGCGATCCGGTCGCCGAGGGTCATCGCCTCGAGTTGGTCGTGGGTGACATAGATCGTGGTCACGCCGAGCTTCTGCTGGAGCGCCTTGAGCTGCGCGCGCATATCCATACGGAGCTGTGCGTCGAGGTTGGACAACGGTTCGTCCATCAGGAAGATTTTCGGGTTGCGGACTATCGCGCGCCCGATAGCCACACGCTGACGCTGTCCGCCGGAAAGTTCGGC
>MIBE01000027.1:14559-20716 GCA_001829415.1 Spirochaetes bacterium GWF1_51_8
TCGAGGAGCTTATCGATCTGGAGAAGCTTTGCCGCGTCCATCACCATTTTCTTTTTATCGGCCTCGGGTAATTTCTTTTTCAGGTTGGTTAACGGGAACTCGAGGTTCTTCTCGATCGTCATATGCGGGTAGAGGGCGTAGCTCTGGAATACCATCGCGATATCCCGTTCGAACGGCGCGAGGAGGATATGTTCCTGCGGGCAGGCGACCGTTTTCTCGCCGAACTTGATCTTGCCGCGCGACGGTTTCTCGAGGCCGGCGATCAGGTTCAGGAGCGTGCTCTTTCCGCATCCTGACGGCCCGAGGAGGACAAAGAACTCCCCTTTGTTGATGTTCAGGTCTATTTTTTCGAGCGCGGTCACTTTACCCCTTAACGTGACCCAGCTTTTCTCGACATCGTCGAGGAGGATACTTGTGGTTTCCATTATTCCCTCTCTTTATACTCTATTTCACCGGCGCCTGGTTCGAATAATACAGGATCGTGATATCGTCCTGGAGCTTTCCGGAAAGAAGCATCGCGTCGTTCGTGACACGGACATAACGGACCTTCGCGAACAAGGTGAACGCGAACTCGGTCCCGGCGGCGAACGTCGCGCCGCGGATTTCGGCGGGCGCGGATATCCATATCTGCCCGTTGCCCGGCCCGTCGATATTCACCTTACTTCCGGCGGGGATTTTGCAGTCGTATAGGACGGTATCGACCGCGATGATCCCTTCGTACGCACGGCCGCTTTCGCTGAACAGCACCGTCGTGTCCTTTTTATAGACAAGCCCGTTGATATCGGTATCTTCGGACGGGACGACCTTCCAGACTATCGTCATCGGGACTTCGTTCGTCTTGTCGTAATCGACGACATAGTTCTTGTAGTTCGTGACGCCGATATAGGAACCGGCCGGGACGGAGACATTCGAGACGATCTCGAGCTTCGCGGCGGTCGTGATCCCGCATACCTTGCTCTTCATATCGAAGTCGAGTTGGCTTCCCGACGCTATCTTATACCAGTAGACTTTTGTGTCGTTAGTGAGGATCGCGTTGACTATTTTGCCGTTCGTGGAAAGCGCGATCTGGTCGCCCGGTTTCAGCAGGACACCCTTGATATTGGTCTCCGCCGCGAGGAATCCGGTATTCAGTTTACCGTCGGCGAAAAACACGGCCTTCGTCCCTGCCTTCAGGGTAAACCCCTGTATCACAGTATCCTTATCGAGTATTTTACTTCCCATTCCGCCGCATGCGGTAAGCAGAGCCATGATGGCGGCGGCCGCCAAAAGTTTTTTCATATTTATCCCCTTGATTTATTATCCTTTGACAGAACCCGCCGCGAGACCCTGTACGATGTAGCGCTGGAATACCAGGGTCAGGATGATCAGCGGGAGCGACGCGATAAACGAGGCCGCCATTACCATACCCCACGACGTCTCGCCGTAGAGCCCGGAGAACGACGCAATTCCCACCGGAATCGTCTGCGCGTCCGGCGACGATGTCAGCATCATCGCGAAAAGAAACTCGTTGAAACAAGCGATAAACACAAGCAGGAACGACGAGAATATCCCGGGCAGCGCTATCGGCAGGATAATCCTGACCAGCGTCTTCGTCCGGCTCGCCCCGTCCACCAATGCCGCCTTATCGAGGTCGAGCGGTATCTGCGTGAAGTAGCTCATATTGATCCAGAGCGCGAGCGGGACTGTCCATGCTATATATGGAAGGATCAGCGCGAAATGCGTGTTGATCAGGTTCAGCTTCCCGAAAAGGTCGGCGAGATACCCTACAATACTGACCTGCGGGAACATCGACATCGCGAGTACGAAAAGCGGGATCGCGACACGCCCCGGGAAACGGATCCGCGATACGGCATATCCCGCGAAGCTCGCGAAGATCGACACCACAAGTGACACGACGACCGCGATAATCAGGCTATTGACGAAATAGGAGAGAAACTGGCTCTGTGTGAAGATACCGATATAGTGTTCCCATGTGAACTGGAAACCGCCGTCAACAAGGAAGCGGTGGGATGTCGAGAGCGACACCACCATCATCCAGAGGAACGGGCTGACGGCGAACGCGAAGAGGAACAGGCCGCCTGCATAGATGAGTATCTTCTTTATTATTTCTTCCCGCATGCGTCCCCCGTTATGACTTAATCGTTTTTCCGAAGTTACCGAACTTGATATAGATCAGCGTGATGATAAACGATATCAGGAAGGTAAGCACCGAAACCGTCGAGCCCTTACCGAGATCGACCGTATAGTTGATGAACCCGAGATACGAAAGGGTCTCCGTACCCCATTTTCCGCTCGTGAGGACATAAATAATATCGAAAACGCGCACACAGTCGATAGTGCGGAAGATCAGTGCGATAGTCAGGACGGGCATGATAAGCGGCAGGGTGATCTTCATAAACTGCCGGAACATCTTCGCGCCGTCGATCTGCGCCTGCTTATAAAGGTCCTGCGGAATCGCCTGCAATCCGGCGAGCAGGATGATCACTACGAACGGCGTGGTCTTCCAGACCTCGGCCACGATCAACGCCCAATACGCGGACTGGAAATCGCCGAGCGTGATCACCGACGGGTCCGAGCCGAGAGCGACCATGACCCATTTGATAAACCCGAACGACGAGTTGTAAATCTGTTTCCACATCACGGCCGATACCACGGTGGGGATCGCCCACGGGATCAGAATCACGGTGCGGAGAAGCCCGCGCCCCTTGAAACTCTCGTTCAGGATCAGCGCGAACATGAGGCCGATCACCGCTTCGATGATGACGGTCGTGAACGTGAACATCAGCGTGAACTTAACCGAATCCCAGAAACGCGGCGCGTACTGGGGATCGAACAGGAACTTGCCGTAATTATCGAATCCGATGAATTGCGGCGTACTGCCCGCCGTATCCAGCATCCGGAAAAAGCTGTTGAAGATCGTCCCGATCACCGGAAACATGATGAACAGAACGATCACAAGAAGAACGGGAAGCAGGAACAAGTAAGCGTTCCTGACTTCCCGGCCGTCATATTGACTGAATAACTTATTTATTGCCGTACTCCTTGATAATCATGATGACCTTCTCCTGCGCGGAATCGAGCGCGGCTTTCGGGGAAATCTTTCCCGAAAGGGCTTCGTTGATCTGCGCCTGAAGGACATCGGAAATAGCGGTATAATAAGGGAGACTGGGTCTGGGTACGGCATTGATAAACACTTCGCGCAGGATCGGGAGATTGGGATTCTTCGCGATCACTTCCGCGTCTTTATAGACATCCATCCGTCCGGGGTTCCATCCGAGCTCCATCGAAAGAGCCTTCTGGACTTCGAACGATGTAACATACTTGACGAATTCGGCGGCCTCTTTCTTCATATCGGAATACTTCGATACGGCGATATGCCATCCGCCGAGAGTGGATGCGCCCTTACCGGCTTCGAAACCGGGCAGAGGCGCGATACCGACCTTACCCTTCACAGGCGAGTCGTCCTTGCTGTGGAGACCCCATGCGTACGGCCAGTTGCGTTCGAACATGGCATTACCGGCCTGGAAGTACTCGCGTACACCCTCTTCGTTCATCTCGGTATACACGCTTTCAGGCGATACTTTATAGGTGTGGATCAGGTCTACCATAAATTGAAGCGCCTTGATATTGGCTTCGCTGTTGATAATCGGGGCGCCGGTCTGGTCGAGGAAGTTGCCGCCCGCCGACGCGAAATACTCGAGCGCGTCGCAGATCAGTCCTTCGTACTTATCGCCCTGCCAGAGGAAACCGACAAAGTTGGTGTTCCCGGCCTTGCGTTCGCCGTCCTGTATCTTCAATCCCATATCGACCAGTTCCTGCCATGTGGCGGGGGGATTGGCGTAGCCGTACTTCGCGAGCAGGTCGGAACGGTAGTACAGAAGTCCGCCGTCGACATAGACGGGCAATGCGATAAATTTACCGTCGAACGTATCCGCGAGGGTGATGATCCCGCCGAAGAACGGTGTCGGGTCGATCCCGTACTCGCCCAGCGATTCGAGCCATCCCGCCGACGCGATCTGGCCTATCCAGCCGACATCGAGGAGCATGATATCGGGATCGGGCTGGGAGCCGCGTAACGCCACCTGGATACTCTGGAGACGCTGTTCGGTCTTGCCGCTCTGTTCGAGCAATGTCACCTTAATGCCGGTCTTCGTTTCAAAGTCGGCGATAACTTGTTTCCAGTATTGGACTTCGTTCGGCGCGCCGCCGACCATGAAGGTCAGCTTGGGAGTGCGCGAACAACCCGTGAAAAATAAAAACGCGCTCAGGACAAAGAAGAGAACTTTTTTCATACCCTCACCTCTCGATTGGAATAGATATATGATAAAACAGAAATCGGAATTGTCAATATTGAAAGTGGAAAATTATATAGAAGAAGTAAATAATTTTATAACTCACGAATTCTGATTTTATTTTTTGTTATTACAGAAAAGTTTTTATAAAGCTGATCTTGATACTTATCGATTACATTTAATAGACTATTGATAATATCATCTATCTCACTAAAATGATATCTAAGAAATATTACTCCCGCCTGAAAAGAGCGGTATGAAAAAACAAGTTCCCCAAAATCACTGTCTTCGGTAATTAAAATTTGATGATTTTTATATGCAAGATTTAATACTTCATTATCCGAAAGGCCGGAGTACGATTCGCATATTGAAAGAACAATATACCCATTCTTCCTTAAGGCAGATATGATTTTAAAGTTTACATTTTCATCAACAAGAAACTCAAGGGACAAGCATTTCCTCCCGGCTGATTACATCGGCGGAATATGCAAGCGCCGCGAAAACATCTTCCTTCGATATCCCGGGATATGCTTCGAGAAGTTCCGGAATCTCCATACCTTCCGACAATCGTGTCAGGATCAGTTCTACGCTGATACGTGTCCCTTTGATCACGGGCTTACCCAATAATACATCCGGTTTGGTTTCAATACGTTCTCTATAATTCATTTTTTCTTCTCCATCGGATAATCATACACCTATAAAATAAAACTGTCAACTCACCCCATCCGCATACGGATGAGCCTGTCCTTGAAACCCACGCTCCGGTAGAACTCGACCGCGGCCGGGTTCCACACCAGCACATCCAGCTCGATCGTGCCCGTGTTCAGTACCTTTTTCAGCAGGCGTACACCCTCGCGCCCGTAGCCCTTTCTGCGGCAGTCGCGGCAGATAAAGAACTGCCGGATATAGACCGGTTCCTCGGTGAGCTTCACAAGCGCGTATCCCACAATCGCGCGATTGACCGAAAAAAGGTACGCCCGGTACTCGAGGTCGTTCAGCAGGAAGCCTCGCATCCGTTCGGCAAGCTCCTCACCCGTCATGTAGTTATCGATCTGCTCGTCCTCGCGGAGCTGACGGTTCATGTCGGCCAGAATCTGAAGGGATTCGAGTCCCGCCCGGATGATCTCCATTGTCAGTACACCAGTAGCCTGTTATCGGCTATATTCACGATCGCGGGCTTACCGTTCTGCGCGAACTTGACGTCCGCCCATGTATAAGGCCCGGTCTCTGCGCCATCGATATGGACATAGAAGCCCTGCGGCGTCATATAGGCGAAAGCGTAATGCGCGCCGTCGGGGGAGACCGAGATATCGCTCACATAGTCGTAAGGCCCCTTGAGCGTCTCGCCGATCCGGATGAACGCCTGACCCTCGGTAGCGCAGGTGAACACGAACGTCTTGTTATCCGGGAGGAGCGCCGGGTCGGACGCCTTCTCGAACGGCCCATAGACCGTATCGCCGATCCGGACATAATGCGACAGTTCGTACATATAGAAGAGGTTGTATGTCTTCTTCGAGGCGTAATGGAATCCGATCACCGTGCCGTCGGGGGAGAACCGCACCGGCCCGGCGGTCTCGAACGGACCGTATTCCTTGCCCTTGTAGGCGATATAGAAGAGGTTGTCTTTTTCATAACGGAGCGCGAACTCGGAACCGTCACGGTTGTATTCCGGGATGCCGCAGAGTTCGTACGGGCCGTATTCTTTACCTGCGATAGAGATAAACATCATCCCCTGCTTCTGGTAGGTGTACACCGGCTCCTTCGCGCCCTCTGGGAAGAGCAGGATCGCCGTCTCGGGCAGGCTGTACTCGAACGGCCCCACTTCATTGCCGTTAAGGTAAAGCCACGACTTCCCCTCGCGGACG
>MIBE01000027.1:20828-21908 GCA_001829415.1 Spirochaetes bacterium GWF1_51_8
AGTAGACATACCCGTAACGCGCGCCATCGGGAGAGAACACGGGCGAGTCCGCGAAGATGTACGGCCCGAACGAATTATTGTTGATGGAGACGTATTCGGAATCGTCCTTCTTGTAGACAAACCCGAACGATGCGCCGTTTTCGGAGAACACCCCCTGAAACGCGTCGTCGTACTCGCCGACCGCCGCACCGTTCAGGATGACCTTCACCGAGCCCTTGCCGGGAAGCGATATGGCGTAACGTCCCGCCTTCGCGGGGAACGCCACCCAGCCGAAGCCGGTCGATGGGCCGAGGAGCGCGCCGTCGATATTCACAAAGTACTCGCCGCCCCGGATACAGTATGCCGCGAACAGACTGCCGTCGGGCGAAAACTGCGGACAGCGTACCTCGTCATACTCCCCTGCGACCCCGCCGTTGACCGCGAGGAACTGCTTTCCGTGCTTCTCGAACGCCACGATATAACGGGAACCGTCGGCGGAAATAACCGGGTTGCCGTTCAGCTCGATATCACCGACATAGAAACCCCCGCCGCACGACGCGACCGATAAAATTGCAATCATGAGAATAATAAGACGAGCCATATTCATCCCTTTGTTTTCGGTAATTATATAGAAGAGAGATGAAAAAATCAAGCCTGCATATTATGTTAGGTATATTCACTATTATTATTAAAATTTCTTCGCGGTTAATACCAACTCAGATTTCTTTTTTATTAGATTTTCAATTTCATATGCTTGCTTTAATACTTCTCTATCATCGGAATTGTTTATTAATTTAAAACATTTAAAATCAGGTATTTCGAAATACTCATTTATCCTACGAGCATAGTCTTTTGTGATTTCATTTTTCCTTTCAGAAACTCGCTTTTCACATATTTCATTTTCTGCATCTATCCAAACGAATCTCGCAAATCTGAACTTTCCCATTAAACTATTACGATTCCTATTTTTAAATAACCCTTGAGTTAAAATAATTTTATTGTGCATTTTTATCAAATTTTCTATTTTATTAGTTATTATACCAAAATATTGGTAGCGTAACAAAGACGGGACCTGTATAAATAAAAGAGGCTTTTCATCCG
>MIBE01000028.1 GCA_001829415.1 Spirochaetes bacterium GWF1_51_8
TCGGAGTATTTGCCAATTTATCTTGTGCGTAACGGGATACTTGTTTTTCAGTAAGCCCTAAACATCAATAACATAAAGTGTGATATCTTGATAATACGCCCAATGGTCACTTCTTTGCCGCCGAGAATCGGCGGTTAATAGAAGTGACCATAAAAGAATTACAATTCCTAACCATCCCGGCGATATGCCGGAAGGTACTCTTGCCGCGATACTGAAACAAGCGGGAATATCAGTTGAAGATTTTATTGCCTTATAAGCGATAGCATCAGTTCCTCTTCCGCGAATTGATTTCCCCGCCGCTTCCCGTTATAATATCCCTTCGATTTTCACATCCGTCCGCATGGCGGGCGGGAAGCAATCTATCATGGAGTCATTATGCTGAATAAAAATATCATGGTCGCCGGTTTCACGAAGCGGACGTCGTTCTCGGCGGCGAGGGTTCTGCTCGAGCTCGGCAATACCGTCCTCGTGTCCGACACGGTGCGCGACCCGGAGAAACTCGGCCTTCTCGACGAACTGAACAAGCTCGGTAAAACTGTCGATCTCCTCGGACGGCAGGACCCCGGTATCATCGAGGAGTACGATGTCGATATGATCCTTCCCAGTCCCGGTGTGCCTCTCGATATCCCGTTGATAATGGAAGCGAGACGGCGCGGGATAGAAGTGATCGGCGACATCGAGCTCTTTTTCCGCTACTTCCCGAAGAACACCTATATCGCGATCACCGGCACCGACGGCAAGACCACGACCACGACTCTGGTGCACGAGATTGTCAAGCGGGAACTCCCGGCGCTGGTCGGCGGGAATATCGGCACTGCCATTTTCGACCTCTACCATGACATGCGGCCCGACTCGGTCGTCACTCTCGAACTTTCGAGCTTCCAGCTCGAGGAGATCGTGAGCTTCCGTCCGAAGATTTCCGCGGTGCTTAATATCGCCGCCGACCATCTCGACCGTTACCCCTCTATCGATGAATACCTTCTCGCGAAAAAGAACATCTTCAATAACCAGTCGAAGGGCGATGTCGCGGTGCTGAACCTCGACTCGCCGTATTACGATCAGGTCGCGAAGGGCGTCCTCGCCCGGATCGTGACATTCAGCCGGCGCGATCCCAAGGCGGACTGTTACTTCGACGGGGAATGGGTCTATCTCAAGGGCGAGAAGTTTGTCGAACGGAGCAAGATCGCGCTGAACGGCATCCACAATGTCGAGAACGCGATGGCCGCGATCCTGATGACGGGCGAAGCCGGGGTTTCCGGCGGCGGTATCCGCGCGGCGCTCGCCGAGTTCAAGGGGCTTCCGCACAGGCTCGAGTTTGTCCGCGAACTGGAAGGCGTGTCGTACTATAACGACTCTAAGTCTACGACGGTCAACGCGCTCGAAAAGGCGCTCCTGAGTTTCGACACTCCCGTTCTCGCGATAGTCGGCGGACGGGATAAGGGACTCGATTTTACATTGATCCGCGATCTCGCCGCGAAGAAGCTGAAAAAGCTTGTCGTGATCGGCGAGGCGTCGGAAAAGATCGAGCGCGAGTTGGCGTTCAGGGACACCTACCGCGCGAAGGATATGGCCGACGCCGTCCGTTACTGCCGCGATAACGCCGTTTCGGGCGAGGCGGTCGTACTCTCGCCGGGGTGCGCGAGTTTCGATATGTTCAGGAACTATGCCGAACGCGGCGAGACGTTTAAAAACCTCGTCAATTCTCTCTAAACCCGCCTGAAAAATATACTTCCGAATTTTGCATCCGAATCGCGGTAAAAATAGTCAAATCTTGGGATTGACATTTGTCAGCGAAAATTGCTATAATTAAGGTTGAAAACGGACTGGGAAGTCCGCGTAAGCCGGTAATTATGTGAAAACCCGGCATGACATATCGAATCGGACGGACTTGTCCGTCCGTATATCACGGATATTATATGAAGTTTATCATGCGGAAAACTCTGACACCCTTGGAAGAAAAGATCATCGAAACCGCAGTGGGCGAGTTCGAGCAGAAGGGCTATTTTCAGGCCAGTGTGGATGTTATCGCCGAAAAAGCCGGTATCGGCAAGGGCACGGTCTACAGGCATTTCGGTAAAAAGATTTCCCTTTTCCTCTCGGTCGTCACACGGACGATGTTCGAAATGGAGCGCGATTTCCAGCAGGCCGGGAAAGACCTCGGTTTCCGGGAATCGATCGAACTCTATTTAGATTCGGCGGAACATTTCAGTGTCCGGCGGGGAAGGTTTTTCCGCGCGGTCATGGCGGAGGACCGCTTCCTTCATATCAAAAACGAGATCGAAAGAAATATGGATATCAATATCATATATACCCACCTGATGGAGCATCGCGACCGGATGATCGGGATTCTCAAGGACGCGCTCGATATAGGGAAACGCGAGAAAGCGATCTTTCCCGATATCGATACGGCGATTGCCGCCGACCTGATTTTTATGACAATCAACCAATTTTTCAAAGCGTTTTGCGACCTGATGGATATCAAGCATACTATCGGGATAACGCCCAAGTTTACAAAGGAACAGGGATTTGCCGAGATGAAGAAAATGATCCTTCGCGGATTGGGGATCGATAAACCTAAAGGAGACGTACGATGATCGCAGTCAAAACCGCTATATTGTTTGTTTTCGCCATTTCCATCGGGAAGGCGTTCGCGCCCGATGAAGCGTACAAGGAAATAGAAGTCATAGTCTTCAAGGCGAAAAAGATCGATGACCTGAAGAAGATCAAGACAGACGGCACCGATCCGTTGGGGAAATTCCAAGCCGCTCTCGTGTTTTACCGTTACGGCAATATGACTACCAACATCAGTTATACCAAAAAATCCGTCCAGTTGTTGACCGAGCTCGCGAAGACCGAGAAAAATGTCTATACCTATACTTATCTCGGGGTGGCGTACGCGACGCTCGCCCAGTTCGACCCGAACCCGTTGAAGAAGATAGAAGCGGGGAATCAGGCGAAGACGATGTTCGAACTGGCGGTGAAACGCTTCCCGGAACATTACCTGCCGAGGTTCTACCGCGCGATGATCTATCTTTTCATGCCGGATTTTGCCGGGGGCGACGAGAAGACCGGCCTCGCGGATATGAAGTTCGTGCTGGAGAAACTCCCTGCCTCCGACGCGCGCGAGGACTTCAAGGGATTTGTCTATTTCATCTACGCGATGTACTGGGGCGAAAAGAAGAGCGATTTTACTGCCGCGCTGAAGTACCTCGATATGGCGAAACCGTTTATTGCCGATCCCGAATGGCAGAAGAGTTTCGATAAGAAATTAAAAGAATATCAGGGAAAAATGAAGTAAGAGGAGTCTTTTATGCTGAAGCGTTTCTTGTGGGTCATCCCGGTTTTTATCCCGGCGCTCCTTTTTGCCGGCACGCAATATATTTCTCTCGATAACGCGATCTCGATCGCCCTTTCGAAAAACCAGGATATCCGTCAGTACGAGCAGGATGTCGAAACGGCGAAGGCGAAATACCAGCAGGCCGTGGCGTCGATGTACTATCCCGATATCAACGCCGGGTTTACTTTCACCTATCTCGATCCCAATACCGTGGATGCGGGAAACAGCATTATGAACCTCGGCGCTATTGCCATCACGAACAACAGCGTTTTCGCGGATAACTATTCGGCGACATTGAAACTGGCCAAGCCGATCTTCCTCGGCTTCACCCTCGCGAACTCGCTCAGGCTTCAGGAGCTCAATCTCGAGCTTGTGGGGAAGAAGTACGCTGATAAAAAGAACGAGATCATTTACCTTGTGAAAAAGGACTTTTTCAACCTTTTTCTCCTGAAGGAAAATATCAAGCTTTCCGACGAGATGAACCGCCAGCTTTCCAATACGCTGAAATTTACCAAGGCGAACTATAACGCCGGACTCGTCTCGAAGTACGACCTAATCCGGATGGAAGTGCAGTACCAGAACAACCAGCCCCGGCTTCTGAAACTCAAGAACGCGTATGCTATCGCGATCATGGGCTTCTACGAACGGCTCGGGCTTCCCCATGATACGCAGGCCGAATTTATCGGCGCGCTCTGGGATATCACGAATACCGCGATACCCGGACTCTCTGTCGTCCAGTCCGCCGCGCTCGCCAAGTCCAACGATATCAATCTGATCGGGATGAAGTTCTCGGTGGAGACGATGAAGATATCAAAGGCGATAGCCTCGGCGGGGTATTACCCGTCGCTCAACGGGTTCTTCAATTTCGGCCTCGACTATAAGAAGAACTCGGACGCCGCCGATCCCGAACGCGTCTTCAAGACAAGCTGGAGCCTCGGGCTCGCGCTCACTATCCCGATCGACGACTGGATCCCCGGCTCGAAGACCGAGGCGGCGATGGCCGAACTCGACGCGTCGATCCGGAAAATGGATATCGTGATCGGGCAGTACGAGAACACTATCGACTTACAGGTCAAGACGTTATATATGCAGATCGACGAAGCGAAATCGATCCTCGGCGGAGTACGCGCCACGGTCGATCAGGCGAAGCTCGGGCTGAAACTCGCGAACGAAAAGTTTTACGCGGGGACGATCTCAAGCCTCGAACTCAGCGACGCCGAGATCGCCTATACCCAAGCGCTCGCGAACTATCTCCAGTCGGTCTACGATTATGCGGCGGCTGTCCTGAAACTCAGGCGGATGACCGGGTACGATTCGGCCGCGGTCTATGAAACCCAGAAACAATAAGGAGCGGATTATGAAAATAAAGCTTATTACCGGAATACTCTTAACGGCGGCCGCCGTCGCCGCGCTGACAGGGTGCGGCGGAAAAAAGGAAATGGGCAAGAAGGATATTACCGTGAGCGTGATAGTCCATAAGGCCGAAAAGGGCAAGCTCGATCAATACCTTAATCTCAGCGGCGGTCTTTCCGCGCGCGACGAGGTGTACATTTACCCGGATGTGAGCGGTAAAATCGCGAATATTATTAAACTCGAGGGAAAGTATGTATACAAGGGCGAAACGATAATGTACGTCGACCGTTTCCAGGTCGGCGCGGATTTCGCGCTTGCTTCGGTCAAATCACCGCTCAGCGGGTATATTACCCGGGTTATTGTCAGTATCGGGCAGAATGTCTCGCCGGCGGTTCCCGTCGCGAGCGTAGGGAATATCGACAAAGTCGATATCCTGATCTATATCCCCGAATCGAAGATCAACGACGTTAAAATCGGACAGAAGGTATATATCACGGTTCCCGCATTTCCCGGAAAAACGTTCGAAGGTATAATTTACCGGCAGGATAAGGCAGTCGACCCGCAGAGTCATACCCTGCTTGTCCGGGCTTCCGTCGACAACCAGTCGAAGGAACTTCTTCCGGGAATGTACTCGGATGTTTCGATTTTCATCCGTTCGGCGGATAACGTGTTCGTTCTGCCGAACAGCGCCGTATTCAAACAGGGCGGCGAATACATGGTCTATGTCAATATCACGAACACTGCGGTATTGACGAAGGTCGAATACCTCTTCGAGTACCAGGACAAGATCGCGATCCAATCCGGGATATCCGTCGGCGACGAGATCGTCATATTCGGGCGGGAGTTCCTGAAGAACGGGACGAAGATCAAACCGATTTACGAAAAGGAGCTGAACAAGATCGAGGAAAAGGGCGGGACGATGAAACCGTCAAAGCTTTTATCCACCAATCAGCCCGTAAAGTAACCTATAAGGAGCGACCTATGTCTATAATAGATACGTCCATAAAACGACCGGTATCTATCCTGATGGCCGTCGCGGCTATCGTGATCATCGGATTCGTCAGCGTGTCGCAGTTATCGATCGACTTTTTTCCGAATATAGAAGTTCCGACTCTTTCCGTCGTGACAAGTTATCCCGGGGCCGGTCCGCAGGAAGTTGAAAAATCGGTCACCCGTCTTGTGGAAAACGCGGTGGGGAGTGTCAACGATATCGACTACATCCAGTCCACATCGAGGGAAGGCAGTTCCGTAGTGCAGGTGAATTTTAACTGGGGCGCGAACCTGGACGCGGCAACTGCGGACATCCGGGAGAAGCTCGATCTTATCAATAACGCCTTGCCCGATTCGGCGGATAAGCCTATCATCTTCAAATTTTCTACGGCATTGATCCCCGTGATGGCGTTCGGACTGACCGGTTCGGACGACTTGAGCTACTTATACGACCTCTGCGATACCGTGATCCGAAAAAAGATAGAACAGGCTCCCGGCGTGGCAAATGTCGATATGGCGGGAGGGCAGAAACGCGAGGTGCATGTCGATGTGTATAAGAACCGCCTTTTAGCGTTCGGATTGAATATCGACAGCATCGCGGCTACCCTGTTTCTGGAGAACCAAAACGTCGCGGGCGGATACGCCTACGAGGGGGTTTATAAATTCGTCCTGCGTACGACAGGAGAATTCACGAGCCTCGATGATATCGGAAGCGTCATCGTCACGATGAAGAACGGCATCCCGATCCAACTGAAAGATATCGCGGATGTGAAATGGGGATATAACGAAGATACGGCTATTCTCCGCCATAACGGCAAACCGGGATTATCTCTCTTCATTTATAAAGAAGCGGGGATGAACACGGTTCAGGTGGCGGATGATGTCAATGCCGCAGTTGAAGAACTGAACAATACCCTTCCCGCCGGGATTCAACTGACCAAACTCTTCGATTCTTCGATGGATATCCGCAAGTCGATAGGGGGCGTATGGTCGGCGGCGATACAAGGCGGCATACTGGCCCTGCTCGTGCTGTTCTTTTATCTCTGGGATGTCCGTTCCAGCATGATTATCGGCGTCTCGATCCCCTTGTCTATCATTATTACCTTTATCTTCATGTATGCCTTTAAAGTAAACCTGAACATCATCTCTCTGGCGGGCCTCGCGCTCGGGGTAGGAATGATGGTGGACAGTTCCATCGTGGTGCTTGAGAACATCTATCATCACCGTTGGAAGGGGATGGGCCGTTACAAGGGCGCGGCGACAGGAACAAAAGAAGTGATTCTCGCGATTACGGCATCCACCCTGACAACGGTCGCGGTTTTTCTCCCGATCGTGTTCGTACAAGGTATGGTCGCGCAGATATTCCGCGATCTGGCTTTAACGGTCACCATTTCGCTTCTGTCGTCACTCGTAGTATCGGTGACGCTGATTCCGATGCTGACCTCCCGAATTAAAGTAATCAAGCCGCCAACGGGGGGAACCGCGAAATTTCTCGATAAGGTGGACCACCTCTACGGTAAACTCGTCGCGCTGGCGTTGAGGCATAAACGAATAGTCCTGATCCCCACGTTCTTCGGGGTATTGGCTCTGCTCGGCCTGTTCGGCGTCATTATCGGCAAGGAAAGTTTCCCGCAGGTGGACGAGGGGCGTTTTAATGTTTCGATTACCTTCCCTGTAGGAACGCGTGTCGAATATACCGACCTGATGGTGAAACAGATGGAAAAAGACATCGCCGAAGTGCTCGGGAAAGACCTCGACCGGATCACCACCCAGATCAAGGCAAGCGGTTTTATGGGGAGATTTGGCGGAACATCGGATTACAGGGCGACACTACGGGTCTTTTTATTTCCGCTTGGACAAAGAATCATCGGAATTGAAGAACTGATCGAAAAGGTCCGTCAAAAGCTGAAAGACTATCCCGCGAAAATCAACGTTTCCATTCAGGGATCGTCCGCATTTCTCCGTGTAGGCGCTCCGATCCAGATCGAGCTCAAGGGTGACGATATTGAGGTTGCCGCGAAACTTTCAAAACAAATCCTCGATATCCTTAAGGATATACCGGGGCTTCGGGAACCGAATATCGACAAGGACGACGGGTTGCCGGAATTTCAGATCACGATCGACCGTAATCTGGCGTCGAAAGCGGGCTTGAACGCGATGTCCATTTCCAGCGCGATCCAGACCGGGTTCGCGGGGAAGGTCGCGACGACGATCAAGTCGAAAGAAGGGACGGATATAGAAATCGTAGTACGCCTGCGTCCCGAAGACCGCCTCACTCTCGACGATGTCATGAGTCTGAGCGTTCCGTCGCCGAATGGGAAATTGGTGCCTTTATTGTCATTAGTCGAATTCGAGAAGACGTTCGGGCCTACCGCGATTACGAGAAAAGACTCGATCCGTTATATTCTGATCAACGCCGACGTATTCGACCGGCCTGTAGACCAAGTCATTGCCGACATCCAGAAGGCTATCGCCGAGAAGATATACCTCCCCACAGGATTCACTATTTCGTATGGGGGTTCGTACAAGGATATGCAGGATACATTTTCCCAGCTCGCCATGGCATTTATACTGGCTCTGGTCCTGGTATATGCGATCATGGCATCGCAGTTCGAATCGCTTATCGCGCCGTTCGTGATCATGTTCGCGGTACCGTTCGGAGCGCTGGGTTCGCTGATATTATTATACATTACCGGATCGACCCTGAGCACCACATCCGCTGCGGGACTGGTGGTGTTAGTCGGAATTGTCATTAACAACGGAATCGTGCTCATCGATTATATCAACCAGTTGAACGCGAGCGGGATACCGATCGATCAGGCATGCAAGAAAGCCGGCGAGAGGCGTCTGCGGCCTGTGATGATGACGACGCTGACTACGGTGCTGGGTCTGATCCCGATGGCAATAGGACTCGGGCAGGGCGGCGAACTGTATTCCCCGCTCGCGTTATCCATTCTCGGCGGATTGACCGTCTCGACTGTGTTCACGCTGATAGTCGTGCCGACCGCGTATTCCGCGATCCGGAAAAGATTCCCGATGAAGATTCATGAAGACTAAAAGATAGAGTAGAAAACCGCCCGAAAGGGCGGTTTTCTGTTTATGTTACGTTTATACGGGCAGAACGTATAAAAAGTACGCAGAAAAATTGAAAAAAGACTTGATTTTTTTCTGGGATATGTTATCATAAATGAAAACAGATGGAGGTCCAATATGAAGAAGTTATTGTGGATAGCCGCTGTTCTTATCGCCTCGAGCGCGATGGTTCTGACATCTTGTCAGGCGGCGGGAAAGGGCGGAAAGAAGGGTGGAGACAAGGGCGGAGACGGCGGCGCGGCTGCTTCTGAAGGCGCGGTTCTCAAAGCCGGTGAAATCGTTTTTAAGTTTAAGGCTGGTGCCGACACCGAACCCCCCCAGAAAGTTAACTGGGCCGGTGAGTTGAACGGTTGGAATCCTGGAGACCCCAGCTACGAATTCGAAGCTAAAGATGACGGTACGTTCGTCCTTACCCTCGAAATCGATCCCGGTACCTATCCCTACAAGTTCGTTCTCGACGGGCAGTGGCCCCAGAGTATGCAGGCTATGAGCGAAGAGAATACCATCGAACCTAAGCCTACACGCTTCATCGATGACGGATACGGCGGAAAGAACGCGGTTATCGAAGTCGAATAATCCCAAAGATTATTATCAGGCAGGGGCTTTCGGGTCCCTGCCTTCTTTATTGTAAGGGGAACTATGAGGGCGGGTTTGTATAATAAAATCATAACGTTGTTTTTCTTCTCTATTATATCAGTATTTTCCGGATGCACCTCGATAGCGAAAACAATCAAGGATAACCCGAAATCGTTCAACAAGTACAATGAGGACGGTACTCTTTCGGCGGGTATAATTAAATTTGCATACTATCCTGATACCACAAATGATATTAAATCCGTATATCTTATAGGGAAATTTAACGAATGGAAAACTGATTTACCGGAATATGAATTCGTACTGGTAGAGGACGGGCATTTTGCCCTTGAAGTAGAAGTTCCTGAAGGGCGATACATCTATCAGTATATGTTCAACGGCGAATGGATGATGCAGGATGCTCATAAAGACGCTGATGGAATGGAAGAGATTAAAAATCTGATAGTTCCGCCACCCCATGAATTTTATATCGAATGTTTTGGAGCGACAAGCGCAATAATTGAAGTAAAATGATAATACCTTCACATATTCTAATTTATAAAAAGGAATAATTATGAAAAACATATATATTTTATTCATCATCTTATTATTTCTAAGTTTCTGCGGGCAGAAAGAAGTAAAGGACGGCCCGGTGCCGTTAGGGAACGGGATCGTGGAATTCGGCGCTGTCAGCGTCACGACCGGTAATGTTAAATTTTCTTACCTTCCGGCATGGGCCGAAACCCCGCCCGAAAGCGTATGGTTTTCCGGCGATATCAACAAGTGGTCGTTCAGCGCCGAGGGGTACCGTTTCACACATCTCGATAACGGGAATTTCGAATTGTCTGTTAAAACTGTGCCCGGGACGTACCGTTATTATTATGTTATCAACGGCGCGCCTATTAAGAATATGAAAGAAATCGCGGGAAAGATACTACCGCAGCCGACGAGGTTTCAAACGAACTCGGACGGTACTGTTCTCGCGGTACTCGAAGTGGGGGAGTAAATGAAATCTTTAAAAGCGGCTGCGGTGCTTATTATCGTGCTTTCGGCATTCGTTCTCGCGGCGGGTAAGACGGAGTACAAGCCGAAAAAAAGGTCGCAATTCGAATTGAAGTCCCCGGTCGTCGATATCTACTTCAAGCCCGGCGAAGGCCAGCCGATTCCGGAAACCGTGAGTATTGCCGGAGATTATAACGGATGGGAAGCGGGAGATCCGGAAGGCAAGCTCGCCAAGCAGTCTGACGGGTCGTACAAGGTAACGATAAAACTTCTGCCGGGCTGTACGCACCATTTTAAGTTTATTCTTGACGGGGGATGGGTCGACAATATGGAAACGTTCGTGAAACAGAATGTGTTGAAACCGGCGCCTCACGGGTTCGATGCGGACGGTTTCGGCGGAAAAACCGCGGTTTATATTGTAAAATAAATTCTTTGAAAATTTGCGGAATTTACGGGAATGTGGTAAAATACTGAACGCTTAAATGAGAGTAATTCGGAGGCAATAGATGTCCAGAAAATGTGATCTTTGCGGAAAGGGGCCTGTAACCGGAAACTCGGTTTCCCATTCGCATAAAAAGACCAGAACTCGCTGGGTTCCGAATCTGCGGAGTATCAACGCTATCATCGACGGCAAAGAGAAGAAGATAAAGATCTGTATGGATTGTCTGAGCGCCGGAAAAGTAGCGATTTCTTATCATAGAAAGAAAAAAGCCTAAACTGAAATTATCGGAGTGCCGATAAATAATCTTATCCCCGCCTAGCGTGGATGTGTCCCCTGAAGTGATCGCGTCGAAAAGTAAAATAATTTATCGAAAAGCGCGCAAGGGCTTGACAAAAGAAAGAAAAAACAGTACAATATTAACCGTCCTCTGGAGAATAGCGAAAGAGGAGCGGCAAAGAAAGCTAACGGTAATAATACTAAGGTGAGTAGGAAAAGAAAGCGACGTACTGAGAAGTACGAAAGAGATGAGCGAAGAAAAATGAAGCTAGAATAGAAGTGATAACGGAGGGTTTGATTCTGGCTCAGAGCGAACGCTGGCGGCGTGTTTTAGGCA
>MIBE01000029.1 GCA_001829415.1 Spirochaetes bacterium GWF1_51_8
TAACGGGTACTCGGATATGATATCGGCGTACTTGGACTTAGCGCTGTCAAGCTTTCCCGCTTTCTCATCGGCGGCCGCTTTCGCGAAAAGGTCTTTCGCTTCTTTATTCTGTGTCTTCTTTAATTCGGTCAAGTCGACACCCGAGGGCTTGGACTGTTCGGCGATCTTGGCTACTGTTTTCTCAAACCCCTTCATGCTCCCTTCGACATAGTCCGATAACGGATATTCGGAAATCACCTGCATATATTTCGACTTCGCGCTGTCGAGCTTACCGGCCTTTTCTTCCGATGCCGCCTTCGCGAAAACATCTTTAGCGCCTTTATTCTGTTCCTTCTTGATCTCAGTCAGATCAACTGTCCCGGATGATTTAGCTTGTTCTATTTTTTCTATCGCGGTCTTGTAGCCGTCAAGAGAATCCCCGGTGTATTTCGATAACGGATAATTAATAATGATTTCAGCATACGCTTTCTGGGCGTCGTTCAGCTTTCCGTTTTTCAGAAGCTTATCCGCGGACGCGACCAGACCCGAAGCGGAGCTGTTCTGCTCCTCTATAATCTTATCGATACTGCCTGAGCTCTCGATAGCTTTCTTCTTCTCGATTTCACCGATAGAATTTTCCAGCCCGGTTATCGATTTATCCGCATACGCGGACAACGGATAATCCGAGATTACACGGGTATAATACTGTTTCGCCTTCTCCCAATCGCCTTCTTTTTCGTATTTCTTCGCCGAGGAATAAGCGCCGCCGGAGTTCTTTGTCTGTTCGGCTTTTACAGCCTCGATATCGACGGTCTTTCCGCCGGCGTCCACGATCTGGTCTTTATAGATCTGCTCGAAATACGATAACGCCTCCTTCGTGTACTTCGAGGTAGGATACTCGGCGATCACGGTCTTCAGGTTCTTTATTGCGCTATCGTAAGACTTGCTCGCGTAAAGAGATTTAGCGGAATTGAATAACGGCGCGGCGCTTGAGTTGGCCTGTTCGATATTCAGATCGAGCGCCGAGGGCTGAGACTTCTGCTTAGAGTCGAAGTACTTCTCGTAGGCGTTCGCGAACGCGACTACCTCGGGAATCGATGCCTGATATGCGTTTATCTTATTTTTCAATGCGGCTTCTTTGGTGTTGTACGCTCCGCCCTGAATATCTTTCGAGAGGTCGCGGAGGTCTTTTAAAGCGATGATCGTCTGTTCCAATTGCTGTTGGCTCTCACCGGCTTTGTTCTCTTTGAGTGCCAGATAGTCGGAAATGGCATTCACAAAGAATTTATCGACGACTTCTCTGGATTTCGAAATAGTAACGCCCTGCGGCTTGTTGTCATACAGTTTGATTACAGCGTTAAGCTTCTGACGGGCAAGATCGTATTTCTCGCCCTGAAAAGAATCTACCGCGGACTGGAAAAGGACCGCTACCTGATCGTTAAAAATATCGATCTTTTTCTGTTCTTCCTTCGCGGTCTCGAATTCCTTGAGAACAGCGGCGGTCTTCGCCTTTTCTTCCTGCAGCGACTGCAATTCGGATTGAGCCTCGGTCAGTTTCGTCTCAGCCGATTGCAGGGCTACCTTTTTATCTTTTTCCTGTTCGAGCAGTTTTGTCTTCTCCGCTTGGAGCATTTTCTGGTATTCGGCCTCCTTCTGTTTCGCGGCCTGTTCTATCGCTTTCTGTTGACTGGCTATTTCCAGTTCGTACTCTTTCTTCAGCGCGTTCTTCTCGGCTTCCGTCTTATTTTTCGAGTCGGCCTCGAATTTCGCCTTGAGATCGTTCTGCATTTTATCCAATTCGGCTTTCTGTTTCTTTATCTGTTCCGTCTTAAAATCGTCCATCTGACTGCTGAGTTTATTAAGTTCGGCCTGGATTTTCTTCATTTCCTCCTGCTGTTTCAGGAGTTCGGCGTTCGCTTTCTTCTGCATTTCCGCAAACAGCACATCTTCCAAACCTTTGATACTCTTTTCCGATCCGACAAGATTATATGCCCGTTCGCTGAAAAAAGTGTATACCGTATAAAAACCGACCGATGCGACGAAAATAGCAATCAGGTTGACCATCATCACGATCATGAAATTGGATTTCGTTTTCTGAATGATACGTTCCGCAAACGATTTCCTGTCTTTTTTCAATTCACGATCGATATAGCTGAATACATCCTGTTGTTTGAGTTCGGTCTGGTTTTCGGCCATAGAGCTACCCCTTATTATACTATAACACGGAATCCGAGGTTTTCCAGTTGCAAATATCGGCAGATACGGGCTGTAAAGTGAAGTGATTAAAAGAAAAACCCCGCCTTTGGGCGGGGCGTGTTGACAAACTCATTTTGTCATTGCGAGGCGAAAGCCGAAGCAATCTATCTCATTATCCGATACCGACTGCTTCGCCGCTCTGCGTCTCGCAGTGACAGAAAACCCCTCACTTTCTGAATTTGTCCACAAGCCCGGAGGCGGGGTTCGGTTACTTGGTTTTTTCTATCAGAGCTTTGAGTTTCGCGATCTCGTTGTTCTCAGTGATCTTATCTTTCGCGTCGAACGGCAGAGCGAGACCCTTATCGATCATCGCCTTCGCCTCGGCCTTTTTTCCCTGATCGATCAGGCACTCCGCATAAAAACGGTAGAGAGTGCGGTTTTTCGAACCGATCTTCATCGCCTTGGTATAATAATCCGCCGCTTTATTGATATCTCCGCAACTGATCGGCCAGCCGGGAGCCTTATGATAGACACGTCCGATCAGGAGATACGCGTCCGAATTGTTCGGTTCGAGCTTTATCGCCATTTCGCAAGCCTTAATAATCTTATCGACCGCGCCAAGCTGTTCGCCTACCCCGTGCATCTCGGCCCATGACCCGAGGCACACCCCGAACTGGTAGAAACCTTCGAAGCCCTTAGGATTGAGCGTCATAGCCGATTCCGCGGCATTCTTACCCTCGGTATAGACCAGTTTCTTTCCGTCCGATGAGGTCACGAAATTAGCGGCGTAAAAATATGCCGCCCGCGCGAACTTCCATGCGCTTTCATAGGTTTTCTCGGTCTGAAATTTTTCCTTATAGAACTCGTATGCCGACTTCGCGCCGAATGAAGAGTTCCGGTCGAGCCACGCCTGATCTTCGGCTGTCAACACACCTATCGTCATAAACATAAAAACGAAAATCAAACCTAAGCGATTCATAATGAACCTCCTGTTGAGATTATCTTTAAAACGAATTTTTCTCTTTATTGCCCGTCATGTTCTCACACGTACATAAAGAACGATTCCGATAGCCATAAATACCGCCGAGCCGCCGAACGCTCCCATATTTGGGCTGAGTATCCCCTTTCCGGTAAGCGCAAGCCCCGCGGCAAAAAATACATAGTACACGATAAAGATACCCATACTGAGAATAATGTTGATAATCACGGATATCTTCCGCGACGACATGTTGAGAATCCCGATTCCCGTGAGCACGACAAGGATGATCCCGATAGGATAACTGATCTTCATCAGGTAATCGGCCTCGGCTTTCTTCGCGTCCTGATGGGATAGTTTCATCCGCTGGACATATTCCCAGTTTTCCCATTTTGTCATCGCCTGGGTCGGATACCAGAGGCGCTCAAAGAAACTGGGCGGGTCTACGATGAAATCGAACGATTTCTGCTTGAATTGTTCCACCGCGAACGAGTTAGCGCCTTCAATCTTAGTCCGGGCTGTCCCGCTAGAGAAAATCCATTTTTTTTCATTCGGGTCCCAGATCGCGCCTTCCGCGTCTATTCTCACTGTGATCTTGATGTTGTGTTTTGTCATTAAGTCCCTTTGTTCGTCCATGATCTTCTGGTTTGTCAGGAGCCAGAGATTTTGATCGGCGAGCATATTGTACACTTCCGGCTGTATCTCTTCGTCAGATCCGTACTGCACGATCGTGATATTTTTTAACTCTTTAGTTACAGCGTTATAATACTCGACCATATACAATAGATTATTTGCGCCGTAGATCGAGAAACTATTATTATCCTTCAGACGGTCGAGCGCTTTAATATCCATTTTTCTTTCAATCAGCGTCTTCATGATAAACGAGTGCTGGTAGCTCGGGAAAATGACCAGGTCTTCGATTACAAAGATTGTCAGAAGGTAGTAGAGGACGGTAAACGACAGCATATAGAACGATACCCGACGGACACTCGTCCCGGTACTGACTATCGCGATCAATTCCCGGCTATTGGCCATACTGCTGATCACATAAACGGTGGCAAACAGAAATGAAAACGGCTGGAGAAGCAGGATGCCGTAAGGCACCTCGGAGATGTAATGCTGAACCAGAAGCCATGTATCGGCGCCGGGATGAAGGGTTTTCATTTTCTGGAAAATCTGGGTTAACTCGTATATCCCGACAAACATAAACATCGAGCCGAAAAGCGCGATTAAGAACCGCTTCATGATATAGGTATCGAGGCGCGTCCATTTAAGCTCTTTCAGCTTCGCGGCAATCGTTTCCTTATTGAGACTCTTGAAAAAAGCGATTGCATCCTGAATAAACTTCTGTATTGAAAGGATGACCTTAGTTGTTAATTCTTTGATAGTTTTTATCAAAACCTACTCCCTGATTTTCTTGGCGAACATATAGCTTCCGATGCCGAGGAAGATGAAATCGGGAATCCACGCGCCGAAGAGCGGGATAGTCTGTTTGACTACCAGATCGTCGACGAAAACCTTAAACCCGTAGAAAAACAGCATAATCAGCAGACTGATCTCCAAACCCTCGTTCCTTCCGCTACGGGGTTTGAACAAGCCGAAGGACAGGCAGATGAACGCAAATACGAAAGCGGCGACAGGCATCGAAAACTTCTCGTGGTACTTCATCATCTGGAACGCCGGTAGTCCCTTCTTGTAGTTATCGATTATCTGTTCGATCTGTTTGATATTGACATTTAATCCCTGCTCGGTAAGCTTATATGAATTCTTTTTGGCCTCGATTTGATCGGGTTTGAGATTTGTTATTTCCTTCTGATAGTTTTTCCAAAGCTCATCTATCGATTTTTTCAGCCTCTCTTTTTCCTTTTCCTGCACAATAATCGTTTCCCAAATGCCCTTCGAACGCTCGTCGATGTCTTTTTTCAGTTCGTCCAGACTCATCGTATCCGGGGATTTATTGTAGAACTCCTGCGGAAGCTCGATAAACCGGTTGATCGCGAGATACTTGAACGACGAAATGAAAAGGTGTTCCTCTTTCTGTCCCTGATCGCTCAGCGAGGTATTCACCTCCGAGATACTCCCGTTCATAAACTTCAGGATGTAATGCGTCGGGTCCTCGGGGTCGGAAAAGATTCTGCCCTTCTCGGCTTCGATCGTACGCCGTCCCGCGATATCGATCAGGTGGATGTCATACAGCACCTGCCATTCGCCTTCCTGCTCCATCCTTGAAAAATTCAGTTTGAACCCGCCCAGTTCGAGGAATTGGTTTTCCATCAGTTCGACCGCCGGTTTCTGGGACATGATCTTGGCTTTGAGTTGGAGATAGTTCATATTCGCGGGCATTTCGATATTATCCTTGAAGAAAAACGCGAATATCGCGATCAGCACGCCGACAGTCATTCCCGGCCTGATAATACGACCCGCGGATACTCCGCACGACTTCAGCGCGATCACCTCGCTGTCCATCGAGAGGCGCCCCATTGTTAAAAGGAAACCCGGCAGTACTGCGAACGGAATAGAAAAAGATAATAAGAACGGCATAAGGTTGAATAACAGAACCATGACCTGATTGAACGGAACGTTATATTCGAAATAGTACTTTGCAAGGAAGAAGAGTTCGTTCAGCATAATCAGAAACGTAAAGAACATCAATCCCAAAAGATAATTCGGGAGTAGTTCCTTATAAAAATAGAGATCATATTTCGAGAGGAAATTTCTCTTAATAAACCTTCCCAGCTTCAATAAGAGCTTTTTCAAACAGTCCCCCTAAGCAAAATAAGAACCGATCAGGCCGATAACATAAATAAGATTTGCGGCGATAAACACCATCACCAGGCCTACCGGAACCAGCATCAATCCGAACGATTTCCCCATTCCTATCCCGAAGACAAGCGAGATCGCTTTCAGTTTGATGATATATATATATACCGTGAGCGCGAACATAAATATGAAGTAAGCCGGGATTAAAACGGGTACCGATTTGAAAATCAGTGAAAGGGGCAATAAGAATATCAGAAGAAAATCGGGCAGGAAGAACGCCCCCGCGAAATGGTCCGCACGCGCATCCGGTTTCGCGCGGTTCATAATAAAAAAGACGATTGCCGCGAGAATAAACATCCCGAAATAGTTCATAAACAGGCGGTAAAAAATGTGGGTGATAAAGAATCCGAACTGGCTGAACTGCGCGCCGCCGGTCAACAGCGCTTCCCCGACCGCCATCGAAATCTGACCGGTTACTGAAAAGATAATCCCCCAGAATAGTATCCGTTCCCGATACTGGTAAAGTATCTCCGAAAGCGTCGAAAACGGCCGGGTAAAAAATCCGGCCGCCCGGTATGCGATATCGTAGAATTCAGTCATAATGATTCCTATTGAAGGTATAAATAATAAATCGGCGTCATACTGTTCTCGATCCCGATCCCGTTATTCGCGGGGACAAGACTGATCGACGTCTTCTGCCCGGCAATCGATTCCATGAACGACGAGAGCATCCCGAAGAGGTCGTTCATGTTATTCTTCATGTAAACGACATTAGGCTTGCCCGTGATGCCCGCCAATTCGGCGGCTTTACCGACAGAAAATTCCATATCGCCGAGAGAATCGACTAATCCGGCTTCCATCGCCTGCTTCCCGGTAAAGATTCTCCCGTCGGCAAGTTTCTCGAGCTTTTTCGGTTCCATCGAGCGGCCCTTCATCACCGCCTCGAAGAACTGTCCGTAGGAATCCATAATCACCGATTGCAGGAGCTGTTTTTCGTCGGGGGTCATCTCACGGTAAAACGCCATGGAATCCTTGTATTTCCCGCTTTTTATCACATTATAACCGATACCGTACTTTTTAAAAATCCCGCTCAAGTCCATGCCGCTCATAATCACGCCGATACTGCCGGTCAGCGTCCCGGGATTGGCGACGATATGATCGGCGGCGCATGCGATATAATACCCGCCCGATGCCGCGATATCGCCCATCGATACGACGATCTTCTTCCCCTTTTCTTTCAATCTGAGGACGGCGTTATAGATTTCCTGGGTAGCGGCGACAGTTCCGCCGGGCGAATTGATCCTCAGGATGACTGCGGGGACGTTGGGATCGTCCTCGAGCGACTTCATCTGGGATATCCATGCCTGCGGGCTCGCCGGACTGCTTAACGGGTTACCGCTCCGCCCGCCGAACATGATGGCCGAATCGATCTCGATCACGGCGACCGTGTTCATAGCGTGAGGCGTGACCCCGCCGCCGGATAACGGCGACGACTTCGCGGAGGTCGATGAGATCACGAGATAGATTCCCGCGACAAGCGAAAGAGCAAAAAGAATCGTGAGCAGGATCACCGAGCGTTTTGAGTGTTCCATCTATCCCCCTACTTCTGAAAAAGAACTTGTTTTGTCGTCGAATTGTATAACTGTAAAACCGTGTCCAATAACCCCGTGAATTGGGTGTTTGTGTATATCCCGACAAGGTTCGCCTTCTGGATTTCAAACGTGTACTGTTCTTCCGTGATATTGAGCGGCTCTCCGAAAAGCTCAGTCCATTTCTCCACGGCGAACGGCTGCTTCGCGAACTCGATCAGCTTATCCTTACCGAACTTCTCCACCGTGTACTGGATAAAGTCCGCCATCTGCGGAAGCGTCACCGCCTGAAGGAACACATGATCCAACTCGGTCAGGGTGAAGTATCTCGGATCGTTATCCATCAGTTCCTGCACCGAGATAAACAGAACCTGCTGGAACAGGAAACGGCAGATATATCTATAGACAAGATTCATTTCATCGCGGTTCAGTTTGAATTTACTGAAAATTATTTCAAAGTCCTTGATCCTGACTGGTTTGTACTGTTCGGCGCGGAGCCATTGCGAAAGGAAGCCGCCGCCGTCGAATGAAGCAAGGAGCTGTTTCTTCCATTCGTACTGGATGATTCCGAAAACGACCGCCTTATTGTCCACCCCGTTAAAATATTCCGTACCGAGACGGAACACCGAGGTATACAGGTCGGGCGACGCGGGCAGATCGATGACGATCGTGTCCTTCAACGGCGCGCTATACCCTGAGAGGTTTCCGGCAAACTCCTCGAAGAACTTCGTATAGGAAAGCGCGGTCTCGGGCGGGCACGCGTAACGGATTTCCAGCCCGGGTTTGCCCGACACGACGATCATCTTCGCCGCCGGATCGTGAGTCAGCTTATTCCGGAATTCCCACTGATTCCCGCAGGATACAAAGAACAGCGTAACGAACAGTATTATGATATGCTTCATAGATAACCTCATGCCGATATTCTAAAGCAGTACACCATTTATCGCAAGGAGTAAACGCACAATTATTTCGGTTTGTGGATCACATAGCCGAGATCGACATATTCGAACTCATCGCGTTTCAGACGGGTCAGCCATTTGTTGAGGTCTTCGTATGTCTTCGCCCCGGTAAAAAGGTTCGCCTTATCCGCGACAATGATCTTCAGGTATTCATAGGCGGACGTCTGTCCCACGGGGATGGACGCGATGTAATTGATCCCCTTGGACATATCTTCCTTCGTGGGAAGCTTGAATTCTTTTCCCGCGTCGATCACGTTCTGCCCGGGTTTGGTGTAATTATGCGGATACACCGGATATACAATGCCGTCGTCCGATATCGAGAAGACGTACAGGAAACCTGTCTTCTGGACATTGATCCTGATCTGCACGGCCTCGTTCTCGATATAAAACGATTTGCTCATCGAGGCGTCGATAAAAAAGAGCGGGTCTCCGCTTCCCTCTATGGGCTGATAGACGGCCTTGATGATCACCGAGTATTCACGGTCTTTCAGTTTGTCTTCAAGCGTCTTCAGGAGCTTCTGTTCGGTGATGACGCCTAATGAAACAAGGTTTTGCGATGTGAAAACGAACGTGGATGCGTCGCTCTCGCCTGCCTTCATTTTCTTAAAGATGTCTGTGTAATGCTGTGCCTTCTGGTCTTTCATTCCGAGGATCAGTTCGATTGCCTTAGCGGTCGCGCCCTTCTTCGCGGTGTCGATACTATCGCCTCCGCCCATTTCATACTTAGCCTTGACATAAATATATCCGTTCGTCTCGATCACGGCGTTATCGTCGGTATTCGAAATCAGAGATTGAATGACCAGCGATTCCGGCATATCGGTTTTTCCGGCGAACGCCTTCCCCGAAATAACCGCCGCGACAGCCAATCCGATTACAAGACCTTTCATTTTTAACATATCGTCCTCCGTTTTACCATCCCTTTATACAATACAGTTTTCCTTCCATAGTACCGGCATACACATGCCCTTCGTAGTACGCGGGTGTGGCATAGAAACTGCTCCCCGCGTCTTCGTACTTCCATGCGAGCTTTCCGCCGCGTATTCCGATAATCTCGAATCCGGTCGAGAGATAGACCGTCCCCTTCGCGATCACGGGAACCGAGCTCGGATTGTAATACGAAGAAACCACCCAGTCAAGTCCGCCGTGAAACGAGTCGAAGCAGTAGAGCTTTCCTCCGCTGTAAATATAGAGTTTGCCGTCCGCTACTACCGGGGAGGTCACAGCCATACTTTCAAGCTGTCGCATCCAGACAATTCCGCCCGTGTCGGCTTCGAGGCAGTAGAGCCTGTTGTCTCGACACCCGACATAAATATTGATCCCGTCCGCGGCTGGCGACGCGAAAATGCTTTCTCCCGCAGTAAACGTCCATTTGAGCGTACCCTTTTTCCTGTCGAGGCAGTAAACATATCCCAGGACATCGCCGATAACAACATCCTCGCCCGATAGCACCGGGCTTCCTTCGGTCGGCCCTTTCGCCTTGAACTTCCAAATCAGCTTACCGTCGTTCATACTCACACAGTAGAGCGTGCCGTCTCCGCTCGCGGTATAGACCTCATTCTCTTTCCCGCACGGCGTACCGGAAATCGCGCCCGCGGTCTGGAATTTCCAGCGGACATCGCCGTAATCGATCCCGAGGCAATAGAGATACCCGTCGCCGCTTCCCGCCACAAGAAGACTTCCATTAAGATAGGGCGAACCGTCAATCGCTTTCTTTGTCGCGAATTCCCATACTTTGTTGCCGGACTTGTAGTGTACACAGTAAATCGAACCGTCCTGCGCCCCGAAATAGATCCTGCCGAACCATGGGACGGGCGCTCCGACAATCGGCTTGTGCGAGGGTATTTCATACACCCAACTCACAGTGTATTCTTTTGAATACGCTGTTTGGATACCCATCGCGGCAAGAAATAACAGGATAGAGGAAAAATTCTTTTTCATCAATATATTCTATACTTATTATGCTAAATTATCAAACCGGCGGCATATTTGCATACACCGATTTTTTCATTTAGAATAATCCGGGAGGAAAATATGCGTTCTTTATCCTTTTTCATTATCGCAGCGGCATTTTTCATTCATTCCTGCGCCATGGGGAAATTCAGCCTCGGCGAATATAGGAGTATCGACAGGGTTGTCCTTTCTCCCAACTGTAAATCCGCCGCAGTCATGCTGACCGATATGAACGGTAAGACTGCGATTGTCCTCGACGGAACCCGTCTCGGTATTTGGGAAAACATCGTCGGCTGGGGCTTCGACGGTCAGTCTCGTTTTTTTGAGTTATACCAAAACAATTCCAATACTTACCTCTATTATAAAGGGAAGAGTATTGTTCTCGAACAGCCCTTCAACTCAGTGATCGTACCCGAAGGATTCGACGGAATCGCACTCGTTTTCCTTACATCCTATCAACAATACCTGAAAATCTGGGACACTTTTGTCGGGCCGTACTATTCTCTCGCGGAACTGGTCTTTTCCGAAACAAATAACCGTTGGGGCGCGATTGTCAGAACGGATAAAGGCTACGAGGTGTGGATTGACGGGAAAAAGCAGGGTGACTTCCATTTCGCTGAAGGACTGGTTTTCTCGGGGGATGCCGGGACTGCGGGGTATGCGTTCGCGAAAGCCGAAAAAGCCGCGATAGTGGTCAACGATACGATTATCGCTGAAGGGATAGGTATTTCCGGGCCGTGGCTGAACTATACAGGCAGTGTTTATTACTACGCCAAGTACTCCCCATCGAAAATAGAACTCCTTTCTAATCAAGTTACCGTCGCGGAAATTCCGCACGGGGGAACGGAAATTGTCCGAAACGTCTATCTCACCCCGGCCGGAAGGCTTTTCGGCTATACCTACTCCGTCGATATGTCGTTCTATACCGTCCTGAACGGCATCACATACGGCCCGTTCGACGTATGGCCGGATAGAATAAGATTTTCCGCCGACGGGAAGAACTTTGTGTTCTACGCGGAAAAGGATCAGAAAGGATATATCTATACGTCGGGAGAAGTCGTCGGCCCGTTCGCGGTGGAGAGCCCCGCGCGCGTCTTTATTTCACAGGACGGAGTTTCGTACTACGCGGCCGCGCTCGCGACTGACGCTTCCTACTGGATTTACTCGCATAAGGGGAAATTCGGGCCGTACAGTTATATCACCGATCTTTCCGTTTCACGCGATTTCTCGAATTTCACCGTGTGCGACTGGGATAATACGGCCTACCGGGTTTACCTCAATGGGACTAACATCGCTGTCTGTTCCAACGAGTGCGCAGTAAAACCGTTATTGGGAGGAAGTGCGGTGATTGCTGAGGTAATCGGGAACGAATTGATCATCCGTGAGTGGAAACCGGAAAAGCCTTAAACTTCGTCGATATAGATATCGCCGTCGCGTTCGTACACCATCACGACACGGTGTTCCTCGATAAAGCGGAAGGAGAAATGGCGGTACCCGCCGTAGACCGTCCCGTTGAGATTGAGATACGCAAGCTCGCCGATCTTATAGATAAACCCGACGGAATGGCTGTCGGATGAGAACTTGGGAGATTGAACCTTATCGAACGGTCCGAAAACCTGATCGTCGGCGTTCATATACCATTTGCCGTTGTCGCGATAACGGAATGCGCATCTGGAACCGTCAGGCGAAAACACAGGTTCCCGTTTTGCAGAAAGATCGCCGTCATTCCGATAGTCAGGACGCTTGAGTTTCAATATTTCCTTCCCGATTTCCGGTTTTGCAGATATAATCAACCCCTCATGAATTCGACGCTATTTTTTATCGGCAAAAACCCCCGGGAACTATTCCCCCTTCGACATCGATTTTTTTGCAATCGATTTTTCCCCGAAAAGTTGACCATTATCCGGTTTGGCTTTATCATATTCCTGTAATTGATCGGTTCTATGCTGGATATTGAAAGTAGAGGTGTGACATGGCTCCAATTTATCTCAGTTTTGAAAAGCCGATTGAAGAGATCGAGAAGAGTATTGCCGAACTTCGCGATTCTTCCAACGATAAGCACGAAGTCGATTTCTCGATCGAACTGAGTGAACTTGAGAAAAAAAGAGAATATCTGATTAAGACCATCTATGAGAACCTGACCCCATGGCAGGTTACCCAGGTCGCCCGTCATCCGGAACGGCCTATCTTCTCCGACTATAAAAATCTCCTTTTCGACGACTTTATCGAGATTCACGGCGACCGTCAGTTCAGGGACGATCCCTCGATTATCACTGGGTTCGGCCGGATAGGTAATGAAAAGTTCGTCGTGATCGGCGAAGAGAAAGGTAAAGACACAAAAGACAAGATTTACCGTAATTTCGGTATGCCCAATCCTGAAGCCTACCGCAAGGCGCTTCGGGTAATGAAGCTCGCCGAAAAATTCAAGAAGCCGATTTTTACGTTTATCGATACAGCCGGGGCTTATCCCGGTATCGACGGCGAGGAACGCGGCCAGGGCGAAGCTATCGCGAGAAACCTTTTCGAGATGTCGGGGCTGAAAACTCCGATCGTATCGCTCGTGATCGGTGAAGGCGGCAGCGGCGGCGCTCTTGCTATCGCTGTCGCGGACAGGGTGCTCATGCTCCAGAACTCTATCTATTCCGTGATCTCGCCCGAATCGTGCGCATCCATTCTCTGGCGCGACGCCGGTTTTGCCGAACGCGCCGCGGATGTTTTAAAGTATACAGGCAATTACCTGATGAAGTTCGGCGTGATCGAAGAGATCATTCCCGAGCCGATGGGTGGCGCCCATCGCGATGTGAACCTCACGATTGCGTCGGTCAAGAAAACCGCTTTGAGGCATTTCCAGGAACTCAAGCGTATCCCTATCCCGAGGCTTGTCCAGAAACGATATGAACGTTTCCGCAAGCTCGGCGCGTTCGAGATAGTTAAATAAACCCTTTTTATATATTCGGAGGAAGGAATGGCTAATTTGCAGGATTTGCTCATTAAAATGGAAGAACACCACTCTTTATTTGAAAACGAAATCAGAAATCTTTCGGTTCCTGTCTGCAAAGCATTTATCAATAATGGAAAAATAGTCCCCTCGTCGTTTAAGGTGACTTCCCAAGAAATGGGGACGAAGGACGCGCAGAAGGTCAACGAGCATTTCAAGAAAACCGCCGGTAATTCGAAGAACAAGATTCTTGAAGCCGTACCCGGTGAAAACAAAAAGACCGGTCTGCGTATTGCCGTGCTTTTCTCGGGCGGGCCTGCCGCGGGCGGGCATAACGTCATTGTCGGGATCAAGCGCGCGCTCGGCGCGGGGAATACCCTTCTCGGAACAGTCGCCGGGCCGAAAGGTCTTCTCGCCGGGGAGTTCTTCGAGATCACCGAGGACGCTGTCAAAGGCATAATCAATACAGGCGGCTTCGACTTCCTCGGTTCAGATCGTACGAAGATCAAGACCGACGAACAGTTCGCTAAAGTAAAAAAAGTTGTCAAAGACAATAAACTAGACGGCATTATCGTGATCGGCGGAGACGACTCGAACACGAACGCCGCCGTCCTCGCGGAATTGCTTTATGACGATCATGTCATGGTAATCGGCGTGCCTAAGACTATCGACGGCGATCTCCAGATCGGCGGCCTGCTCCCGATCTCGTTCGGCTACGACACCGCGACGAAAATCTATTCCGAGATGGTAGGCAATATCCTTCAGGATACCCCATCGTCGAGAAAGTACTGGCATTTCATCAAGCTGATGGGACGTTCAGCGAGCCATGTCGCCCTTGAAGTGGCGCTCCAGACCAAACCCGCTATCGCGCTCATTTCCGAAGAAATCTACGAGAAGAGAATGTCCCTCGACCAGATTGTCGGAAATATCGCGAATACGGTTTCCCTCCGTGCTGCGGGCGGGATCAACCATGGTGTCATCCTGATCCCCGAGGGCTTGATCGAGTTCATCCCTGAGATGAAAGACCTCATTACCGAACTGAACGAAGTGATCGCGAAGTACCATGAAGACCTCGATGAGCTCGAGCTTCCCGAGAAAAAGGACTTTGTCTATAAACAGCTTTCGGCAGTATCCGCTAAGCTCATGGCGTCCTTACCGGGCGAAATCGAAACGATGCTCCTTCTCGAACGCGACGACCACGGCAATCTCCCTGTTTCCCAGATACCGACCGAAACATTGATGATACAGATGGTCGAAGACAAACTGCACATGATGCAGAAGCATGCCGACGATAGAAAGCACCTCGGCCTCGATGAAAAGCAGGAAGCCAAGTTCCAGAAATTCAAATTCTCGACACTCAATCACTTTTTCGGTTATGAAGGGCGCTGCGGCGCCCCTACGCTATTCGACGCGGCTTACTGCCTCAATCTCGGACTGATCGCCGGATCGCTTGTGATCGACGGGCATACCGGGTATATCGCGGCGATCACCGATCTCAACAAGGGCGGCCGCGCGTTGGCATTGCCGTTAACAGGGCTTCTTAATATAGAAAGACGTCACGGCGCCGACGAAATGGTGATCGAAAAAGCACTCGTAAAAATAAACTCTCCCGCGTTCCAGTTCTACGAAGAACGGCGTTCGATCTGGGCAAGAGCGGATCATTTTTCCAGCCCCGGGCCTCGACAGCTCTGGGGGCCGGTCGCGCTCCAGCTTCCGTATACGGTTGCGCTCAATCAAGGCTATTCTTCCCTTGAGTTCAATCTCGGCGATGCGGCTTCGTTGAAGTAGCGCCGGGTAATAAAGAAAGGACGGGATTTTGAGAAGAAGCGTAAGGATATTCGCATTCGTATTCGTGATGCTTGTGTATTCGATTGTATTGTTCGCGCAGACCGGACCTATTTCCGGTACGATAATTCTTCCCGACCCTGAGATTACGATCGAAGATAAAAGCAAGATCGATTTTATCGAGACCGGCGAGTCCGTCCTGACCGACACCGGATTGAACCTGTCCGGAATCGATCTCGAGGAACTTGCTACAAGCCGGATCAGCGAAAAGATACAAAACCTCCTGATCAGCGATTTCGACGGCGGATCGAACAAGTCCCAAGCACTGACATCCCTTTCCTACTTCAAGCTCTTTTACGGACGTTACGACAACCTCCTGATCGACTTCAACCTCGGGAAAAGCGCCGGGCCGCTGAACTATCTTATCACCTATCTCAGGAATAAAAAATCCTCTGCGGGTATGGGCACGAACACCTTCTTCAATACTGAAATGACTGTGGACGACCTTAACGCAGGCTTCTTATTCTCGATCAGCGATAAACTCGATCTCAATCTGAATCTGGGTTTTTACGAACGGAATAACGGCCTTTATACAAGCCCGGTTTTTCTATCCGAACAAAAAATGATCGTTCCGATTAAGGCCGATATGACCTATCATATCGACATGGTCTCCCGGCTCAAAGCGCAAATATTTTACCAGGGACTCTGGCTGTCGCACCAGAGCGTGTCGAATACTGTCGGGAGCGTGTTTTCCGAAACCGGCGTCAATCTCTTCTTCCAATCCAATTACAGCAAAGACAATTTTCTCAAGCTGACCGCGGAATACCTCATGTTCAGCAGGGAAACCAATAGAATCCACGAAGTGGGGATTTCCGCACTCGACCGTTTCCCGATCCTGAAAGGGGTATCCCTCGAGGTTGGCGCGCATCTTTATTTCTTCTCGCAGAAACCATTTTTCTGGTTTCCCGACGCATCCCTCAATCTCCAGATATCGAACTTTATGTCGATCCGCGCGGGTGTCACCGGAAAGATGGAAATTTTCTCGATTACCGAGATTATCGGGAACAACCAGCTCGATTACGCTCTTGTCGATCCCGACGAACGGTGGACGCTCTTCGCTGTCATCGATATCTTTCCGTTTAAGGGATCGAAATTGGGGCTCTCGGGCGGATACCATTTCTACGAACATCTACTGAACTGGTCATATTCCCCTGCGACCGCGCTTTATACGCCATATGCGTTCACAAACGTCCAAGTCGCTGAATTAAAGGCGTCGTTCGAGATGATGATCGGCGACAATTTTATGTTAAATCTTTTCTATGAGTACAGGACGACCGCGAACACCAATCTGTTATTATTCTACAATCACACCGGGGCGCTTACAGTGACTTACTCGAATCCGAAATGGGGTTTCGATGTGCAGACCAAAGCAGTCTATCGCGGAGAGACCGAATTGATCGACGGCACAAAAGCCCCATCCGCCGTACTGTGGGATCTGACTCTTTCGCAGGCATTGAATAAAGAGATATTTCTCCAGATGGATTTCAAGAACCTGCTGAATATAGAAAGTTATGAAAAACTCTATATGCCGGGCTCGGGTTTTACTTATCATTTTGGAATAAAGATACTGTTATAAATACCAATGTTTTGGAGGTGACCATGAAAAAAGTCTTATTGTTACTGGTTTTGGGTTTTGTGGTATTGGCGACGGGGGAAGTCTTCGCCGATACGGTACGCGCTCTTTCGATCGGAGCACCGATCGCGCTCGTGGATGATACTTTCATTATCAACAGCTTTTCTTCCCGTTTGGTGAATTTTCCCAGTTCCGTGTTCTTCGGTGTCAGCGGCGCTACCGGTAACGTCACCATGTTCCCGGGTATCGCGCTTCGTCTGTCCGATTCGTTCAGTCTCATGTATATCTACGATCAGCCGGATGGAAGTTTCGGAACCGTAATTCCTGCCGCATTAGTAATCAGAACAGGTCTTGTCGGTAATGAAATTCTGCACTCTCCTCTCAATCTCTGGGCCGGTTTGAAAATGGGCGGAATGTCCTTGGGTGTATTCTATCGTTTGAGTTACTACGATGTAACCTCAACCGAAGGATTGAATACCAATACCGCTATTGTAAACGATAAAGATTATGGCTCCTATTATGTTCACACCCTTTCACCCAGTCTGACTTTTATGCTGGATGATAAGGCTTCCGCGTTTGATATCGCGGTTAACATTGGTTTGCAATCTTTAAACAATTTCGAAGAAGACCCCGCTGCGACCAATATCGTTTCCGTACCCGGTATCAGAAACATCGGTGTTGTAGCCCAGTTGACAATGCAGATGTCCCCCGAATTCAGGCTCGCATTTCGTCTCAACGCGAATAATCAGAATAATAGCTTTGACGATTATACTGTACTTTCGGGCAGTAATACGACGAATTCCAAATTGTTACAGCATATTAACACTCTCGGTCTTACCGTCGGGCTCAAATATCAGATTGTCCCCGCGATTGCTGTTTATTTTGACTTGATCGGTCAGTTGAGCCAGACTTATAACGGAGCGACAATTTCCGATACTTTGACACTTCCTCCGTCGAACAATTTCGGCGCCGAGTGGATCATTGACGCTTGGGCATTCAGAGTCGGGATGAATACCCGCTATATGTTAACAACCGTGAATACGATTGTCGACGGTAGAATTTCCGCCAAGTCTTATAGTTCTTCTATCAGCTATTCGCCTTTCCTCGGTATCGGTTACAAGGCGCTTCCCTGGGCGATCAACTTTATCATTGACGCGCAGATCTTCACAAAAACTGTAGCTATGATAAATACTGGGGCAGGTTTTTCGCCCATCGTCCGCTTCCAGCTCAATTACGTTTTCTAAGACTTCCTTTTCATCTATAAGGGGCCGTACGCCGGCCCCTTTTTTTATTTCAGAAACCGGGGGCACAAGCGCCCCTTTTTATAAGTCAAGACCGCGCTTCGCCTCATCCTGCCCTTTCAATTCTCAGACTGCAATCAATTCTTTTTATTTCGCCGCCTTTTGATTTTTTCAAAGGACTATGTTATAGTATTTCTTAATCTTTAAAAGGGAATTCTTATGAAAAAACTTTTCGTATTTATTTCGCTCATATTGCTTTACCAGACACTCCCGGCGGTCGAGTTCATGCCTGCCGACCAATTGAAGCCCGGAATGAAGGGTTACGGGATGTCCGTTTTCCACGGATGGGTTCCCGAGCGTTTTGAAGTCGAGATCATCGATGTGATTAAAAACGCCACTCCCGGCCCGGACGGCGACATGATCCTCGCGAAATGTTCCGGCGCAAATCTTGAAGTCAGCGGAGTGATCGCCGGAATGAGCGGCTCCCCTGTATATATCGACGGTAAACTGATTGGCGCGGTTTCTTCGACATGGGCATATTCCAAACAGCCCATTGCCGGGATAACCCCGATTATCCGGATGCTCGAACAAAAAGACCTTCACGACCCGAACTATTTCGATGCAAACGGCTCACTGAAGAAAATCGCCACACCGATCGTAATGAGCGGGGTCACAGGCGATGCGCAGAAAATAGCCTCGGAGTTCTTTAAGGAGCATGGGTTCCTGCTCTGTGACGGTATGAGCGGCGGGGTATCCAAGCCCGATAATCCCGATCTTCAAGCCGGCGATTCGGTCGCGATCAACCTTGTGGACGGCGATCTGAGTATCGCGGCTATCGGCACCGTGACTTATGTCGAAGGTAAGGATGTCTATATCTTCGGTCATCCCTTCGAGCAGTTCGGCAACTTAAAACTTCCCGTCTCTAAATCGTATGTCTATACAGTCATCCCGTCTATCGGGCTATCGTTCAAACTGGGCGCGGGGTCCGATCCGACCGGCAGTACCGTTTTCGACGGGGATGCGGCGGTGTATTGCCAGAAGGGCGTGTCGCCGGAGATGATCCCGTTAAAAGTAAATATTGTCACCCCGACTGCAAGCGCACAATATAGCTTTCGGATCGCCGACGAGCCTTCCTACTTCGCGATGCTCGCGACCGTCGCCTTATCTTCCTCAATGACCCGTCTCGCCGGTGTCATGGACAATAAATCGATCAATTACGATTTCAAGATCAGAATGACGATTGACGGGAAAGAACGGATATTGACCAATTCTTACAGCTACTCCATCGATCCCGCATACTTTTCGTTCATGTATATGCTGATGGATTTAAGATACTATTTTTCAATATTTATGAACACCGATTTTGCGAAGATTAAGATTATCGATGCCGAGGTGAATATCAGGATTGAAAAAGGGATTCATTATTCAGTCCTGAGCGATGCGTTCTCGGATAAGCCGGGTTATTACCCCGGAGAAACCGCGAATATTCAGGTGATTTACCGTGAATACCTGTCCGGGACAAAGTATTGCAGTATTCCGGTAAAAATCCCGAAAAATGTCACTCCCGGTAAGTATAAAATTTATATCGCTAACGAGGCGGGGACTTATTTCCAGGTGATGAAACTTTTCCCGGAAATCTCATGGTTCCAGAGCCTGGACGACATTTTCTATAACTCGACGCTCTTTCTCGATAATACAAAGCTCCAAGCTGTTTTTATCGACGTCAAGAACGGATTGCAGCTATCCGATAAGAAGCTGGGTAACCTTCCGGGGACCTATATCTCACTTTTGAATATTAAGAACCTCGGCGATCGTTTCTTCTATTTCCCTCAATTGTCTCAAGGAGAACTTCAATTCAAATCGCCTATGTTCGGTTTCCTACAGGTTCAGGTGAATGTCTATGATACTAAAACGCCCAAAAAGGCTGAATAACGGAGAATTTCATGCGCTCGAATTATGAATCGGTAAAGACCGGGGATAAGGAAGACCGCTTCTGGACAATACCGAATATGCTCACCCTCTCGCGTATCGTCATGGCCGTACCGATAGGAATTCTTCTTTCTCTCAATACTCCGTCCAATTACCTTTGGGTGTTTATCATTCTGATTGTCGCTTATATCACGGATTGGGCTGACGGTTTCATCGCGAGGGCGACGGACTCGATCAGCCGTTATGGCAAAATCCTCGACCCTATCGGCGATAAACTGATCGCATCCGTGGTATCGTTGATCTTGTTCATCCATGGGCTTTTCCCGCTATACCTCTTTCTCACAATCTTCATCAGGGACTTCGGTATCCTCGCCGGCGCGTTCTATGCGATGAAAAAGAAAAACCTCCTTGCTACTCCGAATATTGTGGGAAAACTCTCGACCCTTGTTCTTGCGGTCGTGCTCCCGTTATATCCCGTGAAGTACTCTACGATCCCCCAGCTCAATATCGAATGGCTGAACCTCACCATCAACTATACCGTCGAATACGGATCGTACCTCGTGGCGGGACTTTTAATCATTTCCGCTATCATCTACGGAATCACATATATCCAGAATGTATTTAAAAAAGCGCCGGGAGATTTAAAATGAAGTATGTCACTTTTTTAATCGACGGGATGGCCGATATCTCTATCCCGGAACTCAATAACAGAACGCCGTTGGAATACGCCTATACCCCTAACATGGACAAGATGGCGGCCAATGCGGTCTACGGCACGTTCCTCACTCTCCCAAAGGGCTATTCGACTTCATCGGACGTAGCCAATATGTCAATACTGGGCTGGGATCTCGCTGAGTGCCTGACCGGCCGCGGCGCGATAGAAAGTTACGGCGCGGGGATTGAGCTCGACGACCGCACTGTCGCATTCAGGATGAACCTCATCACCGTCAAAGACGATGTCCTGATCGATTATTCCGCCGGGCATATTTCCGAGGATGAAGCGGGCGAACTGATAGATTTCCTGAAACAGGAGATGGATAACGATCAAATCTGCATCAGAAAAGGCGTTAGTTACCGGAATCTGCTTTATCTGCAAGGCGAGGAATTCACAGAGGACGTCGATTACGAAAAGCCCGATTCCTCTCATGGGCAATACTGGGAAGACCTGCTCCCGTGCGCTAACGATCCCAAGGGTGTTAAGACCGCGGAATTGCTGGTCGAGCTGATCTATAAATCGATGGAATTGCTGGAGAAGCATCCGGTAAACCTCAAACGGATCGCCGAAGGGAAAAATCCCGCGAACCTGATCTGGCCGTGGAGCGGCGGCAGCCGTCCGAAAATGCCGTCGTTCAATGATCTCTATGGAAAGAAAGGGGCCGTTGTTTCGGCGGTAGAGGTGATCTTAGGTCTCGGCCGTTTGGGTAAAATGACCGTTATCAAACCCGAGGGCGCCACCGGCTGGATCGATACCAATTATGAGAACAAAGCCCATGCGGGAATAGAACTGCTCAAGGATCACGACTTCGTGTATATCCATATCGAGGCGGTGGACGAATGCGGGCATCTCGGCGACCTGAAACTGAAAATCCAGGCAATCGAAGACATCGACCGCCGGCTGATCGGCCCGTTCATCCGGGAATACGCGGAGAAATTCAGCGACGACCTGAGAATGATGATCCTTCCCGATCACCCGGTTCCGGTGTCGATCCGCGCCCATACCCGCGATAAGGTACCATTCATCATCTCCGGCTCAAATCTCGATCCCGATCCCAACCTGAAGGCCTACAACGAAAAAACCGCCCTTCAGGGCAAGTATGCCGATCTGAAGGGCAGAGAGTTGATGGATTTATTCTTCAGCGAAAAAACAATTTAGATTTCGCCGTCCTTTAGTCTTAAGATCGATTGATTCAATAAACTCAATGTTATTCTCCTTCCGATTCCGAACCTTTGAACGCTGTTCGGAGCATCGGGATAAGAAGCACGATACTGACTATGAAAAATCCTTTGCCCCACCATTCGTCCTTAAAAACCACCCCAAGTACCATCAATGACACGGATACGATCAGCATAACGACAATCTTCACGATTCTGGATTTATCTTTATTCATGGCAGCCTCCATTTGATGATAAACACGAAACAAGTTGAATTGAGTTCAGGCTATGGATGGAGGCGGAAGAGGATATGTTTGGAAACTTATAACACCATTATTAAAAATGCCGGTGTCCCGGACAGAGATACTGAGATGCGGAATAATCGAATATGAAAACGCGCCGTGCTGAAGAACCCCCATGTAAACGATAAGCGGAATTCTTGGTTTATTCACCCGGTAAGTTTGATCGTTTTCTGATTCTTTTAAGTTCAGCTCACTCCCTGAAGCGGGAAGACCAAAAAATACCCTATCATTTTGATCCGGACGAAATCCGATATCCAAGGAAATAAAATTAATAAAGCTGAAAAGCACGATGTAGATATAGTTTCGGAATAAGAGTAAAAACTTTCTTCGCGGCATGAATACTTCCCGATATAATATAACCTGAAACCAAGTGCCTGTAAAATTTCAGTTAGGTTTATTTCATCGCAAGCATCTCGCCCCAGTCGCCCTGAAGTGTCGGAAAATCCAATTCACGATTGAGAATATCCATATATTCCTTGCGCGTCATATTTTCCGCACCAAGGCTCTCAAGATGATCCGTGTGAAGCTGACTATCGATAAAATGTATCCCTGCCTCTTTCATTTTCCTGACAAGGGTGATGAACGCCGCCTTCGAGGCGTTCGATACCCGCGCGAACATCGACTCGCCGAAAAACATCCCGCCGAGCGATACCCCGTAGAGACCGCCCGCGAGTTTGCCGTCCTTCCACGCCTCGGCCGAATGCGCGATACCCTGTTCGTGCAGACTTACATAAGCCTCGATCATCTCCGCGACTATCCATGTGCCGTCCTGTCCCTCACGGGGGGCTTCGGAACACCCGGTGATCACATCGCGAAATGCCGTATCGAAACGTATCTCGAACTCGCCCGACCTCAAAATCCTTTCCATGCGGCGGGAAACATGAAGCCTGTCTGGATAAAGTATAAAACGGGGGTCGGGCGACCACCAGAGAATAGGCATATCGTCGCTGTACCACGGGAATATCCCATGAGTATAAGCCTCGATTAAGCGCTCGATAGACAGATCGCCGCCTATAGCGAGTAGACCGTCGGGCTCGGAAAGCTCGACCGGGGGAAATACCGCCAGATCGGGTAGAGAATAGACCGGCATAGTTACTTCTTTTTCTTCGCGGACTCGATTACGAGATCGTCGTTGACAATTTTCGCGGTCGCGACGCCGCCTTTCGTCAGCTTACCGAACAGGACTTCGTCGATGAAGTAGCTCTTTACTTTATCCTGTATCAGCCTTGCTATCTCGCGTGCGCCGAACGTATCCGAATCCCCTTTCGCGGCGAGCCATTCGATACACCCGGACTCGAGAATCAATTCGACCTTTTTATCGTGAAGCTGTACCCGGAAATCGTCGATCTGCTTAGTAACAATCATCTTGATCACATCCATCGGAAGTTTACGGAACGCGACGATACCGTCGAGGCGGTTCCTGAATTCGGGCGAGAATACCTTTTCGACTTCCTTCGGGTTACTTCCCGGCACGGACACAGAATCCGAAGCAGCTTTTTTATCGCCAAATCCCATTGTGGGCTTCTCGATATCTCTCGCCCCGGCGTTGGAAGTCATAATAATGATCACGTTTTGGAAATTCGCCTTGCGTCCCTGGTTATCGGTCAATGTCGCATAGTCCATAACCTGCAGAAGTGTATTGTAGATATCGGGATGCGCTTTTTCGATTTCATCGAACAGCAGTACCGAGTACGGATGTTTCCGGATCGAATCGGTCAGGAGTCCGCCTTGGTCGAATCCCACGTATCCGGGCGGGGCGCCGATCAGCCGCGCGACCGTATGCTTCTCCTGATATTCGCTCATATCGAAACGGTGGAGCGGTATTCCGAGATTGAGGGCGAGCTGTCTCGCCAGCTCGGTCTTACCCACACCGGTGGGCCCCACGAAGAGGAACGATGCAACCGGCTTATTAGGCTCGCGGAAGCCCGCGCGTGAACGCTTGATCGCTTCGACCACCTTTCCGACTGCGTCGTCCTGTCCGAAGACCTGCGATTTCAAATCGGCGAGCAGGCTTTTCAACTGCACGGTTTCGCCGGACGAGATACTCTTCTCAGGCACCTTCGATATCTTAGAAACTATTCGTTCGATTTCGGCTATATTGATCTTCGGCTTTCGCCCGCCGGTTTTACCCGTCCTCAGCTTAGCGAACGCGCCCGCCTCGTCGATCACATCGATCGCCTTATCCGGCAGATGCAGGTCCTGGATGAAACGCGCCGAGAGTTCGGCTGCCGCGTGAAGGGCCTCGTCGGTGTAGCTGACCCGGTGGAAGTCCTCGTAGTACTTTTTTATTCCCTTGAGGATTTCGAACGCTTCTTCCGGCGTAGGTTCGGATATCTCGATCTTCTGAAACCTCCGCGAGAGCGCCCTATCCTGCTCGAAGTATTTTTTATATTCTTCATATGTGGACGTCCCGATACATTTCATCTTTCCGCTCGTCAGCACGGGCTTCAGGATATGCGATGCGTCGAGCGCTCCGCCTTGTACGGCTCCCGCCCCGACTATCGTATGTATTTCATCGATGAATAACACCGAGTTTTCGATTACTTTCAACTCGGCGAGGACATGCTTGAGGCGTTCCTCGAAGTCCCCGCGGAAACGTGTACCGGCGAGAAGCGATCCCATATCGAGAGAGAATATTTTCATATCCTTCATATGCTCCGGTACGTCTCCCGACGAGATCATCCGGGCGAGTCCTTCGACTATCGCGGTCTTCCCCACACCGGGGTCGCCGACGAAGATAGGATTGTTCTTGAAACGGCGTGAAAGTACGTGCAGAGTCCGTTCGATCGTGTCCGCCCGTCCTATTAACGGGTCTATTTCCCCGCGCCGCGCCTTTTCTACTAACTCAGTGGTATATTTCTCGAGGTATTTTTTCTTTTTACCATCAGCGGTCTTTTCCTGCTGTTCCTCGTCTTCGCCAGCTTCATCCAGACTATCTTCCCAGTTCTCGAGTTCCTCAAGGTCCTTCGGGCTGAGACTGTCGGAGTCGTCGTTATCCGACGGCATCATGGAAATCCCATGCGAGATGTAGTTTAAAATATCGAGGCGGTTGACGCCCTGCTTTTCGAGGAAATGTACGGCGAACGAGTTTTTCTCATCGTACATCGACACATAGATATCCCCGATATCGACAATATCCGAGGACGAGGTCTGCGAATGAAGGAACGCGCGGTTCATCACGCTTCGAAATCCGATGGACTCGGACGGCGGCCCCTGAACCCTGTGGGGTATCTGCGGGTTATCGAAAAACGACTCGAGGTCTTTCTTGAGCGCCTCGACATTGATCCCGCAGTTTTTCAGTATCACGGAACCTTTATTATTGAAGAGAGAAGCATACAAGATATGTTCGGGCATAATATACTCATGCCCTCGTTTATTCGCTTCGCTGACCGCTGATAAAAGGATCATATTGAGATCGGTGCTGATATCCATAGTACCCTCCGCTTTTATGCCGGCTCGAAACTGCACCTTAAGGGAAACCCGTTTTCCCTAGCCAACTCATGCACTCTGGCAATTTTGGTCAGCGCTACATCGAAAGTAAAAACTCCGCAAAACCCGCTGCCTTTTTTATGGATCTCGATCATTACAATATTTGCCTTCTGTTCCGTCATCGCGAAAACTTCTTTTAGTACGATGACCACGAATTCCATTGTCGTATAATGATCGTTGTGCATAATCACCCTGAATAACGGCGGTTCCTGAGTCCTACTCCCGGACTTTATTGCCTCTGAGATTCCGGGATGAGCGGTGTTTTTCGGCATTTTCCTCTCACATGCGGTCATGTCCTATGATTCATCTAAGGATGCGGCCACGTGCACATATATGTATATATTAAATATATCTCCGGTTGAAGTCAAGCGTATTCCCGGTCTATTCGTTGATAAAAATAATCTTCCCGACCCCGAGAATGTTTTCTTCAATTTTCGGTTTTCCCTTGTACTTCACATTTCCCGCGCCGGAAATCTTCACTTTCAGCTTCGCCTGCGCCCCGATCTCGCAATTACCGGAACCCCAGAGCTCGACCTCGGCATTGGAACAGACAAGGCTGGAACCGAGAAACTCGCCCGAAGCGGATATTCCTACCCATGCATTGGCGACATTACCCTTCATCAGCATTGAGCCCGGCCCTGAAATCTGAAACTTAGCGTTATCCGCGATCAATTCGCCGGATAAAAATCCGCCTCCAGCGAGATTCATCGCCGCTTTTTTTACTTCCGCCTTAAATTCAAGCTTGCCCGATCCTTCGACTACCGCTGTCAGGCTTTCACCCTTAATCGTATTGCTGACGACAATCGAGCCGGAACCGGAAAAATCGATTTTATTCAGTTCCTTCATGCGGATATTGAAAACAAGTCCCGGGATGTCGTTTCCGGAAATATTCTCCGCGAACAGTGTCCCGTTCTGCACCGAAGTGACGATATACGGGAGAAGGTTGTCGTCGCAGATCACCTCGACCGAATTCTCATTCGCCATCATGATATTCATTTTCCCGTCGGCCTTAAAACTAATTCCGGTGAATTCCTGTAAAACCCTGTCTTCTTTTACAGTCACCCCCGACCCCGCCGTGACACAACCGGACGCAGTCAGTATCAGCAGTATTCCCGCAATTTTATGAAAAATGATAGGTTTCATTCGTACTCCTTGCTTCGTTGTTGGATTTTTTACTCTATTTCTCAGATTTTTATCGTTGGTGAATGAATAATAAGTTTCTTATCACTAGTATATCCTACTTTTTAGCAAAAATAAAATATTCCTTTTATTCCAAGAAAAATGATATCACGAAGAAATGTTTTTGAAAAAAGAAAGATTTTGAGAAAAATACTCCGAACGGGGTATTCCCTTTTACCCGGGGATACCGTATTATATATATACCCCCAGATATATCAGATGATCAGGGAGGGCGGAAATTTCCACCCTCCCTGTTTCATTCAAATCTTATAATTAGCTCCGGTAAATATCTTATACATCATCGATTTTTCGCTGTAGGCATCACCTTTCAGGAAAATACCCGCCGACAAGATTAAATCCAGCGAATAGTCCAAATGGGCCTTCATCATGATCGAAAACTCCGTTCCAAGGTACGAACTGTTCAAGTTTGCGCCGCTATCCGATATCGGGGCGAGCGCGACAGCTTTATTCAGCACCATGGCGTTGAGATTGATAACGAGGATGTCCTGGAGGCTGAGAAAGCCCGAAAGCTTCGCGACAATAAGGTTGGAGAACTTCGGGAAGAGAATCAAACCGGTATCGTAGAACCCGGGGATATTGAACTGCAAATCCGTACTGTTTGTATTGCCCGAGGGATAGACACTCGTCCTATCCGCATCACCGCTCGCATATCCGAGACTGAGGATCATCCCGGCCTTCGGTGCGCCTGAGATTTTCCAGATGAAGTCGAATACTCCCGCGAACGATGAAACTGTGGCGGTCTGGTTCTGTCCGCCCTGGTACACGAACGCGAAACGGTAGGCGGTATTCCCGCCGAAACTCCCGACATTATGCAACTCGAGATAAAAAGGCTGGTATTTCGTGTTTGTGGATGTATCGAAACTATAGAAGAATCCCAACGAAAGTTTCTCGCCGATTAAATCGTAACGGGATATTGAAATCCCGCCCGTATAGCGTTTCGAACCCTGCAATTGGTCTTCAGGATTGAACTCGAAGGAGCTGATCAGGGTGGGCAATAGGCCGTAATAAAGCACCAGAAGGTCGATCTCCGTGCCCAGCAGGATAGCCTTGAAGTTCAGCCCGTCTCCCTTGGCGGCCATCACAAGTCCGCTCAGTTTCTTGAAGTAGTTTCTGCCCAGTACGAACTGGAGCGTATCGCCGGTATAATTGACGAATACCTTGTCGATAAAGATATGGTTCGTCCCGACGTTGCCGTTGAGCAAATAATAGTCGCTTAGGCCGAACGAAAGGTATTTTTTATCGTCCAGATAAAGATTCATCAATATCGACGCCGAGTTCACGAGCATCTGGGAATTCGTATTCGTCGATCCGGCGAAATAGACAAAGCTCAGGCTATCGCGCAGACTCCAGTCGAAATACAGAGAGTAACCTTTTGTGATTGTTACCAATAACGCGAGTATAATCCCCAACTTTCTTTTCATTCAATCCTCCCGGAATTACAGCCGTTCAGGTTCTTTGCTCAGCAGATCATCCAATGAAGGTAATTCATGGATGATGTCCTGAAGAAGATCCTGAAGAAGCTGATCGAACACATCTTCATCATCGAGCTCGCCATCGGAAAGATCGGAAAGCAGATTGCCGACATCCTCGGAATTGGGATCGAGGCCTAATCCGCCGAAACCCGACTGCTGATCGCCGTATAACGAACCGGTCGCGCCGGAAATATTCGATATCGAGACTTCACCGACTAAAACGAGGATCGATGTACCGAGATCGGGGAAGTACGAGACCAATTCTTCTGTACCGCGGACAGAAGCGCTTCCGTCAGGGGTCTGAACGGTAAACCCTACTTTACCCTGCGCGGCCTGTTTGTCATATTTGACCTTCACCTTACCCATATCGAGGTTCACACCGCTCTTAGTCAGATCGGCCTTCTTTTTCTCGGTATATGTGGCCTTGGAGAGCTCCTGGAGCTTGAATTCGCCCGCCGCATAACTGACTACGATCGAAGCGCCGTAACCGGTCATGATCGCGGTACCGTCTGAAATTTCAGCGCCGACTTTTACAGCCTGCCATTTTCCGCCGACCATTACCTTTACATCGCCCTTAACCGATTTAACTTTTCCGGCATATACGTTCGCCGCTACGGCAAACGCCAATAAAAGTGATAATACTATTCTCATTTCCCACCTCCTTCTTTTACTTCTTCATCATCTGCTTCGGGATAAAGTTTCGATTTTATCCTGTGTATCACTGAAAACAATTCCTCTCCCGACATCCCCTTGGATTCGCTGACCTTATCCGAAAGGAGTTTTACATCGACAAGCGAAAGAAACGCGTAACGGTCCCAGCCGGTAAGCTTATATAGAAACGCCGAAGGCATATCGAATACTTCGATAATAATCTTCGAAAGCTTGCCGTAGCTCAATTCTTCCTTTGCCGCATTCTTGAACTGGGCTGTCTTAGGGTTGTTGAACACAGCGCCTATTTCAATTCCCGGCTCCTTAATCGCTAAAACGCTCCAAACCCCTTCTTCTACCGTCAGTGTCTCTTTCTGCAGCATCGCATCGATATCGGTAGTTGATAACGCCATCGCGAGATTTGCCGCGCAAAGCATCGCAATGGAAAGTAATACTTTCATTCCCTTCCTCCTTATCCTTTAGACTTTAACACATACACTCCATTCCAATTCGCCGGCGGCGGGTTCTTGATAAACTCGTCGCATCTTTCCATATATACCCCCGAGGGCGGATCGGAATACTTTTCTTTTAACTCTTTAAAAATCTGTATAGCCTCATTCCACTTTTTAGTCTTGTACAATCCCATCGCCTGTGCGAATACTTCGACCTTTTCTTTATCGCCAGCCGAGGCATCCGCCAGCGTATCGATCAATTCATACACTCTGATCGGTTTATCCTTACCGACCACTTTCAGGTTATCGAGCTCACGGATCAGGAACTCCGACTTCACGACCTCGTAGGTGGTCTCGGAAATCATCGACATCGTGCCATAGAACTTGTTCGCGCCCTCGAGACGCGAAGCGAGGTTGACCGTATCGCCCATCATGGTATAGTCCATACGCTGTTGGGAACCCATATTCCCGACAACGGCGTCCCCGGTATTGATACCCATGCGGACGATAATCTCCGGCCTGCCTTCGCCTTTCCATTTCAGACGTAACTGCACGAGCCGTTTCTGCATCGCGATTACCGCCGCACAAGCCCTTTTAGCATGATCGGGCTGGAGAAGCGGCGCGCCGAAGAAGGCTACTATAGCGTCACCTTCGTATTTATCCACGGTTCCGTTATTCTCAAGGATGATATTCGTCATTTCGGTCAGGTATTCGTTGAGGAACGCGACTATCTCTTCCGGGTTCATCATCTCGGAGATAGAAGTAAATCCCTGGATATCCGAAAAATACGCGGTAATCTCACGTTTCTCGCCGCCAAGGTTGAGCAACGCCGGGTTGTCGATCACCCGTCTTACGACTTCCGGCGAAAGGTAATGCATAAACGCCGATTTGATGAAGTTCTTTTCCTTATCGAACAGGATGAACTTCGCCACGACATACCCGATATAGATAAGGGCTATTCCTGTCAGGGTCATCGCGTAATTGAATACCATACCGAACCATGAGATCGCACCTAAGTAGGTCAGCACAAGGAGAAGGAGAGCGATTACTGTAAGGATGACTTCCTGCCACGCCGCCTTGATCCGCCTGTCGAACAGTAGGATAGCGAGCGAGAATATTACCATCAGGAGGAGATTCTGCCAGAACGGTACCTCGAACAGGAACGCCTTCTGGTAGATCGTATTGATCACGTTACCGTAGACCAGGACGAGAGGCGAGTACGGATCGATAGGCAGGGAACCGATATCGGTCTGCGATGTCGAAGTATTCCCGACTATGACAATTTTCCCCCGGACGATCTCGAGCTTCTTCTTTAACTCTTCATTCTCGTTGCTGATCAGGCTCAATGTCTCTGCATCGAAGTAGTCGGCGTACTTGGTCATATACTGGATGTTATTGTAGTAGTTTAGGAAATGTACAATCGGAATATGGGTAAACGAGTTAGTAAACGGATTGCTCCAGTTGACAAGCAGGTTCCCCTTTTCGTCGACCGGGATCACGATATCGCCGTTGGTGGCTTTCAGGATGATATGCTGTCCGGGCACGATCACGATATTCGATTTATCGACTTGTAGCTCGTCCAATAACGCAATTACCGAAAGATGCGCCGAGAGGTAGTTTGTCCCAAGGGTATGAAATAGAGCGATGCGCCGGACTACGCCGTCGGGATCGTATTCGATAGAAGTATACCCTACACCCTTAGCGCCTGTATATAACGGAAAAACAGGGAGTTCCATGAAGTCGTCGCGGACAAGCTGCCCGGCGAGCTTGGGATCTTTTAACGGGAGAAAATAGGTGTCGGCGATCGTCTGAAGGTCGGATTCATTCGATTTTAATGTTGACTCGACACCCCGGCATGCGAGATAGACATTGCCGGCCTCATAAATGCTCTTCGCGAAACTCATATCGGGATTGTACGCGATATTGTTGATCAACTCTTCGCTTGTCAATTTACCGCCGTATTCGGTAACGTATTGATAGACTTCCTCATCGAGGGTGATATCGGACTTATCGATATACTCGATATCGAGTATGACCTTTTCAGCGCCGAAGATATTCATCGCCTCGATAGCTTCGCCCATTGTCTTTCTCGGCCACGGCCACCGCCCGATCACATCGAGCGACTGGTTGTCGATATCGACATAGACAATCTTATCCCATTCCGCGGGTTTAGATTTCGCGTTTGAAAACAGGTCATAAATTTTCAGGTGAAAGATATTCCCGGTGTAGGTCAGCGAGAACAGGATACCGAACAGGAGACCGATCGGGATAATCCCATAATGCAAGTATTTTTTTACTTTTTCCCAAAGGCTTTTTTTAGTTTCCTTCACGGGAGCACTTCCTAATTGATTCCTTTCTTTCCCTATTTTAACAAATAAACGATTATGTGTCAAATGATTGCGATAAAATAATTTCGGCTAATTCCGGCGTATAAAATGAGCGTCGAATGGGGATAACATTAAGAATAGTTTAACACGCTTTTACGAATTTTCAACCGCGATAATTCCGCCTATATCAATCAGCGGGCCGCCGTATAATTCGACAATCTCGATCCCGTTGCGCCGCGCGGCGGCTTTTATATCATACTTATACTGTATGTTATTCACCGCCCCGCAAAGAAATAGCTTATCCCCATGCATCCCCGCGCATCCCCCGATAAAACCGTGGGGGAAACCATCGAGGCGAATACCCGCCGGATCGAAATACACGGCGTCGAGCCCGTGTTCCCTGAGTGCCCGTTCCGTGCCGGGATCGGAAGTCAAGTAGGTTCCTTCTCCGACAGCCAGAATCCCGCACCTGCAATACCCCTGCCGGACATGAATCATCTCCCTGCCGCCAGCGAGTTCGAGAATCTCCGGGTCTGTCAAATCGAAACGGTGTACCAGATAACGGCTGTCGGAAAAGCAATTGTAGATCGCGGTGCCGGGATATTTGCTTTGGAGAGGCATTTTCCCTCTCACAAATTCTTTCCCATCAATGTAAAGCTCTTTCAGCAGATTGGGCGGGGTATTCGGCGCGGCAAGAAGTTTACCGCCTACCCGGCAGAAAAATATGTCCGGATGCCCGGAAATCGCCGGGTAGACGATGCCGTCCGACGATACCTCGATAATCCCGCCGTACTTTGAAAGCGTCTCTTTCGCGGTCTCAGGCGCCATCGAGTCAATCAAGAACCGCATCATACCTCCGTCCATCCAAACTGTCCGAACCCCGGAACGACACGGCACGGTATTTCCCGATGAGGAGTTTTTTGTTCTGTCCGCGGTATCCCGCCGCCGCATTGATTTCATGTGAAGGGACGGTCAATTTCAGGTGTTTCAAGCGATCTCCCGGAAGAGACTCGAATTCCCGCCGCCAGAGTTCGGTCATGACCAGCTCTTTGAACGACGGGTGGTACGGCCCGGCAAGCAACTTGCCGTCCGAAGTGAGTTCCTCGGACGGATGCAGACCCGCGCGGATGATCTTAGCCCCAGCCTGTTCATATAACGGGATGATGTCGGCGGCGATCCGGACCGCATCGTCAAGAGGAAGGGGTGAATATCTACCGGCGTGATAGTCTTCCGCGAGTCTCGTTCCCTCGATCACGAGGACCGGATAGAGCCTGACATCGTCCGGCCTCATCGCCGCGGAATCCGACGCGGTCTTCATCGACGTCTCGCGGGTATCGCCGGGCAGGCCGATCATAATCTGGTGGCCGAGCCTGAAACCGGCTTCTTTGATGAGGCGCGAGGCGTTCAACGTATCCAGTGCGGTGTGCCCGCGCCCCGATAATTGAAGAACGTGATCGTCAAGCGACTGGACGCCCAGCTCTATCGTCCCGACCGGGTAATTCCGTAACAGTCCGATCACCTGTTTGTCAATCCTATCGGGACGAGTGGAAAGCCGAATGGATGAAATAGCGGTGTTTTCGATAAGCGTACGCGCGGTGTCGAGATATTTCTTCTGAAGTTCTATCGGAAGTCCGGTAAACGTCCCGCCGAAAAATCCGATCTCGATTTCCGCGCCGTCAACCGGAAGGGTGCCGAGGTAAGTCTCGGCGATCCTGACGATATCGCCGGGCGAAGGGAGGCCGTCCCGTGAGGTAATCCTGTTTTGGTCGCAGAATACGCATTTGAACGGGCATCCGGCGAACGGGATGAAGACGGGTATTGTATAATGCTTGTTACTTTTCATTGCGCCATTCGGTGCGTATCCGCGCAAGTTCCTTCCCGGTAGCGGGATTGAGCAGTTGATGGGAATAAAGAAGGTTATTTGTATCGCGGCATTTCGTCCGGCAGACGACCTTATCGCCGTATAACGCCTCTGACAGGAAATTGATCTCGAACTCGCGGATACTGGAAGAATCGAGAAACTCGCCCGGCATACTCTCGAGCGCCCATTGCAGGTAATAGATATTGTTCACATGCCAGTTCAGATCGATCTCGTGGTAACGGACTTCATACTGCTTTTCCCAATCCCAGTCCTCGAGCGGGGGAAGTTTCCGGGGATAAAGATCGAGACTGCGGATATCCTTATTGAACGGGATGCTTCCGAATATGTCGTGTTTCCGGGCGGGGATTTTTTTCGAGGGGTGAATCAGCACCCACGATGTGACCGCACGCGCGACGTTTCCCGCTTCCGGGGATGTCAGGATAAAGTCGCGGAACGCGAATAGGCCTTCGAATCCGGTGGGCCAAGTCCTCATCTCGAGATTTGTCTTCCATCCCGGGAGATTTTCGACCTTAACAATGATCCGCGAGAGAACCCACGCAAGGTCCATCGGGATCAGTTTGTAGTAATCGACCTTGAGGTATCCGGCGTGATTGGCGGCGCCTTCCTGAAATAATCCGACAATCGCAAGAGCCTTTAGCCTTCCCTGCGGATCGATATCTCCAGCCCTTACCTGCGAGTTTTCATGCCATATCCCATGCTGATCGTACACCTTTCCGCTCCGAATATTAATCCATTATCTTACGTTATTTTATCCCCAGTGTCAAAAAGGAAAAGTGTCAGAGAGAAATAGAGTTTTGAAAAAGGCGATTGCCGAGAAGAACTATTATCCCGGAAAGAACATGAACTCGCTTCGAATAGAACTGGGGTTAGACTTACTATTTCCTATAAAAAATATCGCCTAATTTGGATAAGTACGATTTCGGCTCTTCGTTCTTGTTCATCGGCTGGGCGCTTTCCGGTTTAGGTACGGACGCAGTCACTTTTTTTCCGCACTGGTCGCAGAATATCGAATCGTCGTCTATGACGGAATTACAGAATCCGCATTTCATTTCTTTTCTCCATTCTCGGGGCTGACATCGTTCAGTCCTTTTTGTATTTCCTGTAAATCCTTTTTATATTGTTCGAGGCCTTGTTTGACCGTGTCCACCGTTTTTTCAAACTGGTTCGGCGCGGCTTCCTGTCCCGACACCGGGTCGGGATGGTCGGGAATGTCGGCGGCGGTAATTTTCGTCAATTCCGCCTTATCGAAGCCCTCGTTGTCCATCATATCCGCTATGCGTTTAGACTGCAGGCTTTTGATATGTTTCTCGAAGAGTTTCCGTGCTTCGCGTGCGTTCCCGAAATTCCTCGTCTTGCCCGCGCACAATTCCTTCATATAAATGTGAACCTTTTCCATGGCGGCATCGTCGATGGCGTATTTCTCTTTCTTCACCATAATTTTCAGGATATCCGCGAGTTCCCCGGGCGAGTAATCGTCGAAATGAAAATACATATCCACACGGGATTTCAGCCCGGGGTTGGAGTTGACAAAACGCTCCATCTCTTCCTGATACCCCGCCGCGAATACGAAATACTTCCCGCGGTCGTCTTCCATCCGCTTGATTAGTGTCGTAATGGCTTCATGCCCAAAATCGTCGTCCTTGCTCTGATAGAGCTCGTATGCCTCGTCGATGAAAAGAATACCGCCCATCGCCTGATCGCAGAGCCTGTTTACCAACGGCCCCGTGTGGCCGACATACGACCCGACCATCTTACTGCGGTCGACTTCTACGATATGCCCGTAATCGAGCACCCCGATCGCCTCGAAGATGCTCCCGATAATCCGGCAGACCGAGGTCTTACCTGTCCCGGGATTCCCGGTGAGGACGGAATGGAAGGAGATCGGTTTCTCGTTGCCGACCCCGTGTTCCAGACGGGCTTTCCTGAGCTTGACCTGCCTGTACAGGTCGCGGACAGAATCCTTGATATGCTTCATCCCGATAAACTCGTCGAGTTCCTTCATGATCTCTTCGAGTGGTTTCCGTTCTTCGATCTTTCCTACGATATCTTCGGGGAGGATTTTTTTATCCGAGGCCTTCCGCAGATAGTAGGAATCGATCAGTTTCGCGGCTTCTTGGACTGCCATATGCCCGTTTTTCGGGAAGCTCTCGGTATCGACCTTTTTTTCCTCTTTCACTAAATACCTGAATCGTTTGACCAGTTTGTCCAGCAAAGGCTGTTCGGCGATAAATCCGGCCTTAACGAGTTCCTTTTCGGCGATCTTGGTAAGCTGGTCGGGACTGTAATCCGCGATATAGAAGATATTCTTAAACCGCCCGATGAAGCTGGCGTTTTCGTCCTTTTGGAGAAAATCGCGGAGCCCGAACGGCAGCCCGGTCACAATGACGATCAGGTCGTCGGGCTTACGGTCGATCTCGGCGAGCAACGTGTTCAGTACGTCGCCGGCCTTGGCCTCCGGCTTGACAAGCAGCTCCGCGTCGTCGATGAACAGTACCCCGCCTCTCGCGTCGTCGATCCGCTGTTTGAAGACCCCCTTGCTCATTCCGATCAGGTCGTTGCTTTTATAAGTTACCGGCTGTTCCTTCTGGATCAAGCCGTAAGCATAAAAGATATGGCAGAGGATTTTCCCGATCAGGGTTTTCGCCGTGCCGGAATAGCCGACAAGGACGGTATTGAAGTTCATCGGGATCAAGCGCCCCTCGCGCTTCATCCCCTCGATCACCGTGACCATTTTCTGGATTTCTTTCTTTATATTATCGAGGCCGACAAGGTCGTCGATTACCGCCAGCCCGTTTTTAACATTTTCACCGGCAGTAAACGGATTTCCGCAATACTTACAATACTTCGCGATATCACGGTTCGTTTTTCCGCACTTCGTGCACTCGAGACCCACAATGCCTCCCGTTTTCTTTCAGTCTATTTTCTTAAGCTGTTTATCGCGTTCGCGAGTTCGTCTGCCTTAAGAGAACCGAGCAGAATTGTTTTCCCGGCGGCAGTAGTTATCCTTACGCCTCTTTTACCGGTCATCGTATACGCCCATCCGTTCTTCCCCCGCCGAATACCCCATCCGCCGTACTCGAGAATAGGTTTATACTCGACCGCTTCGGCGGACACGATCTCGCTAAAAGCGATAATCCGCTCTTTCATCTGGAACGGGAAGAAACGGTAGAACACTCCCTCATGCGCTACCCGGACACTGAGGCGAATCGATAAAAAGATCAAGGGAAAAAGGATACCTGTCGTCACCCAGACAATAAAGATAATAAAATCGGGCGCGGGTTTGCTTCCGAGCTGATGACCGAGAATGATCTGCCCGATAAACAGATACCACGCAAAAGCGACGGAAGCGATCACGATAATCCACACCCACCAGAAACTCATTTTCTGCTTCTCGACAAAAACGCCCGTACCGTTTTCCATTCTGTACTCTCCTACACCCGTTCTATTTTACCAAACTCGCCTATACATTGCAAGTAATTTATATAAATATTAAAATAATGGAAAACGATCAGGAGAATGATATGCCCGTCCGGTTTATCGATCATCCGCTTGTCTCGCACAAGATGGGATTACTCAGGAAGAAAGATATCGATATTCAAAGCTTCCGCGAATTGACCACGGAGATTTCCGCGATCCTTACCTATGAAGCGGTCAGGGATACGGTTACCGAGTCCTGCTCCATCCACGGTTGGTCGTCCGAATTAACAGTGCGTCATATCAAGGATAAACGGATCACTCTTCTGCCGATCCTGCGCGCGGGATTGGGTATGGTCAACGGCGCACTCAGCATGATGCCGTGGGCGAGAGTTTCCGTTATGGGCATCTATCGCGACGAGGTCACCCTTCAGCCCGTCCCGTACTACGAAAACCTCGTCCCGAATATCGCCGATTACACCGCGATCATCCTCGATCCCATGCTCGCGACCGGCGGAAGCGTCTCGGAAACGGTGGGGATACTGAAGAAACAAGGCTGCCGGAAGATCAAGGGGATTTTCCTGGTCGCCGCGCCGGAAGGTGTCGAACGGCTCCAGAAAGACCATCCGGACTTCGAGATATATGCCGCCGCGCTGGATGAGAAGCTCAACGATAAGGGTTATATCCTTCCAGGCCTCGGCGACGCCGGCGATAAAATTTTCGGCACTTATTGAAATTTTTTCTTGACAATCTAACCGAAATTGTATAATATACTACTAATATTACAGAATTAGTAGTAATCAGGAGGGGTTATGAGATTCCTCATTGCGGCGGTTTTCCTTTTTGCTCTTCATCCGTCACTCCACGCGGAGGTATTCAGCGCAAATGCCCTTGTCGAGCTTGCCTATTCGAATAATCTCAATCTGAAACAGACCTCCTTAATGGTCGACGCGATGAAGGCGGATATCGGCGCGAAGAACATGTGGAGCGACCTCATGTTGATGTACTCGGTGCAGTATATCTCGCCCGCCGACCCCGGCAAACTCCAGCACATGATTTCGGTCGAGCAGATGTTCCCGTTATGGGGCAAAAACGGCGCGCTCGAGGACGCCGCAGGAATGGACTATCTTGCATCGAAACTTCAGTTGGAGATGGAGAAACGTAAAATCAGAAAACTCGTGCTTTCGCTTGTCCTCGATTATTCCGCGGTAATAGAGCAGGCGAAGATCGAGACGGATAAACTCCTCATGCTGGATAAGCTCAAGTCGATTCTGAAAACGGAATACGCCACGGGGAAAGGAATGATCGCGGGGATCGTCGATGTCGAGATCAGGATCGCCGCCGTTCAGTTCACACTTATCGAACTTTCGAACAGGATGGCGATCATCGGGAACACGCTGATCGATATTCTCGACCTTCCTTATATGAATCTGGTTATTGCCCCGCCGGTACTGGATTTTAACAAAATCGGCCTCGACCCGCAGAAACATCTCTCCATCGCGCAGACCGCCGCGAGTAATTCGCCTGAGGTACAGATCGCGGAAACGCAGATAAAAAAGTACTCCGATATGATCGCTTTATCCATCGCGGAATTCTATCCCGACCTCGGTGTCGGCGCGAGTTATATGTACACACCCGCCATGCAGGAGCACATGTTTTCGGTCAACCTCTCGTTCAATCTCCCGGTATTCTCTTATGGAAAAAAGCAGGGGATGACGGATTTCTACGTCTCAAAGAAAGCCGAAGCCGAAACAATGAAGGCGGCGATGAAAGACGCCGTAATGAAAGAAACGGAAAGAATGCTGTTGAAGATCAAGAGCCTGACCGCGCAGGTATTGTTACTCAAGGGACAAATCCTGAAACTGAGCGAGAACAATATCTCGAGCATGCTCTCCGCCTACCAGGTACAGAAGGCGGGTTTCAGCGAGCTTCTGAGCAGTATTCTCATGTTCTACCAGATGCGGACGGAATATATCATGACGGAAAGGATGCTTTTCGAGGAAGTGCTGGAGCTGGAAGTCATGACGGGCAACCGATATTACGAGTTTTAGGAGGCGAAAATGATTACGAAGATTTACATAACCCTCAGTATTTTAACGATTGCGCTTCTTGCGTCATGCGGCGCGGAAAATAAAACGATACTCTACTACCAGCACCCGCATAACCCGCAATTAGTCTCCGCCGAACCGATGAGGGATGAGGACGGGCACGAATACATCCCGGTCTATGCAAAGGAAGTTTCCGCTAAGGCCGCGGGCGAAGTCTGGTACTACACCTGCTCGATGCATCCGGAGGTAAAAAGACACGAACCGGGGAATTGTCCTATTTGTAAAATGGAACTCGTACCCGTGGAATATCCCGAAGCTCAGAACGCGGCGATCGAATTCTATTTCTGCCCGATGCATCCTGAGGTGCGTTCCGAACAGCCCGGGAAGTGCCCTATCTGCGGAATGGATCTCGCCCCGAAATATATCACGGATAAAGGAGTGTTTTCTTCGGTGCAGATCACCCCGGAGCAGGAAAAGCTGATCAACGTCCGGCTTTCGGAAGTGAAGGTTATGTCGATCACGAATATCATTTCGACGGTCGGAAAGATCGGATATAACGAGCAGAAACTCTATATGATCAGCGCGAGAATCGACGGCAGGATCGACAAACTCTTCGTCAACTACACGGGCGCGGCGGTATCAAAAAACCAGCCGTTGCTTCTGCTCTATTCCCCGATGCTCATAACGGCGCAGGAAGAACTGCTCCTCGCGTATAAAGATTTTACCAATGCCCAAATCGGTCAATTATCTCAGTCATTGCTCGAGACGGCGAAGAAGAAACTTTCCCTTCTCGGCGTGACCGCTTCCCAAATAGACGGTATTCTGAAATCCGGCGAGACGATGATCCATATGCCGATCTACGCCCCGGCATCGGGTACTGTCCTGAAACTGAACGCCGTAAACGGGATGTATGTGATGGAGGGCGATATCCTTTACGAGATCGCCGACCTGTCCACGGTATGGATGGAGGCTGAAATCTACGAAGAATTCAGCGGGGTGGTCCAGCCCGGGATGGAAGTTACCGCTGTGAGCGTAGCGTATCCCGATCAGACACTGAAAGGGAAAATCTCGTTCGTGTATCCGGTGCTCGATCCGATGACGCGGACGTTTAAAATCCGCGCGGAGTTCGATAATAAGAGCGGCCTCCTGAAGCCTGGGATGTATGTCGACGCGTCGATCAAGATCAAATCACCGAAAAAAGCGCTTGTGATCCCGGATACCGCGCTTCTCGATACCGGGATGAGGAAAATAGTCTATGTCTCTCTCGGTAACGGCAAGTACGAAGGGCGCGAGGTGATCGTGATGAAAAAAGCGGGCGGGTATTATCCGGTCTTGGCCGGTCTGAAAGAAGGGGAAATCGTAGTCACGCACGGCGCGTACCTGATCGATTCACAGGCTCAGCTTTCGGGAAGCTCCTCTATACAGTATTCCGGATCGCTCAACCACGAGCATAAATAACCGGAGGTAACCGATGTCGAAATTTTTGATGAAAATATCGGGTTTTCTGATAGATCATAGGCTTGTCGCATACCTGCTTTTCGGGGTAATCATCGCCGCCGGGATATTCGGGATGAACTCGGTGCCGGTCGACGCGATACCCGATATCGGCGAGAACCAGGTTATCGTCTATGCCGACTGGCCGGGGAGAAGCCCAAAGGATATCGAAGACCAGGTGACGTTCCCGTTATCCACTTCCCTTCAGGGCGTCCCCGGCGTGAAGGAAATCCGCGCGCAGAGTATGTTCGGCTTTTCAATCATCTACATCATCTTTGAGGACAATGTCGACTTCTACTTCGCGCGCAGCCGTGTTCTCGAGAAACTCAATTACGCGGCGACGCTGCTCCCCGAGGGAGTGACCCCTATTCTCGGCCCGGACGCCAACGGCTTAGGTCAGGTGTTCTGGTACACGGTCGAGGGGCCGGGCCTCAACCTTCAAGAACTCCGCACTATTCAGGACTGGTATATCAAGTACTCTCTCGCCTCGGTCGAGGGTGTTTCCGAAGTCGCAAGTGTCGGAGGGTATGTCAAGCAGTACCAGATCGATATCGATCCGAATAAACTGTTCGCTTACGGGATACCTGTTTCCGCCGTCATAAACGCGGTTAAAGATTCTAACCTTGATGTCGGGGCGAAACAGATCGAGATGAACGGGATGGACTTCCTTGTCCGCGGAGTCGGTTTCATCAAGACAGTCGAGGATATCGAAAGCATCGTCCTGGGTTCTTTTAGCGGCGTACCGGTAAAAGTCTCCGATATAGGCAAGGTCGTTATCGGCCCCGACTACCGCGAAGGGGTTCTCGATAAAGGCGGTGTCGAGGCGGTCGGCGGCGTCGTAATCATGCGTTACGGAGAAAACCCAAAAGCCGTTATCGACAAGGTGAAATCCAAGATCGCCGAGATCACACCCGGACTTCCGAGCGGGGTGCAGATAGTGCCGTTCTATGACAGAACAGGTCTCATCCTCGAAACACAGGGTACTCTCACGGAAGCACTCATTATTGAAATCATTATTACAATCGCGGTCATTCTCGCGTTTTTACTCCCGTTCAGGATCAGTATGATCATCTCGCTCTCGCTCCCGATATCCGTATTATTCTCTTTCGCCATGATGAAACTCTTCCATGTCGACGCGCATATCATGTCGCTCGCGGGCATCATCATCGCGATCGGGACTATCGTTGATATGGGGATCATTATGACGGAAAATATCCACAGCACGATCACCGCGGACGGACTGAAAAACGGGGATATTCAAAGCCGTATCCAGACCGTCAAAAACGGCGCGGGTGAAGTCGCCGGAGCCGTATTAGGCGCGATCCTGACTACTATCGTCCCCTTCTTTGCGATCCTCGTGCTCGAGGGACAAAGCGCGAAGCTTTTCCATCCGGTAGTGTATACCAAGACGTTCGTCCTCGTAGGTTCATTGCTTTCCGCTCTTTTCCTGCTCCCGTCACTCTATATCGACTTCGTTCTCCCGGGCGGAAACCGTATGTCCCGTTTTCTTGAAAAGTTCGGCGGGAAGAAAACTCTTTTCAAACTCAAGACGGCGGGTGTCATTATCGCTTCCGTAGTCTTGATAGAGCGAGTGCTTGCTCTCATCAATGTGTGGCAGGGGATAGACTGGCCCGGCATCGGGAAGTGGATGATCAACAATATCTGGATGCTTATCTTTACGGCGATTTTCGTCTTCCTTACTTTTCTTCTGGGGAAACGCCTGAAAAAGATCGGGACTGCATTGATCGGATGGTGTCTCAAGCGTAAATGGATTCTCGCGGTTCCCGCGGCGATATTAGTTTTCGCCGTGTATCTTACGGTTTTCGAGATCAAAAACGAGTTCCGTCCGCCGCTTGACGAAGGATCGTTTCTTTTTATGCCCGTCCTCCTTCCTTCGGCGTCGCTGAGCCAAACCCATGACGTCCTCAAGAAACAGAACGAAATACTGAAATCGTTTCCGGAAGTGGAATCGGTAGTCGGAAAGCTCGGAAGAATAGACAGCGCGACCGATCCCGCCCCCGTCCAAATGATAGAAACGATCATAAACCTTAAGCCGAAAGAATTCTGGCGGCCGGGGATGACAAAAGAGAAACTTATCAACGAGATGAACCACGCATTGCAAATTCCCGGAGTGGGGAATATATGGACACAGCCGATCCAGAACAGGATCGACATGCTGTCGACCGGAATCCGCACCCCGGTCGGGATTAAGGTCTTCGGACCCGATCTCGCGGTAATCGAAAGCCTCACCCTCGAGATCGAGAAGATTGTCCGTCAGGTAAAGGGCTATTCCGACTCCTACGCGGAACGTATTATCGGAAAGCCGTATATCGAATACATCATCGACCGGAACGAGATCGCGAAGTTCGGGTTGACTATTATGGACGTCCAACAGGTGATCGAAACCGCTATCGGCGGGGAAAACCTGACAATGACCATCGAAGGGCGTGAACGCTACCCGATCCGCATCCGTTTCATGCGGGAATACCGCGATAGCCTGGAAGCTCTGCAGAACCTGCTCTTCATCACCCCCAACGGCGAGAAAGTACCCCTGTCGCGTCTGGCAAAGATTCAGGTCGTAATGGGGCCGGGAATGATCAATAGCGAAGACGGCATTCTGCGGGGTATCGTCTATCTGAACCTTCTGCCCGGAACCGGGCCGGTCGAATTCGTACAGGAGGCGAAGAAGCTGATCGACGAAAAGCTCCAGATGCCGAAGGGATACTATTACGAATTCGCCGGGGATTTTGAAAACCAGATCAAGGCGTTCGAGAAGCTCAGGATCGCGCTTCCGGTCTGTCTCCTCGCGATCTTCATTATTCTGTATTTCACCCTCGGTTCGGCAAAGCAGTCTATCATCGTCTTTCTTGCGATACCCATCACCCTATCTGGCGGACTCATCCTGTTATGGATTTTGGGTTATAAGATGAGTATCGCGGTGGCGGTCGGTTTTGTCGCTCTCTTCGGGATTTCGGTCGACGACGGCATAGTCCTGACAACATATATCAACGAAATAAAAAAGAGCACCGCGATCCATTCCATCAAAGATATCCATAACATCATTCTGACGGCTATTCAGCGACGGATACGCCCGTTATTCATGACCACTGTTACCACCATCCTCGCGCTTGTCCCGATTCTCTGGGCGACAGGACGCGGGACGGAGATAATTCTACCGATGGCGATTCCTTCCATCGGCGGTATGACAATCGAGCTGATTACTATTATCGTCGTACCGCTCCTGAACAGTATCGTTATGGAAAGAGCTTTAAAGAACCAAATCAAGAACAATTAGGAGGATATAAAATGAAAGTCTTCAGTATTTTCGCCTTGTCGCTTTTTGCGGTCTTCGCGGTGTCCTGCGGGAACTCGGGCGGTTCGAAAACCGCGACCAATGCCCCCGCGCAGATGCATTCGATGGATCATTCGACGATGGACCACTCGATGGGCGCGAAGGTAAGCAACGAGACCGTCTTGACATGCCCAGTCACCGGCGACAAGATCGAGCCGGGAAAAGAAATCCGTTATACGCAGAACGGATATGAATTCGTGCTCTGCTGTTCGAGTTGTATCGAGGATATCAAGAAAGACTTCGAGAAGTACAAACCGTTTGGTAAGAAGATCGAATAAGAATAAGGCCGTCGAAAGACGGCTTTATTAATTTATAGATAGTTTCCAGATTCCTCCGATTTTAATCAGGAGTGCCATATTGCTCATTTCGGTTGAACCGTCGAGGAAATAGAGGTTATAGAGGATATTCGCCGTATGGCCGTCGTTCAGATTTTTCAATATCTCGACTTTATCGACGCTTCCCTTCCTTGTTGCGGTAAACCATATCTTGCTGAGCTTCATCAGATCGGGGGATTTACCGTTTGAGAGATCGGAATTGAGAATGAAATTATTCGTTAACGCGAACAGATTATCACCGGTTTTCCATGCGTAGAGCTTTTTTAATGCACGTACCGCTTCATCGTCAAGATTATTACCGCATGAAATAAAAATTATAGTCAGCGCGAAAAAGACCGGAAATAGATAGGGCTTCATCTTCAACTCCAGGTTATTCACCTATCAGTGATTTTATCTTCAATAAATAATAATCAGAAATCGCATGAATATCAATTCCGGCGAGTTTTTCCCGGAGAAACATTCGATTCATTTCAGGAGCTACCGAATCCTTCAAAATATCGAGAGTTTTACCAAGCCGCGCTGAAATCTTATCCCTTAACAGGGAAGCAAAGACCGAGGGAACACTGTACCGTTCCCCGATAGTATCGCTTTCGGGAAGGGCGTCGATCTTGATCATTGCCGGGAATTCGACACCGCCGGGAAGAAATCCGCAGCCATTAAAGACTTCGTCCGCGTAAGAACTGAGCATCATCAGATGCCGGTTGGTTTCCACACCCGCTTCGATCAAGAGGTCTTTCCGTCGATAGTACGATGTCGCAAACGATTCATAACTCCTCATCCGTCCGGTGTCCTTCACGCGCCGCAGTTCGGAAAGGGCGTTGTGCCTGCTATGACTGCCTTTATGCTTCGAGTAACAGAGATCGAACCCGCAGAAAACAGGCTTCCGCGCGAATAGCCTTAGGGCAAGATTCCCCGCGTCTATCGTCACCGACGGCGACTGCGTCCTGAACGTGGGCGCGTCCGTCTCGGCCTCGAGATCGTAATACGTCACCGGGTTTGAGATTGCGGAAAGAAGCGCGCTATTCGCGTAGACGCTCGCGAAGACCGGGATATGCGGAGGGATACCGTCGAAATGAATCCTATTGGCGGCTCCCGCGTCGCTGATCAGGAGAATATCCGGCTCGATCCCGGCGGAAAGCAAAGTCCTCCCCGCCGAGAGCACGGAGATGATGAAGACGTTTTTCCTCCGCTGTTTCAATTCCGGGAGCCAATTGTCGAGCGACGGGCCTGACGCAACGATCACCGGAACGATCCCGGGCTTTCCGTTTTCGGGATAGGCGATATATCTGCGGCCTTCGCCCGAAAGGCACGAAGACAAATTACGGAGATAGTTGATCAGCCAGAGTTTCGAGAAATACGCCTCGACCTTGAGGTTTTCGACCGATACCGCGAGGCATTCGAGAAACGACCTTTCAAGATGCGCGAAGGAGTGAGGATAGGCTTTGACGAATGACGGAAGCGCAACCAGCTCGGGCCGTTTCCCCGCGGCAAGACTCCTTTCCATCCACGACTTTAGTTTCTCATGGGGAACAGTTCCGTGAAACAACTCGCCGAGGCGGGAGTTCGATTGTTCGAAATTGTATAAGGTTTCATCAGGCTCGCAGACAAGGATATCGTTAGGGGGACTTCCGTGAGACACAAGCGCGCTCGTAAGATGCCCGGCCGCGTTGCCGAAAAGGACATACGCCGCACCGGGACGAATTCCACCGAGGAAACGTTCGATCTCTTTCCCGGGGTCGTATCGGGATAAGAGAAACATCCCGTCCTTTTTTATAGTCCTTTCCCCGTTCTTAGCGGAAACTATTTCCGTCACTATACGCCCCTTATTCGAGGATAAATTTCGCCTGTGTGCCGCACTTTCCGCATTTTACCGTCCCCGATTCCGTGTTCAACCCGATCGTCTCGGTGATATAACCTACCCGTTTTACCTGTAGGTTTCCGCATACCTTGCAGTAGGTGTTGCTGTCGGACATCACATTTCCGAGGTAGACGTAGTCGAGGCTTTCCTTCGCCATGTCGGACACCTGCGCGAGCAGGTCGATGTCGGTAGAAGGCTTCTCGTACTGGTAATGCGGAAAATAACGCGAGATATGAAACGGAATTGTTTTGTCAATCGCGGCGATCCATTTCACAAGCGCGGATAGCTCGTCCAGCTCGTCGTTCATCCCGGGTACGATCAGAGTCGTCAGTTCGATATGCACGCCGTAATCGTAGCACCTGCGGATCGTGTCCAGCACCGGCTGGAGCTTCCCGCCGAGTTTGAGGTAGTTCTTATCGGAGAACGCCTTCAAGTCGATATTCGCGGCATCCATAAAGGGAAGCATTTCCTCTAACGGTTCTTTATCGATATAACCGTTCGTCACCCATACATTCTTCAAGCCCTCGTTCTTCAGGAGCCGCGAGACATCGAGGATATACTCGAACCAGATCGACGGTTCCGAATAGGTATAGGCTATTCCGAACGAGTCGGCCTGACGGACGGCCTTCAACGCCTCTTTCGGCGTCAGCTCGTTGAGAGGCTCCATGACCGTGTCCTCGAAATAACGGGAGAGATGATGGTTCTGGCAGAACTGACAGCGGAGATTACACCCGACCGTCCCGATAGAAAGGATCATTTTCCCCGGAAAATAATGATAAAGTGGCTTCTTTTCAATAGGATCGACAGCAATAGCGGAAATCCGCGAGTAGATCAGGCTATCGAGGGTGCCGCCCTCGTTCTTCCTCGCTCCGCAAAGACCGCGCATTCCTTCCTTTATCCGGCAATGGTGCGGACAGAGGAAGCATTGCACCGAACCGTCGGCATTCTGAATAGTGTAACTCGCGGGATGTACCATATAAACCCCCTGTCCGATCTATTTATGGTCACTTAAAATACTACAAAAAGAACGTGTCCATTGGGCGTTTCATTACTAATAATACCTTGTTTTTTTAAAAAAAGCGAGGTTATTTGAACTGCCCTTATTTTATTCCCAACAGCGTGATAAATTCTTCGGGCGTGATGATCCTGATGCCCAGGCTTTTCGCCTTATCCAGTTTAGACCCGGCGTTTTCCCCGGCTACGAGCAGCGATGTATTCCCGCTGACACTCTCCGACGGATTCCCGCCGTACCGGCGCACCAGTTCCTTAAACTCATCGCGCGAGAACTTCTCGGCCTTTCCGGTGAACACGACGCTCATCCCGGCAATCGGGGAATCGGACACATCGACTTTTTTCGGGTAAACGATCTCCACTCCGGACTCAAAAAGCTTCATGACTGCGTCACGGGTCTCGGCGCGTCCGAAATACTCACGGATCGAGGCGGCGACGACATCCCCGACCTCGTCGGCGGACTTCAGTTCGTCTTCCGTAGCTGTCATGAGCCTTTCCGCCGGCTGAAACGCCACAGCGAGTATCCGCGCGGTCTGCTCGCCTACATAACGGATGCCGATAGCGTTGATAAACCGCCAGTATTCCACTTTCTTCGATTTTTCAATAGCCGCGAGGAGATTATTGACACTTTTCTCGCCGAAACGGTCGAGCGCTTTCAGCTCGGCCTCTTTATCCTTTAATGTGAAGATATCGGGAAAGCCCGAGATTAGTTTAAGTTCGATGAAGCGCGCGGCGATTTCTTCGCCCAGCCCTTCAATATCGAAAGCCTGCCGGGAGACGAAATGCTTAATCCTTTCACGGATGATCGCCGGACAGACCGGATTCGTGCAGGAGTACGCGACTTCGCCCTCTTCCTGCGCGACCTTGCTCCCGCAGACCGGGCATTTCTCGGGTACGATGATCGGCCGTGCGTTTCCGGGGCGCTTCTCCTTGACCACTCCCACCACTTTCGGGATGACGTCGCCGGAGCGTTCGACGATAATCGTATCGCCGATCATCACATCCAGCCTCAGCACCTCGTCGAAGTTGTGGAGCGTCGCGCGCGATATCTTCGCGCCGGACAGCATCACCGGATCGAACAAGGCGGTCGGGGTGATCGTGCCCATCCGTCCGACACTGAATTCCACCTCGCGGAGAACCGTCGTTTCGGCGGCGGGCTTGAACTTCCACGCGATAGCCCATTTCGGCGACTTCGCGTCGTAGCCGAGTTCTTCCTGCGCTCCGGTATCGTCCAGCTTCACGACTATCCCGTCGATCTCGTACTCGAGCGACTCCCGCCCGAATTCCCACTTTCTATGAAAACCGGTGATATCGTCTATCGATGCCGTGCGTATCCGGTGCGCGCTCACCGGAAACCCAAGCTCTTTCAGGTAATTCATCCTCTCGAAATGCGAGGTAATACCGTTAATCTTTTTTTCGTCCTCGCGGGCTTTCACCCCGTAGGAGTTAAAACGGAGATTCCTGCCCGCGGTGATCTTCGGGTCGAGCTGTCGTAGGCTTCCGGCGGCGGCGTTACGCGGGTTCGCGAACTCAGGCTCTTCCGCCTCGCGCCGCGCGGCGTTCAGTGCCGAGAAATCCTGTTTATACATCAGCACTTCGCCGTAAACCGCGAGCCAGTCCGGGCATCCGGGTTTCAGCCGAAGCGGAATGCTCTTGATCGTGCGCGCGTTGGTAGTAATCAGCTCGCCTACTTCGCCGTTACCGCGAGTAGACGCCGATACAAGCGAGCCGTTCTCGTAGATCAGCTCGATAGCCAATCCGTCAAACTTATGCTCGCAGGAAAACACCGGCGCGAAAAGCCCTTCTCCCGGCATCTCCTTGACAACCCGCTTATAGAATTCGTCAAACTCTTCCCCGTTCAGCGCGTTGTTGAGGCTCGTCATTCTATAGGGATGAGTAAAGGAATCGAATTTATCGAGGGGTTCCGCGCCGACACGCTGTGTCGGGGATTCCGGCACGATCAGCTCGGGAAATTCCGCTTCCAGCTTCTGGAGCTCGCGCATCATGCTGTCGTAGATTGAATCGGATACCTCGGGGGAATCCATGACATAGTACAGATAGTTATGCCGTTCTATCTCCAGCCGGAGTTCGCCGATCCGGCTCTCCGCTTCCGGGCGCGTCATTCGCCCGCCCCCGACGGCAGAATCCCCGCGCGGCGGAGAAGATGCTCGGCGAACATCCTGTCGATCACCACCCAGCCGGGTATCTCAGCCAGACGAATCACTTGAGCGATCTCATCGGTGACACTTTGGTAATTTGCATACGGTACTTTAATTTTATCCGGGTCGAGTTCGCCCTCACGGACCAGAAAAACGAGTTCGTCATCGTCCTTTAGCGTCTCGAGGTAGAAAATGCTATTCTCATCCACCCAGCCGATTTTTTTCGTGCCGTAAAGGTAGTATAGCTTAATCGCCTCTATCACACGGTCGTCCAGCCCGTCCTCGAAAATCTTAATCTTCTCGACAAGCTTATTTCGCGTATCGACAATCCGTAAGGCGTAGCTGTCGGGGAATCCGCCCGCATATGAATCGGGTTCGACAGACGGGGCGTTGAGTTTGTCAGTGGGATTCTCGAGATAACGGATCATGAATCTGCGTTCGACGTCATGGTACACCAGTTCGCTATCCGGCTCGAAGATACATCCGCATGCCGGGCATTTGAGGATATTCAGTTTCCCCGCCATAAGCGATTCCCGCAGGTCGGGCGTCGCCGTGGCATTGACAGACAGCCAGATCGTCGTATCGAAACTATTGCCGCATTGCGGACAGATAATAGAAACTTTACTCGGTAGGCTCAATTCGTTCTCCCTGTTTATTAGGACATTATTATAAAAAAAAGGAATATACTGTCAATTTTTATTCCCTAAAAAGTTTCAGGCAGTGATCACCCTGTTCCGCCCCATGTTTTTCGCCTGGTACATCGCGGAATCGCTCCGGGCAAAAAGGACTTGCGCACTGTCGTCTTTCCTGAATTCCGTAATCCCGAAACTCGCGGTGATCTTCCGTTTGAATCCGTTAATCTCGCGGGGAACGAGTCCGCACAGCCTATCCGCGAGGATACGCACTCCCTCGATTCCGGTTTCAGGACAAAGGATAAAAAATTCCTCTCCGCCCCATCGCGCGAAGACATCGGTCTCGCGAATTGTTTTTTTCACGAGCGCCGATACCGCGATCAGGAGTTTATCTCCCGCCTCATGCCCATGCGTATCGTTGATCTCCTTGAAATGGTCGAGATCGAACATGATGATCGAGAACCGGGTTTTATACCGCTTAGAACGCGCCATTTCGTTATCGACAACCTCGAGGAATTTCAGACGGTTGAACGCTCCGGTTAACGGGTCGGTGATCGAGCGGATCAGCAATTCCTTATTCGACTCTTGAAGCTGACGGGCGATTTTAGTCAATTCGGTCATTTCACGCATATCCCGCGCGAAGAAAATATATCCGGCCGGGTCTTGGAAACGGTCGCGAACTAAGGTGATCTGGCAATTGAACGGGATCGAATCGCCAGAGGCTGTCCGGAAACTAAATTGCAGTTCGGTGTTTTCGAACACGCCGAAATGTGAAAACACTTCCTGATCGAGCGTTTCGGTCTCAACAATGAGCTCGCGGATATTCTCGCATTCCATACATCTATCCCCGTAACCCAGCAATTTCTCTGTCATCGAATTCATCCGCAGGATTTTTCCTTCCATATCTACAAGTATGAAAACATCGGAAAAATCGGCTATCAGTTTATCCGCCATGATCTCCGGAACATTGGTCAGCATACGGTATCTCACGATATGAAAACCCGCGAAAACCATCCAGCAGAAAAGAAAGAGATTCCCGAAATCGGGAAGCGGATAGCCGGGAATTTTCGCCGGGAGAATAAGATCGGCCAGAAGCCCGATTAAAAGGGAAATAAATAACGAATAGAGGAAGACATTGACCTGAACATGGTACTTTCTCAATTTCTGTTTCCGTTTCCATGAAATAACCTTAATAAAACTGAAAACCCCGGTCAGGATAAAAAACCAGGCAAAGACCATTCCCCAGATCGACTTGGTATCGAAACGGCTGATAGAATGGCCGTCGGGAATAAACCATTCCGGCGGAATAAGATTCCCGGTCAGCAGAAGCGAGAGAAAGAAAATATATGGGATGAAAAAGAATAGCGAGAGTATCGCGGGCTTATTGCCCGGCTGCCGGATCACGCTGTAAACAAAAAACAGGATCACCGACGGCCCCGCGGTCCACCCCGAAGCCCCGAGATAATACCACATCATCTTGATTCCCGGGTCGCCGGTTTGGCAGCTGAATGTATTACCGAGGCTCCAGAGCACGGCCATGACGATCACGGTGAGAAACGGCGCGGTCAGGGCATGCTTCAGCCCGGCCTTATAGACCGTGTAGAACCCTACCAGGACCGCGACAACTGCCTGCGCGAAAGATATTAAAGATAAAATTGAAAGCATGGAATATTTTATATCGGATTTACCAAAGTCACAAGTGAAAATTGTTTAATCCGCTTTTTCCGCAATCCTCAGTCCTGTAGAGGTATCCCCTTCTATCCTGAATACGCCGATCAGCTCGTTCAGTTGGTTCACCACGCGCAGGTTATCGTCAATGATATCCTTCATCCGCCCGATACTCGAGAACACGTAATCGGAATTCTTTCCGGTGACGTCTTTCTCTTCCACCGCGATCTGGGTAATCCCCTCGAAAACCGTTTTCATCGAACGGTTCGAATCGCGGAAGTGCTCGGACGCTTCCCTGATCTGCGCGGTGATCTCCTCAAGCCTTTCGGTAGTCGTCAGGACTTCGTTCAGGGTTTTTACCTGGCTGTCCATATCCGAGGCGATTTCCATATTGATGCTCCGGGTATTCTCTACCTCATTGTGGATATTGACAAATCCCTCGCGCGATGCCTTCATGAGTTCGAGCGAATGCTTGACCCGACCGATAATCTCGCCGATCCTGTCCGTGATCGACGACGCGTTACGCGAGGAATTCTCGGCGAGTTTCCGCATCTCTTCCGCCACTATCGCGAAACCGCGCCCGAGTTCCCCTGCATGCGCCGCCTCAATCGCGGCGTTCATCGCAAGCATACCCGTCTCCTCAGCGATCTGATTGATCACCTCAGTAATCTCACCGATCTCATTCGATGAAATCTCGATCTCCTGGATGCTCGAAAGTGTCTGGTCGATCAATGAACCGCCCTTTTCGGCGACCGTAAACAGGCCTTCGGATATTTTCGATGCAGAACGGGTCTTTTCAGAGATCAGCCCGATATCCCCGGTGATAGAACGGATTACCCGTGAGTTGTCCTGAACTACCGCCGACTGCTGATCGACTATCTCAAGAACCGAGCCGAGCTTCACGGAATTGTCGTTGATATTCCCCTCCGCTTCTTCTGCGGTCAGAGTCTGAGACTGGGTGCAGCGGTCCAATTCGCCGCAATAGCTTTGAATCTTCTGGGCTAGCTCGGAGAGCGAACTCTCGATTTTCATCGCCGATCCCGCCACTTCCTCCGATGCGCTCTTTGTCGAACGGATAACAGCGATCAGGCTCAGTTTCATTTTACCCAGCGATATTCCCAGTTCGGAAAACTCGTCCAGGCTCTCGACATCCACGCTTCCGGAAAAATCCTGCTGGGATACCAGCTTGAGGAAGTTCACGGTCTTCTCCACACTGTCTGAAAAATTATTCGCGTTCTTCACGATAATAATAATCAGCGGGATGAGGAACAACAGGGAGATGACAGACAGTTTTGTGAATAAAAGTTCGGGGGAATCGATCCCAATCGAGCCGATCATTATGGAGAAGATAGCGATCAGAAGCATCACGACTATCCCTATATAGATCAGGAGCAAGCGGCTGCGGATTTTGTAGAACTGTCCTTTTATCTTTAGGTAACTCGCGAGGATTTTTTCGATGAAGACAAGCTCCATCAGGTAAAACATGAAACACGCGATGATCCCGCCCACCCAATGTAAAAGGTGAAACTTGTCGATCGGTTCGCCCGTGAAAAGCAGTTTCTCGAAATCGGTCGTCCATGCAGTTGAGAGAAACACTGCATAGATGATTAAAAGCGTAAACATCCGTTGAGGTTTCTCCTTCACCCATTTGCTTCGGAGGGTTTTCCAGATGCCGAAGCTGAGAAGGAAAAAATATACACCTGCCCGCCATCCCCATACCAAGAGAAACGATTGAACGGACACGTTACTGAAATCGAACTGCATGATCTCATTGAAATACAACGGATTGACGAAGATATTATGGATAAGTCCGTATACGACGCAGTTGGCGATACCGAGTATGTTAAAGTAGTAGACGATCCTCTTCATTTCCTGATCCGGATGTTTCCGGATATAGAGTAAAAAAGCGGCGAAGCCGGCGATCCCTATCCCGCAGACCGCAAGGAGTACGTACAGAAGTTCCAGATTTTTCACTCTTACCCCCTAAACAGATCAGCAACAGTAGATTCAAATAACACTACTACTATTCTATATCGGTTTGCCGAACAACTCAATGATAAACCGGAAAAATAAATATCCGGCCAGTAACCAGATTAGAATAATAATAACCGCCGCCAAATAATTTTTTTTACCGTTACTCTTTCGTTCCTCGGCCTTAATTCTACTCCTCTCCATGACCGCCGATGGTATAGTTTTTATCGCTAATGCGATCATCGCCGGCAGAAGGATAATATCGTCCAAAAGTCCTAATACCGGAATGAAATCCGGGATCAAATCTATCGGGCTGAGGGCATAGGCTACTGTCAGTGCGACCAAGGCCTTCGAGTACCAAGGAGTTTCGTTATCGTGTAAAGCTATCCTCAGGACTGTAATCTCATCCTTTAATTTCTTTGCCCTTGCTTTTAGTCTTTTCACTAGCGGCGGCTTTTTTTCAACCATCGTTTATTATAAAAATATTTCGTTATTAGGACAAATAAAGTAACATATTTTGCCTCCATTTCTGTTAAATAATAAAATATCATTAAATAACTTGACAATGTAACTTATCTGTATTAATATATCTAATACAGTTAATACTCGGGAGAGAGAATGATCCTGAAAGTGAA
>MIBE01000030.1:0-22915 GCA_001829415.1 Spirochaetes bacterium GWF1_51_8
CCTAAAACACGCCGCCAGCGTTCGCTCTGAGCCAGAATCAAACCCTCCGTTATCACTTCTATTCTAGCTTCATTTTTCTTCGCTCATCTCTTCGTACTTCTCAGTACGTCGCTTTCTTTTCCTACTCACCTTAGTATTATTACCGTTATTTCCACACCCTATGTCCTTGAACATTAGAGCGTGAGATTATTATATCATACTCTTTCTTGTTCGTCAAATTTTAACCGACAATTAACAAGAAATTTTTTAAACTTTCTTCCCCGATTTCGTCCAGTAGATCCCTTTCCGTTTAAGTGAGGAGTATTATATCCCGGTTTCCGGATTATGTCAAAGTATTTCTTAATTTTTCTTTTCGCCAGTTAAAAATCGCCTGCGCCGTCTCGTTTCTCGCGGTCTCTCTCTGTTCACGTAAGCTCAAATTCTTGATGATCGCTTTTCCGGCTTTCAGTTCGTCGCCGCCCATAATCACCGCGAAATCCATTCCCGCCGACTCGGCGTACTGGAACTGCCGCCCCATCTTCTTATTCTCACCGGAATAGATCACGCTCCCGATCCCCTTCTCCCTCAACTCATCGGACAGCTTGATATACTCGGCGTACTCGACATCGTCGAATACCGTGATCAGAACTGTTTCATTATTGTGGACTTCCGGCGGAATCAGGCCGTGCCCCTCGAGAAAGTTCTGGAACGTGACATCGCCGAACCCGAACCCGATACCGGACACCTCGGCGTTTTTAAACAGGCCGATCAGGTTATCGTAACGGCCGCCGCCGAAAAGCGCGCGCCTGTTCTCCGGGTTGAGGTCGTTCACCTCGAACACATTGCCGGTATAGTAATCGAGACCGCGCACAATAGAAAAGTCGAACTCGCAGTACGGAGCCAGCCCTGTTTTCTCGATCAGACCGAAAAGTTCGTTTAGTTCCCTTCCGCCCGCGGAGTCGGACGGTATTTTCCCAAGCAATTCCTTAAGCGGCATACCGAAAATCCTGTCAAGGCCGTCGATCTTATCCTGTGTTATCCCGGATTCCTTCAGCCACTCTTCATATTTCTCACGCGGAAGTTTGGAACGTTTATCCACGGCCTTGGAGATGGACTTCATCTCATCCGGTGTCGCCTTCAATACTTCGCGCATCACATCGTTATAAAACCGGCGGTTATTGATCTTCACCTTGAACATCGATTCGTCGGCGCCGAACGCTTTCAATAGAGACACCGCGACCGAGACGATCTCGTAGTCGCTCGCAAGCCCCTTTTCGCCGAGCAGATCGAGATTAAGCTGCCAGAACTCGCGCAATCGCCCTTTCTGGGGGCGTTCGTAACGCATGAAGTTCGCGATACTGTACCAACGCACCGGCATCCGCAGTTCGCCGAGCTTCGCCGCCGTCATTCGCGCCACAGTGGGCGTCATCTCAGGCCGGACTGCCATATGGCGCTCGCCGCGGTCGGTGAAATGATAGGTCTGTTCCTTCACAATCTCTTCCCCGCTCTTCGCGGCGAAGACGTCGAACGGTTCGAGGATGGGCCCGAGAATTTCCTCGTACCCATAGCTCTCCGCCACTTTTCTCATAATCGAAAAGAACCAGTTGCGGACACGCATTTCTTCGGGGTAGAAATCCCTCGTCCCGATATACGGATTGGTAGACAGATATTTTTCAGCCATTGTTTCCTCAGCGGGTAAGAACTATTTTGATTTTCCTTCGACCGCGGACTCGTCGGAAGCGGCTTCCACATAAACCTTGATCCCGTCGAGACGGACTATTTTGACCACCTCGCCTTTTGAAAACGAGGCTCCGCTTACCGAACGGGCGGGAAAATGGTCGCTGTAATATTTGATATAGCCTTTTTCCTGACGGTTATCGATATCTTCGGTGACAAGGACTACCTTGCCGATCATTCCATCGGTATTGGTCGCTTTCTCGTTTTTGGACATCATCTTCATGACAACAGGGCGGAGGAAAACGATCAGGAGCACCGAAAGAACGACAAACACTCCGAGCTGAACCGCGAGACTGGGGACAAAAATCGCGACAACCCCTGTAATAATCGCGGCCGCGCCGGGAAGAAGAATAAAGAAGCCCGGAGTGAAAATCTCGAATACGCAAAGCACGAATCCGATAATCATCCAGATATACCACTGCATGTTCTACCTCCATTCAATCAGCTATGATAATAATATAGAGCGTGACTCCTGTCAAATATCCCGGCGGGCATTTGTGAAACCCATGAAGTTAATACTGGGTTTGATAACTTTTTCACCGCCGGTGAAAACCGGCCGATCGTTGAAAGCATGGCGATATTCGTCAAAAATAGATTTGACAGTAAGAAACTGAATAGTTGAAAATATGCTGAAAGACCCCATTGACAGCTTCGAGCTCCCCTCTCCCTTCGAGGAAAGACTGTATACTTGAAACGGCGATTACCGTCTATTCTATTTCAGCCAATGTTACTTCTTTTCCCTGCATAAATGTCGCGATGAGCGTTCCCTTGTCCGAAAACTTAATTCTTACGCTCTCATACCCGCCGAATGAGATTCCATTATTATTAATATATTCTTTTTTGTTCTTGACATAAATAAACGCAAACTTGCTCCCAACGGGGCTAAACTGGAGAGAATAAGCGTCCGTATACGGCCCGTAGAGAACCCCGTCAATGTCAATATAGGCTTTTTTATCTTTAAAGTAGATCAGTCCCGTATGCAAACCGTCTATCGAAATGACAGGATAAGTTGCAAAAGAATATCCCCCGGAAATCTTACCGTTTATGTTGAAATAATATTTTCCGGCATCGGCATAGTTGAATCCGAACTTCTGACCATCCCCTGATAAGGCCGGGCGATATACTTCGTCGAACCCGCCGTAATCCTTGCCGTTAAGATTGACATACTGTTTTCCATTTAACTTATAGACGATTTCCCATACCGACCAGTCCGCCGATGTGTGGAAATCGGTAATTTCATCATACGCGCCATAGTCTTTCCCGTCGATATAAATATAATGCTTCCCTCCCGAGGCGTACCAGATATAGAACTTCGAGGTGTTTCCGATAAAAGAGGATTGGACTACGCGTTCGTACGGACCGTATTCCGATCCGTCGATATTTACATAAGTTTTTCCGTCTTTTTTATAAGAAAACCGGTAAGAAGAACCGTCGTATGAGAAACCCGGATAACCGGATTCCTGATACGGCCCAAAGGTTTTCCCGTCAATATGCTCGTAATACTCGGTTTTTCCCGATTCCATTAAATTCATGGCAAAGAAAAATGCAAATTTTGACCCGTTTCCGCTGAAAACCGGCAAATCGGTAAGGTCATACGGGCCGAACGATTTGCCATTCACACAGTTGTATTTCTTTTTATCCTGAGCATATTCATACGCGAAACTTCTTCCATCCGGACTAAATACCGGAACATCGACATTCCCGTAAGGACCATAAATCTCACCTGTATTGTTTATATAACATTGATTATCTTTTTTATACCCGAATATGTACTTTGATCCGTCGAAACTCAGTTTCGGTTTGTGAAAAATAAAATCGTACTCTCCGAATTCGGTTCCGCAGTAATTGACACTCCATCTTTCGCCTTGTTCGTACCAGAATAGCCATTTTTTACCGTCCTGGCTGAACTCCGGCGGCGAAACGGAAGTGAAGGGCCCCTGCTCCTTGCCATTGAGATTGAGATAATACTTGTTCTTTAGCCTGTACAGAATACCCCACGAGGATTCATTCGGGCTGAGATGAGGTCCGTCTAAGCCGATTTCCCCGCTGTAAACTATTCCCCCGGAATAAAAGAACATCTTTCCTTCATACCCTAATGTAAATAAAACAAACAACCGTAACGGTTCTTTAAAAACCCACATACTGTACAGTTCGTGTTTCTTGGGCAATTCATAACTTTCTAAAATCTTCATCCCGGGATATGCGGAGGATACGCCCGCGCCTATTAATAAACCTATTAAAAACTTTTTCATCACGCATCCCCTTTGTTTTTCTCGTAACCATTATAGTATAAAAAGTTTCACTGTCAAGAATGGACTGGGATGTTTTTGACAATTTTCCCCCATCCGTTTATACTAACCGCCGGAGCAAAATATGCCCGTTATCGGCGAGAAAGAGCTCCGCGCACGCGCGGAGAAGTACATTACCGAACTTCAATCGAATTCAATCGGTGCCGTCATTATCGAAGACTCGTTCCGCGACTACATGGTCAAACTCAGTATCGGGACGATGGGCGAGGTGAAGATATACTACAAGCCGTCGAAGAACACCTTCTCCGCCGATTTCAGCGGGATCAAGTCGAAGGACGATCTCGCCGGGCTGGAAGATATCTGGCACGGTCATACCGGCGGTCACGACGGTTACCGGATCTACGTCGACGGTTCCTGCCGTAACGGTGTCACCGGGTTTGCATACGCCGTGGTCAAGGACAACCGGGTGCTCCATCAGGCCTGCGGCGCCCTCAGCCGCGCCGAGACCGCCGACAGCGCTCAGATCGCCGGGGAACTCCGCGCCGTCAAGGACGCGGTAGACTGGTGCGCGGGTAACGGGGTCGACGAGGCGGAAGTCTTCTACGATTACGCCGGGATCGAGAAATGGGCGACCGGCGAGTGGAACGCGAATCATACCGTCTCGAAGTCCTATATCGGATTCCTCAAGGGCAAGCCGATAAAGATCAAATGGCACAAGGTTGCCGCGCACACCGGTGACCGTTGGAATAGCCTCGTGGACAAGCTTGCGGGAAGCGCCTGCGTCCCGGAAAATCCCGACCTTTTTACTCTGTAAACACTTATCATTTTCCGGTTTCATTCGATAATTAATATGGGCGATTCCATGCTGCGCCTGTCATCAAATCCAAGAGGTAACTCATGACCCGAATCTTATTTATATTGCTTTTCGTTTTCGCGGCGGCCGGATATTCCGATTCCGGGCAGATTTATTCCAATCCCACCGAGGCAAAGTTTTACAACCTCGTGACCGAATACGCGAAAAGCGTGATCGGGCTGAAGAAAATACCGAAAGTGGGTAAGAAAGGCTTTACGAGCGACTGCATCGGTTTCGTCAATTATGCTTATTATAAAGCGGGGATCGATCTTCAGAAGGTCTATGCCAACGGCGAGCGCGGAGTGGACTCGTTATATAACGGGCTCCAGAAGTACAAATTCGTCTATGACGCGAAGATCGCGAAGCCCGGCGATATCATTTTTTTTGACAACACCTACGATGTGAATAAAAACAAAAAGTGGGACGATCCGCTTTCACATGTCGGGATCGTGGATTCTGTCGGGAAGCACGGCACGATCACCTATATCCACTTCTCGTCGAGCAAGGGCGTCGCCTACGCGACAATGAACCTTTACTACCCGAAGACTCACGCGTTTGTCCAGAAGGGTACGAAGCAGAAAATCGTGATCAATTCCTACCTGCGTAAAAAGAAGAAAGGCGAAAAATATCCCGATAAACAGTATATTTCCGCCTTCTTCTATAGATCGTTCGCGCATATCAAGATTAAAGATAAATCGAAACCTGAAGATTAATTCTGGTTGGTTCCCTTCGTGAATGAGATGGGTTTCCCGGTCGAGAAGGTGCACTGAAGCTGACCGTTGGATAACGCGAGCATCGTCAACTCAAGTTCGACATTCTTATCGCCCTCGAAGTAATTGAGCATGAGTTTAACCCCGTCGGTCTTCCATTTTCCCATCGCGCACAGTTCGCCCTTGCAGTAGACAAGGCTTCCGCCGTCTTTTAGTGTCAGATGCATTTCCAGATCGCCCGACGATGTCCATTCCCCGGCGAGCGCCTTTTCGTCAGCGATAGCAGCCTTGGAGGCTTGCCCGTTCTGGCAGCCCGCGAGAATCGCCACTACCGCGAAAACAGCGAATATTCCTTTCATCGATACCTCGTTACTTTTTAATAAATTTGGACGTCTTGGCGCCCTTTTCGGGAACCGTCGTCAGTTCTTTCTGAACATCGTAAGTAAAAAGAAGTTTGATTTCCATTTTATTATTCTTGCACTCTTTGATTTTGAAAGTCTTCAGAACTGTCGCGCCGGCGTTTTTCTGCGTCAAAAGCAGAATCTCGTCGTCGAGCAATTCCCACTTATACGTATACGTCCCCACGGCCCCTTTGGATAAATCGGTGAACTTACCGTTCGCCTCGAATACAATCGCGATGGAGGCGTCCTTCTCATTGACCCATTTCCCCATCAGCTCTTCATTGCTGACACCCTTGGCATACGCCGCAGACGACAATGCGATAAACGCGAACACGATTACCCATTTTTTCATTCGATATACTCCGTTAAGTTATTGTAGCATTTGTTTCTGGACTCTCGCCAGCAAGTCGGGGTTCATCAGTTTGAGGATGCTCGGCAGGATCGAGGCCTTGCCCTCTTCGGCGGCGCGTTCTTCGATCTTGCGGAAGATATCCACGATCATCATATCTTCCTGCCGTTCGAGCAGAGCCACCGCCACGACAGGAGGAAGACTCTCGATCTGAATCGCGATCTCTTCGATACGGTTGTCGTAGGCGTTTTTCAGCACCTGTTCGTTCGACATATTCTCACGCATCGCGAGAATCTCGTCCTTCTGTTTCGCGATCGCTTCTTTCTCTTCCTCGATCACACGCTTCTCCTCTTCGAGTTTGGCGAGGTCCTGCTGGTAGGTGATCTCCTTCTGCTGAAGGATTTGCCATTTCTTGTCGAGCTCCATTTTTGACAGGAGATCGGGGTCTTCTTTCTTGGCCTTGTAGACTTCTTTGAGTAACGGGAACTGCTGGAGTATCTGGCGGTAATCGATGATCTGGAGAAAATCGAGGATGTACAGCGAGAGAAACGCCAGGGTGAGATTGATGAGGAGCAAAAAGAAAATGCGTTTTTTCCGTTCCATATTACCCTATCCCATGCTTACTTGGAATTCTTGTACTCGTAATAAAAGTTCATGACCTTATTGACATAGTCCTTGGTCTCTTCGATATTCGGAACGCCTCCGGCGGCATCGACCCTGTTCGGCCCGGCGTTATACGCTGCGAGGGCTTTCACGATATTGCCGTTGTAACGTGTCAGCATGTCGCTGAGGTAATTCGTCCCGCCGAAGATGTTCTGACGGACATCGAACGGATCGGTGACGCCGAGTATCTCGGCTGTCTGCGGCATAAGCTGCATCAGTCCCTGCGCCCCGGCATGCGAAACAGCGTTGGGATTATATTGGGACTCCTGCTTGATGACCGCTTTTATTAACGACTCGTCCACCCCGAAGGCCTGTGACGCCTCGGTGATGATCGAATTCACATCGCCCTTGTCCTGCTTGGCGTTCTGGTATAACGACTGGAGCATCTTCGCCGAGTCTTGGTAGGTGCCGACCACTTCGTCGACATTCAGGTCGTTCAGGTAAAGTTCTTTCCCGGCTCCCGGCTGGGCTGTATTGCCGTTCACATATTCGCTCAGGACCTGCGAGAACGTAGGCTGATTGGGATTTTGCGCTTCCTTGGCTTGGGGAGGCTGTAACGGCTTGATAGACGGCGGTTTGCCTATCGCCCCTATTTCGTCGATACGCTTCGTGATCTCTTCGATCCTGAACATCGCGCCCTGAATGGATTCAATCATTTTTCCCTCCCGAAATCAGACTTCAGAGAAACCCTCGTTCTGATTTTCGGAATTTTTACGATCCGCTTGATTTTTCCGGTGTATATTTTGTCCCATTTCGTCTAAAACCTGCTGTTCTTCCCTTTTTTCCTCTTCACGGTACTTTTCCAGCGCTTTTTCCTTCAGGATTTCGACCGCGCGGCGTTCCTGCTTGAGCTTGGTGTAGATCACGAGCTTTTCTTCCATGATGAGCTTTTTGGCTTCGATTTCCTTATCGAGTACAAGAACGGCAAGGTCGGTATCTTGGGAGAGACGGTCGTATTCCTGAAGCTCGGCGAGAGTCAGATTTCCGCGCGCCGAAAGGGACGAACGGAGTTCGCGAAGGGTCTCGAACATTCCGAGCTTCTTATTGACCTCGAGCTGGTAAGCGCCGCTCGCCTTCGCAAGCTCTATCTTCGCTTCTTCTTCCCTATCCTTGCGGATATCCAATAACCTCTGCAGACGAAACGAGAATCGCTTCATCCCTCCCTCGCATGGTTCCTTTTTTCAGCCTATTATCGGTCATAAACGCGTTCTTTTACGGAACCGCTCTTATTATAGTGCCTGATTGTCTTTCTATCAAGATTTTTCCCGAATATTATCCGTTTTGCTTTAAATTTTATGATTTTCAATGTACAATATTTAGGGCGAGTTTAATCACAGTTATCATTTTTAGCTTTAGTAATGATATCTCTTCATAATTCGCCCAATGGTCACTTCCTTGCCGCCGGGGAACGGCGGTTATTTAAAGTGACCATATAGCGGTAAGGAGGATTCATGCGTTTTCTCAGGGTTTACTTCGCGGTATTTATTTCGCTCGGTGCGTTACTCTCCTGCTCGGAATTTCTCACTCCTCAGGGCGTGATCTCCGCCCCCTACAACGGCCAGACCGTGCGCGGAATCCAGACCATCCTCGTCACCCCGCCCGATACCATGCTGGTCGATTCGGTCTATATCTATATCAATTTCCAATTTGAGACATTGATGACCACCTCGCCCTACCAGTACGAATGGGATACGCGGCTCCTGACTAACGGATGGTGCTATATCTCGGTCGAGGTCAACGACCAGCTCGGGGGGCTGCCGGTCACCGACGTCATCCAGGTCAAGGTGGACAACATCTGATGACTGAAATCTCAGGCGTTCTTCCTGTCGATAAACCGTCCGGCATCAGTTCGTTCGACGTGATCCGCCGGATATCGAAAAAAATCCATATCAAAAAAATAGGCCACAGCGGCACTCTCGACATGGCCGCGTCCGGGGTGCTTCCCCTTCTTGTCGGCGAGGCCACGAAGCTCTTCGACTTCATGCTGAAAACGGATAAAATTTACCGCGCCGGGATTCAATTCGGAGTAACTACCGCCACCGACGACGCTGACGGCGAAGTGACCGCGCGTTCGGATATACGGATCGCCGAGAGCGATTTACGCGGCGCCATTCCCATGTTCGTCGGGCGGATCACGCAAGTCCCGCCGAAGTATTCCGCGTTGAAGACGGACGGGGTGCGGAACTACAAACTCGCGCGAAGGGATATGGAAGTGCCCGAAAAGCCCCGTGAGGTCGACGTGAAGGGCATTACGCTCGACTGTTTCGACAATGACACGCAGGCCGCCGTCATCACCGTCACCTGTTCGTCGGGGACGTATATCCGCGCGATCGCCCGCGACCTTGGGAAGACTCTCGGGTGCGGAGCGCATCTTGCCTCGCTTATCCGTCTCAAAAGCGGCGGAATCGAGATCGCTCGATGCAGGACTATCGACGAGATCGACGAGACGAATTTCCGCGATATCATGATCCCGTTGCTCGAAGCCCTGCCCCACATTCCGGTTCTGGAGCTTACCGTGCCCGAGGAACACCTGATGAACGGTAAACCCCTCGCCGAAGGATCATTCACGGCACCGCCTGTTACCCCAGGAGTCTACCGGGTTGTGTCGAACAACCGGCTCGCCGCGCTCGTGGAAAGCACCCCCATCGGCATCCGTTATCTCAGGGTTTTCCCGGGCGCATGAAGAAGAAGATTCTGCTTATCAACCCCCATATCGAAGACTTTGCCGCCTACGACCATTTCTCCAAACCGCTCGGCCTGATGCTCCTCGCGTCCTGCCTCAAGGAAAAGTTCGATCTAAGGTTCATCAACGCACTCGACCGGACGCACCCCGCGCTTAACGGGATGAGGTTTCACGAGAACGGCACCGGGCACTTCAATAGAGTTTTTATCCCTAAACCGCCGAAGGTCGCGGATATCCCGCGCCGGTTCAAACGTTACGGACTACCGGACGAGGTGTTTACCGCCGAACTGCGGAAGACCGGATTCCGCCCGGACTATATCTTCGTCACGACCGTGATGACCTACTGGTATACCGGCGTACGGCACACCATCGCGCTCCTGCGGAAAGTGTTCGGCGGCATCCCCGTGATCGCGGGCGGTGTATATTCGTCGCTTATGCCGGCCCATTCCGCGAACGCATCCGGCGCGGACAAGGTAGTCGGATCGCAAAGGCTCGATGCCGTCCTGTCCGAAGTCTCCCGACTGACCGGCGAGGAACTGACCCTGCCTGTCGATCCCGTGCCGGACTATAGTCTGCTGGGCGAATACTACTACGCCCCTGTCTATACCTCGCTCGGCTGTATCTACCGCTGCGATTACTGCGCATCGGCCGTCCTGAACACGTTCACGCGTTTCCGGCCGGAGAGTGCCGCGGAGACGATCCTCGCCCTGCGGAAAAACTACGGCGTCCGGTATTTCGCGTTCTACGACGACGCCCTGCTTATCGATGCAGAAAAGCATATCGATATCGTACTCGATACGCTCGCACGGGCGGGTTTCGACGGGAACTTCTACACCCCCAACGGGCTTCACATCCGGCATTTGACCGAGACGACCGCGCGTCTGATGAAAAGGACGGGTTTCCGCGATATCCGGCTCTCGCTGGAGTCGAACGACCCGGCGTTTCAGCAATCGCGGGGCGCGAAAACGACGAACCGCGAGTTCGAGAACTCGGTCGATATCCTGATCAGGTCGGGTTTTAGGCGGGAAAGTATTCAGGTATACACCCTGCTCAATACGCCGGGGCAGAATGCGGACAGGATCGATGAAACGATGCGTTATATCAACAGTTGCGGCGCGGTGCCGAGGCTCGCGTACTTCTCGCCGATACCCGGCACACCCGATTTTGCGCTCGCGGAAAAAATCACCCCGCTCGGCGACCCGCTATCGCACAACAACACGGTCTACCTATACCGGAGCGGTTTCGACCGCGAACTGCTGGAACGTCTGAGACAGATGGAACTCAATTACCGCAGGATGTCGGAAACCGAAGCTTAGAGTAATCCGCCGATTTCAGCGAACACCCTATCCAACACCTCGGCTGAGCCCGCTTCCCCGATCAGCCTGACGACCGGTTCCGTGTTCGACGGGCGGATATGCGCCCAGACCGCGGTATCGCCCTCGCGCCAGTCTATCCTGAGGCCGTCCAGTCTCGATACTTCGGCGGATTTATACTTATCGACTATCCGGTTATACAGGCTTTCGATGTCGCCGGAATAATCGAACTTCGTTTTTTTCATCGCGTACCTCGGGAGAGCGGCCGCGAGTTCGGAGAGCGGCTTTTTCGTCCGCGCCATGAGCTGTAGCATCAGCCCCATCCCCACAAGGCTGTCGCGGGCGGTATTGACCGACGGGAAGATCACCCCGCCGTTACCTTCGCCGCCGATCAGCGCGTGATTCGCAATAAGCGTCTCGACCACGTTGGCTTCCCCCACCTTGGAGCGGAACGTCCTGACACCGTACTTCGCCGCGATATCCTCGGACATCTTCGACGTCGACATATTGATCACGACGTCGCCGCGCTTCGTCATGGGATCGGAGAGCACGCTTTCGACCGCGAGCGCGAGGGTCATTTCCTCGGACAGGACAGCGCCCTTTTCGTCCACGACAACCAGCCGGTCAGCGTCGGGATCGGTCGCGAAACCGATATCCGCGCCAAAATCGACGACCTCTTTCTCCATATGGCGCAGATTCTCCGGCGTCGGTTCCGTCCCTCGTTTGAACGTCCCGTCGATCTCGCCGTTGATAATCTTATAGGTACATCCGAGCTTTTCCATCAGCATCCGCGAGGCGTCGCATCCGGCGCTATTGACCGGATCGATCAGCGTCTTGAATCCCGTACTCCGGATCGCGTCGACCCCGAGGTAATCCGCGACAGCCTGGACATGCAATGCGAGCGCGGACGTATCGTTCGAGTTTTTGCCTGTCGAGTGATAAGGCGCTTCGATATTCTTCAGGGTCAGATACCCTTTAATTTCCTCGATATCCTTTTCGCCGGTAAATAGTCCGCCGGTCTTGACATACTTCAGCGCGTTCCATTCGACCGGGTTATGCGAGGCTGTAATGATGAGTCCGCCGTCGAAACCCAGCTTCCGCACCCCGAAAAGCACCGTCGGTGTCGGGACGATCCCCGTGTCGACAGTATCGATGCCCATGGCGTTCAGGATGGACGCGGCATACATGGAGATCATCGGCCCGGTCGGGCGCGCGTCCCTGCCGATCAGCACCCGTTTCCCCCCGCGCCTGCGGATATATTCACCGAACGCCTTCGTATAGTCCATAAGCGATTCGAGGGTCAGGCTGTCGCCCCATATCCCCCTGACCCCGGAAACGCTGACTTTTAATTCGGACACATGAACCTCCAGAAAAAGGATGAGGTATTATAACCGGAAAACAGGGATTCGTCTATAAAAAATAAGCCCCGTTCCTTCCGGAACGAGGCTCTTACAGATATTAAAAGGAGGGGAATCTGTGCTACTTAGTTTTATCCTTTTTCTTCTTCTTTTCTTCTTCAGCCTTCTTCTTGTCCTCTTCGGCTTTCTTCTTATCCGCTTCAGCCTTATTGACATTGGCGTCAGGCTGTTTCTGGGCGTTCGGATCAGCGTTATTCACACCGCTGTCCGGAACGATCACGTTGGTATTCGCTTTGGAAAGCTCGTCCAGTTCCTGGTCGGCTTCCATACCCTTTTCGTAGACGAACGCGCTGTTCGGGAGAAGGTACTGGTATGTCAATCCGGCGACATGCTTCATCGAGCCGTTATTGATTCCGTACTCGAACGCATAATCGACATTGACCTGGTGGGCCTTACCGAATACATACATAAACCCGATACCACCCGTCACTTTAATCACACTCTCAGACAGCTTCATCTGCTGAAAGATCGCGCCCATTCTGACAGAAAGAATTTCGCCCTTGAACGGCTTGGATTCGAAGATTTCATGAGCGGAAAGCTGCTTGAACTCGAAGCCGAGGTTGTATGAGGTGTTGGCGGTACGGTTATCGCTGGCGTCCTTACCGTAGGTGATCAGCCCTATCCCGATCATCGCGTTCTTCATAAATAAAATATTGCCGATATTCCAGTTCGCGCCGAGACTGAATTCCGACGGCAGGGTATCGACCCCGTCGGGGAGAATTGAGATGTTCGGTGCGATCAGGTTTTTATAGCTTAGGCCTAAGCGGATCGTTTCGCTGAAGTCGTAGGTCAGACCGAGATCGAGACCGAACGATACGCGAGACATCATTCCGCCCAAAGAAGGGTTCAGGTTGACATCGGCGAACGATCCGACCGCGATATCGAAAATATTCAGGCGGAACCCGATCGAGATTTTAGCGCCGCGGGAAATCACGTCGTTGAGGTCTTTGGCGTATGTGAAGGAATAAACACCCTCGTGATAGATTTCCATATCGCCGAAGACCACCGACATCCTGTGAACTCCGATACCGATAGCGGCGCGCTTGGTGATAAACGGATCGAAACTCAGCGAGAAACCGTTGAAGAACGGCATCACATAGTTGACGTCGATCGTGTTGATCATCGATCCGTCGTTAAACTGGGCGTAGGGTGTGTTCCATCCGCCGTATATCTGAATGCTCTTGACAAGCGCGATACTTGCCGGGTTATAGTTCACCGAGTTCACGCCGTCGAAATCGCCGAAAATGGCGTTCCCGAGCGACATACTTTTCGCCGTATACCCGAGGTTCTCGAACGCCGCATAGAGATTGGTCCCCATTAAAACTATCGTTAATACCGCCAGAAACTTTTTCATATAATTCCTCCTTTTAAACATTACCGCACGATCACAATCGTACCGGTGTACGTATTGTTTTCCGCGATGACACGATACACGTAAACTCCGCTCTTCACGGGAATGTCTTCGTTATCTTTACCATCCCAGAATACTTCTGACTGGGTATAACCCCCGCCTTCGAACAGGAAACTTCTCACAAGTTCGCCGTAAAGCGTGTAAATCTTGATCTCGTACTTGGATACCTCTTTGGCAAACCCGACCGAGAGTTTCATGTTCTTATAGTACTTGTCCGAAGTCTGCGGCGTAAACACCTTCGGGTCTACGGTAACGCTTACGAACCCGGGGGCGACTTCGGTCAGCGCCGTTTCGCCGAATATCGTGTAGTAATTATGTATATAGCCCACCTGAGCCGTGATCGAATTCTCCGACGCATCTGTTTTTCCGCCGACACGTACCCATTCGCCGGTCATCTCACGCCAGTAGTAGATCGCGAGCGATCCCTCGCTCCATCCCTGCGCCGCGATATTGGTCTCGTTGTAGAACAGCTTGATGGTCAAATTACCCCATATCTCCTGTTGCATGACCGGTAGACTGTCCAGATCGGTCATCTTGAAGTGATAGAGCGTCAATGTGTTCGCGTCCGTGGGCGGGACGATAAATCCGCCGCTCGACATGGATATCTGCGCCGCCGTCAGGTTCGAATACCAGATATCTACCGCGATATAGTTCCTCAGTATTCCCGGCGGTACGATGATCTGGGACTTCAGGTCGTCCAGACACAAGGCAGTCTGTACTATAGTCGAGTTCGGGTTGAACACGTCTTTCTTGAGCTTGTAGTTTACATTGTTCGTAATCTTGTTGATCACGACGGGGATATTGGACAAAATCGTCGTCTTGTAAAGGTCGCCCGAGAAGCTGATATTGTATATCCCGGCGGGCACATAGTCGAGTACATAGTAGCCGTTCGCGCTGCTCGCGGCCGCGGTAATCAACTCGCCGAACTTGTTCGTCATATAGGTGTTCGTCGAGCCGGGCATGAGGAGCTTCGCGTTCGGGTTCGCAGAGCCGGGCAGGACATACCCTACTATTCTGCCGAAATCAGCCATCAGCACGGGAACGAAATCGTACTGGCCGACCGCGGGACGGGTTACTGACCACTGCAGGTTGCCGTCGTACTGTACCATCGCGCTCATGTCGTTCGTCCAATTTGCGTTATTGGAATAGTTGACGTAAATCTTTAAGGTCGCTTCGCCCTTCGACGTATCGAGCCTCGACGGCAATATGCCTATCGTAGAGAAATCGATCACAATGTTCGACGCTGAAATCGTATAGGGTACGAACGCATGGTGGTATTCCGAGTAGATATTCGTGATCGTCAGCGCGTTGCTGAAATTCACCGATAGTTTCTGGATACCGACATCGTACATCCCGTTCTTGATCTTATAGACGACTTCGCCATAATTATCGATACTGTAAAGAATTTTCTTATTGTACACATAGGCTTCGGTCGCTTCCTGCGGCGATTTGAAATTCAGGTTCGCGTTAAGCTGTACTGAGCCGTAGGAACTGTTGTTGTAGGAATATATCTTCATCAGCAGGTTCTTCGCGGTATAGACGTTATTGGTGAAGCTGAAGGATACCTTGTTCGTCTGGCCCGGGTAGAAACCGTTTGCGCCGGAATAAGTGATGATCAGCTTAGTCCCGGACTTCACCGCGACGGCAGACGGATGAGAAACCGTGATCGCAGTAACAATATGGTTCGCTATTTCGGTCGGGAGCGTGATCACATTCGAGTAAACAAGGTTCTGATCGGCGTTGGCGTTGCTCAGGATAAAGATAAAGTTGTTTGTCTCAAACCCGCCGCTCGTATTGATCAGGAACCAGCTCGATATCTGCTTGTTCGAGATTTCCGCTAACGGTATCCGCATTTCCTGCTTCAGGGTGTTGATCAGTTCGCGTACCGTACCGAAACCGGAGCCGTTATCGGCCTTGATCTGGTAGGTCACAGGATAGATCTCGACCATGTTTGTGTTGTCCCAAACTGTCATCGTGATCGTGTCCTGCTGTCCCTTTGTCAGGGCGCCCGCCATATTCGTATACGCGATCACTACATAACTTGTGGTCTGCGCCGCGATTACACCCTTACTGCTGATCGGCGAGGTGATATCATTGAATACCGTCGGGACCGTAATCTTGATAAACTTCACCGCTTCGCTTCCGCTCGTGTTATTGTCGAAGTTGAAGCTGACGGTATTATTGAGCTTGGTGGAATACACCGTCTTCGACAACGCGGCAAGTTCGGCGGAAGGAGCCTTGACTATATTGATATACTTGGAGTCCGTATTCGTAGTCGTAAACGCACCGAGTACGCCGTTGGACGCGACGGACTGGAAGAGATAGCTTCCGAGGTTCGTCGTGAAGTTCGTTACACTCAGCATCAGGGTATTCGTAAACCCGACAGGGAAATTCGCATACGACAGGACGAATTTCCCGTTATTGTAAGCGATATTCGTCGTCAGCCCGTTGACATCGGTCAGCTTGCCGGAGTTCATGAAGTTCGTGAACTCGTTGGGGATATAGAAGACTATCTTCTGAGCTTTATTGCTTCCCGTAGCTTTGTTGATAAAACGGAACAGGATGCTGGCGGACTTCTGACTGCTGTAAATATCGTTCGGCGCGGCTTCGCTTGCGACGACCGGCGCGGGCATCTGGAACTTCACCAGGTTCGTCCCGACACTGATCGAGGACGGTATATACTGTCCGCCGGAAGTGTTATACTCGATGTAAGCCGTGAAGTATGCCGACGAGTTGCCGAAGTCGATGTTGTCTCTGATATTAAGCGAGATTACATCGTTGGAGTTCGGCGCCATCTTTGTCGGGACCGGGTAATTGATCTGGATGAAATTCGAACTGATCTGCGCGACGGTCCCTTTACTTGAATTAGCGCTCAGCCCGGCATTAGTAAACGGATTATTGAAATATATCTTGACACTCTTGATATAGTTCGTTCCGGTACCGGTATTATTCAGGTAGATACTGAGTGAGTTCGATGCCTCGGCAGTCGAGATCGTGTCCGGGTATGCATAGTAACTCGAGTTGTATGCGGGGATGATAATCCTGTACTCGAGGCTTTTCCCGATACCCACGGGGTCCTTGGTCAGGAAGTATCCGGAGTTCGTATTCTTTAGGTTCAGCGCGTATACCTTCCATGAGTTAATGAACCCTTCGTTGTTCTGGTTGTCATACGCAGTAAATGTGATAACATCCTTCGTCTTCGAGTTGATATAATTATTGCTGACCCCGTAGTCGATATAGAGACACCCGTCGTTGGAATACCACTTCTTAGAAGCAATCGTCGATGTGATTCCCGATATGTTGGTGATCACGAGCTTGTTGTTGGCATTCGTGGTAGGCGGTATGATCTTGATCTTGTAGATATTGTTACTTAATGCGCCAATGTTTGTGACGGTAACCGAAAACACCTGGGACATCAAGTCTTTCCCTACCGTGTTCGGCGTCGAGTATGCATAAAAGTCCGCGTTGGGGGCATTGATATTCTGGTAAGTATTCCCCTTCGTCTGACATGCGATACTCACGTTATTTGTGTAGTACACCACGGTTTCCCAGTTCACGATCATCGGATTGGCGATCAAGGGCTTCACCGCTTTGATTGTTAGTGAAGTCTTGTTATTCTGATTCAATAATCCGGGGCCGGTATAGTTCAGCCAGATATACCCCCCGCTCACCGTAACGTCCGCGGAAGTAAGCGTGACAGTAACATCGCTTGGATTGACAGTGAATATGCTCGGTATCTTGATTCCCACTTTGTTGACAGAGAGACTTCCGTTCGTACCGTTCTTAATATCGATTGTGAACGTGTTTGTCTTGACCGTCGTCAAAGCATTCCCGGCAAGGGTGACATTAACACGTTCTGTACCGTAGACCCATGCGCTGCCTATGGAAAGATTTGTCAGTTCATAGAATGTCTTCGCGGGGTTTCCGATATCGAAGAAGCCGTTATCGGCGAAGAACTCGAATTTTCCGTTAGTAGGAAGCAGGGTCAGGTTCGAGATGTATGCGGTCACAGTGAAGGTATCCGATTCCCCGACGCTTAGTTCGCTGCCGGTGGGAATATAATTAACACTGAAATTGCTGACGGTCTTGGTGAAATACGCCGAGTTCGATGACGACAGCCCCAGATGCGCGCTATAAATATGGGCTACAAATCCCTGAAGCGGTTTCGGGTACTTGACCATGACCTTATCGAACAAGTCCTGCCCTATACCGGTATTCGTCACCTTGAGCGTAAACTGCTGGGTGATCACGCTTCCCACGGGTTCGCCCTTCTGTACGAAGATGACATTGGGATACGCTCCGCCGCCGCCTTTGGGTTTCGGAATTTCAAAATTGATCTTCCCGCTCTTCCCGACCACGATGTCCGGGTTACCCAGCACGATGAGCTCTTTGTCGTTTCTGACAGTCGGATAGAAATAGGTTTCCTTATCTTCCTGCCCCACGATATCTACCAGCTTAAAGGTTACGATACAGGCCTTTCCTCCGTCGAGCGGAGTAGCCAGAGTGACCTTAATCCTGTCCAGCCCGAGTTCTGGGGTAGCCGTACCCACACTCGAGTTGAGGAAAAGCACGTTTTCCGAAATATCACTCGGAATGGGAATATAGAAGTAATGGATCCTGTTGCCCGGTTGTCCGGTGTTTGTCAGGACAAACGTGATGTCGTTCGTTACCGAGGACGAAGATAACTCGGCGGGGGAAATATAGAACTTCGCCGAGATGGAAGGAAGCTTGAAGTAGATACTATTCGTTCCGCCGAAGTTGGGGTCGAATTCGGATAAAGCGTAATAATCCGGATCGGAACTTTCATTGGACGACTTATAAACGTAGGTGGGAATAATCACATTTGTCGGCATCCGGTTGGTCGGGAATGTCGCGTAAGTGATATTATCCACGAACTTAATGATGACCTTCTCATTATCGAAATTGGCATACTTCGATAAAAGACCGCCGTTCGTATCGTTGTAGAACTTCAGGTAAATAAAATTCGTTCCGTCAAAATTAGTCTGGACGATATTGGCGGGGTTCTTCATATATTTCGTCTGTACGCTGACGATCGTGGGGAATTTATCCGCCGGGAGCATCATCAGTCCGTACAGGACATTGACGCCGTTAGGAGAAGTGTTATAGATTGTGTTTGTAATCGTGTTGGTGATCGAAGTTGTGAAGATCGCCGACGGGTTGATGAAATTCGCCGCCGACGGCGTAGGAGGCTTGATAATCACGCTCCATGACTTTCCGTACTCCGAGGCTTGAAGGACGTACCCCGCGAGGTTTCCGTTATCGGCATAGAGCAGGAACGGCGCGGTTACAGCGGGAGAGTTCACATTCACATTAGTATGCGTCGCCCAGAGTTTGATATTATCGGACTGATTGGTCGCTAACGGCGTTCCGTAGTTGATGTAGATCATCCGTTCGCCTGAATTATAGCTGACTGTTCCGCCCTTCGTGGAAACGTTTGTCACGATCACATTGGAGAAATTCTCGGGTACATATATCTTCGCGTTCATCACGGAGTTATCGCCCTTACCCTGATTATTGATCGTATAAACAAATTCGTTCCGGTTGTTGGATAACTGGGCGAAAATAGCCACTTTATCGGGATTGATCGATCCGTAGCACACGGCGTTGGACTTGGAGACCGTGACCTGCATCAGCGGGGTATTCGTAGCGTTCGTCCATGTCGTACCGGTGACAAAATGGGAGCTGTTAACCGCAACCTGCCAAAGGAAGTTACTCGTGCTCATCGCTCCGATCGAGGGAGTTCCGTAAACCTTGAAGGAGATACGGTCGTATCCGTCCTGACCGGGGAATCCGCCGATCAGCGAGTTAGTATAGTAGACATAAATATAATTCCCGGAGACGAACGCCTGATTCGAGCTTAGGTCTCCCGATCCGGTTTTGAGTACCATGGACTGAATGTTCAGGTGGCCGGCAGTGTTGTTACTGACTGCAAAGCCCGTCGGGATCAGGATTCTGATATGCGAGATATCGGGGGCGCCTTCCACCAGTTCCGTGGATATCTTTAAGGTGAAATCGGATTCTTCAGTACCTGTGATGATCGGCGACGGAGAATACTCGATCTTCGCATAGTTGAGTTTAGGCTGAGAATATGTCCTGACCAATAAGCCTTCGGTACCGGAGGCATAGGCCTTTTTCATACCGGTAGTCGCATATTTGATCGTTCCACCGAAAGCCGCATCTACCCCGGTGTTCGCGTGTTTCGTACAGTCGGCGAATACCTCAAAGTTCGCGCCCAAACGATCGCCTGTCGCGGGTGTGGTTACTGTGAACGAAATATTGATCGTTCCGTTTGTTACAATATTATTCGCGGCATCCGATCCGCCCATACCGAAACGTATGTACAAGAAACCGTTCCGTTCGTCGACATAGAAATTGTTCGCGGGGAGAATTCCGCTCATATATGCAGCACCGGTCTGTCTCGTCATCAATCCGCCTTGCGGATGGACGACCGTAACATTCCCGGGAGTCCATACACCGTACCCTGCGGGCTTTTTAATATAGATTTCGCCTATACCGCTATCGGTACCCGAGACATTCTGCGGTGTCAGCGCGATATTGAATGTTACGGAAGAACTGATAACCGCTTTCTGGGGAGTGACCGTTGCGACAAGATTACTCGCCACAGTGCGGATATAGAAATTGTCGTATATCGTTCCAATATCTCCGCCCCGGAAAAACGGCGATTCGATACCGAAGAAGCCGATAAGATCCGTATACCAGCCGACATCCGCCGTACCGATAAGCATCCAAGTATTGGAAAGGTTTGCTGTATTTTCAGCGGGGTCGGGATTGATATAAATACTGATTTTATCGCCGTTATGAGTCATTTTTATACCGAGTTCTTCGGTAACAGGTGCAGTATACCCGTCTCCGTCGGCAAACTGAGTAGCCAAACAGTTTTGATTGTTCATGTTATTATCATCGAAAGTGTGCCGAAACGGAGTGGTAAGGGTACCGGGATTTACACTATCGACATCGCCTGTCATGGTAGCGATGGCAACATCATGTTCATAATCCTTATAGTATCCCCAAGTATTATTCGCGACATTCCAGTTTGCTTTATCGTAGAAGTATACAAAGTTTTCCCAAGTATCATACGGGTCGACCGCTCCATTTTCCTGCGCCATCCACGCGGTTACCAAACCCTTTTGTGCCGCGGAATTGGCGTAGCCGCCTTGCTCGCCACCGTCACCGCGAGGGTCGATACTCGTAGTATATCTGATAATCACGTATCCGAACGGATCCTCTGCGGATGCGTCTACAGCTACGTTTTGTAAATCCGGACAAAGTTTGGGATCCCACTTCGCGCCATCGCCGAGGTACCAGTTATTCCAGCCTAAGGCGACATTATTTGCGGCTCCGTATATATTCAGGGCACCTCCGGTGACATTTACGGTACCGGGATGGTTTTTATCTAACGTAATTCCATCGCCGCCCCAATCGTGGTAGACATCATGAACGATCATATCGCGGCTCATCCGGAAATTAAATACCCATCCGTGTGCAACCGCGGTACCGGAATCCGGGAAGGTTTCAAGGTAGTACATCGACTTCGCGAAACCGCCCGCCGTGACCGCCAGCAGAATGACCGCCGATATTATCAGGCTGTATACTTTTTTCATAGGATTGCTCCGGGTGTTTTCTGTTAGTTTGTTTCTCATATAGCCCTCCTACCGCACGATCACTAAGGTGCCGGAATAGGTTTGCCCGCCAACAATGACCTGGTAGACGTAAACCCCGCTCTTCACCGAATACCCTTCGTTATCGTTGCCGTCCCATGCGACTTCGCCCTGGGAGAACTTTGTCCCTCCCTCCGTGTTCCGTTCGAAACTCCGTACCATGTTTCCGAACAGGTCGTAGATTTTCACGATGTAGGTGTCATACCCCTGATCGAATTCGAACGAGAGCTTGATCGTATTGTAATAATCGTTCGCGCCGGTTGGTGTGAAGATTTTCGGCCGCAGGACGACGTTCTGGATCACACCCTGTTCATTGACCAGCTTCGCCATCACGGCATAGAACCCGTGAAGGTAAGCCACTCTCGCCGTGATCACATTGTTCACCTCGTCGACCGTTCCGCCTATTCTCACCCATTTCGAGTCGGAGAAGTCGGAGTTGCCGTTATCGTCCCAGTAGAAGATGGCAAGGTCTTTCACTTCCCAGCCCCATCCGAGATTGGTCAACGGGTCGAAGGCGAGATAGAGGACTGCGTCAAGCTGGAGCAGGGAGCCCAGTATAGCGACATCGTTCACATCATAGAAGTCGAACTGATAACCGAACATTCCGTCTTTATCGACAGGCGGTTTGATCAGCGTACTTTCGTCGATCTTCGCCTTCTGGGTGTCGGTCAACGGCAGGATACGAATATCCACCGAGAATTCTTTGCCGACGGAACCCTCCGGGAATACGACACGGGTGTTGGTGTCCATGTAGCAGATTATTTCCTGCAACGGCGCCTCATCGCCCGCTTTCAACGTCGCGTTGCGCATCGTAATGATCGAGATATTGGTTATTTTATTCGCGGCCACATTGATAGTCAGGAGTTCCTTCTTGAACGTCCCCGAGAGCGAGAATTCCATGTCGTAGATACCGGCCGGGATTCTGCTTACTACATACTGCCCCGTCCCTATCGTGCTCAAGGCCGAAATGTTGAGGCCGCTGTCGTTCGTGGCAAGCACCGATGTATTCGTATAGTAGAGTTTGACATTTACACCTTTCAGGGTAGGATAAACATATCCCTTCACCGCACCCCACGCGGAGTTGGTGATACCGATATAGCTGACGTTTCCGCCGGTCTGGATACCGATAACGTTAGTGTTCGATCCGCTTTCAAGCTGAATACTGTTCGTCGTATGCACCGGGATGACGAAGATATCGTTCAGTGTGTAGCTGAATGTCAGGCGCACATCGTCGTACTCGGTGAAGCCCATAGAACTATAGCTCAGGATGATGCGGTTATTATTCGTATCGAACACGATAGTATCGGCGCTGCTGTTCAATGTATCGATCGAGACCGATTCGAACACATCCATTAGGTTCGTGCCGAACACGATGATCGACTGGGTCAGCATGGAGCCGAACGAGCGGTTCATGATACGGAAGACCAGTGTCGCGTTCGTCTCGATCAG
>MIBE01000030.1:22950-40489 GCA_001829415.1 Spirochaetes bacterium GWF1_51_8
GGCCACTTCGACCTGTATCTGAAGGTTGGTGACCTGGTTGATCGTATTGACGAAGTCGAAGGTGATGTCGTCGCCCGATCCGATGTCGAGCAGATTGTTCGTGTAGTGGATATAGATGATGTTGCTGGTCAGGCTGTAGAATATCGCTCCCGCGTGAGTATGCGATATGTTATCGATAGTCGTTAATCCGCTGGGGAGCTTGATCTTGGCGTAACTGATGCGGCTCGAACCCGATCCGAGGTTAGTCAGGTTGATCGTCATCGTGTTCGACACCTTACCCAGTTCGATATAGTCCGGCGTCGAGGTGATCCGGGTATCGGGATCCGGCATGACAAACATCAGCTCGGAGGATTTACCGGAACTGATATTCAGCGGATAGTACCCCTGCCCGTTGTCCGCCCATACTGTGAACGCATTCGTCAGGTTACCGATCTCGTAGTCGTCCCGGAAGGTCAAAACGACCGTATCCTGGTCGCCGATAGGAATGGATTGTCCCATCGCCTCGTAATTCAGCGTGATACTCGACACCATTCCCTGGAGCGTCATGGGGATTTCGTTTCCTACGAACGTGAAGTTCGTAAAGTTCGAGGGTACTTCTATGACCACTTTCTTGATCACAAGTGACGAAGCGTTAGCGTTGTTATTGATCGTGAAGGCGAAATTCTGTTGGTTCGTACTCGTATCGATCTCGTTGGGGGTAAGACTGAAGGAAGGAATGGACGAGATAAAGAGGTCCTTGCTTCCCGAGGTGACATTGGTATTGATATAGTTTCTCGCGATCGATTCGAGCGTCACCCATTGATATACACCTGCGGTACTCTGAACATTCAGAAACAGTTTATCGACTGTTCCCGGAGTTAACGCATTGTAATAGAGAGTGATTAACCCTGTCGCGGGTGAATAGGTTAAATTAGTAGCGATGGAATTGGAGATCATATTCGTCCCGAATCCTGTCCTGAATACAGTAGGCAGGATGATCTGCACGCGGTCGAGATCGTTGGAACCGGTGCCGGTGTTGCTGACATTATACTGTATGACCAGATTGGTTCTGTTCAGGTATATTTCGTTCGGCGTCTTCGTGACATTGACCGACGGATTCGGCATCTTGAAGGAAATACCCAGCGATTTTCCGGCCATGACCGGCGCGGGCTTGAACTGGTTGAATGTCGAGTCGAACGCTACTTCCGCACTCCATGTTACCGACGTCTCAGTGTGGATCACATTGTCGCGTATTGTAATCAGGAGTTTGTCGTATTGTCCGGGGAATATCTTGTCGGAGGAGTAATCCACCCAGATATACCCGTTGGAAATAACGGCTACGGGAACCGTTTTGTTGAGGCTGGTCACTGTCATACCGTTGGTCAGAAGCACGCTTCCGATGTTCGGTATCTGGATTTTAGCCTTGGTAATACGGTTTCCGGTTCCGCTCTGGTTCCAGATTTCGAAAACGAACTGGTTCGTCGTAACCGTCGAGTAGACTTTATTGAGTTCGAACTGTGAAATAGCGTTGCTCGCCGAAATATAGACAAACGGACTGTAGTCGGGTTTGACGATATTCAGCGCAAGGCTCTTTCCGCCCATCTCGATCGCGGTTTCCATGCCCGCGATGTTGGTGTTCGTGGTGTTGTCGACATAGACCTGCCACGCCTGCGCGACTTCGGTGCTCGTGATGTTATCCGCTCCGATAAAATAGATCACGTCGGTTTCAGTGCTCATCAGGCGCTGGGACGAGTTGGTATAATAAACGAGCAAGAGACCGTTATTATAGTAACAAGTACCGTTCTTGACCAGAGAGTCTATAGCAGTGATATTCGTGATCGCGGGGGGCAGAACAATGCCCATCATCTGGATATTGTTATCCGCTTCACCGTTATTCTTAATTATAATCTTGTATGCGTTAGTCGGGAAGTCCTGCGAGACCGAGTTCGGTTCGGCATATGCCAGACCGCTCGCCAACGGGTTCACGAAATCGATTTGCTTCGAATACCCGCCTGTTTTCGTCTTAGTCGGCTGCCAGCCCATTCCGTCGTTATAGTAAACATAGACTTCGGACACAATACTGTTCGGGCCGCTTTCCCAGTTGTCGTATGCGGTAAAATCGATTAAGTCGGCGTTGTTCGGCGCGATGCCGCTGTTATAGTAGACTTCCAGTATGGCAGAGTTGTTCGAATAGTAGGTATTCCGGGTGTCGCCGTCGACACAGTTCGATATCTTGGTGAACGGCGTCAGCAGGACGATTTTTACGCCATAGATACTCTTTCCAGTCGCGTACTCGCCGTTTTTAATATAGTAGGAGAATGTGTTCTTTAACGCCGGCGTCAGGACTTCGTTGGGAGTGATATACCCGTTGGGCATATCCACCTGATAAAGCATCTTGCTTCCTACCAGGCCGCCGTTCGTCAGCACCCATGCGCCGTTCGTCATATTATGACTGCCGTCGGCATTGGTTGAGTTGTTCGCGGCAAGCGCATTCCATGTCGAACCGAAAACGTTGGTATTGCTGATGAGGAGCCAGATATAAGTCTTATCGATCTGACCGGCGTTCACGCTCTGCCCGTCGATATGATAATCGATACGGATATAGTTATTAGATATATTGATTGCAAGGGGTTTTGTGGTCATATCCGCGTTCATAAGCGCGTTGCTGACCATCAGAACCTTACCGATGAACTGCGCGGGAATCTGGAACCATACGCGGTCCAGCTTGTTACTTCCCACACCGCGGTTGGAGACGCTGATGACGATCAAATTCGTCTTGGTCTGTCCAAGGTCCGCGCGATAGATCGCGAACGGAGCCACCGTGTAAGCGTACCATGTGGGCGGCGGGATAATGTCTACGGTCTGCGACTTAGTAGGAGTGACCGCGACATAGTTACTCCACGATCTCTGGTTAAGCACGCTCGCCTTGACATCGAAATGGGCCGATCCCGCGGGGATATTGTCATGCAGGAAGAACGTTATTGTATCGCTCACCCCGCCCTTAAACACGTTGCCAGTGTAAGACACGGAAATTTTATCGCCGAGGAACACCGCCGATCCCAGAGTACTGGAAGGAGCGGTAACATTAGCGATATAGTTGGTATTGATATGAATATAGGCGGTATTTATAATATTGCTGGGATTACCGGTATTCCGGATTACATAAGTCACGTTCGTACCGTCTGACGCCGAGTCGATATACCCGAGCGGCAGGGTGATATACGAGTCCGCTTTGGGCTTGGGATAGATAAAGTTCAGCGTCAACTGCTGGGGGTCTTCACCGTAAGGCTTGGCCTTTGCATAGTTTGTCGTGTTCTTCACAAGGACGTTGAACGAGTAATTATTCGATGCGTTGACATTGTCCCAAGCCATCAGGCTTAAGATACACGATTCACCGACCTGATTTGTCGCGGACTTGAGAAGATTTGTGAATGTGATCTGGATCACATTCGATCCGCCGTTCGTGACAAACTTTGCCGTGATCGCGTTAGTCTTTTTCGTGACCGGGTGGAACACCGCCATCCCGTATACGTTAGTCAACTGCGGGGGGCAGAAAACCAGAGCCTGGTAAATATCGTTGCCCAGTTCGCCGTTATTCTGGATAGTGACCTGGATATTGGTCGCGGTCAGACTGTCGGTATACATGTGGTGCAACGTAGTCTGGTTGGTGTCTTCCGAACCGGGAGCGTTCAGTTTCGCGATAGCCAAAGCGGGGGGAGTATAATAGTAGGTCTTATAGGTATCCGAATGCTCCTTGATACTGACCCAGTTTTCACCGTTGCCGTTATCGGCCCATGCGGGGAAGTTTGCCATGATGATCTTATTTGTCAGGGAACGGACAGTATCGTAACCGAAAAACGTGATAATATCTCCGCCGCCGGAAAGGATATTAGTCAAGGATGCCTGATAGTCCACTCTGATATAAATATGGCCGCCGCCGTTAGAAGTTGTGATTACCGAAGGTAAAGAGCTGTCCACGGAGACGATATTCGTGATCTTGGTGTCGAGCTCGATCAAAACCTTCAGCAGGTTGTTTCCGGTGAGGCCTTTGTTCACGATTACATATTTATACTGGTTGCTGATCGCGGTATTTTTAATATAGTTCTTCGCCAATCCCGTAAGAGGAGTGGCGTTCTGGGCGAACGCTTCAGCGTCAGGCGGTTTCTTCCGGACAATCAATTCCTGGGAAGGGTAAGGTAAGTTCGTGCCATTTTGTACAGTGGATACCCCCTGTACCGACGATATCGAATAGGACGGGAACACAACAACCACGTTGTTGGTGTTAACAGGGATATTCGTCGTGGTCGTGGTGTTGAACTTGATAGTATCGAGACCGGTTCCCGCCACAAGTTTGGTGTTTTCGGCGAGATAGTTTACGAAGATGAACGTCCCGTTCGATACGAGCGACAGGCTATTGCTGTTTGCCAGACGTTCGCTGTCGAGACTGTTTGCCGTCACCGTAAATCCGGCGGGCACCTTTATCAATAAAGATGTGATATCCGCATTGTTATTTGTGTTAAGGGCATTAATATCATAATAGAATGTTCCGGCGGCTCCTTCGTAGACCTGACCGGGCCTGAGGGAGGCTACGGCTAACGGGTCATTGACCGTCTTGAATAACAATCCGTCACCGTCAAGCTGATAGGATTTCATTTTTCCGGTTGTCGCGGTTTTCGCCCATGTCGTATCAGCGTATTTCTCGTTATTCGCATACACCGCGAACGTCTTACCGGCAGAATCGGCCTGCGCGGCTGTCTGGAAATTCGAGATTACGATCATGATTTCAGGGTTCCGGGTATCGATACCCAATCCGCTTAGGATAGTCGGGTGGAAAACCTTACAATCGGCAAACGTGCTCCCGACCGCGTCGAAGCGGATACGGAGCAGATTGTTGCTGACTATCGAGATGCTCGCATTATTCAATGCCGTCGGATTGATGTTTCCGACTTGTTTTGTGAATCCCTGGTAAATTCCTCCGTTCGTAGTCCAGAAGATGTAGAGATTGTTCGTGTACATACTCCAGTTCGAATATGAAGAACCCGCCGGAAGCTGGATATAGAGTTCTTCTACGCCGGCATAATCGGTGGTTAAAATGCCCGTACCCGGGGCAAAGTTCGGTTTGACCACGATCTTAAACGGGATAGAAGCTCCCGCCTTCGCGGTATCAGGCGAAACATAAGACGTAATTGAAGACGCTACCGAGCGGATGAGGAAATTATCGAAGAAAGCATCTTCCTGTTCGGAGTCGGGACGGTTATTTCCCACTCCGATCATCGGTATAATGAGGTTGGTAAACGAAATAGGGAGTTTCGCGACAAGATAATATGTATTGGTATAGGTAGCCGCAACCCCATTATATTTATTCCATGCCGACGTCGGGGCGCCGTTCGGAGCGGGATTTACATAGAAATATGCGTACTCGCCGTCGGTCGTAAGCCTGAAACGGATATCCGCGTTATTCAAGTTATTCGCGTTTGCGGTACCGCCGTACGTGTTTTTCCCCCAGCTATCGTCATAGCCCCACTCCATCAAATCGAGGAGGTTGTTTCCGCCAAGTTTTCCCGTAGGATCGTAGGCGTTGACAAAATCGAACTTGATATCCTTCGTACCCGATTCGTTAGGAGTCCAGAACGAACGAGGCTGAACATCGGGCTCGGAGGGAAGCCCGTCATTCGTTCCAAGCTGAGGACGATTGAATTCTATTACGGTTAAAAAATCATCGAAATGTACACCATCGGTCATACTATTTTTTACAAGCCAAAGCAGCATTTCACATTTCATACGGCCCGATTCCGGGTTTGATGTATCGTTATGAGGATCGAGCCATGCGTAGGTACGGGTTATTTCAAATCCAAAGGGTTTTTCTTTTGCCGCGGTATAACCGGCATTCGGTCCTAAGTTCGTCAATTTTGCCTGAAAGCCGTAGAGTTCGTTGGCATAACCGGCAGTATAACCCGTGCCGTTAAATTGAAGTTCGCCGCCAACGATTGTAACGGTTTCCCCGTCTCCCAGGGTAGCGCTGTATCCCAATGAACGGCTGTAATAATACTCTGCGGCGTCGGCACCTACGCCCTGCCATTTGCCGGGACTGGCACCGAAAAGGTCTTCATAAAAGTAGGAGTAACCTACCGAATTATTGATGATAATAAAAAATATGAGCAATCCCAGACTCTTGAACGCCTTCATAGTTCCTCCTCCAGATATATCCATAAACAGTTTCTTTTTAATCGGTCCTGAAAAGCCCTTGCCGCAGAGTCAAACCCGCCGTAATCAGAATAGGCTATTTGACTTATCCTCCTGAGGAGGACTTTTCAGGATTTCGTAGGCATCTTACACCGAACACCCCTGCCCGGTACATCCCCTGATATATCATCTATATACCAGCAATAATCATGCCTAATTTACGTGTATATAATTCCTTATATAACATCGAGATAAAAAACACCCTCCGGCCGGACTCTGTGTGTAACTACTACACAGCTGTGTAGAAAATAAACAACGTCATGCCGTGAACTTTGTTTAAAGATTCCCGTTCATCTTATCGGAATTATAATATCGGAAATGAAATATATGATGGGATAATGAACTATCGATATTTGCCGGCTTCTTCGAGCAGGGCTTCGAGGATTTGGCCGGCGGCGATTTTTTTCACCACCTCGCCCTTCTTGAACAAGACCGCGCCGCTTTTTCCGGCCGCCACCCCGAAATCGGCGTCGGACGCTTCCCCGGGGCCGTTCACCACACACCCCATGATAGCGACCTTGATATACTTCTTGATCCCGCGCGTCCTGTCCAGGAACTCGCGCACCGTGCGCTCCACGTCGAATTCCTTCCTCGCGCAAGTCGGGCATGACACGATCTCCACCCCTTCCATCCTGAGTCCGAGCGAACGGAGAATCATCCGGGCGGCGTCGATTTCCAAGAGCGGGTCTCCGGTGATCGATACCCGGATCGTGTCGCCGATACCGTCGAGGAGCAGAGCGCCGATCCCGATCGAGTTTTTCACAAGCGCCTGGGCGTAATCGCCGGCTTCTGTCACCCCGAGATGGAGCGGATAGTTGCGGAGCCGGGTAAACATCCGGTTCGCCTCGATCATCGTCACGACGTCGTGGGATTTCAGCGAGACCTTTATCTCGTAATAGTCTTCTTTCTCCAAAAGGCCGATATGCTCGAGCGCGGACTGAACCATCGCCTCGGCGTTCGGGACAGGGTACTTCGCACGGTCGAGCGATCCGGCGTTCACTCCGATCCGGATGGGAATATTAGCGTTCTTGCACGCCTTGACCACATCGCGGACATGCTCGGGTTTCTTCAGATTGCCGGGGTTGATCCTGAGACCGTCCGCTCCGCCGTCGGCGCAGATCAGCGCGAGTTTATGGTCGAAATGGATATCCGCCACCACCGGGATGGGACATCCGCGCGATTTGATCGCCTTGACCGCGCGCGCCGATTCGGTATCCGGGATGCCCAGCCTGACAATATCGCACCCTGCGTCGGCGAGGACTAGTATCTGGGCGAGGGTCGCTTCGACATCCGAGGTAGGAGTGGTCGTCATCGACTGGATCGAAACCGGGGCATTCCCGCCGATCTCCACATTACCGATCTTCAACATGAGCGATTTTCTGCGTTCCATTTTTACCTCTTCCTCTTTTCGAGCCAGCCCCGCCGGAAACAGTTAGATTATATACCCCTTTTTTCGAAATGTCACCCTTTTTCCCGAATCTCCGTCCGAATTGCTTTTTTTCAATTTTATTCTATAATTATTCATCTGTATTCTTCCGGGAGGGGAAATGGATATCGATATCGAAGACGATTTCGACGCCGAAGCGTTCGCGGAAGACGAACCGCCGAAGAAAGCTAAAAAAGCCGAACCCCCGAAAAAGCCGAAGCAGGAGAAAAAGATTTCTCCCAACGAGACTTATTTCAGGGCGGTCTCCGCTTACCGGAAAGAGAACTACATTGAGACAGTCAATCTGCTGACCGCGTTTGTCGACGAATACCCGTTCCACTTAGTCGCGCTGAAACTGCTCGGGATGAGCCTAATCCACACCGGACGGCTGCCGGAAGCGGAATCGTTCCTCCAGAGCGCGTTCTCGCAGAACCGGAACGACACCGAGGCATTGAACGCTCTCGCCTATCTCGAACTCATCAAAGGAAATAGCGAAACCGGGATCAACTTCCTGCTCGACGCACTCTATCTGGACGAGGAAAACGAGAAGCTGAAACGGAACCTCGAGCGTATCCGCGCGGCGGAAAATCCCGCGCTTTATCTCAAAATGGGGAAACCCTACACCTTCCTGTTTATCCGGCTCCCGGATCAGCCCCCTCTCCGCGAGTTGATGGAAAAAGCCGGCGACGTCCTGAAAAAACCGGCCGCGCGATACACGGCGATCGGACTGCTTGCCGCGGTGTTTATCTTCGTGATTTACCTGATCTATCCCGCGCTCGTGAATTTCCTCGAGGCATTCAGGGCGGAACGGAGCGGTATCTCGTTCTCGCAAATAACGATCAAGGATATCGAAAAGCTTGTCGCCGAGCGCGAGAACTATAAAATTCTCCTGACGGAAGGCGAAGTCAAGCAGAAATTCGAAATGGCGAAGTACTACCTAGAAAATAAAGAGCGAAATAAAGCGATCATCGCGATTAACGAACTCCTCAACTCCAACGCGCACGACCTTGTTAAAGAGCACGCGATTATCCTTCAAAGCTTTATTCCCGACCCCGACCCAATCGATCTCGGGTATATTCCCGACTGCCGCGAGGTCCTGAAACGCCCGTTGATCTTCAAGGACGTGTATATCAAATGGAACGGCACGGTGGCCAATCTCCAGCACAAGGGGCATGAGGAGACCGCATTCGACCTCTTGATCAACTTCGTCGACGAGGGCGTAGTGGACGGGATCGCGATGGTGTCGGTGAAGGGCTTTCTCGATATCGGCAATAAGGATAAGGTCACGGTGTACGGCCTGATCGCGGGGCTTGTGATGGACAACCGCGTGGTCATCATCGCCGATAACGTCGCGCCGTTAGGGAAACAGTAAAATGGCGAGATTCCTGATCGAGAACTACGGGTGCCAGATGAACACCGCCGAGGCGGATTCGTTACGCGCGCTCCTGAGCGCGTCCGGGCATACCGAGGAGGCCGATCCCGCCCGCGCGGAAGTCGTCCTCATCAATACATGCAGTGTCCGCAAGACCGCCGAACAGCGGATTGTCGGCAGGATCGGGTTCTATCGAGGCCTCAATCAGCAGAACGGCACCTCGATCCGCGCGGTCGTCATGGGATGTATGTCGCGTCCGGGCGGCGAAGCGCTCCGTAAACAATTCCCCGATATCGTCGGCCTCGTCTGGGGCACCTACCATAAAGAAAGAATTGTACCGCTGATAGAACGGATAGCTTCGGGCGCAATTCCCGCCGAGGACTACCTTGGGTGGGACGCGTTCGATTTTCTCGACGCCGCTCCCGACGAAACCTTTCCGTTCAAGGCGTTCGTGCCGGTCGCGCACGGGTGCGACAACTACTGCGCCTACTGCATCGTCCCGTATGTCCGCGGCCCGGAAGTCCACCGCCCGTCGGACGAAATCCTCGCGAACATCTCCGCCCTGAAGGAACGCGGCGTAATGGAGATTTGTCTCCTCGGCCAGAATGTCAACTCTTACCGTGACGGGCGATCCGGCTTCCCTGAACTCCTCGCGCGTGCCGCCACGCAAAGCGGCATCCCCCGGATCACCTTCCTGACATCGCACCCGAAGGACTTCTCCAAGGAGCTCGCGGACGTGATGAAGGAGTACCCGGCCGTTATGCCGTTCCTGCACCTGCCGTTCCAGGCCGGAAGCGCCGGCGTCCTCGCGCGGATGAACCGTAAGTATACGCCGGAGCAGTATATGGAGAAAATCGCATGGGGGAAAAGCGTGCCGGGGATAACGCTCTCGACCGATATCCTCGTGGGTTTCCCCGGCGAAACCGACGACGACTTCGAGGCTACGATGCGGATTGTCGAGGATGTCCGTTTTAACGACGCCTATATGTACCGTTATAGTACCCGTCCCGGGACGGCGGCGGAGAAGATGGAAGGCCATGTGCCGGAGAAGATCAAGCTCGCCCGGCTCGCCCGGCTGATCGCGCGCCAGAAGGCTATCGGCAGGGAACTGCTCCCCGCGCATATCGGGGAAAGCCACACCGCGCTCATGGAATCGGTCAGCCGGAAGAACCGCCATATGCTTTCCGGGCGCACCCACAGCAACCTCGCGGTGTTTGTCACGGGCGGCAAAGAACTGATCGGCAGGATAGTCGAGCTGAAAATTACCGGCGTATCCGGGATCGGCCTGACCGGGGAAATAAAATAGACTTTCTTTTGACATTTCAAAGTAAGGTGTTAGAATCATTCGTGTTGATTTCCGGGAGATCGTATGTATTCTGACAAAGATTTTCAGACTATCGCCGAAATGATCTTGCAGATTATGCCTATGGTACTAAAGATTTACTTGTTCGGCAGCTATGCCCGTGGGGACGCGAAGGCAACAAGCGATATCGATATCGCGATCATTTCTCCCGAGGCGATGGACAGAAAAAAAAAGATGAGGTTTATAGGTGATTTATTGAACAATATCGGCGGAAAGGGGTTTCCGGTAGAGTTCATCATTAAATCGTCCTCTGATTTTGAAGACGAAAAAACACTCCCGACATTGTCCAAAGCCATCGCAAACGAAGGAAGACTTTTATGGCAAAAGAATAGGTAATTCTAATAACTGTCCCTCACCAATTTGTAATTCCCTACTCTAAACCCTATAAATAGGTGCAGGATCGACGGCTTATTGATTTCCCGTTAAAAATTTTATCCACGAATACACACGAATTCGCACGAATAATACAAGTATTCGTGTCCATTTGTGTTCATTCGTGGATGCCTTTCACTGTCTTTATTCAATTTACCTGATACTAAAAATGTTAATAGTTTTTAGAATCGCCCTTTATAAAATAACAGCACACCCCGAGGGGCATGCCGTTTCTTGGAAATATATACTGGGGGTTATTTCCTCAGCGCTTCGACAGGAGTCAGATTCCCGGCGTACTTCGCCGGGATCATCGCCGCGAGCGGCGGAATGAATATAGAGACCATTAACGAGATCAAGAAATCGCTCGCCTTCGTCTCCACCCGCAGCACGCTCTCTATCGGGAACTCCATCCCTTTATAGACATCGCCGAAATCCAGCCCCACCGCGCCGATCACGCTGATCGCGATAAATCCCACGATTGTCCCGAGGACTCCGCCGATAATACCCATGTACGCGCCTTCGAGCGTGAAGTTAGCGAACAGGTCGCGCCGGGTCATCCCGACAGCCTTCAATGTCCCGATTTCCTGCATCCGTTCGAATATCGCCATCATCATCGTATTGATGATGACAAACGACGCGAGGAACAGGATGATCGCCTCCGCGAACACCCAGATCACGCGCATCTGATCGAACAGAGAGAATAACGCGCCCATCGTTTCCTTGTAGTTCTTCGCGACCACACCGGGCGGCAGTATCTTCTTTATTTCTTCCTGCACCTTTTCAGTCATATCGGTCTTCTTCGTGAATACATAGATTTCCGTGGTGGCGTCGACAACCTTCAATAACCGTTTCGCGTCAGTGGAACTCAGGAAAAACACGTTAGCGTCGAACATGTCGATTGTTGTCTTGAATATCCCCTTCACCGGCAGCTTGATCGCGTTAAGCCCGCCCTCGGACGTCTTCGTCGCCATCAGAAGCTCGTACCCAAGTTCCACGCCGAGTTTTTTCGCGAGGCTTACACCGATATACAATCCGCTGTTCTCGAGCGTCCCCGCGATGAGTTTCTCGCCGATCTTGAATTCGTTCGTCAGCAGGTTGACGCCCATCCCGAGCGATTCGACTGTGTTGTCTTTATAGCTGAGCAGTATCCCGAAACGGATGCGCTCGTTGACATGGTCGACACCCTCGATCCCGGCGATCTGAGCGATCAGCTCGTCGGAGCCGTACACAAGCGAATCGACCGGCATAAAGCGTTCGCGCTTGACGAACTCCTCGGTCGTAATCCGGATATTGCCTGTCTGGAAATTCACGTAGTTCTTAAGGAAATAATCGAGCATTCCGGTAATCATCCCCTGCGACATCATCACGATGACCGCCGCGAAGAAAATCGCGAGGATTGTCAAAAAGGAACGTTTTTTATTCCGCAGGATATTCCTGAACGCGTATTTTACCATCATATTCGCCTCCTTTTACTTGACCCGCAGGCATTCCATCGGCTGCATCCGGGTGGTCTTCTTCGCCGGATAGTAGCTCGCGAAAAGGCTCGCGATCAGTCCGATCAAAAATCCCTTCACGAATGCCGCCGGAACCCAAGCCGAACGGAAAATTCCGCTCACCGACATTCCCAAATCCGTATTCCCCATCATTTTATCCAGATCGAACCCGACAGTCGACATATAGAGATTGATCAGCGCCGCGAACACGATACCGAACACTCCGCCCCAAACGCCGATCAGGCCGCCTTCCAATAGGAACATCCGGTGCACCTGTTTGTCGGTCATCCCGAGCGCTTTCAATGTCCCGATCTCGCGCTGTTTCTCGTATACCGACATGAGCATCGTATTGATAATCCCGACGAGCGCGATCACGATCACGAAGAGCACGATGATGCCGGAGAATTTTCCCTTCATCTGCGCTACGAGGATCGTGTGCTCGGCGGCCTTCTTCCAGTCTACTATATTGAGTGCGGGGAACTTGTTTTTCAATTCGGCGGTATAGGGATTGACCTTCTCGATATCGTCCACCTTTACCGCGAGGTCGGTCACACCCTCGACGCCGAACAAGCCCAGCACTTCCTTCAGGTCGAGGAACACCGAGCCGGAGTTCACCCCCGGGTCGCTTGAGCCGATCAGCCCGGCGATCTTTTTTTCCACCGAAACGTAAGCGCCCTGCTCTTTCCTGAACGACAGGTACACATAGTCGCCCGCTTTCAGCCCAAGGTCGGCAGCGAGCATACTCCCCATCAGTAGTCCGTCTTTGCCGTACTCGCCGCCGGTGATAAAGTTCGTCAGGCTGTAGACGGAAGGATCGTTATCGAAATCGATGCCCGTGATCACGACGGGAATAGAGTCGATCGAGTTATCGACCTCTCCGAGGAAGAATGCCCTCGCCGCGACACCCTTGACAAACGGGACTTTCGAGATTTCGCTCATCACTGTTTCATAGTTCCCGATCAGGTTCGAGAGCGCGTAAGGCTTCTCTTCGGTATACTCCGCGCTATGTATCTTGATATGCCCGGTCTGGAAATCGATGATGTTCCTGAACGACATGACTTCCATTCCCGCGAGCATGCACTCGACTACGATATACATCCCGATGCCGACACCCAGCACCATGAACGTCAGCACCGTACGCCGCGTCGCCCGTTTGATATTCGCCATCGCTAATTTTAATATATACTTCATTCAAGCCTCCTCTATTTAACCCTGAGACATTCCATCGGCTGCATCCGCGATGTCTTCTTCGCGGGATAGTAACTCGCCGCGACGCTGGATATGATTCCCAGCAGTAGACCCGAGATATACGGGGCGATCATCCAACTGGATTTAAGGACTCCGGCGGGGACACTCGATCCGAAGTCCATATCGCTGCCCCATATCTTCGTGAAATCGATTCCGATTTCGGCGAAATACCAGTTCAACATGATGCCCAAAATAATCCCGCACAAACCGCCGAGAAACCCGATCAGCGCGCCTTCGAGAACGAAGAGCCGCATCACTTCCGCGTCGGTCATCCCCATCGCCTTCAATGTCCCGATCTCGCGCTGTTTCTCGTACACCGACATCAGCATCGTATTGATGATACCCACAAGCGCGATCACGATGATGAATAAGATGATAATGCCGTCGAATTTCCGCTCCATTTCCATCATCTGGATCGTCTGTTTCGCGGCCTCTTTCCAATGCTCGATTTTCAAACCCGGGTATTCTTTTATCAGTTCCGCCGTGTGGAGCGCGGACTTTTCAATATCCGCCGTTTTGATCCCGATCTCGGTGACGCCGTTCACCCCGTACAACGACAGGACTTCATCGATATCGAGGAACACGGAACTGCCGTTTACCGCGATATCCGTGGTGTAGACAATCCCGGTAATCTGTTTCTCCGCCGAGACATACGCGCCCTGCTCTTTCCTGAGCGAGATAAAACAATAATCCCCGATACCGAGACCGAGGTCGTCCGCGAGAGTCTTCCCGACAATCACGCCCGACGGATCGAAACTTCCCTCGATCAGGTAATTGGTCAGGGTATACACCTTGGGGTCGTTGATAAAGTCGATCCCCGTGACCACCACCGCAACCGCGTCCTGCATATTGTCGAGTTCGCCGAGGAAATGCACCCTCGCCGCCGCGCCGGTGACATACGGTTTTGTATAGAGTTCGCCGATCACCTTGCCGTGATTCTCGATCAGGTTGGAAAGAATATAGGGTTTTTCCGAATCGTATTGTCCGTTGTATACTTTTATATGCCCCGTTTGGAAATTGATCAGGTTGTCGAACGACGAGTTCTCCCACCCCGAAATAAAGCTCTCGAGGAAAATATAGAGCGAGATGCCGAATCCCAGAATGAAAAATGTCAGCACCGTACGCCTCGTCGCGCGTCTGATATTGGCAATCGCCAATTTAAATAGATATTTCATTTTCCGCCTCCGGAAAGCATTACTGCACCACTCTTCCGTCACGGAGCAATACAAGCCTCTTGGCGTGTTCCATAATCAGCTTGTCGTGAGTGGAGAAGACGAACGTGACCCCGTCCTCGCTGTTCATTTCCTTCATAATATCGACTATCCCCTCGCCGGTCTTGGAGTCGAGGTTCGCGGTGGGTTCGTCGGCAAGCACCATCTTCGGGCGCTTCACGATCGCGCGCGCGATAGAGACTCTCTGCTGCTGTCCGCCGGAAAGCTCCGCGGGCATCCGGTTCTCGAGGCCTTCCAGCCCCACCCGCTTCAATGTCTTCAAGACGATCTCTTTGATCTCCTCATCCTTGTGTTTCTTCAGGAGCTTGAGCGGCAGTTCGACATTTTCAAACACGGTCAGCACCGGGATCAGGTTGTATGTCTGGAAGATAAACCCGAAGTAATCGCGCCTCAGGTGCGCCAGTTCGTCGGGGTTCTTTCCGATCAGGTTCGTCCCGTCGAGCACCACCTGCCCGTTGTCGGCGTTATCGATACACCCGATGATATTGAGAAGCGTCGTCTTTCCCGAGCCGCTGGGCCCGGCGAGCGCGACAAACTCGCCCTTATCGATATTCAGGTTGATATCATAAAGCGCCTGGAAATCGATTTTACCGCTGTGATAGGTTTTATTGATCCCTTTGATTTCTAAAAGCATAGACTCCTCCTATAATTTGGCTTCGAAACGGCCGAGGATGCTGAACTCGCCGGAAGTGTTCGGGGAGAACTCGGATTTATCCGGTCCCCACGGTATTCCCGCGAGCGCACCCACCGAAAGGCCGTCGCTTAACGTATATTTGACTTGAGGCATCGCGAGCCCGCTTCCGTCGATCATGTTGAAGAAGCCGTCGGCCTGCATGCTGAAAAACTCGTCGAACACCACGGAGATGTTCGCGTAGGAATAGTACTTCGCCTTAAAGTACTTGTCCACCGTCGAGAACGGATTATATGACGAGCTGTTTTCCGCGCCCGTTTCATCGAAATAGAAGACGAGTGCCAGGATCAGTTTACCGTCGAAGAAGCTGTAATCCAGCCCGAGGTTCGCCTCATTGAAACGGTTCGTGCCGTAGTCGTCGAAATGGTACGCCCACGCCCCGTTCACCCCAAGCTCGATATCGCCCTTGAAGTATACACCCGCGACATTCCGGTCATACGCCTTCCTGTTGTAGATCGCGCCGAGGTCGAACGTCCCGAGATGGGTATAGAGCGCGAGCCCGCCGCCGGAATTGGACAGCGCCGGATCGGGCCGGACATACGTCTTTAACCCCGACAGCTCGTCGAAGCCCAGTTCCCATGTCAGCGCGATCATGCCTTCGAGATCGTAATTGAGGTCGGTAAAATTGACGTTTTTGACCATCTCGAACGGGTTGAACATCCCGCGTATCCCGAAATTCATGTAGGTTTTGCCGAGGGTGATCACGCCCGCCGGTGAGTAGTAACGGATAAACGCCCGGAGCAGATTGAGCCCGAGATCGGTTTGAGTGATGTTGGTGATAAGCCCGGCATAGAGCGAAATCCTCGCATCGGCGTAGAACTTCCATTCCTCCGCCGCGCGGGTGAACACGAGCTTCAGTTCGAGGGTGTTGTTGAAGTTCGCCTGATTGTTCGTCGGCTTCATGACCAGGAAGTCGTTACGGAGCGCACCGCCGAGGCTGATTTCGGCGTGAAGGGGAAGCGCGGCCGCAAGCATGACCGCCGTGAGGAATATACCGGCATAGGATACTTTCATATCCGTCTCCTTACTTCAGCTTGGACATGGAGAATCCGTCCTTCGGCAGGGCGACGTCGAGTTCGATCTTATTGAACGACACCACTGTCTTGGTGTTCTTCTGGCGCAGATCGACGATCTCCATCTCGGTGATAAAATACCGCCCGCCGATCTTCTCCACCTTGAGCGCGGTCATCCGCTTGATCGGACGGTCGCCGACAGCGTACATGATCGCCTCGACCATTACATATTTGGTTTTATCGATAAAAATATCCTGCTTGGCGTAGGTCACCTTATCGCTTTTCGCGACAAGGACGATGTGATAACAGAGCACCCCGTTCACATTGGTATCCGCCGCGAGCGAGGAAACATACTGCTCGTCGAGGCTATTTTCCTCGAGCATATCTTCGTAGGAAATGTCGCTGCCCATCATGCCCTTCTGGAGCATGTGCCCGGATATCTTCATCGTGTCGTCCGCGTCCGGGAAGTAAATCCAAAGCTGGTTGCTGAGTTTGAGGTACTTGACGCCCTTGTCCTCGGGGTTGGTGAATTCCATGAAAGACTTTTTACCCGCCGTCTGTGTGTACCCGTTAAACTTCTTCGTCAGCTTCTGCGAGCCCTTTTGAATCACCATCGTCGCTTCGTACTTCTCGGTCTTGAATAACTGGTTGTCGTCGACCTTCTGGATGATCTCTTTAGCCGTGAGCGAGAATCCGAAAACCGGGACAATCAGGAGCACAAAAATCAGTCTGAACATACAAACCTCCTTTTTCTCATAACCGGCTTCCGCGAACCGATAAAATGACCAGCCGGTCACTATTTAATATATCACATTTCACCCCACGTGTCAACCCCTCCCGGTACTTTTTCTTTCGGGAAGAAGGTTGTTATTAGTTATAGTAACTAACTAAATAACCGAAAAAATTTTCACCCGTTACTCGAAAGTTTTGATCACCTTATTCAGCAGGCGGTTCAGTTCTTTCTCCTCCTCGGGCGCGAGGTTTTTCGTGAAATGACCGGTCAGGTCGGAATGGATCTCGTCGTGAAGCTTCGCGATATCCCTACCCTTGGCGGTCAGACGGATATGCCACGAACGCGCGTCCTCGTCGGACCGCACCTTCTGGATC
>MIBE01000030.1:40506-57216 GCA_001829415.1 Spirochaetes bacterium GWF1_51_8
GTGATCTTTAGTTCGATCGCAAGTTCGGTGGGCGTCGGGTCGCCCAGTTCGGAGATGATGTCGAGGCATCTGATCTTCGCGGGCGACAATCCCGCCAGGCCTTTTTTATCGCCGATCTGTTCCTCGTGCTCGCTCATATTTCGGGTCAGGATTCCGATGATCTCGGAAAGTGTGTATTGTTTTTCCATATTTTTTCGTTAGTTTATCTAACTAAATGATTATACCACTCCGTTACGGGGGTTGTCAAGGGATTTTAGGAAATATTTTTACTTAAGGAAATAGGACGTATCGCCCTCGCCCTCGAACGCGATCTCCGCGCCGCCGGTCATATAGACCCTTCCGTTCTCAGCCCATTCGATAAATAGGTCGCCGCCGAGGAGATGCACGGTGACATTGCGCCCGGTCAGGCCGTTAAGCACCGCCGCGACTACACTCGCCGAGGCGCCGGTGCCGCACGCGAGGGTTTCGCCGCTCCCGCGTTCCCAGACACGCATCCTGATCTCCGAAGGCGAGACCATTTCGATGAATTCGACATTCGTCCGGCGGGGGAAGACATTCGTCATCAGTTCGACCGGCCGTCCGTACTTCGCGACATCCATCTCGTCTACTTCGCTGACAAACGCGACGGCATGGGGATTCCCCATCGAGACCGGCGTAAAGTCGAAATCGCGTCCTTCGGATGTCAGGCTTACTACAGCGAAACTACCCCGGTTCATCTCGGCTTTCACGGGGATCAGGTCCGTTTCGAGGATCGGCGCGCCCATATTTACAGTCGCGCTTTTCATCTTGCCGCCCTCGGCCTCGATCACGACCGCTTTAACCCCGGCGCCGCTGTCGATGGCCATCTCCTTCTTTCGGACGATCCCTTTATCGTAAATATATTTCGCGACCTGACGGATCCCGTTGCCGCACATCTCGGCTTCGCTCCCGTCCGCGTTGAATATCCGCATCCGGGCGTCGGCGGATTCCGAGGGCATGACGAAAATGATTCCGTCGCCGCCTACCCCGAAATGACGGTCGCTCATCGTGATAGCGAGCCTTTCGGCATCAGCGGTGAGTTCGCCGTACTTAGTGCCGTCGATCAGGATGTAGTCGTTGCCCAATGCCTGCATTTTGGTAAAATGAAAACGCATAGTCCGCTCCAATAAAAAACGGCCTGGATGATGGGGTAGATGACGAACTCAGAAAAGGAAGTTTTTTTTGTCACTGCGAGATGCAGAGCGTCGAAGCAGTCTGTTTAATTTATATTCCAGTAATAAAATAGATTGCTTCGGCTGTGGTTCGGCATCCCGACGGTGAAGTCGGGACAAGCGCTCACCATGACAGCTTCGCAATGACAAAATAAATTTGTCAACACACCCATGATGCGGGCCGCGTATTCTATTCGCTCAGTATTTTCGTGACAATATCTTTGACCATTCCGCCGTCGGCCTTGCCTTTTACACGCGGCATCATCTCCTTCATCAGCTTCCCGATATCGGACGGGGAATTCGCCCCGGTCGCGGCCTTGACTTCCAGCGCTATCGCGCGGACTTCGTCCTCGCTCAGCATCTCAGGGAGATATTTCTTCAAAAGTCCGATCTCGAACTTCTCTTTATCGATCAAGTCCTGCCGCCCGCCCTTCTCGAACTCGAGAATGACCTCGTTCTTCTGCTTGATGGTTTTCTGGAGATAGGCGAAAATATCCGCATCTTCCAGTTCGCGCATCTTGGCGATCTTTTCGTACTTGAGCTCGGAGATTGCCATACTCAGGGCAAGCGTCAAGGGCTTATCCTGCTTCTTGCGGGCATCGATATAGTCTTTCTGTATCTGTTCCATCAGTCCCATTGGACTCTCCGGGGATTTTTATATATAACGGTTCATCTGGCGCATTTTGCGGATCTTCTTCTCGATTTTCCGTTTGACGGCCGCTATTTTTTTCTTCCTGGTTTCCGAGGGTTTCTCGAAAAAGCGGTGCTTTTTCTCTTCGGTAAGAATTCCGTCCTTTTCGACTTCTTTCTTAAAACGCTTCAAAACCCCGTCGATCGATTCATTGTCTCTGACTTCAATTTTCAGCATGCAAATCAACTCCTCTTTATTTTGATATGGAATTCGCTATTTAATCATCCCGGGGGCCACTTCATCGGGCGCCCGCCCAGAATATGCAGGTGGATATGCGCGACGGCTTGTCCGCCGTTCTCCTTGCAGTTCGCCACCACCCGGTACCCGTCGGCGGAAAGCTTCTTCAGTTCCACGACCTTCGCCGCGGTATCGAATAACTCCCGGTAGATCGAACGGTCGGTTACATCGTCAAGCGTCGCGTAATGATCCTTCGGGATCACGAGGACATGCACCGGAGCCTGCGGGTTGATATCGTTAAACGCGACAGTGCGGTCGTCCTGGTAAACAATATCCGCCTTGATCTGTCCCGCCGCGATCTTGCAGAACAAACAATCCGCTTTGAAATCCGGCATATTTCCTCCGCGCCCGTCTAAATTATCAGCCGGGATGTGTATTATAGCTTATTTCAGAAATTTTCGCAAAAAATATTATCATCAAATCCTTGACAGATTGAGCGGAGAAATTAAAATATCAAAAGAGAAATTCATAAAGGATAGAGTGAATGTACATGAAGGACTTGTTGGATAATTCTTTCTCAGACGACGCGGAATTCGACGATCTTGACGATTTCGATTATATTCAGCAGTTCATCCCCGAGGGCGACGAGAACGATTCGGGCGCGGATATCGATGACGGATTCGACGACCTCGAAGACCTTTTCCTCGACGACGAAGAAGAATTTCTCGACGATGACGACGGCTCGGCCGCCGAAGACCTGGACGAAAATATCTTCGCCGACGAGGATGTCCAGAGCGAGATTTCAGTCGTTCTCGAATGCGACGACTGCGGTCAGGACTGGCAGGATTATATCACCGAGGACGAGTACCAGAACGATTTCGAACGCGTCTGTCCACGTTGCGGCTCGGCTAATTTCAACTGGAAGAAGTAGCCCGCCCAGTTAACAGTAGTAAAGGCGATGGCTAGCCCGGGGACGAATGCTACCCAAAAGAAGCGGCGCGGACCATCAATGCGAATCAGTCTATCGGAATTCAGTATTAAATAAATCCTTTCCGTTTACCCCCGGTTCGTACCGAATCCATGTCAATACCATCGAGGGCAGGCTATAAAGGAACGAGGGATTATGGGATCGTTTTTTAAAACTATCGGCGTGAAAATTAAAAATTTCTTCCTGAGGATCAAGGTCTTCTTCCTGTTCCATTTCAGGCTGAAACCCAAGATCGCGCAGATGTCTATTTATGTCGCGAAGATCGCATCGTTGAAGAAGGACGTGTTCCCCGAGGGAAAAAGCGTCTTCGTGTTCGAGGGCGCGAGCGACACCCTTTACTTCGTGGTCTATAAGGAACTGGACGCCATCTCGGTCACCGAGGTCTACGACGACGTCCTGAACAAGCTTCCCCAACAGTACGCCCTGCTGAACCGGGTCAGCCTCTCGCAGGTGGTCGTCAGACCGTAGTATTCGCTCCGTTCGGAAAGCATGCTTCCCCAATAATACGCCCTGCTGAACAGGGTCAGCCTTTCGCAGGTCGTGGTCAGGCCGTAGTTATTCGCTCCGCTCGGGATGGCGCCCCGCACCTTAAAGCTCGTCATCCGGTCTTACAGACACCTCGGCTACGCCCCTAACATGCGTTTGGGACAAGCTCGGTGTCCGAGGCGATATGAACACAAGGAACGGGATTTGCTCTTCTGCTTATGCCTTTCGGCTGTTTCTCCCCCTCACTTTCGCCGTCCGCCTGCCTTCAGCAAATGTTTGGAGGTGGCTCGTTCGGGTCTAACGCATCCTGCGTGTCGCCCTCACTTTCGCCGTCCGCCTGCCTTAAGCGAACGCTTGAGGTGGCTCGTTCAGGACAAGCATGGTGTCCCTAAGAACGGGGCTTCTACTTTCTTTCCGCATAGGAAAGAAAGTAGCAAAGAAAGTATGCCGCGCTGGATAAAGCTTATGAGAAGAGCCGGGAAATCCGGAAAAGGCATAACTCCTCCCTACGGTCGTCGGACAAATGCCTTTTCTACAGATTTCCCGGAAGTGAAGAAGCGCTTTAAAAAGCGCGGAAAGAAAAAAGGCAAGGAAAAGCAAATTTTCATAAAGGCTGTTTTGTATTTCACCCGCCTCTATGCCGAACTGAAATTATTTCTTCGCATCCAAAATATTTTCCCCGCGAAACATCAAAAACGCCGATTGTCCGAGCGTAGTGAGTTACGGCGTTTTCGTTTCGCGCCTTATATTGTTCAACCGTGCCAATAGATTAAACCGGCATCAAGGCGGGGCAGCCTTTCTTTGCATACTTTCTTTCCCCTGCGGGAAAGAAAGTATGATGTGTGCCTATATCCCGCCGCCGCCGTCGTACTTCGAGGTCTGCGTCCGGCTCTGCATGATCTTCGAGCCCGCCGGAACGTCGCTGACTATCCAGACGTTACCGCCGATCACCGAGCCCTTGCCGATCGTGACACGCCCGAGTACGGTGGCCTGCGCGTACATCACCACGTCGTCCTCGACAACAGGATGGCGCGGGATTCCCTTGATCGGGTTGCCGTGCTCGTCTAACGGGAAATTCTTCGCGCCGAGGGTAACGCCCTGGTAGAGCTGGACATTGCGGCCGATAATACAGGTCTCGCCGATCACCACGCCCGTGCCGTGGTCGATAAAGAAGCGTTCGCCGATCTCCGCGCCGGGGTGGATATCGATCCCGGTTTTGGAATGCGCCATTTCGGTGATGATACGCGGGATGAGCGGGACGCCGAGCTTGACAAGCGCGTGCGCGATTCGCTGGTTCGTGACAGCGAGGATACTCGGGTAGCAGAAGATCGCCTCGCCGTAGCTTTTCGCGGCCGGGTCGCCGTCGTACGCCGCCGCCACATCGGTCGAGCAGAGCCTGCGGATTTCCGGCAGTTCCTTGATAAATCCGGCGGCTTCCTGCTTGGCCTTCAGGTCGCAGTTCGGGCAGCGGTCGGTGTTCATCTGGTCGCACTCGAAGCAGTAGCCCCGTTTCGCCTGCTCGGCGAGTATTTTATAGATTTTGTCGAGATGTGTCCCGATATAGTATTCCATCGTCTCCGGGCGGAGTTCGGAGTTCCCGAAATAGCCGGGGAAGATCACCTGACGGCAAAGCTCGACAAACTCGTCCAGTTGTTCGATAGACGGCATAGGTACGTCGTGGTTCGCGCGGTGCGCGACCTTCTTATACGAGCTCTCCTCGCATAAACGTTTCACTACATCGTGCAGGTCGTCCTGAAAGCCTTTCATAGGAGTTCTCCGTTTATTAGTAGAAAATAACAGTTCTAGGTAGCGGCAATATTATATACCCGCCGGAAAAAAAACGCTATAAGCGGAATGAAATCTCTCTTCCTTCATCGCGGGATGTCGAGGGAAAAACCCCTCGCTTATTTTACGGTTTTCCCCTGCCATGCTACAATAATCGGCTGAGTTTTCGGAGGTGTCTATGAAGAAGGGAATCATCTGTCTCGCGATCCTCGCGGCCGTGTCGATAGGGTATACCCAGCCGGGCGATCTGGTCTGGAAGTTCAAGACCCAGGAATGGGTTTCGTCGAGCCCGTATATCGACAACGGGCGGATTTATATCGGGAGCTGCGACGGCGGCATTTATTGCCTCGACGCTAAAAAGGGCAAGCAGATATGGAAATTCGAAACCAGCTATTTGATCTACGGAAGCCCGCTGGTGGTGAAGGACAAACTCTATTTCGGGAGTTATAACTATTCTCTCTACTGTCTCGATACCAAGACCGGGCAGGAACTCTGGACGTTCCCGACAGGCTACTCGATCTTCTCAAGCCCGTTCTTTTGGAACGACAAACTTTATTTCGGGAGCCGTGACGGCAGCGTATACTGTCTCGACGCCGAGTACGGCGATAAGCTCTGGGACTTCGAAACCGGCCACGAGGTCTTCTCGAGCCCGTTTGTCTGGCGCGGCAAGGTTTATATCGCGAGTTTCGATAAAAAAGTCTATTGCCTCGATGCCGAAAAGGGCACCCCCGTGTGGTCGTTCGAGACCGGAGGGGAAGTCTACGCGAGCCCCGTCCTATCGATGGGGAAAATCTATATCGGGAGCAAGGATAAATCGATGTACTGCCTCGATGCCGAGAAAGGGACTTTAGTCTGGAAGAAGGATATAGGAGCGGAAATCCAGTCCAGCGCATGCGTAAAGGACGGCAAAATTTTCTTCGGGACACATAGCAGCAACCTATATTGTTTAGACGCAGTATCTGGGGAGACAGTCTGGAAGTATGAGACCGGGGGAATGATCTTCTCAAGCCCTACGGTCTGGAACAATCTCGTACTTTTCGGCAGTCATGACAGTAACCTCTACGCGGTAAACATCGCGACAGGGAAGCTGGAATGGAAATTCACCGCAGGTGCGTTCGTCTTTTCAAGCCCGACGATTTTCGACGGAAAGGCGGTTTTCGGTTCCGGGGACGGATACCTATACTGCGTGGAAGCGGGTACTCCGGGCGGCGACGTCGCCTACTCGTCGGTCTCGCCGATGGACGTCATCTCGTCCGATATCGATATCTCCATCCCGCAGGGCGCAGGCCCCGACCCGTCCGCGGTCGCTATCGTCATCGGTAATAAGAACTATCCGTCCGATATTCCCCCTGTCGAGTTCGCGCTGAACGACGCCAAGACGATGAAGCAGTACTTCATGAATACGTTCGGGATAGCCGAGCAGAACATTCTCTACCGTGAGAACGCCGATCTTTCGGAGTTCATCGACCTTTTCGGCACGAAGGACATGATCGAGACAAGCCAGGTCTATAAGCTCGCGAAGTCGAAGTCCGCCGGAACGGTGTATGTGTATTTCAGCGGGCACGGCATCCCCGGCCTCAACGATAAAAAGGGCTACCTCGCGCCCGTGTCGATCAAGAAGTTCAACGCCGAGGCGACCGGATACGCCCTCGAAACCCTCTACGCTAATCTCACGAAGCTGAAGGCCGCGGGGGTGAAAAAGGTAGTGCTGATTATCGACGCGTGCTTCTCGGGCGATTCCGCCGCGGGGATGCTTCTCGATAACGTCTCGCCTATTGTCGCGAAGGTGCAGAACGAACTCGCCGCGAGCGATATCGGCACGGTGTTCCTCGCCACCACCGGCGACTCGTATGCCGCGTGGTACCGCGAGATGGAGCACGGCCTCTTCACCTATTACCTCACTAAGGCGCTCGGCGGCGCGGCCGACGCGAACAAGGATAATACTATCACCGTGGGCGAGCTTCAGGAGTACCTGCCGAAGATCGTAGCGTCCGAGTCGATGCACCTCATGAACTTCGAGCAGATACCTCAAATCAGCGGCGACCCTGCGGAGACTGTGGTAAAGCTGAAGTAAAGTGAATATCGAATATGAAAAATTAGCATTATTGGAGAAATTCCATGAAAAAGCCGTTTGATGGAATGAAAGCGTTAATAACAGGGGTAAGTCGTATCAAGGGAATAGGATTTGCGATTGCTAAAAAACTTGCCGAACAAGGAGCGGATATTTTTATTCATTCATTTTCCCCATATGATTCCTTGTTTCCATGGAAAACTAATGAAAATGAAGTCTCAACAATCATTTCTGAACTGAAAAAGCATGGCGGAAGCGTAGAGCATATTGAAGCCGATTTTAACCGGATAGAGGCTCCGGGGCAAGTAATCGAAGCGGCCTTTTCCGCTTATAACAACATTCATTTTCTCATCCTCAATCATGCATACAGCACTACCGGTAGTCTTTCCGATTTAACGGCGGAGAATATCGATCTCCATAATAATATCAACATCCGTTCGACGCTTCTACTGATAAAAGAGTGGAGCCTTCGCTTTCAACCTTCGGAAATCAAGGGAAGAGTAATCATGATGACTTCAGGGCAGCATATCGCTCCATCTCCCGGCGAACTTTCTTATGTAGCATCAAAAGGTGCGATACATCAATTAACACTTAGTCTCTCCGCGGAATTAGTGCAAAGAGGAATTACAGTCAATACCGTTAATCCCGGACCTACAAACAGCTACGAATGTGAAAAGCATTATCCGGAGCTTTACGATGAAGTGCTGAAGCACTTTCCGCAAAACAGATGGGGAACACCCGAGGATGCGGCTAATTTAATTGCTTTTCTAGCTAGTCCCGAATCACAATGGATTTCGGGCGAAGTAATTAACTCCGACGGCGGTTCTCATTACTAGGGTATTCAAATCAATTGAGATTCAAGAAGGCAATCCAAACGAAGTGGTAGTAAAACTGGATTTTAAATAAAAACCCGCCGCTTCAGTCTTTTCAACCTTAAAACAAAAGACCGCCCCCTCACCGGGTGTGTTGACAAACTCATTTTGTCATTGCGAGGCGTCATGGTGAGCTTGCCTGCCTTCTCCTTTGGAGAAGGAGACAGGCCGAACCATAACCGAAGCAATCTATTTAACTACTGGGTATATAAATTAAACAGACTGCTTTGTCGCTATACTCCTAGCAGTGACAAAACATCATGTATTTTATAAGTTCGTCAACAATCCCTCACCGGGAGCGGCCTTTCCTCTATTGATCTGAGCGGTTTATTTCTCTACGCCCTTGTAGAACAGCATCCCGCCGCTCACTATCTGGAGCACAAACGATTTCTTGTTTTTGTTCTTTTCGCCGAACTCCTTGATGGCGTTCATGTCTTTAATCTTGGTGTTATTGATCCCGACAAGAATCTCGCCGGGGCGCAGTACGCCGTAGAAGAAACTCCCCTTCTCGACCGATTTCACGACTACGCCGAAGTCGACGCCGTTTTTCTTCATATCCTTCTCGGACGGCGCCGCGAATTCCGCGCCGAGGAAGTTATAGGACGTAGGTTTCGCGCCCTGCTCCTTATCCTTCTGCGGTTTGTCCTTTTCGCCGAACACGGTATTCATTTCGTTGCGGTCCGCGAGGACGACAGCGATAGCGATTTTTTTCCCTTCGCGGAGTATCTCGAGGTCGATCTTCGTCTCGGGCGGGAAGTTTCCGATCATCAGCCGGAGCATATCCGGGTCGCCGATAGGCTTGCCGTTGATGGAGAGGATGATATCGCCCACTTCGATCTTCGCGAGCGCGGCGGGACTGTCTTCGATCACTTTCGATACCACCACTCCCTCGCCGGGTTTCAGCCCGAGCGATTTACGGGTCGCGTCGTCGAGTGCTGTGGGGTACACCCCGAAGTAGCCGCGTTCGACCTTTCCCTTCTCGATCAACTGGACGGCGATTTCCTTCATGAGGTTGATCGGGATCGCGTAGCTGATCCCCATATATCCGCCGGTCTGCGACTGGATCGCAGAGTTCATCCCGATCACCTGGCCCTGGATATTGACTAACGGACCGCCGGAGTTCCCGGGATTGACCGCGACATCGGACTGGATCAGGCTCTGGAAGCCCGACGCCATCCCGGGGCGGCCTACCGCGCTGATGATACCGAAGGTGAAGGTTCCGGCGAGGCCGAACGGGTTCCCGATCGCGATCACGAGGTCGCCGGTCTGGGCGAGCGACGAATCGCCGAGCGCCGCATACGGTAGATCCTCCTGCGTTTCGATCTTCAGCACCGCGATATCGGTATCGGGATCGACCCCTACTACCTTCGCCTCGAACTGCCGGTTATCCGCGAGGATGACCGTTATCCTGTCGGCGTTCGCGACCACATGGTGGTTCGAGAAGAGATAGCCGTCCTTCGAGAAGATGATCCCCGAGCCCTGCGCCTCGCTCTTCTTCTGGATATCCTCGTCCTGATCGCCGAAATAGAATTTAAAGAAAGGATCGTTCTGGAAGAACGGATCGTTGAAATATTGCTTATAGGGGTTTTTTACCTGGATAGTGCTTTCGACATGGATACTGACCACAGCGGGCTGAACCGTTTTCGCGATCTCGCGGAAAACGTTCTGCATATTGACAATCGATTCCACGCCGGGTATTTTCGATACCGCCTCGTTCTCAGACTTGAACGGGAATGTTTTCTGCTGTGCCGACGCTCCGATGCACGCGCCGCTGATAAACGCGGTCAACACGCCGAATGTGAGGCCCACCATGATCGTAATCTTTTTTAGACGAGACATATTCTCCTCCGAAACTGGTTTTATATATTAGACAATCAAAATATTTTACAAGATAGACACAAAGAAAAAATAATAAAGTTTTTTTGGAAAATCAAGCGAAAAAAAAGGGTGCCGACTTTTTGGCGGCCGGCACCTTCTATGAAAAGATTGGGTGTGTGTCTCTGGAGTTCAACTTACAATGAGTTAGATAAGATTACGATAGATCGGTTAGAAAAAAAAGAAAAATATTTTTCGGTGCCGAAAAGGTTTTCCCTCGTTGCGGGTGAACAGTTTCAAGAAACAATCTGATTGCCTGCCACGGCAATCAGCGGTGATGAGAAGTCAGAAACTTATAAGGGTTTCGCGGCGCATAGCGCGATAGCGATGGCGTCCGCGACATCGTCCGGCGAAGGGTTTTCCGCGAGCGATAAAAGTATCCGCACCGCGTTCTGCACCTGCGATTTCGACGCGCGGCCGTACCCGCAGACCTGAGTCTTGACCTGCAACGGCGTGAACTCGCGGATCGTCAGTCCGTGCGCCATCCCGAGGATCAAGAGCGCCCCGCGCACTTCGCCGATCACCATCGCGGTGCGGGAGTTTTTCGCGAAGATCAATGTCTCGAGCCCGAGGACGTCCGGCTCGTATTTCTCGATCAAGCTTTCGACATCCTGATACACTTGGTAAAGGCGGGTGTTTTTTTGAGATTCTTTTTCCGTGGTGACAAGGCCATAGGATAACGGGACCAGTTCGGAGCCTTTGACATCCAGCACCGCGTAGCCGAGACGCTGAAGTCCGGGATCGATCCCGAGTACTCTCAAACTGCGCCCCTCGCGGGATTTTCGATCAGGATGCGGCGGACAAGCCATTCGGCGGCTTCTTTCTTGGAGATCAGCCCCGATTCCTCTGCCGCGCCGTTTTTGCCGATCAGCCGGACGCTGTTCTCGTCCGCGCCGAGGGGATTATGCTCCGGGCCGAGCCGGTTCAGGACGATATAGTCGATCCCCTTCGCCGAGAGCTTTTTCGCCGCGTTCGCCTCGGCGTCGTCTGTCTCGAGCGCGAATCCCACGAACAGTTTGCCCTTGTTCTCGGAGGCAGCCGTTTTCAGGACGTCCGGGTTCGCGGTCAGTTCGAGGGTGATTTTATCGTCATGACGCTTGATCTTCGATTGGGACTGTTTCGACGGGGCATAGTCCGCGACCGCCGCCGCCATAAAGACGCCGTCGAAAAGCGGGAGCCGCCTTCGGAGCGTGTCGAGCAGTTCCGCCGCCGATTCGATCTTCACCGATTCGATGTATGACGGAACCGATGCCGTGATATTCCCGTAGACCAACAGGACGTCCGCGCCCTTCTTGTAGAGAGCCTTCGCGGTCTCGATCCCCATCTTGCCGCTGGAGAAGTTGGAGATATAACGGACAGGGTCGATCTTCTCGATAGTGCCGCCCGCGGTGACAATATATTTTTTCCCCTTGAGCGGCGCGTCCGGGTCGCGCGAGATCACCGCCGCAATCCTCTCCTCGCTCACAAGCCGCCCTTTGCCGGAGTATCCGCACGCGAGACTGCCGCTGTCCGGCTCGACCACTTCCCACCCGAGCTTCTCCGAGAGGATGCAGAGGTTTTCCTGAGTCGCGGGGTTTTCGTACATATGGACGTTCATCGACGGGAAGACGATCCGCCTTCCGGTGCGGGCGAGAGCGGTCGTTGTCAGGAGATTGTCGGCGATACCGTGAGCGATCTTCGCGATGGTGTTCGCGGTCGCCGGCGCGACAGCGTAGACATCGGCCCAATCCGCGAGTTCGACATGCGCGATAGGCCTCGATATGTCGAAGTCTTCGGTAAGCACCGTATTATGGCTGAGTGTTTTAAAGAGAATGGGATTGACAAATTTCGCGGCGGCAGGGGTCATGATAACGACGATCTCATGCCCGTCGGACTGGAGCTGACGGACAACCCCGAGCATCTTATAGACCGCGACTCCCCCCGTTACCCCCAGGACTATTTTCATCGTTTCCCCTACGGATTTTTCTTGATCCAGTGCAGGATCACGTAATACTCGTTATCCTTGATAATGACGCTGTAAATTTCGCCCCGGATATCGATAAAATAGCTCATCGTGATACAGTAGTCCATGACATGCGGGGCGTAGAACACCTTCGCGCTCTCGAGCTTGTCGGACAGTTCGACGAAGCGGAAACCGACACCCTTGTTCTTCTCGTCATAGGCGTAAGTCACGACTACGTCGTCGCGGGTCACGCCGAGGAGACTGTCCATATTGTCGGCGGAACGGTAGATCAGCTTCTCCATGCTGTTTTGAAGAATACTGTATAGATTGAGGACGTTGTAGACTTCGTTAGGGATTTCGACCGGTTTGTCCTTTTTCTCGATCAGGTACTGCTGGCTGAAGAGGAGCAGTTTTTCGTCATTCTTCAGGTTGTACACATCGCTGTAATTGACCATGAAAGTCTTATCGCCGTCCGTATGGGTCTGCGCGAGGTAGTCCGTCCTGAACTCGAAACTCATTTCGCCCGACGGCAGGAAACGTTTGACCACCCATGCCATCTGATCGCCGTCTTCCTCGCGGATATAGACATAGAGGTTGCCGAAGAGATCGACGTCGATCCGGTCGGGATATGCCATCGGCCCGGAGTTGATCCCGTTGATGCCGATCCGGTAAATGAACTTCCCGTAGATATTGAACTTATAGACATAGTACTGTTCGAACACTTCCACCTGTTCGGAGTAGTTCGAGACCGACGCGAGAACGAAGATTTCGCCGTATTTATTCAGGATCACCTGAAACGGCACGTCGAACGAGTAACCCTCGCCCTGATTCGGGATGTTCAGGTTCGTGACCGGGTCGCGGTTCAGGTTGAACACGCTGACGCATTTATTGTACTTGTCGGCGATATAGACCTTGTTGCGGTAAATCTGAACGCTCGTCGGTACGTCGATATAGTCCGGGATCAGGAACTGGTTCTCGTCGGTAAACGCCACCTTCAGGTCGGGGATATTGCATCCCACTTGATCGGCTTTCGTCCCGAGCGAGGTGTAAAACACCGTCTCGTATGCCATATAGTCCGGGCCGCCCGCACAGGAGACGAACGGAAGCAGTACGGCGGCGAATAATAGAACCTTTATCATCGAACGCATAAATTCCTCACTATATCCTGTTCTCGAACTCGACGACGAGCTGATTCAGGGTGTCGATACCTTTCTTTAACATTTCGTCCTTGACCGTGTACGCGATACGGAAATTCGTGTTCCGCTCTGAGAAGACGTTTCCGGGGATAATCAGGACCTTATGACGGATCGCGAGCTCGACAAAGCTCGAAACGTCGCCGTTCTTCAGGCCGGGGAAAATATAGAACGCGCCGCCGGGCTTTACGATATCGAAAGCGTCCTTCAAGCCGTTGTAAATCAGGTCGCGCTTCTTCTTGTATGTCTCGCGGAACGAATTGGTCTCGAGGTCGAGCGCGGTCAACGCCGCGTACTGGAACGGGCTCGGCGCGCATACGAACGAGTACTGCTGGAGCTTAATCATCGCCGCGATCACTTCGGGATCGCCGATCGCGTAGCCCATCCGCCACCCGGTCATCGCGTAGGTCTTCGAGAAACCGCCCATCACCATCACCTTATCGTAATAGTTCGCGGGGCTGTCGAACTTGCCGTCGTAAACAAAACCGTCGTAGATTTCGTCCGAGATGATCATGATCCCCTGTTCCTTCGCGACCTTCACCGCCGCGTCGATATCGGCCTTGGTGTAGACATACCCCGTGGGGTTGCTCGGGCTATTGAGAATGATCGCCTTGGTTTTTGATGTGACCGCGGCTTTCAGTTTCTCGTAGTCGATACTGAAATCGGGATAGGTGTCCACGATCACGGGTTTCCCGCCGATCAGGTTCGTCAGGTGCTTGTACATGACAAAATACGGGTCGAATATGATGATCTCGTCGTCGGGGTTGATGATGCTCATCAGCGAAAGCATGAGCGCGCCCGATACGCCGGATGTAATGACGATTTGGTTTGCTTCGTACTTCTGGCTGTACTTTTTGTTGACATCGCTCAGGATGCGCTCGCGGAGTTCCGCGATCCCCTGTGTCATCGTGTAACGGTTCATACCCTTGCGGATACCTTCGATAGCCGCTTCCTTGATCTCCTCTGGAACGTCGAAGTCGGGCTGGCCGATACTGAAGTCTATCGGATCGGTGATCTTCGCCGCGAGTTCGAATACTTTGCGTATCCCGGATGAATCAACTTTTTTAGCTCTTTCGGAAATCATAGCGCCCTCCGATTCATTGCCCTAAGATTGTAGAGTATTTTCGTCTTTTTATCAACTAACGGGTAAAAGAAGATGAAAAAGCGGTGTTCGGGATAGAGATTATCGCGCGATAAAAAGGTTTTCAGACACGTAAGCCCGGCGGAGAGCATACGTGTCTGAAAATAGATGAGGAGGAACTAAACTAGGGCACTTCTAATAACCGCCGTATTCCGGCGGCAGGGTAGTGCCCATTGGGCGAATTATATAAGCAATAAAATCATATTTTATCAATCCTATTGCTTCTAAATCGCCCTTATTAACCGAGCTTCTGCGCCGACTTGTTGCGGATAAACGTCGGGGTTTCCCAATCGTTCTCGCGGGTCTTCGGCTCGGCCTTATTGACTATATCCTTATAAGGCGTATTGTAGAGACGGCGGAAATCGCCTCTCTGCTTCTGCCGCTGGACGACATCGATCACACCGCGGTCTTCGAAGATATCCTCTTCGTTCAACGGCCTCGAGTCGATTTCCTCCTCGAACCCTTCGGAGAAATCGGTCGCGACGACTATTACCTTGACCTTGTCCTTCAGGTTCTCGTCGATATCCACGCCCATAATGATTTCCGCGCCCGGTCGGCAATAGCTCGAAATCGTCTTCGCGGCCTCGTCGTACTCTTCCATCGGGAAGTCCGTCCCGCCGATAAAGACCACGAGCATCGCGCCGGCGTTCTTGAACGAATTGTTCTCGATCAGCGGATTTTCCATCGCCATCTTCGCGGCTTCGACCGCGCGGTTCTCGCCGTGCGCGATCCCTATGCCCATGATCGCCTCGCCCTTATTGGAAAGGACGGTTTTAACATCGGCAAAATCGACGTTCACGATACCCACGTCCGAAATGATGTCCGATATACCTTGTACGGCCTGTTTGAGGACCTCGTCGATCTTCCTGAACGCGTCCTTGATCGGCGTCTTGCGGTCGATAATCTTGAGGATGCGCGAGTTCGTGATAATCAGCATCGTGTCCACATGCTCTTTCAGGCGTTCGATCCCCTGGCGGGCGACGGCGTAACGCTTATTGCCCTCGAACTCGAACGGGATAGTGACAACGGCGACAGTCAGCGCGCCCATTTCCTTAGCGACTTTCGCGAAGATGGGGGACGCCCCGGTACCGGTTCCGCCTCCCATACCCGCGGTGATAAAGACCATATCGGCGCCTTCGAGACTCTGCTTGATCGCGTCGATATCTTCCTGTGCCGCCCGTTCGCCCACTTCCGGCTTCGCGCCCGCGCCCAATCCGCGCGTGGAGCGCTGTCCGATCGTCAGTTTGATCGGAGCGAGCGATTTCTGCAAAACCTGCTGGTCGGTATTCACCGCGATGAAGTCCACATTGCGAATACCTTCCTGAATCATACGGTCGACCGCGTTACACCCTGCACCGCCTACTCCCACAACCTTGATCGTGGTAACTCTTCCATCCTTAAAGAACTCCGCCTCGTTCTCAGGCATGGATGCGTCATATTGATTCCGATACATATATGTTCCCCTCCTCAAGCAAAGGTCTTGTTTTACAGCGTCAGCGTAGCGTCCAGTCCGGCGAATATCCGCCGCCCTTAGAAGAACTCGTCCAGCCACTTCCGGATTCGGCTGATTACCGATTCTCTATTTTTCTCTTCGTCTTTAGTGTTGGTAGGCCCAAGCTTGGGCAAGTTGTCCTGCGCGTACAATGTCAATCCGACGGCCGTGGAGAAGATCGGGCTGTCGACTATATCGTTGAGTCCCTTGATGCCGAGGGGCGCGCCAATTCTCACGGGAAGATTGAAGACTTCGCTCGCGAGGTCGGCGATATACGGAGTCAGCGACACACCGCCGGTCAGAACTATCCCCGCGCCGAGAGACCCTTTCTTGCCCGTCTTATCGATCTCGTTATTCACAAGGGCGAGTATCTCCTCGATACGCGGCTGCATATATTCGACAAGGTTCCTGCGCTGTTCCATTCTGGGCGGACGCCCTCCGATGCCGGGAACCTCGATCTGTTCGTCTTCGTTGATGAAATCCGCGATGGACGCTCCGTATTTGAGCTTGATCTCTTCCGCGGCGATATTGGGGGTCTTGAGGCCGATAGAGATGTCCGTCGTGATATGGTTTCCGCCGATAGCGAGGACTCCGGTATGACGGAGGGAGCCTTGTTCGAACAGGACGAAATCGGTGGTGCCCCCGCCGATATCGACCAGAGCGATCCCGAGCTCGCGTTCCTCTTCGGTCAGCACCGCCTGCGCGGAGGCTAACGGTTCGAGGACGATCTCGTCGGCGTCGTACCCGGCCTTATTGACGCTTTTTATCAGGTTGTTGATCGATGTCCCGGCGGCGGTGATAATATGC
>MIBE01000030.1:57225-101207 GCA_001829415.1 Spirochaetes bacterium GWF1_51_8
GATCGTCGACAATGAATTCCTGGGGGAGGATATGGATAACGTCGCGGTCGATAGGGATAACAATCGCGGCGGCGGCATCGATCACACGGCGGACATCGGCTTCGCCGATCTCCTTATTCCTGTCCGTGATCGCGATCACGCCCTTCGAGTTGATACCTTCGATATGGCCGCCGGAAATCCCGATATAGACCCCGCTGATCTCCACACCGGCTTGTATCTCCGCCTTTTCAATAGCGGCGGCGATAGACTGCGCCGATTCCTCGATATTGATGACTACGCCTTTCCGCAGGCCACGCGACGGCACTACTCCGACACCGAGTATCTCGAGCTCATTCGCCTCGCCGATCTGCGCGATCACCGCGCAAACCTTGGTCGTACCGATATCCAGTCCGGTCACTATCCTGGAACTCAAATTTCCCCTCCCGTGGGCAAATCCTATTCGAAACCGATCCCGCTTGCCTTATCGATGTCCACATACTTGATGGACAGCTTCTCTTTCTTGATCTTATCCCCTGTCAGTACCAGCCGTTTCAGGTAATCCGCGTCCGGCACTTTCAGTCCGATGTAAAAAAGGGTCGATAGCCCCTTCAGTATAAAGTAAACGCCTTCTTTCGCCTTGATATAAACTCTCGAAATCTCGTTCTTCCGCTCGAACGCATCGAGGTTCCGGAGTATCGCGATCACGAACTCGTCGCCGATCACAGTCTCCTTCACGATCAATAGCGGGAAGTCGAGACTGATTGTCGGCAGGTCCGGTGAAGTTCCCGCCGAAATGATCTGCCCGTTCCTGTCGCAGATCACCGAGGTTTTGCCGTCGGAAATCACCGCCACGGGCTTTCGCTCGTACACCGTGATCTTGATCGTGTCCGGGACGATCCGTTCCACAAGCGCGTAATCCACCATCCTGATCTTCGCGACATTCGCGGCGACGGCTTCCAGATCGAAATTAAAGATCAGCTCGCCGTAACGGACGCCCGAAACCGCAGCCACATCCGCGGCATTCACATAATTCTGGTTCGTGATAATAATCTGTTTCACGTTCAGGGCGCCCTGCTCTTTCAGGAAAAAGTACACGAGGTAATGGACGCCGTAGAGCAAAGAACAAAAAACTATCACGAGCATGAAGACGGATAAACCGCGCTTCATTTTATCTCCACGCAGTCGAGAATCCTGAGCGCAAGTTCCGGCATGCCGATTCCCACTTCACGCGCCATCGCGGGAATATCGCTCGTATCGGTAAGGCCGGGGAGCGAATTGGCCTCGAGGCAGAAATACCGCCCGTCGTCCTGAAGCATCACATCGATCCGCGCGACGCCTTTCAGCCCGAGGTCGCGGAACGCCTTCTTCACGGTCGCCTGAATCGCCTTCGTCGACTCTTCGGGAATAGCTGCGGGGATCACGAAGTCGGTCATCCCCTGCGTGTATTTCGCTTCGAAATCGTAAAACTCATTTTTCGGGCGGAGTTCGAGAATCGGGAAAACAGTCAGTTCTTTGCCGTCGTCGATCACCCCGACTGTCAGCTCTTTTCCTTTAATATACTTTTCCGCGAACGCGAGCCCGAATTGGCGGGAGTATTCCGGCAGACGCGCGCGGAGTTCGCCCTCGGTCTTCACTAATTCCACACCCACACTGGAACCCTCGCTGTACGGCTTGAGCACGACAGGATACCCGGTATTCTCGCCGATCTTCTTTAAAGTTGCTTCTATATTAGAAGGATCGATTTCCACCGATTCGGCGACCGGGATACCCGATGCCGACCAGATTTTTTTCGAAAGGAGCTTATCCATCGCGATCGCGCTCGCCGCCACACCCGACCCGGTGTATGGGATGCCCATGACTTCGAGGAGGCCCTGAATACAGCCGTCTTCGCCGTAGGTGCCGTGCAATGCGATAAAAGCGATGTCTATTTTTTCGGAAAGGAGTTTTTGTGAGACTTCGCGGTCTACGTCGATCTGCACCGCGCGGAGGCCGAGGGTCTTGAGCGCGTTCATGACGTTTACGCCGGAACGCAGGCTGATCTCGCGTTCGGAGGACATTCCGCCCATCAATACGCCGATAGTTTTATTGAGATAACGAGATATGTCGGTGCCGGAATTCGGCATTTTATTCCCCTCCCAGGAAATGTATTGTCGAAATTTACTCTTGGTCCATGATACAATTATACTCTATTTATTAACTTTAAAAACTTTTTTATTTCTCCGAAACTCTGATTATCAAAATTGAATATATTTTCCTTTATTGCATAATTTAACGTCTTGTATAAATCTCTTACGCTAATCGCCATATAAGCCGCTATTTTCGCTTTAAAAAGTCTTACCGGATCATTAAACTCCGCACAAACAATAAACTTATCTATACAACCTTTTGTTTTCTCATCCAAAGTCGAAAAAAGTAAGCCTTCGAGGTTTCCGGACGAAGCGTTATCGGGAAGAATAAAATAAGCCGTATCTATTAAAAATTCCTTCCCCTCTTTCGTGTTCACTTTACGTTTCTCCGATAATAAACCGGGAGTGTCTGTTAGCGGTAAATCAAATTGCCGGAATACTTTCAAAATACTTTCACGTCTCGATTCGAAGGATTTATCGGCATCACAAACAACGGCAATTCTCGTCAAATCGATAGGACGTGTTTCCCGTAATATCGTTGCAATCGCATCCGGAAATCTATCAACTCCGCATGAATCTATTATCGTAATATTACCGAATTTTTCCTTTTCACAAAGTTCTGTTAATACAATTTTATCCGTCGACCCTTCGCATATCAAAGCAACCGGTTTCGGAATAATCTCCATTTAGTAACCCCGAACGTCATATCCGAATTCCGCATTCTGAGCCACCTTTTCGTAATCCAATTCGACGACTATCGATTTTTCCTCATACTTCTCGATCCGGAAAATCGCTAGGTCGTCCTTTTTATTATTAGCAACCGCGCTTTCAACAAGATGCTGGATACATTCGTGGCTATGGGTAGTCGCAAAAACCTGAACATTATACTTTTCCGCGAAATACATCACTTTGTCCCATAACAAACGTAATGCGTTATAAAACAGCCCGTTGTCGATCTCGTCTATGAGAATTACCCCGTCCTTACATTCCGACATGGTCAAGATCAGGTTGAAAATCCTTTCCGTCCCCGCGCCCCAATGATTGAGCGGATGCCCCTTTCCGTCGCTTCCGGTAACATACACGATAGTTCGTCCGTCATCGGCGGCGGTATTGATGGTTTTGATATCGCTATCCAGAATCTCAACCAATACTTCTTTTGCTAATTCAATGCTTCCTTGCTCTAAATACCTTGATATATTATCAATTGATTTTTCAGTATTTAGATTGTTACTTTCAAAAACAAATTTCGACCTATATGAAAACTGATAATTTCCTTTATATGATATTGAAATCCGCTTTTCCGATAATCTAATTTTTCCATCATAATAAATAAATTTATCATTATCAGAATAACCTTCTCCTTCAAATCCTCCTAGTTCATTATTTACGGTTTTTCCTTTTGAAAAATCAACATGTTCATAAAGACCAATATGTGTTTTATACCCCTGACCTTTATATATTAATTCAATATTTAGTGTTTCAAATAACTCATTCCAAAAGAAGCGAATATATTTCCAATCACTATCAATTCCCCGCGCCTTATTCAATTCAATCATCAATTCAAAATTTACCGGATCATGAGCAATGTACATCGCTTCGAGCAGATTCGACTTCCCACTGTTATTCCGCCCGACAATCAGGTTAATCCGTTTGAAACCCTCGACTGCCAGGTCTTTAAAACTCTTGAAGTTATGGAGTCTGATCGATTCCAGCATACCTATTCCTCGAACTTTCCTATCAACCTGATCTCCGGGATAAGCTCGATCCCGGTCTTTTCCATGACGCCCTTTTGCACCGCTCGGATCAGGCAATAAATATCGCCCCCTGCCGCGGTACCGTCGCTCATGATGAAGTTCGCATGCTTATCGGAAACCGATGCGCCCCCGATCTTCATCCCCATAAATCCCGCGTCCTTGATCAACTGCCAGGCTTTTTCACCCGGCGGGTTTCGGAAAACACTCCCCGCCGAATACCCGGCGGGCTGAGATTCCTTCCTAAGATTTAAATAATTATCCATCTTTTTCGTGATTCTGTCAATAGTTTCGCTGAAAAATTTAAAAATAGTAGTAGAAATAATCCTACTATCCTGCAAACCTTGCCTATAATCCCAGTTTACAGCCTCTTTTCCGATAGTTTCGGTCTCTCCGCCGGGTGAAACTACGCGTATTTCCGAGACCGCACATGAGATATCCGAACCGTGCGCCCCGGCGTTCATATAGACGGCGCCGCCAACACTCCCCGGGATACCGCCCGCGAACTCGAGCCCGGACAGCCCCTGCTTCGCTGCGGCGCGCGCGAACTCGACCAGACTCGCCCCGGCGCCCGCGATCCCCCTGTCGCCCTTGAACTCGATCTGCGCAAGCGCTCCGGTCAAACGAAACACCACGCCGTCGAAACCGAGGTCGCTGATTAACAGGTTCGACCCGCGCCCGATACACAGGGACTCGAGCGATTCGTCGGCGATCAACGCGAGCAGGTCGCGCAGTTGGAACTCGGCGGCGACATCGATCAGGACGGACGCTGGGCCGCCCGCGCGGAAAGTCGTGAGTTTCGCGAACGGATAATCGAACTTCGCGTCGGGGAAGAAACGGGAAATTTTACTTTTAACGGAAGGGTTCATCAGGAAACGATCTCGATATGGAAGTTCTCGATGACCGGATTGGCGAAGAGTTCGTCGGACATCTTCTCGAGCAGTTTCTTCGCGGCGGCGGGGTCTTTCTCGTCAAGCTCGACATAGAAAAGTTTCGCCGCGCGCACATCGGTCACGGTGTGATAATCCAGATGATGAAGCGCGTTCATAATCACCTTACCCTGAGGATCGAAAACCCCGGGTTTCAGCATTACTTCTATCTTTGCCTTCATCTTTCTCTCCTCATTTTTTATCCGAATAGTTTAGAGTATTTTCGCGAAGATTTCAACTTATTGACCGGCTAGGAATTATTCGCCGAGTATCTGGACCTTGGCTTCCTCGAACGTGTCCACGAGCGAATACCCGATATTGAAGACCTTCGTGAAACCGATTGCCTCGAATAACTTTTTCAGCCGCTCCTGTATCCCGAAAACGACGATATTACCGCCGTGCTGACGGGCTTCCTTGAGGCTGTTAATCAATACGCCGACACTCGCGCTGCAGATAAATTCCAAGTAGGAGAAGTCGCAGATGATCTTATGGGTTTTCTTCAGGATTTCATGGAGCTTCGCTTTAAAGTCTTCGGTGTTGTAGGTATTCAATTCGCCGCGAATCGTGATGATCGCGATTTCATTTTCGTCGAACTCAATCGAGTATCCGGCATCTTCCATTGTTTACCTCTCTATAGATTTTCGTCATGGATCAGCGAAATCGCCTCGTCCATCGTATCGGTCACATCGATCATCCTCGGGAATCCGATGATCTCGAGGATTTTCTTGATCTTCGCGTTCACCCCCGTGACAACAACCTTACCCCCGGCGTCAGCCGCCTGGTTATTATATGCGACAATATATCCCACAGCGGCGCTGCAGATATACTCGAGATGAGTAAAATCGATGATAATGCGCTTCGTCTTTTCCAATATTTCGCCGAATTTGGTATCCAGAATAGACACCATTTTAGGATAAAGCTCGCCTCCGACTTTCACAACCGCGTAATCGTCTACATACTTGTCAGAGATCTTGAGATCCGACATACTTTCCTCTTATTGAATTCAGGGAGAATTTTACCATTACCGCCCGGCACAATAAATCGTTCGGATGACCGGAACTGTGCTTAGAATAAACTTATTGCCTCTTCAAGGGAATCGGCGATTTTCATGAACTTGCCGAATCCGACAAAATCGAAAACTTTTCGGACATTGCCGGTCATGTTTATCAATACGATATTTCCGCCCGCCGCTTTCGCGGAATTGAACGACGCAAGAATACTTCCCATCCCGGCACTGCATATATATTCGAGCTTTTTTACATCGATTATTATATTTTTAGATTGATCGAGCATCGCCCGCATCTGGTCGTTGAATTCCGGAACATCCTGAGAATTCAATTCACCGACGATGGACAGGATCATTACGTTTCCGTCTATCCTTGTTTCGTAATGGATGACCGATTCCATATTTTCTCCTCACCCCCAGTCAGACAAGTATAACATCCTCATATAAATAATACCAATTTTATTCATTACTTGTGAAACAGGTTTTAGAAAAATTTCCGCATCGTGATGATATTCCCGACACCCGGGAGATACTGATGCTCCATCTCGTCCATAAAAACCTTCATCGAGAAAACCCCCAGCCCGTGGGTTTTCTTCGATTCGACATGCCTTTCGAGATCAGGTAACGGCACACCCACAGGATTGAACGGTTTCCCGAAGTCCGAAACCTGTAATTCAATCCCGTTGTCGAGCTTCTTCACTTCGACCTCGATAACCCTTCTGTCCTCGGGGATTTCGCTGTCCTCGTTATAACTATGCCGGATGATATTGGTCGCGGCTTCGTCGACAGCCATTTCGATCTCGCCGAGCTTGTCTTCACTGAAACCCAATTCCCGGGCAAAGGTGAGAACAAATTCCCTGATCCTTGCTAACGATTCGGTTTTCCCCGCGATTCGGAGTATCACGCGCCGTTCCGGCTAAAAAGCCGATTTTGCTTCGGCTACGGAACCGACGATTTTAAAGACCTTTGAGAAACCCATTGTATCGAAAACTTTCCGTACCTTATCGCTCATCCCGGCAAGCACGATATTCCCGCCGGCTTTCTTGACCTCGTTAAACGACGCCATCAACGCGCCCAAGCCCGCAGTCGCGATATAGTCCAAGCCGCTCATCTCGATCACGATGTTTTTCGCCTTCGAGAGCGCTTCCTTTAATTTTTTATCGAACTCGCCGACCGTATGCGCGTCGACAGATCCCTTCACCGCGATAATCCCAACCGCACCGTCCATGCTGACAGTAATATTCAAGTCCGCCATTTATTCCTCCAACACATTTCCATAGATTATTTTAAGTTAAAGAAGGATTTCTGTAAATGATTTTCCGCGATTCTTTTATAAATATCCGTTTCGCGGCCGAAACTCCCCCGCTTCGTTAAGAAAGAAGCGGGAATACAAAGAAATCGCGGGAGAGTGAAAAAACTTAAAGCATGAGCTGAATATCGAACATCACGTTCTGCTGGGGAATCGTCCCGGGCAGCGTCCCGAGTTCTTCCACATAGTACGCGGCGTTGATTTTTATCAACGGCAGATCGAAACCGAGGCCGAGAGTGGGATAACCCTTATAAAGCCCCGCGCGGACATCCAGGAACTGGAACAATCTCGCCTGTATACCCAGACGGAACTTTAAAAGATAGCTTTCGGTGAAATCGAGAGCGTTGACGACATCGAAATAGATTTCCATTTTCGACAGAAGGAAACCGCTGATCGGCAGCATCCAGTTGATACCGACATCGAGAGCGGGTGTGAAATAAGTAGTCTCGTAGACCGCCGAGTTCGTCAGTTTCTCGAAACCGAACGAGCCCTGTTTGAGCACGTACTCGCTCCAGTTGAACCCGGTGGAGAACCAGTCGTGGACAACAAAGCCGAACGCGAACTCAGGAGAATTTATAATCACGCCTACATCCGAACTGATATTTTGTCCCATCAGGAAGCCTTTCTGGAACGCCGCTATTCCGGCGCCCATATCCAGAGCCTCGAGCAGGCTCATCCGGGGATCGACATATTTCATTCTATTGAGGTATTTCAGGTTGATACCGCCGTACACACGGGTAAACTTACCGAGGAAGAACGGGATCGGCAGTTCGAAGCCGTAACCGACGATGAACCCAATATCGGCATAGGTCTCGAAATCGACATACGGGATACCCGGCGAGGGTTTGACGGTCACCGATGTGAGGATATCGTCGTAGAGCAGAAGACCCAGTCCGCTGCCCATATAGCCGAGCATCAGAGGCCCGGTAACTCCGATCGTACTGCGGAGATCGAGGATCATCTGCCACTGATCGGAGGTCATCGTTTCAAGCGAAACCTCGCCGTTCGCGATCTTCAAGCCCAGCATCGCGAGATCGTAGGAATCGATATTGGCGCGGGCGCCTACTTTCAAAATGGAGAAACCTTTCATTTCGTTGATTCCCAATGCCGCGGGGTTCATGAAGATCAAGCCGAAACGCCCGGCATCCGCGACACCGGCTCCTCCGGTCGCGATCACATCGATCGACTGGGTGATCTTTTTCTCCTTCGTCAGCCCGAAGCCGATTGAAAAGGTGAGTAGTTGTATCAGGAATACTATTAAAATTTTGCTTTTCATTTTTCCTCCCGAGGGTTACAAACCGAAGTAATTCGAGATCAAGTCGTTAAAGTTGGTCAGATCCGGGAAGATCTGCGTCAACTGGGATTCCATATCCACCAGATCGGTGATCCCCGCCGCCGCCATAGCGTTTGTAAAATCGGTGTAATTCGTCGGCATAAATCCGTCCATCATCCAGAGATTGGTCAGGTCTTCGATACTCGAAATCCCGAACTGCGAAAGCGAAGTCAGGTTGGACACATAGTCGAAGTTCGAAAGAACGCTGTTTTTCATCGATGTGATCGATGCGCTGATATTCGAGACCTCGGCTTTTACCGTTGACGACGTTACAGAATTCGCGATAATATCGAGACTGTATTCGGTACGGGATATCAATGTCGTAAACTGGGGGATGATCGCGTTGATCGTCACTAGCATCTCGATAGCGGTGATAAAATTCGTCGTATTGGGCAGATTGTTGCTCATCGACAGGTCGGGAAAGAATATCAGGTAATCGTTAGTGTCCCATAGGATATCCCCGTCCTGATCGGAGTCGCCGATGATAAACGCGGCGTAAGCGGTATTGAACAGGAGAAAATTCAGGTTGATATTGATATCGTTGTAAGGGATGATCCCGTCGCCCGCGCCTGAAACTATCGTGTAGAGTTTGTCATGCACGAAACCGCTCGCGCTGTAAAGTTTATTGAGATCGAGAAGGGCGTAGTTCGTGGTAATCAGCGCCCTGATGATATTGGTGGGCGGGATCAGGTTGTAGATATATGCGGTACACAGCCCTTCGATAGCCAAAGAGTTGTCGGGATCGAGCAGGACTGCCTGTTCGAACGCGTCGTAAGCCTTTGTATATTCGCCGGACGACAGGTAACCGTCGCCGAGAGAGATCAGCATAGGTACGTTATCTACCGTTGCGGGCTCGCCGGGGTTGAGTAATGAAAAAAGGTTAAAACACGATGTCAGCATGAAAAATGATATAATGATCGCCGTGCCGGCAAATAATCTGAGTTTCATAAACCCTCCTCACACACTACCCACTTCTGTAATAATATACACACAATTTTTGGATTTTCCAAGATAATTTTAATCAACTTTGATTTTCTTCAGGTCGAACTCGAGGCGGCTGTAGACCCGCTCGATTGTTTGATAGAGCCTCTCGTTATGCGAAACAATTCTTCTGCCGAGGTATTTGATCAGTTCACCCTTCTCGGTCAGCACCTCGACCACCCTTTTCTTTTTCGCCTCGATATTTTCCCAGACAACTTCGCTTTCCTGCCGCTGACGGATATGCTTGGAGGGAATATATCCCACAAGCCTTTCTTTCAGCTCCGTCCTCTTGATCTTTTCCATCACCTGGTTCGTCTCCTGGGACATCTTCTTGGTCTCGTCCGATCCGAGGATCATCATCTCGAAGAACCCGATGTCTTTTAAATCGAACATGTAACACGCCACGGCCTCTTCTTCGAAAACCCGGCAGATATAGGTATAGATTTTCTCTTTCAAATCGTTCGAGAAGACACGTTTCCACGCCCAGTATAACTTGTCGAGCAGATTTACAACCAATTTTTGCCTGAGAGTCATTTTATTCCTTGAGCGATCACACCCGCCGCTTTCACCATTATCTCATTCCCCAGTTTTTTGAACTCTAAAAAGCCCTCGTTCTTCAGGCGAAACACCTCTTCCGTTATCCTGTCGCGCGGGACGCCCCGGAGGGTTCCATAGCCCGGAAAAAAGAGATCGCCGGACTTCATTCCCTGCCCTAACTCGATAATCCGCCCGATCGTGATCCCGTTCCGGGAACAGGCCGCTAAAACTAACAGCTTCAGCCCCAGTTCGCCCGGCACGGTTTTTCCTCTTTCACTGCGGTTCTCATCAATCGAATTGTCATCTAGTACCGGTAGAAGGCTCCCTCTCCCCGACACCCACTCGTACATCCTCACGGCATCGGCGTCGTCGCCCCTGTCCGTCATCACGGCATAATCGTCAGGGTCGATAATCAGGATCATCTCCGGCGCTTTTCCGCGCTTCATCTGATTCATATCGGAAAGTAAGCCCTGTATCCGAAGCGGAACGCGAAAATAGACGATCCTTTCGATTTCCAGAGCGTCAATTTCCGGAAAGTAATCGGTAATAAGAATATATGGGTTTCGTAACTTTATCAAACTTTTAGGGGTAATTTCCCTGTTTTTTCCTAATTCTAATTCATACACAGGCATAGAGTTATACATTTTTCGCAAATGATGCTGAAAAAAACCGGTATAATAAGGGGAGCCTGTGATTAAAAGCGTGTTTTTCGTTTGCCGGAGCAGCTCGAACAGGGTTTGTGTTTTATTGACAGTGAACCGGACAAGGAAATCGGCTCGCTCCTCACGTAGAAAGGCGGGAACATTCATCTTAATCGGCCAATTCTTTTCCGGCGGTTTTCACATCCGGAACTGCGATAGAATTCGGTCCCTTCTCTTTCGACTTATATCTCATCCGCTGGAGTTCGTTTAACAGCTCTTCTTCGTTGATACCGTTGACCGGATACTCCACGAGCCCGATTGTCAGCGAGACATTCATCAGCCGGTTCTCTATCTGGATCATGTCGGTGATAAAACTCGAAAGAATACGTTCGGCGAGGATCTTCGCGCCCTCGATCTCGGTGCGCGGAAGAAGCAGGATAAACCTGTCGTCCAGATAACGGATGATCGTATCTTCCGAACGGATCGTCCGCCTGATCCGCTCCACCACCTCGATCAGGACATAGTTCCCGACATGGTACCCATAGTTGTTATTGATAATCGAGAACTTGTGAATATCGACCGTCATCATCGAGAACTTGTAATGGTTCCGGTCTGAACGGTTCACTTCGGCCTTCAGCACACGGTCGAGATAGTTCCGGTTGAAGGCGTTTGTCAAGGGGTCTTTGAAATTCCGCTCTTCGATATGATCGGCCATGTAGATATCGATAAAAACTGGGTTGAGGATAATCCTGTTCCGCTCTACGATATAGTCCATCATCCCCACGAAGAAGTTCAGGTTCTTTCCCAACTTCTCGGAAATGCTCGCGCAATGCGTAACGATATTCTCGAAAAGGCGTTTTGCGTCGGGTTCGCTCAATGTCAGCCGGGTGATTTTGAAGAAAATGAATTTCAGGATCGGAAAATCCGGAAATGTCTCATACAGCATATCGACTGCCGATTTCATCCGAACCCAGTCCTCGACATTGTCGTGAAAAACTACCAGGATATCGTTTTCTATTTCGGAAGGCGTATGCATGCTCACTTCCTTAAGAATTGAAAAGGTGCTGGAAGCCGAAATCGAACGCTTCGACGATCTTCGGGTCGAAAGAGACCTTGGAAGTACGGAGCTTGCCGATATAGTCCCTGTACGGCCTCGGACGAATCGCATAATCGCCGCTCATCAGGAGTTCGAAATAGTTCGACGCGGAGAGCAGACGAATCGCGAATTCCATCCCGTCGCCGGATACCCCGCGAGGGCCGCCTGTGCCGTCGATATGCTCCTCATGATTGAGGATCATATCTATGGTAAGTTTGTCCAGTTCGTGCTTATTATTCTCGGACTCGATCACTTTAAAACTTTGGATGGGGTGCTGGAGGTACTTGGAAACCTCGAGTTCCTCGAGATCGATCCGCCTCTTTTCGGCGAAACGGAGGTCGAATTTCATCAGGCCGATATCGTGCAGGAAGCTCGCGGTCATGATCCGGTCGATCATGATCCCGTCGATCATGCCCTGCAGGTTGAGCGTGTTATAGGTGAAGTATCCCACGAGGGCGATGAAGGTCGTATTCACGGTATGGCTGAATATTTTCTTGGAGTACGCTTTCAGTTGTGAGAGCTTCCAGAGGACATAGTCGTTCTCGGCAAGCGATGTCTTCATATACTTATTGACAAAGTCCTTAGTGTTTCTCGGGAGGTCTTTGAACATCTCTCCGCCCTCGAAAAGGGAAATCAGGTAAGCGCACCATTTGATACGGAGGTCTTCCGCGATATAATGCGGGATAGTCGTCCGGACACGAAGGGCTTTGTTGATCGCCGCCGGTACCCGGACTCTGATCTTGTCGACATCTTTTACAGTCAATATGCGTTCCGTTCCCATTAGGACGTTACGCTTGTCGTCGAAAATAGGCTCCATCAGGAGAAAAGCTTGACCTTCCTTGATCTTCTGCTCAAGGTCACTGAGGCCCAATAAAAGTTCAGGCATTCTGGCGTCCCCTCCTTTTTGCCGTCACCATTTTCACCCCATTAATGTAATGTATAAAATCAATTTGTCAACTGAAAATCCATTTTATTCCGCCGGCCTACATTTCCGTCGAGCCGATTGTGTAATTCGGCGCTTCTTTCGTGATATTCACATCGTGCGGATGCGATTCCCGCAGGGAAGCGTTTGTTATTCTGATGAACCGGGTCTGTTTCTGGAACGCGCCGATATCAGGCGATCCGGTGTATCCCATCGCCGCCCGCAGTCCGCCGATCAATTGATAGATCACGTCTTTCAGGTCGCCCTTGTACGGCACCATTCCCTCGATCCCTTCCGGAACCAGCTTCTCGAGCTCGTACTCGTCTTGGAAGTAACGGGACTTCGAACCCTCGGACATCGCGCCTATAGACCCCATTCCGCGGTACGACTTGTATCTTCGTCCTTTATAGATCACGTATTCCCCGGGGCTTTCCGATGTCCCGGCGAAGAGATTACCGATCATGACAGTATCCGCGCCCGCGGCTATCGCCTTCGCGATATCGCCCGAGAACTTCACACCGCCGTCGGCGATCACCTTGACATTTTTCTTCTTCGCGACCGAGCACACGTCGAGAATAGCCGATATCTGCGGAACGCCAATCCCGGCGACCACACGCGTGGTGCAGATCGAGCCCGGGCCGATCCCCACCTTCACTGCGTCCGCGCCCGCCGCGATCAGGTCGGAAGCCGCTTCCGCGGTCGCGATATTCCCGCCGATAATCTGCGCGCCCGGGAACTTCTTACGGACAGTCCTGACCATATCGAGCACTTTTCTCTGGTGGCCGTGAGCGGTATCCACTACGATTGCATCCACATCGGCCGCGATCAGCCGTTCCACACGTTCGAGCTCGAAGGGACTCGTACCCACCGCCGCCCCTACACGCAGACGTCCTAACTTGTCCTTCGCCGCCAGCGGAAATTCCGCTATCGTGGTGATATCTTTTAAGGTGATGAGTCCTTTCAACGTGTTGTCCGATGAGACGAGCGGGAGTTTTTCCACACGATTCTCGCGCATGATCTCCCCGGCCTTCTTCAGGTCGACATTCGACCCGGAGACCACAAGGTTCTTGCGGGGCGTCATCACATCCTTGATACTGATCTTACCCTGTTTCGCGGTGTCGTAAAACCCGAGGTCTCGGCGCGTCACAATCCCCATCAGTTTGTTCGTCTCATCCACGATCGGGATACCGGAGATATGATGAATCTTCATGATTTCTTTCGCGTCGCTGATCGACTTGTCCGGTGTCAGGGTATGGGGATTATTGATGACAATATTTTCGAATCGCTTCACTTTTCTTACTTCTTCGACCTGCCGTTCGCCGGGAAAATTCCTATGGATGATCCCGATACCGCCGAGCTGAGCAATCGCTATCGCGAGTTTGGAGTCGGTCACGGTGTCCATCGCGGCGGAGACTAACGGGATATTCAGCTTGATGTCGGAAGTGAGGAATGTCGCGGTATCGGTATCGGCCGGGACATACTCCGAAGCGGCAGGCACGATCAGAACATCGTCGAATGTCAACCCTTCGTTTCCCGTGTAAAACTTACCCGCCTCTTTTTCCTGACTTGCCATAACCGCCTCTCGGATATTTTCTCTTTCCTAATTATACAATAGAACGGCTAAAAACGCAAAATAACCCCAGATATCCCGATGCGTTTTTCATTGAAATAATTTCTAAAACGTCTTATGATATATCCGCGGAGGCGCGTATGTTTGAGGATAATGTTCTGCTCGCGTTCGGATTGACGTTATTCGCCGGGTTATCGACCGGTATCGGAAGCGCGATAGCGTTCCTCGCGAAACGCACAAACACCCGTTTTCTCGCCGTCGCGCTCGGGTTTTCGGCCGGCGTCATGATCTATGTGTCGTTCGTGGAAATCTTCCAGAAGGCGAGAATTGCACTGACAGAGTCTCTGGGTAACGGGTTGGGGACATGGGCTACGGTCGCGGCGTTCTTCGCGGGTATCCTGTTCATCGGCCTGATCGACAAGCTCGTCCCGAAGGCGGACAACCCGCACGAGATGCACAAGATCGAAGAACTGAGCGACGTCCCGAAGATAGATAAAATTAAAAAGCTCTACCGAACGGGAATTTTCGTAGCGCTCGCTATCGCGATCCACAACTTCCCCGAAGGCCTCGCGACATTCGCCGCGGCCCTCAGCGATCCCCGCCTCGGTATCGCTATCGCGGTGGCTATCGCGATCCACAACATCCCCGAAGGCATCTCGGTTTCAATCCCGATTTTCTATGCCACCGGGAATAAGAAGAAGGCCTTCTTATACTCTTTCCTCTCGGGAGTATCCGAGCCGGTCGGCGCATTGATCGGTTATCTTATCTTGAGGCCGTTTTTTAACGATTTCGTGTTCGGTGTGCTCTTCGCCGCAGTAGGCGGTATCATGGTGTTTATCTCGTTGGACGAATTATTACCCGCCGCGCAGGAATACGGCGAGCATCACCTTTCGATCTACGGACTGGTCGCGGGAATGGCGGTGATGGCGCTCAGCCTCCTGATGTTCATTTAGCTTATGGGCACTTCTAAAAACTCGTAAATAATAGGGTGTTATCAAACATTTGAGAAATAGCCTTGTCATTGCGAGTGTAGCGAAGCAATCTGTTTTAATATTCGACAATAAATTACACCGACTGCTTCGCCGTTTTGCGTCTCGCAGTGACAAAAAAATACTATATTCTGTTCTGATAAATGTTTTTTATTCATTATGACAGAGTTTTTAGAACCGCCCTTATTCGAAAACAAATTTCGAGACAAGGTGGGTGAGTTTTTCGCTCATCTCCTGGAGCTCGTTCGCGAGGGACGCTAGCTTCTCGATATACCCAGTGTCTTCCGAGAACGAATTATTAAGCGCGGACAGGGATTGCCCGATATTCTTCGCGCCGTCCGACTGGACTTCGAAAGCGCTCCCGATTGTCTCGGATATCTTGGTCAGACTGTCCGATGCGTTCTTGATATCGCGGACTGAGTCTCCCTGCTGCTCGGCTATTCCGCCTATCTCGGACATGATCGCGGTGCTCTGCTCGAAATTCGAAAAGATCGCCTCCAGCGCGGCCTTGGCGGAATTCGACAGGTTCTGGCCTTCCTGCGCTTCGATCGACCCCGCCCTCGCGATCAGCACTGCTTCCTCGACACTCTTCTTGATGGCGTCGACTAAAACAGTGATGCTCGCCACTGCCGACGACGATTTATCCGCGAGCAGTCTGATCTCGTTCGCGACAATCGCGAAACCCTTTCCCGCCTGGCCCGCATGCGCCGCCTCGATAGATGCGTTCATCGCGAGCATGTTCGTGCTCTCGGAAATCTCCTCGATAGAACGGAGTATTTCGTCGATCCGTTCGGTCGTTTCTCCGGCGACCCGGACACGTTCGGCGATATCCCTGAGATTGACGCCCATCTTGATCGTCTTCTCAAACGCCTGACTGACGGTATCCAGTCCGTCGTTCACCGCTTTTTTATTCTCATTCGTCTTGGTACGCGCGGTCTTCACGATCTCGACTACCGCGATGAGGTTTTCCGTGACCTGTTTCGCGGCCTCGGCGTTATCCCGGACAAATTTCAGCAGAGTATCGATATTGAGGTTGACGCCCGTCATGATTTCATTAAACCGGGCCATGGTATCGGATATCTCCGATGCCGATTCGGCTTGAACTTCCACACCCCCCGCGAGCTCGCTCGAAGAATTGGATACGACCTCAATACTGTATTTCAGCTTCATCACCATATCCCTCAGTTCGGAGAAATCGCCGCTCAGCCTCTGCATGAAGCTATTGAACGCCTGTGAGAGTTCCCCGAGTTCGTCGAAATTGATGAGGATGATCCGTTTGGTAAGATCGGCGTTACCGAGCGAAAACTCTTTCAGTTTATCTTTTAAAAATCCAATCTGGTAGAGATAAATTCTCCGCGACAGGAAGAGCAGTCCCACGCTGGAAAGGACCAGGAATACCCCGATAATAATAAATCCGAAGAGCAGCCTATCGGGTTCGGCGGCCACGAGGGGCGAGGATGCGGAATAGTAAGAAAAGTACCCGAGGTATGTCAGCATGAAGATCATCACAGAGAACAGGACGATGTATTCCCGGTAACGGATGAACATGTCGTTCTCGGCCGCTTCCATCGAGGTGATCTTGAGCTGTTGTTTCAGTTTCATGGTCAGCAGATGGATCAGGACGGCGGAATACACCGATGCGATCAAACCGGCGCTCATCTTCATGGTGAGCACCCAGAAGAATGAAATACCGCTGTCGGGATTCCAGTTCTTGATGATAAAATAAGCGGTCGTTCCTAAAATAAAAAACGTTTCCTGTACGATCAGGATAGACCACGGGAGTTTGACAGTCACGACACGCGCCTTATCATATTCCTTTTTTTCAGTCAGGTACAGGAATAACGGGCGAAGCGTAATAAATACGATGAGATTGATAAAAAACAGACACGCCGCGATTAAAACAAGAACCAGCGGCTTGAATGTCATCGCCAGCCGCGTCCCGATATCCGCGTGAGCGGCATCCAGTTTGATATTCAAAAATGAGGAAATAAACTCGCTTGAAAGGAGAAACAGGACACAACTGCCGATAGTGATAGCCAGCACATAGAGCTTAACCTTTCCGACATTGACACTGTGATCCATTGCACGCTCCAAAATATAGGCTGGCATTATTTTATTTACACTTGTTTATTAATGCAATATTTTCGCACATATGAGTTTTTTATAATCCAACCGATGGAATATTTCCTTGCTTTCCCGCTCAATCGCTGTTACACTATTTCGTCACAGGGAGAGATTTATGAAGTATGACGTCATCATAGTCGGCGCTGGGCCCGCGGGTATATTTACCGCATGGGAACTGTCGCGGCTCGACCCCGGGAAGAAAATTCTGCTGATCGAAAAAGGGCGGAGCATCGAGAAACGTGTCTGTCCGAAACGTGAGACCGGGCATTGCGCGAACTGTAAGCCGTGCAATATCACCACGGGGTTTTCCGGCGCGGGAGCGTTCTCCGACGGTAAGCTCATCCTGTCGCCTGAGATCGGCGGCAACCTGATCGATTTCATTCCCGAGGACGCCCTGATCGAACTGATCGGCTATATGGACGAAATCTACCTGTCGTTCGGCGCGGACACGAAGGTTTACGGCGGCGAGCAGAACGAGGCTATCGAACGGATCAAGCGTCAGGCGATACGGAGCAACCTCAAGCTGGTCGAATCCCGTCTCCGCCATATCGGGACTGAAAAATGCTACGAAATCTATACAAAGATAGAAAAAGAACTCCGCATGCGGAAGATCGAGTTGCTTTTCGAGACCCAAGTAGAGAGCCTGATAATCGAAAACAAAACGGTAAGGGGGGTGGTTGCGGGCGCCGAGTATCTCGCTGATGCCGTAGTGCTCGCTGTCGGGCGCGAGGGCGCCGACTGGCTCGGTAAACTCTGCGGCGATTACGGGATAGAGACCCGTGTGGGCGTAGTCGATATCGGTGTCCGGGTCGAGGTGCGTAACGAGCTGATGCGCGAGGTCAACGAAGCCCTTTACGAAAGCAAGCTTGTCTACTACACGAGGACGTTCGACGATATGGCACGGACGTTCTGCCAGAACCCCGGCGGGATGGTCTCGACCGAGTATTACGACGGCGGCCTCGCTATTGTCAACGGCCACAGCTATAAGTCCGAAGAGTTCAAAACGCATAACACCAATTTCGCGATCCTCGTCTCCAATCACTTCACGGAGCCTTTCAGAGACCCGATCGCTTACGGGAAATATATCGCGCATCTCGCGAACATGCTCTCCGGGAAGAAGGTCATCGTACAGAGGTTCGGCGACCTTCAACGGGGACGGAGGACAACCCATTCGCGCCTGCTCAGGAACAATATCCGTCCTACCCTGAAGGACGCGGTTCCCGGAGACCTCAGCCTTGTTTTCCCGTACAGGATCATGCTGGATATCAAGGAGATGATCGAGGCGCTCGATAACATTTTCCCCGGGATGGCGAGCGATGAGACCCTGCTGTACGGGGTGGAAGTGAAGTTTTATTCGAACAGGATCATCACCGGCAATACCTTCGAATCGAGCGTCCGGGGGCTTTACGCGGCCGGCGACGGCGCGGGGATCACACGAGGGCTGATGCAGGCGGGAATCAACGGCATCGTGATCGGAAGGGTACTGGCCGGCGGACAAACCGAAAGGAAGGGGTAATGAAGGGATTTCGCTTTGTTTTGTTACTGAGCGCGGTGTTAACATTCGTTTCCTGCTCGATCAAGGAAAAGGTGCCGGGGATCACCGAGTTTTCGGGAGAATCGAAAATAGCCCATACGAATACCGCGCAGTTTAACCAAATCGCGGTATCGCAGGAATGGATCGAGACTAATCTGAGCGACCCGTCACTCTGGGAAACCCTCAATCATATCCCGCCGGTGAAGAACGAAACTCTCATTGTCAAAAAAGTCATTCCGTTAGAGTTACCCGTGAAGCCGGCGCTCATCCTAGTGCATTCCTACGACGCCGTTTCGGTGATCGTAAACGGCGAAAATCCGAGAGTATTTACCAATAAGAATTATCCGCTCCATGGGGCGATCAATACGGTTATTATCCCGCTCGAAGCCGGTTCGGCCGGGGAAACGGTCTATATCGCGGGAGTCCAAACCTCAGCCGAGAAATCCGCGGCTCCCGGTGTCATTTTCGGGATGGGGATTTCGCCGTCCGGCCTGCTCGGGCAGAACATCCCGAAACTCCAGTCCATTAGGATATCCGAAAAACGCTGGCTCCTGCTCCCGGGCGATTCGCCCCTTGACGCGAACGGAGTACCGTTGTGGACGTACTCCACGCAGGAGAACTGGGCGGCCGAAACGACCGAACCCAAGCCGGAACCGGGTGTCCAATGGCTGAAGAAGACTCTTCCGCCGTGCGACTTCCATGACCCTTCGCTCTACTTCATGACCTTCTTCCCGGCGTTCGAGATATACAGCGGGACAAATCTGATCTACAGTTTCGGCCATGTCGCCGATAAGAATACCGTGCTTATGCACCAGTTGACCCACCATACAGTCCGGCTCCCGGCGGATTACGCGGTGAAACCGCTCTTTTTCCGGACCGCCTACGACAGCCAGTATGAGACGATGCTCCCCGGGATTGAGCTATGTCCGCATTCGGAATGTGTCCGCAAGGGCGAACAGACCCTGAACTCGATCGTGCAGAACGGTTCCTTCTATATCTTCGCGTTCACCGTCTTTATCACGTTATCCGTGCTGTTCCTCATGGTCTATATCATCCGGGCGCGTTACCGGGAAAAAATCTTTCTCTATATCAGCCTGTTTTTCTGCTTCTTCGCGCTCAACGACCTGTCCAGTTCGTTCTTCCTGCCGATCTTTTTCAATACCCTGCCGTATTACAATAACCAGATCATGGCGGTCACGTACCTGCTGACATCGCCGTTTCTCGTAGCGTTCTACCGGGAACTCTTCGGGCTGGGCATCTGGAAAAGGCTCCTTTTAGTCATGGTAGTCGTCGAAAGCCTCATCGCGGCGGTATTTATCCCGTTATCCATCCTGCGGGAGCTCCAGACCGATATGTGGCTCGCCGATCAGGCGATCCGCGCGGTGGAGATACTGCTTTCTATCGGGGCGATCTTTTATTACATCTCGCATTCCGCGAGAAGCTATAAAAAAATTATCCTGCTCGTGTCGCTGATTACCATGGGTTTCGCGACGAGCCTGAACCTTATGATGAACATCAAAATGATCGGCGAAAACTATATCCTTGTCGACATCCTGCTCTTCGTGCATTTTATCCTGCTCGGGATCGTGATGATCCTGAACATCTCCGAGACCGAGGGGAATTTTATCCGGATGCGGCAGGAGCTCGAAACGGCGAAACGGATCCAGAACTCCATCCTGCCGAAAAAGACCCCGGACATCCCCGGTATCGAAATACAGAGCCGTTATATCCCCATGGCGGGGATCGCGGGCGACTTCTACGACTACTATTCCGACGATGAGGGCAACCTCGGCGCGGTGGTGGCCGACGTCTCCGGGCACGGCGTCCCGGCGGCGCTGATCGCCTCGATGGTCAAGGTATCGTTCGCGTCCAAGATCGGCAGTATCCGCAACCCTGAAAAGGTGCTCAAGGGGATGAACGACAACCTCACGGGCAATGTCGAGAACCAGTTTATTACCGCGGGATGCCTCTTCCTCGACTCGCGCAACAAACTCCTTTCCTACTCCAATGCCGCCCATCCGGCATTGATAGTCTACCGTAGGAGCACGAATGAGATCATTACGCTCAAGCCCAAGGGCTCGATCATGGGCTACTTCGTCAACCAGGAATACCTGACCGAAACAATACCGGTACAGCCCGGCGACAGGATCCTTCTCTATACCGACGGAATCATCGAATGTTCGGACGCTCACGGTGAGGAGTTCGGCGAGGATCACCTCTTCCGCTTCCTGAAATTCTCCGACAAAATGAAAGCGGACGAGTTCTGTAACGAACTCATCCGCACTTTAGAGCATTGGAAGGAGAAACGTGTGGGATTCGACGACGATATCACTCTCGTCCTGATCGATATCCATTTCTGAAAAAGTTACTTGGTCTTGAAAAGCTCCTGGATGACGCTTGTCTTGACCGCGTAATTGTATATCTTCACATCGTCGATAATCCCGTAGAATTCCGACTTCTTCACATCGGGGTCTTTCCCGATTAAAAGCGGCAATTTTCCAAAATCCATCGCGCCGGATAACGTCATCGTTGCGTCTTCCTTGCCGTCGATAAATATCTTCAGGTTCTGGTAGTCATATACGAACGCGACATGATGCCATTTCCCGTCGTTCAGCGATTTCTTGGTGGTCAGCACGGCGGGCTTCTTGCCCTCGTTGAGTGTCAGGAACACGGTGAGTTTACCGTTCTTTTTGCTCAATGCCGCGGCAAATCCGTCCTCTCCGCACGAGATGAGGGCTTCGAGGGGCTTGGAGACGCCGTAAGACTTCATCCACATACTGACAGTGATTCCGGAGAACTGGGAGCCTGTCACTGTCCCGCAGTCGATAAAATCGTTATATCCGTCGAGCTTGACCGCGCTTTTAGCTTTACTGAAACGGTCCTGGGTGTAGTTCGCGCCTTCTTTCAGCTTCGCGTCAGCCATTCCGCCCGCGAGGTCTTTCGTGTTTCCGCCGAACGCCCAATCGGCGATCAGCTTCTCCCCGGCCTCATTGTCCGGTTTCGGGGTATCTTCGTCCGGCTTGTCGGTATCGACAATCGGGTCGGGTGACGGTTCGTCGATCACGAAATCGTCGTCATCGCCGGTATCGACATCGGCGGAACCCGCCTCGAAGAGCTGTTTCAGCGTCTTATCGGGATAGCCGACAAACGCGTTATTGTAAACAATTCCGTCCCAGTTGTCGTGATCGACCCAAAGGGCGGCGTCCGCTTTATCGGGATGCTTGAAATAGGACGCGGTCTGGGAGTTGAAGTCCCAGAAGCTCTTATACGCCTGCCCGAGGGTCTGCCCGGCGAAGAGATAGGAGATATATGCCGGGAACGCCTCGCCGAACCAGTTGGCGTAATATGCGGAGCACTTGATCTGAAGGAACGGTTTGGAGTACATCGCGATCCTGCGTTTCGCCTCGGTCTCGTTGATCTTCCCCATATCTAGCGACGAGTTTCCGGCGGTGAAGCATCCGTAGATCATCACGATCGCGCCGGGCGCGAGTTTAAGGTCGGAGAGGATCATATCCGACGACACGAACTTGTCCTTGAGGGAGAAACCGCCCACCCATTTCGGGGGCATGCTCCCGTCGTACACGCCGTGCCCTCGGTAGAGCAGGAAGTGCGCGCCCTTGGCGGCCTGTTTGATCTTATCCCAACTGTTATTAGGCGTATAGAACTCGTGAACTTCCACTCCGCATTTCTTCAAGACGGCCGCGGCGGCCTTGAGATTCTTGATCTCGTCGAGCGTCCAGCTTCCGCTGTCCCCGTCGATAGGCGCGCCGATCAGAACGGCCTTCAGCCCATTGATCTTGACAGTCTGGGCGGGCAGCGTGTCCGCGTATTTTACCGATGTGTACTTCGAGGGTATTTTCGGGGGCTCGGGCGCGGAATATTTCGGGGTGTCGCCCGAAAATCCGGCCGTGAAACAGGATAATAGAATAATTCCGAATATAGCTAATGACGTCTTCCGCATAGAAACCTCCGTCGTTTTCATAGGGATAGCTTAACGCGGAAAACCGGAAATATCAAAGTTAAGAGTGTATCGATAAACGGGTGATAAAATGTGCCGGTTGAATTTCCGGTGTTTATATCAGGATAAAGCGAATTATTTATACCAGCCGATAAACGCGGTGACGGATTTCTGCGGGTCGAGAAGGTAGGTCTCGGGATGCGCGCGGATACCGAGCTCTTCCCCGTCGAGGAGCCGAAGGATGACCGGCTGAACCGACAACTGTAAATCGCCGTAGCCGGGCGAGAAGCGCATCGCGGGCTTCCAGCCCATCAGGCCGTATTCGCTCGCGAGGACTCCGTTGATATAGTTGACGAACGCTTCGACCGTCTCCGACCCGATAGCGTCGAGGATCACCCCGCGCGTGAGTTCGCCGGTCTGGATAAGCGTCAGACTCTCATGTTCGCCGAGCGGCCCGGCGGTCACAGCCATGACCGTTACCTTTCGGCAATTCGTTAGGGTATCCGCGAGTTTGACCGAATGGAACTCGACCCCGCCGTCGAGCACGATCTTTCCGCCGTCGAGAGAGACGATTTCGAGATCGAGTGTATTCCCGCGCGGGGAGAAGAGCGGACGGACTCGAACCAGTTCCAGCCGGATCATTTCTTCCAGTTCGATCGGGAGTTCGGACTTTTTCTTGTTATAGCCCATTCTGCCGAGGATTCTCTCAAAGGGAGGCTCGATAGAGGGAAGGGTGAATTTTCTTATCATGACGATCCTTTGGATTAGTTCAGTAGGAGGCGGGCGGAGAATTTGCTTCCGACACCGAAGGTGCTTTCCACCGAGATGTCGCCGTTGTAGTAACGGAGGAACTTACGGACAAGGAAAAGCCCCAGTCCCGCGCCCTTTTCGTTGAGGGTCGGCGAGGACTCGGTGCGGTAAAACTGTTCGAAGATACTCTGAATGTCTTCCCGTTTGATCCCGTGCCCGGTATCGCGGATATCCACGATCAGGTAGTCGCCCTGCTTGTGGCCGCGGATATCGATAGTACCGTCCGGCTTATTATAAAATATAGCGTTGGAGATCAGTTCCTCGAAGATCGTCCGCATGATCTGCCGGTTGCCGTGATAGGCGCGGAAATGATCCGACATATCGAGAGAGATTTTCAGGTTTCGCTTTTTTATCTCGTCCTTATAGAAATCGAGGATAAAATTGAAGAGCGCGGTGAAATCGACCTCGTCGCAGTAAAGGTCGGCCACTTCCTTCTCGAGCTCCTGGATAGTGAGGACACGCGCGACCGTCTTCTCCGCCTGCTGGACCAGCATTTCCATCCGTTCGACATCCGGACGGATTGCCGGATCGCGCAGGGCTTCCGACAACGATGATTTTGACAGGAGTTTGGACACTTCTTCAAGCGGTTTCTTCAGCTTCTTGGAAAGCTCGTTCATCAACTGATCCTTCAGGTTCACGAGTTTCATGAGTTCGAGGTTCTGCTCTTTTATCTTCTGGTACAGCGAGGCGTTATTCATTGAAATAGCGGCCTGCGAGCAAAAGAGCTCCGCGATCTCCTGGTCTTGTACGCGGAACGTTTTATCTTCCGAAATCAGATCGACGTAAATAATTCCCATCAGCTTCTCTTCGTAGAGCAGGGGAAGGCATACGAACGAGATGGTAATCTTCTTATCCCCAGCCTGCAATTCCTCGAACAGGCGATAGACCGGCCTTCTGTAACGCGCCACCTCGTCGATATAGAGCAGACAGAATTGAAAGTACGGCTGATATACTTCATCGGCATCGATGTTGCTAAAGATAACCGGTTCGGTCTTTCCGCCCCGATAAAAGAAAAGTACGCCCCTCTGAGCTTTTAACGCGACGACCAAACCCTCGAGGACTTTTTCGAGAAGCTTTTCTTCATCAAGAATAGAGCTAATGTTTTTGTTGATTTCGAGCATATGACGCAGGACTTCGTCCCGCAAACGGAGTTCTTTTTCGGAAAAATCGCTCATGCGGCTTTGGGTCTTGATCTTTTCCTGAGCGTCGATCAGTTCCTGAGTGGTCATCTTTTCTACATTTCCGTAGGCGCGGAGAACCATCTGAAGATACTGGTTATCTTCCTCCCTCGCCTTCAGTTGAGTTTTAAGATTTTCCAACTCCCGTTGATACTCTTCCTCGGTCACATATCCCCCTGTTTCTAGTAACACTAATAGTTTAATCTAATTCGCCGGAAAATCAAGCAAAATGCACTATTTTGAATGATTCTCTTCCTCTTTTTCTTCTTCATCTTTATTCTTATTCGTATGTTTCCCCCCGAACGCCGAGAACATATCGCTCAGCTTCCTTTTTGGGAAATCCTTACCTGCCGGGAAATCGTCGAACACGTAACGGTATGTCCATGTGTGCAATGTTGACGCGAAGCCCATGTACGCGAAGATCGGCACGATAGTCAGGAAGGGCGACACCGCCGGGATGGTAAACAGGAAGAAAATAATCAGGTTGACAATCCCGATCCCGAGCATGACGATTCCCTTTTTCACCATCCAGTAAAGCGAAACAAGATATAACCCGCCGATCTTCTGACGGTCTTCCTTATTCTCCTTCAGGTCGGAGATAATCAATGGCACCTGCAGAAACTGCGAGAGAAGGAAGCTGAAAATAAACCAGCCGGACAGCCCGATCAGGATGAAGTTTACCGGGTAGAGATGCGCGAGGTTATCGCGGTAGTAAAGGATCGAGTAGCCGAGAATAAGCCCGATTACGGTATTGATAAGCGTCAGGATCATTCCCTTACCGAACACCTTGCGGAGCTCTGCCCAGTACTCACGGAAGAACGATTTCACTTCCCCGTCGATCAGTTTCGCCTGCATCGAGTAAGCCGCGAGCGTGGTCGGAAACGTTTGCATGTTGAGGATCGAACCCGCGACGATCAGAAAAAAGATATCCTTGTACTGAAACACGAAACCCACATCCTCGGCGAGAAGCCACCTGAAACCCGCGATCAGCACGAGATAGAACGGATTTGCGGCGCCGAGAAACGATGTAAACACCGAGTAGGAAAGATTGTCCCACCAGCTCCAGAAAGTACGCTTGAGAATTCCGAAAAACATGGGTACCTCATTCATGATTCAATAGAGATGTATTATACTTTCCCCGCCCGAGACTGTCAAACTCTATTGCGGTCGTATCTCAACTCCGAACAGGGGAAGCGGTAATAAAACGATTTCCGCCAAATTGGAACCGCGCTTCATGAACTATCGGAATGATTGCCAATGGACTAATAAACATTATCCGAAATTGCCAAATCCCCTTTTTTCATTTATAATCTATTTCAAGTCAATCGCGGACATTTTAAGGAGGCTATTGATGGCTAAAGTCGGCGTGGCGATTGTTGGATTCGGGGTGATCGGCACCGGTGTTGTGGAGATCCTTCAGAAGAATCGCGAATTGATCCGCAACCGTACCGGGGTTGAGATCGATCTGAAAACGATCGTGGATATCGATATCATGACGCCCCGGCGTGTCAAACCCAGCCCTGATGTGCATTTTACGACCGACTATAAAGAAGTGATCGCGGACCCCGAAGTGGATATTGTCGTCGAACTGGTCGGCGGTACCGGATTCGCTCTCAATCTTGTCGAAGAATCTCTCCGCGCCGGGAAGAACGTCGTCACCGCGAACAAAGCCCTTCTCGCCGAGAAGTCGGAAGCCGTGTTCGGTCTCCGTAACAAGGTGGGCAAGGTCATCGGGTTCGAGGCGAGTGTCGCCGGCGGTATCCCGATTATCCGTACTGTGACCAACGCTCTCGCGGCCGACAATATCAAGGCAATCTGCGGGATTGTCAACGGCACGACCAACTACATCCTGACTAAAATGTCCGAAGAGAATTGGGATTTCCAGACCGCGCTCAAGAAAGCGCAGGAGCTGGGTTTCGCCGAGGCCGATCCCACCCTCGATATAGGCGGGTTCGACGCCGCGCACAAGATCGCTATCCTCGGCGCACTCGCGTTCAACTGCCCTATCCCCTACGACAAGGTCTACGTCGAGGGAATCGATAAAGTCAATCTCTGCGATATCAAGTACGCGGGCGAAATGGGTTATGTGCTGAAACTCCTCGGGATTGCGCGGATCGACGACAGCGATCAGGTCGAGTTCCGTGTGCACCCCACCCTCCTGCCGAACAAGCATCAGCTTGCCGCGGTCAGGAACGAGTTCAACGCCGTCCTGATCGACAGCCGTTACCTCGGGACGTCGCTCTACTACGGGCGCGGCGCGGGTAGCTTACCCACCGCTACAGCCGTCCTCGCGGATATCATCTCGGTCGGGCGTTCGTTGGATAATCCCGAACGTTCGGTAAAATACAACAGTTTCAACAACTACGCGATCAAGCCGATGGGCGAAATCGAATCCCGTTACTATCTCCGTTTCAACGTCGCGGATCAGGTCGGCGTGCTGTCGAAGATATCGGGTATTTTCGCCGAATACAATATCAGCATCTCGTCCGTCGTTCAGCATGAAATGAAGATTGAAAACAATGTCCCGTTAATCCTCACGACCCATCTCGCGAAAGAGAAGAACATCACTTCCGCGCTAGACAGGATCGAGAAACTGGACTTCTCTAACGGCCGCGGCATCATGATCCGGATCATGGAATAAATCGGAGGAAGGAATGGGCATCAAACATTTCGATAAGTTTTTCGCGGTCGCTGAAAAACTCGCGCTTAAGAAAAAAAAGAATATCGAGGAACTCGATGTCATCGGACGGCGGCTGCTCGAAGACTATAAGGCCTGCGGGCATATCGTGATGATGCCTCACGATATCCTGAAGATCGACAATTATTCATTTATCCCATTGCTGAAACACCTGTTGGAGAAGGCGGGCAATCCCGATAAAATTCTTTCCCCGGTCGAGGGACAAGCCGATTCGAGCTGGATGGCGGATTCATCGTTCTGCTTCATCAATATCCGCGGGACGGGGATATCCCCAAGCGTCCACGGCGACTTTATTAACGCCGCAAAGCTCCTTCCCGCGCTCCGTGTCGACGCGATCCATCTGGCGCCGTTTTTCGAATGCGCCCTCGAGATCATCTACGGAGTCGACAGCGTCACGGTCATCGACGAGAACACCCTCAATCCCGATTTCCTCAAAGCCGGGATGAAAGCCGACGATCAGGTAAGATTTTTTACCGACGTCGCGCACCTATTGAAAATGACGGTGGGCTTCGATATCGAACCCCACACATCCCAGTTCTCGCGTATCGCGATCGAACATCCCGAGTACTTCCGCTGGCTGAAACTCTCGAAATCCCGTGAAGAACTGGACGGAAAACTCACCCAGAAAGAGATGCTGACGGAAAAGGAGCAGGTGAAAATCCGCGAGCAAGTAAAAACCCATCGAGACAAGGTGCTGAAAAAGTACGGATTGAAAAATCTCGAACAGCCCGGCAAAGACCCTGAGACGAAAAAAGCCCATTACGAGACGATAGACGAATTGATCGCGGCTGGGATCTGGACGATACCGTCGCATACATGGAAAGGGGCGGGGCTTCCCGAGTACTCCCATTATGTGGAGGATCAGGAGTTCCCCGAGTTCAAATACCTTTCCACCGACGGCGAAGACCACCGCGAGCATGCGTTCGGCACGTTGACCCCATTCCGCTTCTATGACAATATTCCGCTCAATCGCGTCCCGAAGGAAACGGAAGCCCCTGTGCCAAACGAGGAAACGATCAAGTACTTCACCGGAATTTTCCCGGCTCTCTACAAAAAATTCCGTTTCGATTACCTCCGTTTCGACTACGTCGATCACGTGTGGGACTCGATTATCGATAAGGCGGGAAAGTTCCCGATCTCCGACAGGATTACCCCTTATGTGCTGAAAAAAACGATCTCGAAGGCGCGTTCCGGCGGAAAGAAGTATATCGGCGCGATGGCCGAACGGATGGGGACGGATATCAATATCTACAAAAAAGTGGGGTTCGACCTGCTTCTCGGCGACGATATTCTCCGCCCGATCAATCTCTCGCTGATTAAGGACACTCTCCGCCTCAATAAAAAGATCGAAAAGCTGAACTCGAAGAAGGGACGGAAGGTCAACATCCAGTTCGCAGTGGATACCCACGACTCCGGGCATCCGCTGTTCAACGCAACCCCCATGCTTCTCTATGGAGCGAAGGGCGTGGGGCTCCGTATGTTCATCGCGCGCTTCTCAGGATGGGGCAGCGCCATCCGTTCTAAGTACGAGCTGATTGGGAACCATGACGGCACCACCGGTCTCTATCTCGCGAACAATAAAAATGTTTCGGTCGAATGGAAGAGCGATAAGGAAATGAACGATATGTACCATCATCTCGAGGATACCTACGCGAGACTCCTGCCGAGGCTGAAAAAGGCCGAGTTCGTATCGTTCACGCCTATCCAACGGAAAGCGGCGTACTGGACGATGAAGGACGACGAGGGGCTGATGGTCTTCGTAGTGAACCTGACCCAGCACGCTAACGTACCGGCGGTGTTGATAAAAGAAGTGAAAATATTCAAGAGCGCGAAGATCATCAATCCGTTCACCGCTCAGCACCGGATGATGTCGCACCTGCTGATCAACGAACTCCAGCCTCACGAGTGCAGGATCATCCTGATACAGGTATAGCCCGGCTATTCCTTCCCAGACCGTTCGATGCTTCTCTCGTAAAGCGTATCTAAAAGCGCGGCAAATCCCTTTTCCGATTTCGCTTTATTGACCGCGAGGCTCGCTTTAATCTCGGATAATATCTCCGGGAACATCTCCATCGCCATAAATACCGCCGCAAGCACTTTCACCTTCGCGTAACGCTTCCTGTACTTCTCGAACGGGAACATTATCTTGAGAACGAGAAAGACCGCGCAGAAGAGCGATACTACCCTGAGCGACGCCATCCCCGCCTCGATCATCCCGTCGCGGTACAGCACGAACATCCCGATCCGGTAAAACTCCCCCTGATTATGAAGAAGCGTTTTGATAATAAAAAGCGGCGCGAGGAAAAGCGTGAGAAAGAGTATCTGCCGCGATAATCGGACGAACTTCGCGGGATCGGCGATCAGGACGGCGACAATGAGGAGCAGCGTAATTGGGGCGAGTATCCACAACGGGATAAAAAAAATCCCTATCGCGTACAACGATAGGGATGCAAATATTATAATCGGCATTATTTTTTGGCTTTCGCTTCTTTAGGCTTGACTTCTTTCTTGACAGGCGCCTTTACAGCCTTGGGAGCCGCTTTCTTAACTTCGGCGTCCTTCTTCAGCATCTCGGGCACCAGTTCGATGATCGCCATTTCTGAACCGTCGTTAGCGCGGAAACCGAGACGGAAAATCCGTGTGTATCCGCCGGGGCGGTTCATATAGCGCTTCGCTATATCTTCAAAAAGCTTCTTGATGATCTCATCGTCCTGAATATCGCGGGCGATCAAACGGCGCATCGCGACATCGTCCTGACGGACTTTCGTGATGATCTTTTCCGCATACGGACGGAGAGCCTTCGCCTTCATGATAGTGGTCTTGATGCTCTCGTAACGGAAAAGCGCCGTCGCGAGATTCCGCATCAAAGCCTTTCTATGCGAAGAGGTTCGGCTTAATTTATTTACTTTCTTCCCATGTCTCATTCTTCATCTCCTTCATCTGTATCGTCATAGTCTTCCATATCGCTATCGTCCAAACCCATGCCTTCCTTGTCGGCATCGAGGTTCAGGTTGTATATCTTGAGCTTTTCGGAAATCTCGGTCAACGACTTCTTTCCGAAATTCTTGATCTTCATCAGCGAGTCCTTATCGTATGTGATGAGGTCGCCGATAGAATTGATGTTCGCGCTCTTCAGGCAGTTATACGAACGGACCGATAGGTCGAGTTCGTCGATCGGCTTGGAAAGCACGTCATCGCTGGGACCGGCTTCGGAAGTGGATGCCGAAGTGCCGATTTCTTCTTCCTCTTCGAATTCGACAAAAAGTGAAAAATACTTCTTGAGGATCGAAGCGGCGTCGCTCATAGCGTCGATAGGAGAAATCGTCCCGTCAGACCAGACTTCCATCACGATCTTTTCGCAGTCGGTTTTTTCGCCGACACGCGTATCTTCTACAATAAAGTTCACCTTCTGGATCGGCGAGAATATCGCGTCCACCGGGATTACCGCGATCACCGAATTGGAGTCCATCGCGTCTTCCGACGAGCGGTAGCCGCGTCCGAACTCGATCTGAACATCGATGGAAAGATCGGAATCTTCGTTCAATGTGGCGATCTTGAGTTCGGGATTGATCACATCGACTGTCGCGTCGATAGCGAAATCCTTGGCGGTAAATTCGCCGGGGCCCTTCTTATTAATATGAATGATCTTCTTGTCGGAATTATCATTGAGGCTCAAACGGATTTTCTTGATCGCGAGTATGATGTCGGTGAGGTCTTCCTTTACACCCTTGACAGGTTCGAACTCGTGATTGATCCCTTCGATCTTTACCGAAGTGATCGCATATCCGGGAATGGCACTCAGGAGAACACGCCTGAGCGAGTTCGCTATCGTGATCCCGACCCCTTTATCGAAAGGAAAGATACTGAACTTTCCGTAATTATTCGAGTATGAGCTCTTTTCATATTTCATCTCATGGGGCAATATTAAATCTTTTAAAAGACCTTTATGTGCCATTAAATAACCTCCCTACGAAAGGAAATCCACATTACTTGGAATACAATTCGACGATTAAAGGCTCGTTGATCTCGATCTCGAGGCCCATCTCGGGCTTCTCGGGGATATGCAGAATCTTCACCGTCTTCTTTTTCTGGTCGGCTTCGAGCCATATCGGTACGACACGATTCTCGACCTTGGTGATGGCGTTTTCTACCAATGCCATCTTTCCGCCCTTATCGTTGAGGCTGATAACGTCGCCGACACGGAGAAGATAAGAGGGTATATCCACTTTCTTACCGTTGATCAGCGTATGTCCGTGCCCGACAAACTGGCGGGCGGCCTTTCTCGATGGAGCGAAACCGACTTTATAAAGAATATTGTCGAGTCTTCTTTCGAGTATCTGTAAAAGGAGCACGCCGGTCACACCTTTGAGGCGGCTTGCGATATCGAAATACTTGCGGAACTGGCGTTCCAGAAGCCCGTAGTATCTCTTTACTTTCTGTTTCTCGCGAAGCTGAACCGCATATTCGGTCGGCTTCTTGTGGAACTTCGGGAGCATCCCGGGAGCGGTCTTTCTTTTTGTCAGTGCACAGCTAGCTGTATAACAGCGGTCGCCCTTCAGGAATAATCTTACTCCTTCGCGGCGGCATTGCCGGCAGGATGCAGCAGTATATCTACCCATTTTTTACCTTCCTATACTCTTCTCTTTTTTCTGGGACGGCAGCCGTTGTGGGGAATAGGCGTAATATCGCGAAGGCTCTTGACCTTCACACCCGCCGCTTCGAGAGCGCGGATCGCCGATTCTCGGCCGGGGCCGGGGCCTTTGAGGCGGACATGCACCGACTCGAGTCCGTGATACTTTGCGGCTTCGATAGCCTTCTCGGACGCAAGCTGTGCGGCATAAGGAGTTCCCTTCTTTGTCCCTTTAAATCCCACGACACCCGCGCTCGACCATCCGAGTGCGTTGCCGTTCATATCTGTAACCGTTATTAGTGTATTGTTAAACGTTGCCTGGATATTGACTATCCCTTCCAGTACGTTCTTCTTTTCTTTCTTCTTTCTTGTAACCGCGCCTTTTTTGCCAGCCATTCATTATCCTCCTATTTCTTCTTCGCGCCAATGGCGTTCTGTCTGGGACCCTTCCATGTACGCGCGTTCGTCTTCGTTCTCTGGCCGCGTACGGGCAAGCCTACTTTATGACGGTGTCCGCGGTAACATCCTATTTCGATCAGACGCTTGATATTCATCGCGACTTCGGTACGAAGGTCGCCTTCGACCTTGAAGTTCTTCTCGATGACTTCCCTGATCCGCGCAAGTTCGTCTTCGGTGAGCGCGGAAACCTTTTTCTCAGGCTCCACCTTCGCCAGTTCGACGATCTTTTTCGCCGATGTCAAGCCTATTCCGTAGATATAGGTCATCCCGATTAAAGTCGTTTTATGATTCGGTACTTCTCTTCCTGCTATACGTGCCATTGTCTACCTCCTTCTTAAACCCGTTTCCAGCCGCGCTGACGCTGTTTGTGCTTCGGATTTTCACAGATCACTCTTACCACTCCATGCCTTCTGATGACTTGGCACTTCTCACATATCGGTTTCACCGATGCTCTTACTTTCATTCTATTCCTCTCAAGTTCTTCCTGTTTTACTTATAACGGTATACGATTCGACCCTTACTCAAGTCGTAGGGAGAAAGTTCGATATTCACTTTATCCCCGGGGGTTATCTTGATGTAATTCATCCGCATTTTTCCCGATATATGCGCTAATATCTGGCGTTTCCCCTCTAATTCTACGCGAAACATCGCGTTGGGAAGCTGTTCCAGCACCGTTCCGTCCAGACGGATGACATCTTCTTTGTCCATCAAGACTTTAAAACCTCCTTTAATTCGGCGAATACCACATCAATATTCTTTTCGCCTCTAACGACACGTAAGACCTTTTTCGCACGGTAGTATTCCACCGCGGCCATGGTCTGGTCTTTATAGACTTTCATTCTATTCGTCACTGTTTCGGGTTTGTCGTCGTCCCGGATAATCAGGTCTTCGCCGGAAACATCGCACTTCCCTTCCACCTTGGGCGGGTTGAAGTAGATGTTGTATATCTTTCCGCTCTTGACTGCGGTGCGGCGTCCGGTCAGTCTCTTGAACAGCAGTTCCTCATCGACATCGATCAGGATGACATGAGTTAACGGCGAATTCTTGAGCTTGGCGTCCAGCACCTCGGCCTGGTTGAGGCTTCTGGGAAACCCGTCCAGCAGGTAGCCGTTCTGGCAATCGTCCTTGCTGATTCTGTCGAACAATACGTCGACCACGACCTCGTCCGGAACCAGTTCGCCCTTTGAGACATAGCTTCTTACCAAATCGGCGAGTTCGGACTTACCTTCCTTCATCATCGCGCGGAATATTTCACCGGTCGAAATGTGGGGAATGTTGAGATCCTTGCAGACCATGTCCGCCTGTGTGCCCTTTCCGCCTCCGGGAGGCCCGATAAATACTATGTTATACATGCTTATTTCCTTACTTCGATTTCTGGACTTTCTTGTGATGCAGGAACCCGTCGAGATGATGCATCATCATATGCGACTCGAGCTGTTTGAGGAAGTCGAGCGCGACACCCACCATGATCAGTAGCGACGTACCGCCCATCAGATAAGCCATGCTCTGGGCGATTTCCAGCCTGTATACCACAAATGTCGGCATCAGGGCTATCACGCCGAGGAACAGCGAACCCGGGAGCGTAATCCTGCTTAACACATGGCTGATATACTGCTCCGTCTTCTCGCCGGGACGGATACCGGGGATAAACTCACCCTTCTTTCTCAAATTCTCCGCGATCTCATGAGGATTGAGTTGTATTTCAGTGTAGAAATAGGCGAAGAAGATGATCATAAGGAAGTAGACTATCGAGTACCAAACTTTACCCGGCAACAGAGAATAAGCGACATCGCTGAAAAACTTCGTGATACCGCTTACGCCGTGCACCACTATACTGTCTATTTTCCATCCGAAGTCCGAACCTTGTCCGTCGGTCTTAAACACCAGATACGCCTCGTCGCCGGTCACGCTGATTGTCTTATCAGTAGCTATACCGGTCAACTGCTGGGGCGATTTCATAGTCTTATCGTAAATATAAAGAACGTCTTTTCCTTTTTCAGTGCGGAAGTCGGCAAAATGCAGAACAATCACTCTCGCGCCGCTTTCCTTAATCACGTTCGTGACACTCAGCCCCGCCCCGTATCCCTCGAGGGAATTGTACCCGGGAGACGCGACTTCTATCTGCTTCGTCTCTTCATAGTTGCCCTGCCCTACCCATTGCGAAATCTGCGCCGGGAATGTCAGGATAGCCGAAGCGAAGATGATCGGGATAACACCCGTAGGGTTGACCTTGAACGGCAGGAACGATACCTGCCCCTGGGACGACCCGGTGCCGACCATTCTTTTCACGTTCTGTATCGGGATATTTCTTAACGCCGACTCCTCGAAAACGACCACCCCGATGACCACCGCGAACAGCGCGATCACGATCAGGATGTTGATCGTATCCTGCGATGTCGTCGCGAGGTTGTAGATAGCCGCGGGAAGTCTTGCGATAATACCCGCCATGATAATGATCGAAATACCGTTACCGATACCGCGTTCGGTGATCTGTTCGCCGATCCACATCAGAACCAGCGTACCCGCGACCATCGTCAGCGTGAATATCAGTAGGAAACTAAAATTATCGATCAGGATGAACTTCTGCGCCTGAGCGGCGTTGCTCGCGATCAAGCCCTGAGCGGTAATAAAACCCTGTACTATAGTAACAAGGATGGTTCCCATTCTGCTGTACTGGTGAAATTTCTTCCTGCCCTCGGGGCCTTCTTTCATCATCGCATCCAGCGAAGGGATCACGGACGTCAGGAGCTGCATGATAATCGAAGTGGTGATGTACGGCATAATACCCAGCGAGAAAACCGAGATGTTCTTCAATCCGCCGCCTGTAAACAAGCCGAGCAGATCGCTGAACGGGTTTCCGCCGCCGAGATTCATATCGCTTAAGACAGCCGCGATATCAACACCGGGAACGGGAATATATATACCTATCCGGTAAATAATTATCAATACAAGCGTAAAGAGTATCTTCTTTCTTATGTCCGGGACTTTCAGGATGTCGATGATTGTCTTCAGCATGATTTCTCCTACTGCTGGGCCGAAAGAATTTCAACCGATCCGCCCGACTTCTCTATCTTTGCCTTAGCGGACTCGGAGCAAGCGTTAACTTTTATCTTTAATCCTTTGACTTTCAATTCGCCGTTGCCTAAAAGCTTCACGGGAGCGCCGTTACCCTTGATGAGACCGCTCTTCTTCAATACTTCGGTATTCACCTCAGCCCCTTCCTTAAAGATCGCGAGATCGATAAGATTGACGAGGTTGAAATATACCTTAAAATTGTTCTTAAATCCGCGCTTGGGCATTCTGCGGAAAAGGGGCATCTGGCCGCCCTCGAAACCGGGACGGACACCGCCGCCTGTGCGGGCCTTCTGGCCTTTGTTACCGCGTCCGCAACGGACACCGCGCCCGTTACCCGCGCCTCTGCCGCGCCGAATAGGCTCGGTTGTCGAACCGGGAACCGGTTTTATTTCAATAACACTCATTGTTTCCTCCTGAATTATTCGGCCTTAGCGGACATCCCGAAGACTTCCTGAACCGACTTACCGCGTTTCTCGGCGATCTTCTTCACATCCATCAGATTCTGTAATCCCTGCATGGTGGCTTTGACCAGATTGAACGCATTGGTGGAACGGAGGGACTTCGTGAGAACGTCCTTGATTCCGACCATTTCGAGCACAGGTCTGACCGCGCCCCCGGCGATTACACCGGTACCAGCCGAAGCGGGACTCATCCAAACTTCGCCGCTTTTGAAACGGCCTACGATCTCGTGCGGAATAGTGTTGCGCTTCGAGAGTATGAGTTTCGCGTCCTTGATGGCTTTATCTTTAGCCTTGCGGATCGCGTCCATCAGTTCGTTCGCCTTACCGTAACCGACACCGACAAGACCCTTGCCGTTACCGACCACGATGATCGCGTTAAACCGGAAACGTTTACCTCCACGGGTAACCTTCGCGACACGGCGGAGTTTGACTACTCTCTCTTCCCACTCGCTGTCGACTTTCTCTTTTTTCCGGTCTTTGAACCTGTCTCTTGAACCTTTATTTTCCGCCATTTTACACCTCAGTCCTTATTTTAGAATTGTATTCCGGCTTCGCGGCAAGCTTCCGCCAACGCCTTGATTTTACCATGGTACGGATAACCGTTACGGTCGAACGCGATCTTTTCGATCTTGAGCGCTTTCAGTTTCTTCCCGATAGCCGCTCCGACCTGTTTTGCCGCTTCGATGTTCTTGCCGAGCTTCTTCTCGCCAAGTTCTTTCGCGCGGGTAGAATAACTACACAGCACGGTATGCTTGACATCGTCGATCACGTTCACATAAAGAGCCTTGTTCGTCTTAGTGACGACCATTCTCGGGCGTTCGTCGGATGTCTTCAGGTGCTTTTTACTGCGTAACCGGCGTTTCCGGTATTGTCCCTGCTTGTAAGCAATAATATCTATCATTTCGAATTCTCCTTAACCGCTATTTCTTAGCGCCGGCTTTTCCTTCTTTCAGCCGGACGACTTCGTCTTTGTAACGAATGCCTTTTCCCTTGTAGGGTTCGGGCGGGCGGACAAACCTGATGTTCGCGGAAACCTGTCCGACCAACTGCTTATCGATCCCGCTCACATTGAGGAGCGTGATACCGTCGGTGACCATCTTGACACCCTGGGGGATCGGGAACTTGACAGGATGAGAATATCCCGCGGTGATGACAAGGTTACTGCCCTGCACTTCCCACTTATAACCGATACCGCGAATTTCAAGAGTGCGGGTAAATCCGGTGGATACTCCCGCGATCAGATTGCGCATCAGAACCCAGTAGAGTCCCTGTAACGCCCTGACATTCTTGGCATCGAACTTTCTTTCTACAATAACTTCGTTGTTTTCAACTTTCATGATGATATACTGGTTGAGGAAGTCCTGCTGGAGTTTTCCGAGCGGACCTTCAACATAAAACCGGTTGTTATCTATCCGGACGGTGACGCCCTGAGGAACCGGAATATTTTTTTTAGCTAATCTCGACATTTTTCCACTCCTACCAAACCATACAGATCACTTCCCCGCCGACTCCAATCGCACGGGCTTCCTTTCCGGTCAAAACACCTTTCGATGTTGTGAGGATCGCGACACCCATATTATTGTACACACTGGGGATTGTTTCCTTGGTGACATACACCCGGCGGCTGAGATGGCTCGTCCGCCTCAGACCCGCGATTACGTGACGGTTGTTGTGATACTTCAGCGTCACGGTAAACTTATACGCGGATTCCTTGGACTGGGTGTAATCGATGATATATCCTTCTTTCTTTAAGATCTTTAAAACATCCTCGATCAGGTTGTTTTTCGCGACATCTACCGCGGGGATCTTTCTCGACCCGGCATTCCGGATCTTGGTCAGCATATCTGCAATCTTATCCATTTTGCACTCCGTTTCTCAAATTACCAACTGGACTTGGTGACGCCGGGAATTAAACCTTCGCTCGCAAACTTTCTGAAACAGATGCGGCAAATCCCATAGTCTCTCATGTAACCGCGGGGTCTCCCGCACAAGTTACAGCGGTTGTATTTTCTTACCTTGAATTTAGGCGTTCTTTTCCATTTCTCAACAATCGACTTCTTTGCCATCTAATCCTCCGTTTACTTCTCTTTAAACGGCATACCGAGGAAGGAAAGAAGCTTCAGCGCCTCTTCATCGCTCTGGGCCGTAGTCACAATCGTAATATCGAGACCTCTGACTTTATTGATCTTATCGTAATCGATTTCGGGGAAAACGATCTGTTCCTTCAAACCGATGCTGTAGTTCCCGCGTCCGTCGAAACTCGATGTCTTCAAACCGTTAAAGTCGCGGACACGAGGCAGCGCAACCGAGATCAGCTTGTCGAGAAAGTCGAACATCCTTTCGCCCCGAAGGGTGACTCTTGCTCCGATAGGCATACCCTGACGGAGTTTAAAGTTCGATATGGACTTCTTCGCGATCGTCTTGACAGCATGCTGTCCGGCGATCAACGTCAGTTCGTCGGCTGCGGCGTCGAGCACGTTCTTGTCCGTGATCGCTTCGCCTACACCCATATTGATGGATATCTTTTCAACCTTCGGAACCGCCATCGGCGAACCGTACTTGAATTCTTCCATCATCGCTTTCTTGACTTCTGTATTGTACTTGGTCTTCAGGCGGGGAACATAATGTTCTTTAGGTCCCGATGCCTTCTTGGGAGCGCTTTCGGCTTTTGGCGCCTTCTCAGCTTTGGGAGCTTTTTCTGCTTTGGGAGCGCTCTCAACCTTCTGCACTTTCTCCGTTTTCGGAGTTTTGTCAGTCTTGGTTACTTTATCCGTTTTCTCTGTTTTCCCAGCCATCGTTTATCTTCCTCTTTGTTTACTCAAAAATATAGTCAACGCCTTTGGCCCTGGCTTTGCGCTTCTTGTCACCGTTCTTGTCGATTACATAACCCACGCGGACGCCCTTGTTGTTCTTCGGGCAAAAGAGCATAACGTTGGAAATATGTATCGGAAGTTCCTTCTCGATAAACCCGCCCTTGGGGTTCTCTTTCGACTTCTTGATCGTCTTTTTGACATAGTTGACGCCCTTCACCACAAGCTTATCCTGCGAGGGAATGGCGCGGACGACTTCGCCCTTTTTACCTTTATTACTTCCGGCGATCACAATGACCGTATCGCCCTTCTTGATTTTCATTTTACCTTTTTCCATCGATGTCTCCTAAAACACTTCGGGGGCTAAGGACACGATCTTCATGAAGTTCTTTTCACGAAGCTCGCGCGCGACCGGCCCGAAGATACGGGTTCCGGTGGGATCGCCCTGTTTGTTTATTATAACCGCGGAATTTCTGTCGAAACGGATCGTCGATCCGTCCTTGCGGTTCAGTTCTTTCTTAGTTCTGACTACGACCGCGCGGATCACATCGCCCTTTTTGATAGGCGAGTTGGGGATAGCGGTCTGGACCGCGCCAATAACCGTATCGCCGATATACGCGTAACGTCTCTTGGAGCTGCCTTCCACATGGATACATGTGATTTCCTTGGCGCCGCTGTTATCGGCAATGTCCATACGGGTTCCGAGCATAATCATAGACGCCTCCTATTCGGCCTTCGATACGACTTGAATCAAAACCCATCTCTTGCTTTTGCTCAAGGGGCGGGATTCTTCGATCAAAACCGTATCGCCCTTTTTGGATTCGTTCTTCTCGTCATGTATCATGTATTTCTTTCTGATCTTCACATACTTTCCGTACAACGGGTGCGACTTTTTGCGGTCATGCGCGACCACACGGGACTTATCCATCTTGTCGCTTACGACCACGCAGGTCAATTGTTTTCTTTTAGTCTCCATATATTCCTCTTCTCACCTACTTCTTTTTCTTGTCAGCTTTGGGCTGTTCGGCAGGCGCGCCGCCGGACATCTCGTAACGGGTCAGTAAAGTATTGATACGCGCGATCTGCTTGCGGCTTTCGCGCTTCTCCATAAAATTCTTAGGCGGTTCGATCTTGGCTTTGAAACGAATCTTAAGGATTTTATCCTGGAGATCGATTTTTTGCTTCTTCAATTCTTCAACCGAGAGATCGAGGAGTTCCTTCATCTGCTTCGACATTTGGCAGCCCCTTACATTTCAAAACGGGATACAAACTTGACCTGGATAGGGAGCTTGTGACCCGCGACTCTGAAGGCTTCCTTTGCGGTAGCCTCGTCCACACCGCCGACCTCGAACATAACGCGGCCGGGCTTCACAACGGCCACCCAACCTTCGGGTTGACCTTTACCTTTACCCATACGGACGCCTTCGCCCTTGGCTGTATAAGGCTTATCCGGGAATATGCGAATCCAGATTTTTCCGCCCTTGGTGAGCTTCCTGTTCGCGGCGACACGGGCGGCTTCGATCTGGCGCTCCGTGATCCACTTAGGCTCGAGAGCGATGATTCCGAAATCGCCGAAATTGATATTTTCACCTTTATGCGCGGTCCCGCGTACATATCCGCCGCGCTGTTGTTTCCGGTATTTAGTCCTGCTTGGGAAAAGCATCGATGTCTCCTATTTCTATTTTAACGGCAGATCCAAACCTTGATCCCGATAATCCCCATTTCAGTCAGGGATTCCGACATACAGTAATCGATATCCGCGTTGAGAGTGCTCAACGGGATTCTGCCTTCCTTAAATTCTTCTGTTCTCGCGATTTCAGCGCCGTTCAGACGGCCGGAAATACGGACCTTCATTCCCTTCGCCCCGGACTTCATCGCGTTCTTGATCGCCATACGGATCGCGCGTTTGTAAGAAATACGTCGTTCGATCTGGCGGGCGATATCCTGACCCGCGACCGATGCGTCGAGCTCGGGAACCTTGATCTCTTTTACCGAAAGATTGATCTTTTTATTCGGGACAAGCTTCTGGAGCTTCTTATTCAGCTCTTCGATTTCAGCGCCCTTTCTGCCGATCAGAATGCCGGGTTTCGCGCAGCTGATCGTTACGGTAACCATCTGGGGGAAGCGGGCGATCTCGATACGCGAGATGAACGCCCTGCTGTATTCCTTCTTCAGGAAATTCCTGATAGTGAAATCTTCCTTGAGATAATTGACGTAATCTCTTTCACTGAACCACATCGAATCCCATGAGCGGATGATACCGAGGCGAATAGCATGCGGGTTAACTTTCTGTCCCATCGAAAATTCTCCTTACTTCTTCTCTTCAGGCGCCGGAAGCGCGACAACAACCGTGAGGTGAGCGTTCTGCTTGCGCATCATATCAGCGCGGCCTCTGGCACGGGGAAGGAATCTTTTTAAGACGGGCGCTTCGTCCGCGCAGATCGACTTGATGACAAGCCCGTCAGCGCTTACTTCGCGATTCACATCTTTAAAATTGGCTCTCGCCGAATGAATGACCTTGAAGGCGATTCTCGCGCCTTTGTTGGGCATTACCTTCAGTATGGCGAGTGCGTCGCTGACCGACATCTCGCGGATCAGGTTAATTACCTTCCGCAATTTCATCGCCGAGATTCTAAAATATTTACCGATTGCTTTCGCTTCCATTTCTTATTCCTATCCAGTTATTTAGCCGGAGCTGCTTTTTTCGCGCCTGAATGGCCGCGGAAAATACGGGTCGGCGAAAATTCCCCAAGTTTATGTCCCACCATGTTCTCGTTAACAAAAACCGGGATGAATATTTTACCATTATATACCTGAATTGTCAAGCCAATCATCTCAGGAATTATCGTCGAACGGCGCGACCAAGTCTTCAGGGTCTTTCCGCCGCTTACACTTTCCTGCGTGGCTACAGCCTTTTTGTATAATTTTGCGTCCACATACGGACCTTTTTTTACTGAACGAGCCATTCATTTACTCCCGTTTATTTTTTCCGTCTGGAAAGGATATACTTACTGGTCGTCTTCTTCTTGTCGCGGGTCTTATAACCCTTGGCAGGTACACCGGTGCGGCTGACAGGAGTCTTATAACCCTTCTGCTTACCGCGGCCTCCGCCGTGAGGATGGTCGTGAGTGTTCATCGCGACACCGCGGACGGTGGGGCGTACACCCAGATGACGGCTCTTTCCGGCCTTACCGTAGACGATGTTCGAGTTATCCGAGTTTCCGACTTCGCCGACCGTACAATAGCATTCCTGCAATATCATACGGATTTCACCGGAAGGCATTCTCAGGATCGCGTACTTTCCTTCTTTACCTTCGAGCTTGGCAAACGACCCCGCCGAACGGGCCATCTGACCGCCCTTACCGGGCTTCATTTCTATATTATGAACAATTGTACCCACGGGGATGTTCCGTAAAGGAAGCGCGTTCCCGGGAAGGATATCCGAATGTTCCCCGGCGACGACACGCATTCCGACCTGGAGAGTTTTCGGCGCGAGGATATAACGCTTCTCGCCATCGGTATAATGGAGCAGAGCGATTCTGGCGCTTCTGTTCGGATCGTACTCGATCGAAACGACCTTTCCCTCGATATCGCGCTTGTCGCGCTTGAAATCGATGACACGGTAGTAACGCTTGTTACCGCCGCCGCGATGCTTAGCAGTGATACGGCCTTGGCTGTTACGCCCGTCGCCTCGCCCGCGCTTGACACCTTCGAGAAGGGTCTTCTCGGGTTCGTTAGTGGTAATTTCGACAAAATCGAAACTGACCTTATGCCTAAGGCCCGGGTTTATCGGTCTGAAACGTTTGATTCCCATGTTATCCTCGCTTATGCCTTAAATATGTCGATCTCGCCCTTCTTCAGGGTAACAATCGCCTTCTTCCATGTGCTTGTATAACCCAATATTCTCTGGTTGCGAAGGCGTCTGCGCTTGGGCTTGACGAGTATGGTATTCACTTTGTCGACTTCGACCTTGAATAACTGCTCGATCGCCCGAGTGATCTCGATCTTATTCGAGTCTTTCGCTACTTCGAACGCATACTTTTTATGAACTTCCTTTTTTTCCTTGCTTTTACCGGTTTTCTTTTCATCGGCGTTCATATCGCTCACTTTTTCGGTAATCACCGGCCTAATCAGGATTTCGCTCGCCAACGACATTTTATTTCTCCACGTTTAATATATTCGAAAACTTTTCATCCAGTTTCTTCATCGCTTCTTCTACCACGAAAACCTTCGCGGCATAAACGAGGGGAAGAATATCCAGATTATCCACCGACATCACCTTGATTTTGGGAAGATTCTGGCATCCCAAAACCATGTTCTTATCATACTCGGGGACGACAACCACAATTCTCTGCTCGAGGTTTTCGACAAGCGCGGAGAGCGACTTCATAAAAGCTTTGGTCTTATGGCTTTCTACCTTGAACGATCCGATGATCGTAAGATTTCCGGCCTGATTCAGCTTATTGAAGACATAGAGATAAGCCTTGGCTTTCTGCTTCTTGTTGACATTCTGCGAAAAATCGCGGGGTTTCGGGCCGAACATGACACCGCCGCCTCTCCACAACGGAGAACGGGTGCTTCCCGCGCGGGCGCGTCCCAGTCCTTTCTGCTTCCACGGCTTGCGTCCGCCGCCTCTTACCTCGGACTTCGTCTTCGTCGATGCGTTTCCCTGGCGGTCGTTGGCTAAACGCGCTACAACTACCTGATGGAGCACCTTCTCGGAGACATCATCCCAGAGTTTGGAAAGCTTCATTTCGTTGGTCTTGGTTTTCCCTTCATATACTTCGATCTTCATATCTCATTCCTTTTTAAGCTTTGATGGCGTCTCTAACCATGACATAAGAGTTCGTCGATCCCGGAACCTGTCCGCGGATGTAAAGCAAGCGGCGTTCGTTGTCGACCTTCACGAGCTTCTGTCCGAGAACAGTGACACGTTCGGCACCCATATGACCGGGCATCTTCTTTCCCTTGAAAACACGCGCGGGGAAGGTATGCATACCGATCGAACCGGTGCGGCGATGCACTTTCGAACCGTGAGTAGCCGGGCCTCCATGGAAATGATGGCGTTTGATACCG
>MIBE01000030.1:101242-155125 GCA_001829415.1 Spirochaetes bacterium GWF1_51_8
ATTCTGAACTCACGAGTCATCTTCGCCTTTTTGATCTCTTTATCTTTCCGGCGTATCGTCTTGAAATCGTAACTGACAATAGCGGCGCTGTAACCGTCTTTCTCGACAGTTCGCGTCCCGACCATCGTCATGTCCGAAAAATCGATAACAGTCACGCCCATGAACGCACCGTCATCGTATAATTGGGTCATACCGAGTTTTTTCCCGATTATGCCAACCTTTTTAGCCTTCATTTTAAGCCACCTGTTTCCAAAAAATTATTGCTTGATCTCGACATCCACACCGGCCGGTAACTGCAACTCCATCAAGGCGTTGATCAGGTCGTTAGTAGGCTCGTAAATGTCGATCAGGCGCTTGTGGGTTCTCCGTTCGAACTGCTCGCGCGAGTTCGCATTCACATGCGGAGAACGCAGCACCGTGTACTTTTTATTCAAAGTAGGTAACGGGATAGGGCCGGAGACCCTACCCCCTTTACTTTTTACAGATTCTACTATCGCCTTCGCGGATTTATCGATCAGGCGGGCATCGAAAGATTTCAAACGTACTCTAATTCTGCTCACAGTCGCCTCTATTATTCGAGAATCTCGGAAACGACACCGGCGCCAACCGTACGGCCGCCTTCGCGGATAGCGAAACGCATACTCTTTTCGATAGCCACGGGCACAATCAGTTCGATGGTCATATTGACGTTATCGCCAGGCATAACCATGTCAGCTCCCTTGATCGCCGCGATGTTACCGGTAACGTCGGCAGTCTGAATAAAGAACTGCGGGCGGTATCCGACATGGAACGGGGTCTTACGACCGCCTTCCTCGGGCTTTAATACGAGCACTTCGGCGTTGAACTTCTTATGCGGGGTGATGGACTTGGGCTTCGCGATCACCATACCGCGGCGGATCTTTTCCTTATCGATACCGCGTAAGAGGATACCGACGTTATCACCGGCCATCCCTTCATCGAGAAGTTTGCGGAACATTTCCACACCGGTACACACGGAAGTCTGGGTATCTTTATATCCGATTATTTCAACGGCTTCGTTGACCTTCACGATACCGCGTTCGATTCTGCCGGTAGCAACAGTTCCGCGGCCGGTGATCGAAAAGATATCTTCGATCGGCATCAGAAACGGCTTGTCGGTTTCACGGACGGGATCCGGGAAGTACGAGTCCATTGCTTCGGTGAGCTGCTTGATGCAGTCATAAGCGGGATCCGTGGTGGCGGGGGCTTCGTAAGCCTTCAAGGCGGAACCGCGGATGACGGGGATATCGTCGCCGGGGAACTTATACTGCGACAAAAGTTCGCGTACATCCATTTCCACAAGGTCGATCAGTTCGGCATCTTCCTTGGTGATCTGGTCGCACTTGTTCAGGAACACGATGATGCTCGGAACGTTCACCTGTCTGGCGAGAAGCACGTGTTCGCGGGTCTGAGGCATAACACCGTCAGTAGCCGCTACCACGAGAACCGCGCCGTCCATCTGAGCGGCACCGGTGATCATGTTCTTGATATAGTCGGCGTGCCCGGGACAGTCAACGTGAGCATAATGGCGCTTGTCTGTTTCGTATTCGACATGCGCGGTATTGATCGTTATCCCTCTTGCCTTTTCTTCAGGGGCATTGTCGATTTCATCGTATTTCTTGACTTTCGCAGTCCCTTTGCTCGCGAGATACATAGTTATAGTTGCTGTCAAGGTTGTCTTACCATGGTCAACGTGCCCGATCGTTCCAACATTAAGATGGGGTTTCTTCCGATCGAATTTCCCTTCAGCCATATTATTATTCCTCCTGTCGGTATTCTTTATTCAGCTTTTAACACACTGTCCCACAAACTTTTAGGCAATTCGGCGTAATGATCGAATGTCATCACGTAGGTCGCGCGGCCCTGAGAAAGCGAGCGCAGGGTGGTCGCGTATCCGAACATTTCGCCCAAAGGAACGTGCGCGGTAACCATGCGGGCGGTGCCTTTCGGCTCCATCCCCACTATCTTCGCACGGCGGGAACTTAAATCGCCGATAACATCGCCGAGATAATCTTCCGGCACCGTCACATCGGCCTTCATCATCGGTTCGAGGATCACGGGATCGGCCTTTTCCATCGCATCGCGGAAACCTTTCGATCCGGCGATTTTGAACGCTATTTCGGACGAGTCAACTTCGTGATACGAACCGTCTAACAGATTTACCTTTATGTCCACAACCTGAAAGCCGCCTAATACGCCGCTTTCAACTGCTTCTACGATACCTTTCTGAACAGCGGGGATGAATTCCTTCGGAATTCTTCCGCCGACAACCTTATCCTCAAACTCGAAGCCTTTTCCGACCGCGAGAGGCTCGACCTCGAGCACGACATGACCGTACTGGCCGCGTCCGCCGGACTGACGGATATACTTGCTTTCGGCCTGCGCATGCTTGCGGATCGTTTCGCGGTACGCGACCTGCGGTTTACCCACATTCGCCTGTACTCCGAATTCCCGGGTCATTCTGTCCACGAGGATATCCAGGTGGAGTTCGCCCATTCCGTAGATCAGGGTCTGGCCGCTTTCATCGTCCGTCTTCACACGGAACGTCGGGTCTTCGTCCTGCAATTTACCGAGCACTTCGCTCAATTTGTTGATGTCGTCTTTGGTCTTAGGCTCGATCGCAACCGAGATAACGGGATCCGGGAAGCTGATCGCCTCAAGACAAATCGGATGATCCTCAGCACTCACGCTATCGCCGGTCGTCGTGTCTTTGAACCCGACTACCGCGACAATATCGCCGGCATATACTACATCCACTTCCTCGCGCTTATTCGCGTGCATTCTTAATAGACGCGCGACACGCTCTTTTCTCTGCTTATTGACATTATAAACATAGCTTCCTTTTTCAAGCGTCCCGGCGTAGATGCGTGTAAACACGAGCTTTCCTACATACGGGTCGACCATGACCTTGAACGCTAACGCAGTCAAAGGTTCGCTGTCGAGAGGCTTGCGGATTTCAGTTTCCCCGGTCGTCGGATGAGTCCCGCGCAATGGGGGGATATCGTCCGGAGACGGCAAATAACTGACAACCGCATCCAATAATAATTGCACGCCTTTATTCTTCAACGCGGAACCGCAGAGCACAGGGTACATACCCGCCGTGATCGTGGCATTACGGATACCGCGCATCATCTCTTCATCAGTCAAATCCTCGCCTTCGAGGTACTTTTCCATTAGGTCGTCGTTGCCGTCACAAATCGCTTCTACAAGCGTCAAACGAGCCTTCTCGACCTTGGCCTTCATATCCTCGGGACAGGGCTTTTCTTCGTAGGCTTCGTCCTTATCCTTACCGGTCCAGACATAAGCTTTTCTCGTGATCAGGTCGATCATACCGACAAAATCGTTTTCAGCGCCGATCGGTAACTGGAGAGGCACGGCCTTCACGCCGAGCTTTTTTTCCATCGACAGCACGCACATATTGAAGTCGGCGCCTATTTTATCCATTTTGTTGACAAACGCGATACGGGGAACATTGTACTTATCAGCCTGACGCCAGACGGTTTCGGATTGAGGCTCGACGCCTTCGCCGCCGTCGAACACCGCAACCGCGCCGTCGAGCACACGCAACGAGCGCTCCACTTCGGCGGTAAAGTCCACATGTCCGGGGGTGTCGATCAGGTTGATCTTATAGTCTTTCCAGAAACAAGTCGTCGCGGCGCTTGTGATTGTGATACCGCGTTCCTTTTCCTGAATCATCCAGTCCATTTCGGCGGCGCCTTCATGCACCTCGCCTATCTTATGAGTTTTACCGGTATAATAAAGGATGCGCTCGGACACAGTGGTCTTTCCGGCATCAATATGAGCCGCGATACCGATATTTCTAACCTTGTCTATAGAAATTTTCTTTTCAACTGCCATTCAAAAAACCCCTTACCAGCGATAATGCGCGAAGGCTTTGTTCGCTTCGGCCATTTTAATTGTGTCCAATTTCTTCTTGATAACCGTACCGGTGTTGTTGAACGCATCGGTCAGTTCCTTGCCCAATTTCTCCGCCATAGAATGCTCTTTGCGGGTGCGGGATGTATTGACAAGCCAGCGTACCGAAAGCGAGTTCTGTCTCGCGGGCCGGACTTCGACAGGCACCTGATAGTTGGCACCGCCGACACGGCGTGAACGTACTTCGATCGGGGGCTTGATGTTTTCCATAGCCTTTTCGAGAGCAGGCAAGGCGGGCTCGCCCGTCTTTTCCGCTAGAAAATCCATCGCACCGTAGACTATCTCGGTCGCGGTGGACTTCTTCCCGTCCCACATTATCTGGTTGACTATCTTGGTCACCAAGATACTGCCGTACTTGTAATCCGGCAAAATAGGCTGACGATGTACTTTATTCTTTTTCCGGGGCATAGTCCTTACTCCTTAAGCTTTAGGCTTTTTCGCGCCGTATTTCGAACGGCTGGTCATACGCTTTTCGACTCCCATCGCATCCAACGTTCCGCGGATGATATGGTAACGGACACCAGGCAGGTCTTTTACACGACCGCCGCGGATGAGCACAACCGAGTGTTCCTGAAGGTTATGCCCGATACCCGGGATGTATGCGGTGACTTCGATACCGTGCGAAAGTCTTACCCTGGCGATCTTGCGCAACGCCGAGTTCGGTTTTTTCGGGGTCATCGTGGTCACTTTTACACAAACACCGCGCTTCTGGGGATTAGCCTTCAAAGCGGGCGACTTTGTTTTAGTCTTCTGTAATTCTCTTCCTTTTCTCACCAACTGGTTAATCGTCGGCATAAGCTACCTCTTATCGATATTAAAGCTTTAACGGTGACGTTAAGTATAACGGAAAACACATTCCATGTCAATTTTTTAGACAGTTTTGTTTTGCGTCAAATATTTCGCGTGGAAAATTCAGGCTCACTCGTTCGTGCGGAGCTTGATTCCCTGGTAATACTTTATCCCCGTTCCCGCGGGAATAAGCTGTCCGATCACGAGATTTTCTTTCAGTCCCGCAAGTTTGTCGATCGCGCCCCTGAGCGCCGCAGTGGAAAGCACGCGGGGTGTTTCCTGGAACGACGCCGCCGAGAAGAAGCTCTCGGTAAACAATGACGCTTTCGTCAAACCCATGAGGATAGGCCGGGCCTTGGCAGGCTGCCCTCCCTGGCTGATCACGCTTTCATTTTCCTTATTGAAAACCAACTTATCTACATTCTGTCCGATAATAAACTCGGTGTCCCCGGCATCGACTATCTCCACCTTCTTCAACATCTGGCGGATGATAATACTGATATGCTTCTCGTTGATATCCACACCCTGCAGGCGGTAAACACCCTGCACTTCGTTCAGCAGGAAGTCTTCGACTGCGGTGTAGCCCTGTACTCTCAGGATGTCGTGCGAGCTGATCATGCCTTCGCTGAGCTGGTCGCCGGCCTGAACCTTATCGCCGATACGCACGAATATGTTTTTCCCGCTCGGGATCAAGTGCGCGAACGTCTGTTTGTTTTTCGCGCGGATCGAGACCACATACTTGCCCTTCTTCTGTTCGATATCCGTTACTTCCCCGCTGACCTTCGCGATCACGGAGATGCTCTTCGGCTTCCGCGATTCGAAAAGTTCGGTTACTCTCGGGAGACCTCCCACTATGTCTCTCGCGCGCTTTCTGCCCATAGGGCGGCGGGCGACGACATCGCCGGGTTTGACATGGGTGTCCTCGGGCACGGCAAGCGTAGTCCCGGGCATCACCACGATCCGGTCGAGAGGATTGCGGTTTTCGTCACGGATGATAATGATATTCTTATTCTTTGTTTCGTTTCCTTCGGGGCCCTCGACAGCGTATCCGACCTTTCCGTCGTATTCGCTGAGGTACAGCTCGTTGTACGGATCGAAGTCCGCGAGCTTCTCGCCCTTCTTCGCGAGCCTGCCCTTCAGGACATACAGCGTCGATCCGACCTTCACCGAGTACTCATGGATATCGTTATCCAGGATATAGAGTTCGCCGCCGTTTTCGTTCGGCTTCACCACTATCTGGACACGGTTCCCGAACATAACGGGAGTGCCGTCCTTTAGTTTGAAGACGACTTCTTCGCTATTGAACTCTTTTTCCTCGAGGGTGGCGAAGTCCATCGGTTCGAGGTCGGCGAGCTTATAAATATTGATCACTTTTTTAACACGGATAAATGACTTTCTGGGGTTGACCAGTTCGATCTTGCCGTCCTTGTCCAAACGGTACATCAGGTTCTCGGGCAGACCGCTCTCCTCGGAATTGATCGAGTCGCGGAACGCCTTTTCGAACAGCCAGCCGTTGAAATGCGCCAGTTCGTCGCCTTCGATCTTTGACGAGATCATCTTCGCGGTTTCGGGGTCGTACGAACGGCCCATCCTATCGAACGGGAGCAGTTTGTAGAAATCTTTCTTTACCAGCAAAGGATTAATCTTGCTGAAGAAGGCCGGTGAAAATCTCGGCGCTTTCACGATATCCTCATTATCCTTTTCGGAGAACGAATCCCTCGCGAACTGCTTGGCTTCCTCGCTGGGTGTAATCTTCTGGAACTTGGGGTTGAAGAAGGGCGAACCGATGACATAAGCGTCGTAGTTCAGTTTGATCTCGCTTTCTCCCATCTGTGTCGCCGCGATACCTCCGATATGGAAGGTACGCATTGTCAACTGAGTACCGGGCTGTCCGATTGATTCGGCGGCGATAATACCCACCGCTTCCCCGATATTCGCGACCATTCTCTGCGAGAGGTCCCATCCGTAACACTTGGCGCAGATACCGTGCTTCGCTTCGCAGGTCAGCACGCTTCTGATCTTCACCATTTCGATCCCGGCGTTCTCGATAGCCTCGGACGCGTCTTCGTCGAGAGTCTCGTTCGCCTTCACGATCAGTTGACCGTTGCGGGGATCGTACATATTCGAAACTACGGTACGTCCGACAATTCTGTCGCGGAGCGGTTTGACGATTTCGTCGCCCTGCTTGATAGCGCCCATATCGATACCTTTGACCGTTCCGCAGTCGCGGATCGCGACCACGACGTCCTGCGAGATATCGACCAGTTTACGTGTGAGGTAACCGGCGTCCGCCGTCTTGAGAGCGGTGTCGGCCAACCCTTTACGGGCTCCGTGGCTCGAGATAAAGTACTCGAGAACCGATAGGCCTTCTTTAAAGTTCGATTTGATCGCGAGTTCGATGATTTCTCCCGACGGCTTCGCCATCAAACCGCGCATACCGGCGAGCTGACGGATCTGTTCGCGGCTTCCGCGAGCGCCGGAGTCCATCATGATATACAGCGAGTTGAACCCGCCGTTGGAACTTTTCAGCTTACTTTCGACATAACGCTTGATACGTTCGTTCGCGCCGGCCCAAAGGTCGACGACCTGGTTATATTTTTCGTCATGGGTGATGAGACCGCTGCGGGCGTTCTCTTCGATACGCTTCACCGCTTTTTCGGTTTCCATTACGATGTTGTACTTCTCTTCCGGCACTTCCACATCGGATATAGCGATAGTGACACCGAAACGGGTGGCGTAAGTGTACCCCATCGTCTTCAGTTCGTCCACGTAACGCGCGGTTTCCTTGATACCGTATATCTTGAAACACTTCGATATGGATGCTTCGAGTTTCTTACTATTAAAGGTGTCGTCGACATAGCGGAGCTTCTCGGGAACGATCTGGTTGAACAGAACGCGCCCCACGGTCGTATTCTTCCGCCATACGCCGTCCATCTTGAAATTGATCGCCGTATTGTAGTTGATCGCGCCGCTCTCGACCGCGAAGATAATCTCTTCGACCCTGTCGTACGAACGGAGCTTCTTGGGTTCGTCTTCTTCGTTTGCTTTTTTAGTCAGGTAATAGATACCCAAAACCATGTCCTGCGTGGGGTAAACGATCGGTTTACCGTTCGCGGGGTTGAGCAGGTTGCGGGAAGAGAGCATCAGCATCCACGCTTCGACCTGCGCCTCGGGCGTCAACGGGACATGGACGGCCATCTGGTCGCCGTCGAAGTCCGCGTTATACGCGTGACAGACCAACGGGTGAAGCTGGATCGCCTTTTCTTCGATCAGGATCGGTTCGAACGCCTGAATACCCAACCGGTGCAATGTCGGGGCGCGGTTCAGGAGAACGGGGTGATCGCGCACCACTTCCTCGAGAATACCCCACACGAGCTCGTGCTCCATCTCGATCATCCGCTTCGCCGCTTTGATGTTATGCGCGAAACCCTGATCGACAAGGCCGCGCATGACGAACGGCTTGAAGAGCTCGAGCGCCATCTGCTTCGGCAGTCCGCACTGGTGAAGCTTCAGGTTCGGGCCGACTATGATGACCGAACGGCCGGAATAGTCGACACGTTTACCCAAAAGGTTCTGGCGAAAACGGCCCTGTTTACCTTTCAATATATCGGAAAGGGATTTTAACGGCCTGTCGCCGTTACCGGTAACAGGATGCGTTCTGCGGGAGTTGTCAAAAAGACTATCCACTGCATCCTGCACCATTCTCATTTCGTTCTTGATAATGATATCGGGAGCGTTGACCTGTTTGAGTTTTTTCAGGCGGTTGTTTCTGTTGATCAGCCTGCGGTAGAGGTCGTTGATATCGGAGGTCGCGAAACGTCCGCCGTCCAACGGCACCATCGGGCGGAGGTCCGGCGGGATGACCGGGATTATATCCAGCACCATCCATTCGGGCTTGTTGTCCGACTTGCGGAGTTCTTCGACCAGCTCGAGTCTCTTGAGCACCTTTTTATCCACTTTCGGTTTATGCTCGACCAAGTCGCGGAGTTCGTCCGAAAGCATGTCGAGGTCGAGATTCTTGAGGATTTTCTGGATAGCGACCGCGCCGGTATCGGCCTGGAACGCTTCCTTATATTTATCGCGGTACTCGTCGTATTCCTCGTCGGTCAGCACCTGATTCTGCATCAGGTCTGTTTCGCCGGTGTCGATCACGATATACTTCTCGAAGTATAGTATGCTCTGCACGTCGGAAGGAGCGATATCGAGAAGCAGGGCTATCTTCGACGGAACGATGCGGTAATACCAAATATGGGCTACCGGCGCCGCGAGATTGATATGCCCGGTGCGGTAACGTCTGACCTTCGATTCGGTCACTTCCACGCCGCACTTGTCGCAGACTATGCCTTTATAACGGATCGAGCGGAATTTTCCGCAGGTGCATTCGAAGTCTTTCGTCGGCCCGAATATCCTTTCACAGAACAAGCCGTCTCTTTCGGGTCTCAAAGTCCGGTAGTTGATCGTTTCGGGCTTCTTGACCTCGCCGTATGACAGACTGGCTACCAGTTCGGATGACGCAAGATGTATAGAAACGGAACCGAAAGTTGTCGCTCCCTTCATAATTTAAACTCCCTGTTTTCTATTAAACTAAATGAGAGATCTTGGAATCGAACAATTCTTTTTCTTTGTCGTTCAACGGGACGCGCTTGCCGCCCTTATCGTACACCTGAATATCGAGCGCAAGACCCCTGAGTTCCTGTACCAGAACGTTGAAGGACTCGGGGATGCCGGGCGACGCCACGTACTTCCCTTTGATGATCCCTTCATAGATTCTGACACGTCCCTCGGTGTCGTCGGACTTAACAGTCAGCATTTCCTGCAGGAGGTTTGCCGCGCCGTATGCCTCGAGCGCCCAGACTTCCATTTCTCCAAGTCTCTGGCCTCCGAAGTTCGCCTTACCGCGCAGAGGCTGCTGGGTAACGAGCGAGTAAGGACCTACCGAACGGGCGTGAATCTTGTCGTCCACCATGTGGTGAAGTTTCAGGATATACATGACCCCGACAAACACCGGCTTCTCGAACGGAACACCCGTTCTGCCGTCGCGGAGATTGAACTTCCCGTTTTTCGGCAATTTGACCTTTTCGTAATAGGCTTCTATTTCTTTAGCGCTTTCGCCGTAGTTCTTGCGTTCCGACTTGAGGTCGTCAAAAATCTTCTTGTTCGCCTTATCGATCTCTTCCTCGATCTCAACAAGCGACGCGCCTTCGAACACAGGGCATTCGTAATTCAGCCCGAGTTTCCATCCGGCCAAGCCGAGCAATGTCTCGAAGAGCTGGCCGAGGTTCATACGTGAAGGAACGCCGAGCGGGTTGAGCACGACATCGACGGGAGTACCGTCGGGAAGGAACGGCATATCTTCTTCCGCGAGTACGCGCGAGATAACACCCTTGTTACCGTGGCGTCCCGCGATCTTATCGCCGGGTTTGATCTTGCGCTTCTTCGCGATATAGACCTTGACCAGCTTGATGACTCCCGGGGGCAGTTCGTCGTTGTTCGAGGCGTTGAATACCTTGACATCGACCACCACGCCGCCTTCGCCGTGCGGAACACGCAGGGAAGTATCGCGGACATCCTTCGCCTTTTCGCCGAATATGGCGTGCAGGAGACGGAACTCCGGGGTCTCGGTGGGTTCACCCTTCGGGGTGACCTTACCGACCAATATGTCGCCGGGCTTGACATACGCGCCGATCCGGATTATCCCTTCCAGATCGAGGTTGCGTACCGCGTCCTCGCCTACATTCGGGATTTCTGAGGTGATCTCCTCGCTCCCGAGCTTCGTTTCGAGAGCCTTGCACTCGAACACGGTCGTATATACCGATGTAAAATCGTCGTTCTTTAACAGTTTTTCGCTGATGAGCACGGCGTCTTCGTAGTTGTACCCGTTCCACGGCATGAACGAAACAAGGATGTTGCGCCCGAGAGCGAGTTCGCCCCCGTTGCTGGCAAAACCGTCGGCTAGCACTTCGCCCTTCGCGATCTTCTCGCCCGCGTCGACAATAGGCTTCTGGTTGAAGCTCGTATCCTGGTTCGTTCTGCGGAACTTCACAAACTCGTACTTTTTATCGCCGGACTTTGTCTTCATCACGACAGACGTCGAATCGACCTTTTTGACTTCGCCGTCTTCTTCCGCCACTACGATAGCGCGGGCGTCGCGGGCGACATAGTATTCCATACCCGTTCCCACAATCGGGGATTCGGAGATGAGGAGCGGCATCGCCTGACGCTGCATGTTCGATCCCATGAGTGCGCGGTTGGCGTCGTCATGTTCGATGAACGGGATGAGCGAGGCGGATACGGAAAGGATCTGCTTAGGCGCCACGTCCATCAATTGAATCTTGTCCTTCGGCGCAAGTTCGAACTCGCCCCGGAAACGGCCCTGTACGAAGTCTTCGACTATCTTGCCGTCCTTATCCAGTTTGATATTCGCCTGCGCGATATAGAAATTCTCCTCTTCCGTGGCGGAGAGGTACTTAATCTCGTCGGTGATCTTTTCGTTCTTTACCACCACATACGGGGTCTCGAGGAACCCGTAAGGGTTGACCTGGGCGTAAGTCGCGAGGGAGACGATCAGACCGATGTTCGGTCCTTCAGGTGTCTCGATCGGACAGACACGGCCGTAATGTGTGTTGTGAACGTCGCGGACTTCGAATCCGGCGCGGTCGCGTGAAAGACCGCCGGGGCCTAACGCGGACAGACGGCGCTTGTGTGTCAGTTCCGCGATGGGGTTCGTCTGGTCCATGAACTGCGAGAGCTGGCTCATCCCGAAGAAGTCGTTGATCGCCGAAACGATCGGCTTGATCGCGATGATGTTCTGAGGAGAAAACTCCTCGACATCGCGCGAAGAAAGCTTCTCGTGGATCGCCTTTTCGACTTTCGAGAATGCGCCGAGTATCTGGTTCATGATGAGTTCGTTGACATTCCTGACACGGCGGTTACCGAGATGGTCGACATCGTCGAGTGCCGCGTCTTTATTATAGACCTTCAAGAGGTGCAGTAACGAGCGAGTGATATCTTCGAACGTGAGGGTCTTGGTCTGAATCAACTGCGCGCGGTCTTCGTCGGCATAATCCGGGAAGAGTTTCAGCACGAGTTTATAACGGCCGACCTCGCCGAGATCGTACATCTTGGGGCTGAAGAACATATTGTTGAGTTCGCGCACAATACTGTCGAGCGGCGCGGCTTCCCCGGGATGCAGGATGCTGTATATTTTCTTAATGGCTTTGTTCACCGCGTCCTTCGTGTCGTCCTTTTCGAGAGTGTTGATGAGCGGCTTATTCTGCAGGATAGATTTCGGATTGATGATCTTGATGAGGGTCTTGTCCTTCTGGTAAAGCTGGTTGATGCTTCCGGGAAGGAGTTTGTCCACCGCGGAAACAATCAGGTTGCCCTCGTCGTCGTTGATATCCTCGGCGACATATTTCCCCACCAGACGCGAGATCGCCTCTTCCTTATCGATCTTTTTCAGATCGACCTTTTTCACATCGAAGAACGCGCTGATGATATCGTTAGCGGGCATCCCGAGCGCGCGGAGGAACATGGTGACAAGCACCTTGCGGCGGGAGTCGATACGGACATACATCAGGTCTTTCTTGGTATCGATAATAAACTCGAGCCACGAACCCTTTTCGGGAACGATCTTCGAGGAAAATTCCTTGTTCTTGTAGCTGAAGAGAACACCGGGTGATTTGTAAATCTGGTTGACCACGACGCGTTCGGCGCCGTTGATGATAAACGTACCCCTGAGCGTCATCAGCGGGAAATCCCCGATATAGATGTCCTTTTCCTTGATTTCGCCGGTATCCCGGTCGATCAGGCGGAAAACGGCCTTCACGGGAACGCTGTAAGTCAGGTTTTTATCGAAACACTCGTTCTCGGAGTATTTAATATTGCCTATTTCGTAATACGCGTAATCGATAACAAACTTGCCGTCCGTGCTCTCGATAGGGAACACCGAACGGAAGACGCCTTCCAAACCCTTGAGCGCGCGCTTTGTCGGAGGGACATCCGTCTGGAGAAAATCTTTATACGCCTTTAATTGGATATCCAAAAGATCGGGAAGGGTCACTCTTTCCTTTTTTGTCTTGGAAAAAGTCATTCTTTTAATTTTCAATGACATATTTGTCTCCGACTGTTTTATCAGAATAAATACACATTCCCCTTCGTTTTACGGGAAGGGGAATGCTATCTTCGACAATCAAATTGTGCGAATAAAAAGAGATGCCGCAAAAGTAGTAAAGAACCTATTACTTGATTTCAACCACCGCCCCGGCCGCTTCCAAATCTTTCTTGATCTTCTCCGCATCTGCTTTCTCGATATTCTCTTTGACGGCAGTAGCGCCGGCGGATTCGGTCAGATCCTTTGCTTCTTTCAGGGGCAATCCGGTAATATTTCTAACAACTTTGATGACTTCGACTTTCTTGTCACCGGGAGCCTTGATATAGACGGAGACGGTGCTGGCCTCTTCTTCCTTACCGCCATCGCCGGCGCCGGCCGAAGGAGCCGCTACAGCCGCTACAGCCATAGGCGCAGCCGCTTTCACATCAAACTTCTCTTCAATCGCCTTTCTCAGTTCGTTCAGTTCGAGAACTGTCATCTCGCTGATAATATCGATAACCTGAGTAATCTTGTCCTGAGCCATTTGTTTACTCCTCAATTATTTTCTATGTTGGAAATTTAAGACTTCTTCTTCTCAAGCGCTTCGACCGTACCCATAAAGGTGGTGATCAGGCTGTTCAGCACTCCGGCGAACTGCCCCACGACCGCGGTCATTGTCCCGGCGATTATCGCAATCAGTTCCTTCTTTCCGGGCAGTTTCGAAATTTCGATCACCTGCTTGTTGTCGTAAGCAGTGTTCGAGACTAACCCGCCCTTGATCGCGCACTTCTCGTTCTTCTTCGCATATGCGATGATCGCCTTCAGGCAGTTGAGGACATCGGTCTTCGAGTAGATCAGGAGCGTGTTCTGCTTCAGATAAGGCTCCATTCCTTTGATACCGTTCTTATCCAAAGCGAGCTTCAGAAGACGGTTCTTCACGACGTGCGATCCGCCGCCGAGTTCACGCACCTTCGCGCGAAGGTCTTCCATTTCGGTCACGGTCATTCCCTTGAAGTTCGCGACAATAAAGCCGTCAGTGTCCTTCAGGGTAGCGGCGAACTTTTCTATTACGTTGGTCTTTTCGACTTTAATCATGGCAATTTCCTTTCTTTATGAAATTATTAAGATAACTTCTTGAAGTCGACTGGAACCGCGAGGCCCATTGTCGGCGCGAGAGTCATGCTCGCCATATATTCGCCCTTGAGGTCTGACGGACGATTCTTCATGATCAGCTTATGGATAGCCATGGTGTTTTCGAGAAGCGCCGTTTCGCTGGAAGATTTCTTCCCGACTACGGCGTGAACATTTCCGGTCTTGTCCGCGCGGATTTCCACACGCCCGGCCTTATATTCCTTCACGACCTTCGTGACTTCCAAAGTGACCGTACCGGTCTTGGGGTTAGGCATCATCTTACGGCGGCCGAGGATAGCCCCGAGCTTACCGACAACCTTCATCATGTCCGGTGTCGCGATCACGGCGTCGAAATCCAGCCATCCGCCGAGGATTTTTTCAGAGAGGTCTTCACCGCCGACATAATCGGCTCCGGCGTCTTTCGCCTCGGTAGCCTTATCGCCCTGCGCGAACACGAGGACCTTCTTTTCCTTACCCACGGAATGCGGCATGACCAAGACGTCGCGGATCGTGTGCTTCTGCTTGATGTTCAGGTAGTAATGAAGCTCGATCGTCTCGTCGAACTTGGCGGTCGCTACTTCACGGACACGCTTGACAGCGTCTTCGACTGCATAGATCTGGTCGACATCGTGCTTTTCCAGCATCGCAAGGTAACGCTTCGTCCCTTTATAGGTGATCCCATTCTTTACAAGTACTTTCTTCGGCATTGTTTACTCCTCGACTTCCACACCCATATTACGGGCAGTACCCGCGATTACCCGCATAGCCGCATCTAAATTAAAAGCGTTCAGATCGGGCATTTTGATCTGGGCGATTTTCTTCAATTGTTCTTTTGTCAATGTGCCTTTCTTTTCCTTATTAGGAGCGGCGGAACCCTTCTCGATCCCGAGCTCTTTTTTGATCAGGTTCGAGGCGGGAGGAGTCTTCAGGACAAACGTAAACGTCCTGTCGTCGAAGATCGTAATTACAACAGGAATCACGAATCCGACTTTATCCTTCGTCGCTTCATTGAACTGCTTACAGAATTCCATAAGCTGTATACCGTAAGGACCGAGGGCGGTACCAACGGGAGGGGCTGGATTCGCCTTGGTGGCTTCCAACTGAAGTTTTACCTCAGCCTTTACTTTTTTCTTAGCCATTTTCCGTTCTCCTTAGAAACAAGAATTATATCTTATGCACCTGGTTAAAACCGAGTTCTACCGGCGTCAGACGCCCGAAGATCTCCACCCTGACGGTGAGGCTGTTTTTTTCCTGTGAAATCGCCTCGACTTCGCCTTCGAAGTCCTTGAACGGGCCTTCGCCGATCCTGACACGTTCGCCGAGTTCGAACCCGGACTCGAGCTTCGCGAGATCGGTCTTGATATCGCCGGTCCTTTCGAAGATAGACTTTACCTCTTCGTAGTTTAACGGTTCGGGGCGCTTGTTCCCGCCGCCGGCGTTGAGGAACATCCCTACCCCGTTGATCGACTTGATTTCCGCGTAGATTTTTTTCCAGATGGAATCGTCTTCGGGAAGATCGAGCTCTACAAGAACATATCCGGGATATATCTTTCTCTTCTTGATAACTTTTTTATTCTTCTTCTCGACCGTATAGTCTTCTTCCGGCACGCGCGCGTCCAGAAGAACATCCTTCAACGCGTCGATATTCTTTTTCGCTACAAGTTTATGATATACACTATTTTCGAACCCGGTGTATACCTGAATTACGAACCACCCTCTTGCCATTTTATTTCACCAATGCTAAAAGGACTAACTCGACAAGCCAGTCGATAGCGGAGAGGAAAATCGCAAAAACTACGATAAAACCGATCACGACTACAGAGGACGAGATCGCGGTGTCCTTGGACGGCCAAGTCACCTTCTTGAGCTCTTCGATACTCTCTTTTATAAAGTTGACGATCCTTGAAAAAAAGCCCATAGAACTCTCCGTATAAAAAATAAAAAATCAGGGCAGGAGGGATTTGAACCCCCAGCCCGCGGTTTTGGAGACCGCTGCTCTACCGTTAGAGCTACTGCCCTAATTGTTATTTTACTTCCTTATGCATCGTGTGCTTCTTGTCGCGCGAACAATACTTCTTCAAATGTATTTTACCGCGAAGCTGAGTCATATTTTTCGACTTAACCGTGGTATAATTGCGCTCGCCGCAGACTTCACATTCTAATGTTACTATCGTTGCCATTTCTCACCTCAAAATTTATAAAATCCTGAGCCCTCAGACGGAATTGAACCGTCGACCCCCTCCTTACCATGGAGGTGCTCTACCAGCTGAGCTATAAGGGCTTAAGAAAGTTTGATATTATACACCACTTCATGAACTAAGTCAAGAAATGCTGAAATCATTTTTCAAAGTATATACTTCAAGCTCATTTCCCCGATTCCGGGTGCAGTGGATGCGAATTACGTGCTCAATATTTTACATTAGTTTTATCTGTCTGTAAAATATTTAGTAGGGAAAGGAGGAGCTAATATGAAAAGGTATACTTTATTTATCACTTTGTCACTGTTTTCTGTGATTACCGCATCGTGCGGGCTGTTTATCTACAATCCCGCGGGCCCGGGTCTCGCCCCGCTCGTCACCGTATCGGGCGGCTATCTCAGTACCGATCAATTCAACGAAATCTCGCCGTTTATGTTCCGCACATCCGACGGATTTGCTTATCTCTTCTTTTCATCCGACCGTGAGGGTAACTACGATATCTATATGGCAAAGATGCTCGAGGACGGGACGTTCGACGAGCCGTACAGGCTGCCGGAACCGGTGAATACGACAAACTTTGACGAGATATTCCCGATCGTCGTCGACGCCGAATGGGAACTCCGTTATGTCATACTCAGAATCACAAACCAGCAGACTAACGTCGTCATCATCGCGACCGATTCCACGAATATCACGAACTTCTCAATGGCTACTGTGAGCGATACCATCCCCGCCCCGGGATTATCGGGCATGGGATACTTCAAGGAAGTGATCAATGGATTCGATTTTGTCGGGTTATCTACCGGAGATTCAGCAGACCTCGAGTTTTATAATCCGTTCGAAGGTTTAAGTTTAGTGCAAACCCATCTACTCCTGACACCGCACTTCTACGTCAACACCTACCTTTTACCCTCGCCGAACGGATACACGCTGCTTTTTGCAAAAGATGTCCTGTCCGGCGGGAAGCACCAGATATCAGCGGAATCTGTCGCATACATATCATACACTGTTACAAATATTATAGTTTTCGTTACAAACATCACAAATATCAATTTAACCAACAAAAATGTTATCCCGTCCGACCTGTATATATCCGGGTATAACGATATCCATCCGACGGTGGATATCGCCGGGGAATATAAGATTTATTTTGCGTCGGATCGCAACGAGGACGAGTTTCCAGGCGACTACGACCTGTACCGTTACAATATAGACACTTTCGACACTATCCCGTCAGTGTCCGCGTTAGCGCATGCCGATTCCGTTCCGCCAGCCGTGGATTTCGGCCTGCTTCAGGACTACGACCTTGTATATTCGGATTTTGATGTGCATATTACCGATTACTTCTGTTCGGATACCTTTATCAAGGCGTATGCCTCGACGAACGGAATCGATTTTTGGAAAATCGACCATTCCGGACTGAACGGATTGTGGAAAGTCTATTTGTATGAGGGCGGCCAGTTCAATGTCCATGTTTACAGCGAGGACTGGTTCGGAAATACGTCATTGACAAATTCCATATTTGTGACAAATATTATCGCCTGAAATATTTCAAGCGAATCGGGCGGATAGATTGAATTTTCAGTCAAACCGTGGTATATTGCTTGTTTAGTAACAGTAAGCGGAGGCATAAAATGAGAAAGGGTTGGATTTTAGGCATTTTGTTGATTCTCCAGTCGTGCGGGATACTGATGTTGTCCGATAAGGACGGGCAGTTGACACCGCTCGCCGTGACTTCCGGCGGGTATCTCAGTTCGGACAAGGATAACGAAATCACTCCGTATCTCTTCCGGGTTTCTCCCGGTGAAGCATATCTTCTCTATTCATCGGATAAAAACGGAACCTACGATATCTTTTGCGCAAAGATGAACGCCGATGGGACATTTGAGCCGCCGTTCGCGTTACCCGGGCTTGTGAACTCTCCCGCCTCCGACGAGATCTATCCGGTCTGCGTATCGAATATCGCGAAAAGCCGTTACACTCTGGCTTATCTAAGTATCCTTGCAAACGTCACCAATCTTGTTTGCGTGGATGTGATGCCGTTTACCTTTACTTTTACAAACTCCAATACCGCCCCTGCCATCAATCCGACCGGATTGGGTTCGATTTTTATGAACGGTCAATACTTCATGATGACATCGTTCGGCGCGAAGAACTTCAGTATCTATAATATTTCCGGCGATACTATTCAACTTTACTATCTCCGTGAATTCCTTTCAAATACCCGTTACGCAAGCGGAAATATTATCGAGAACGACTCGACGAATTTCGACACGATTATCTACCTGAAGGAGAATTATCTCGCGGGGAAAACCCAAATCGAAATCGAACTTGCCGTGGTCACCGGGGGATTCATGACAAACAGTTTTATCCTTTCGCCCGGTGTCTATGCCTCATCCTACAACGATAGTACGCCATCGATGGATTTCTACTGCGGCTTTAAGCTCTATTTCGCCTCGGACCGTTACGGCAAAGGCAACTACGACCTGTTCCGTTATAACATAGTCACCCCCGATAAAATGACAGAATTGGATTTCGTTTTCGGCTTGGATAATGTACGTCCGGTCGCGACAGTGACTTCTCCGACAAACGGACAGACCAATGTAATGCTAAATCCTACCCTTATCGCGAACGCATTCGATCCGGCGCCTTCCAGCGGTGTATTGTCGGTTTGGGGTTCGGTAAATGGCGGGCCATTTAAACAGGTTTTCTTCTCAATGTACGAGTACTTTACTACGCTTACATCCGGGAGTCATTCGTACCGGGTATTTGCTGTCGATAAATCAGGAAATTATTCATTGACGAATGAGATTAGTTTTGAGGTGCAATAGCCAAAAGGATATATAGTTCATTACTATAGAAGGAGGTGGGATATGAAAAAGGGTTGGATTTTGGGTTTAGTGTTGATTCTCCAGTCGTGCGGGATACTAATGTTGTCCGATAAGGACGAGCAGTTGACACCGCTCGCGGTCTCGTCAGGCGGATATCTGAGTACCGACGACTTCAACGAGATTACGCCGTTTATCTACCGTTATCAAAATACAAACATGCTATTCTTCTCATCCGACCGTGCTGGAAGCTACGATATCTACTATGCGGTGATCAATCCGGATGGGACATTCGAAGCTCCGGTCATTCTGCCCACGAATATTAATTCACCGGATAAAGATGAAATCTACCCCGTTCTCTATAATGGCTTCGGTCTGGTATTATCATTTATCCGGGCAAACTCGGGATCGTCGAATGTTATCAATCTGATGTGTTGGAATCTCGGCTTTACCAATTTCAATGTTTATTCAGGAATGCCTGTCACAAATTCAACCGGATTGGGACTATTGAAAAATTATCTCATAGTAGCATATGGAGGCTCAAAAATCACGCTTTTCGATTTATCTCAATCGATGAGCGGTACCACAAATGAAACCAATCTGCTTGTTCATGCTTATTCCGCGAATTCCATCACTATTCCGCTTTCTACCAATATCAATACTTACTCCGAACTGTATATCAAGGACTCGGTTCTTAACGGAAAACATCAAATCACGGTCGAAGGAAAGGCCAGATTTTGGTTCGGCGCCGCATATATTGTTACAAATCAGGCCATGTCGGCAAGTTTGTACCATTCATCCTACAACGACATCTCTCCGTTCGTAGACTTCGAGAACGGTTACAAGATTTACTTCGCTTCGGATAGATATGGTAATGGGAACTACGATCTCTACCGGTATAATCTAAATACTATAGATAAACTCCCCCATGTTGCCCCGCTACTATCATGGGATACTTCCGCTCCGTCAGTAAGTTTCTATAGTCCTACAAATGGTTCAGTTTTAGGGGAAGGGTCTCGGACTATACAGGTCGCCGCATCGGATACGGCTCTTGGAAGCGGGATATATGGGGTGTATTGCGCGCTTGACGGCGGTTTGTTCCTGAAAATGACGTATGTAACATCCAACTGGCAAGTCAGCATGTATTTAAATGCCGGATTCCATACCCTGAAAACATATACCGTCGATAAAATGGGAAACTGTTCCGAAACAAACGAGATCATCATCGAGGCTTTGATCTCTTAGAAATCAAAATAAGGCCGCAGGAAAAGTAACAGCACCGTCTGATCTGTACTTTCTAACTAATCTTCGTTGCTTATCATTTTTCCACTCGGAATTTGATTTTCTACTTAAATTGTAGTAATATATATTGTTGTAGGGAAAGGAGGTGTTTATGAAAAAACTATTCGTGTTTTCTCTTATTATTGGGTTATTCACATCGTGCAGTCTATTTTTTATCGGCGATAACTATGAAAATAAAATCGTTCCGCTCGCGGTATCCGGCGGAGGAAACCTCAGTACAGACAGCCATAACGAGATCAGTCCGTTCCTTTTCAGGGGCAGTGACGGTACTGTGCTGCTTTTCTTTGCGTCCGACAGGCTTGGGAGTTACGACATTTATGTCTCGAGGATGAATTCCGGTGATGAGTTTTCCGTTCCCGCCAAACTGCCTTTTCCAGTAAACGGCGACAACACCTACGAGGCGTATCCGGTTGTCCATGAATCGTATCCCAACCTGAAAGTTACTCTCCTCAAGATATCGAACAGTGTTACCAATATCTATACATATACTATCGATACCAATTTCATATCAAATCTTGCTACCTTTATTGTTTACGAAAGCCCGAAGGGGCTGGGCATGATCCGTAAGACATATGAGAACCTTCTCCTGCTCCCGAAAGGGATTAAGAGTGTGGGGGTTTACGGGAGTATTAACGGAGAATGGGACATGCCCGGCAGTACAAACCTGATGAACGACGTGTTCGCGCTGAACGCTATCAGTATTCAAACTAATAACATGAATGGCGATACAATCGATCTCTATATCGCGGAGATCGTCACCGGTGGAAAACACCAGCTTGCCGCTGAGGGATGGGTAAAATCGGGATACTTCACCAATACCGTCATTCAGCAGTTGAATATATCCTCGGAACTGTATAGTTCGGCTTATAACGATATCACCCCATTCATCGATTACCAGGGCGGGTTTAAGGTTTACTTCGCGTCCGACCGTTACGGCAAGGGAAACTATGACCTCTACCGTTACAATATCTACACCTACAACAAGCTTCCGGAGGTTCAGCAGTTATTCGCATGGGATACCCAACCCCCGCTACTGAATCCATACTATCCTACTAACGGCCAGATTGTTTCGATCATTGGATTTTCTATCAGCGTCTCGGTGACCAATTCATCAGGGATCGAATTATCCGGCGGCGTCGATGTTTTTTGCTCGCTGGATGACGAAGCCTTCGTGGAAATGAGCGAAGACGGGGATTGGAGCAGGTATTTCAGCGGAGTTTCCGCGGGTATCCATACTCTCAGAGTATACGGAGTGGATGCCTTCAGAAACATCTCGCCGACTTATTCGATCACCGTTTCGGTACAATAATACAGCTATACTCGATTTACATAAGACAGTCCGCAAATCGGGCTGTCTTTTTTTTCCGTTCACGGCATTACTTCCTTCGTTATCGTAGGATTTTTTCTTTTCCACAACATAGCTTTTTTCTGCATAGGAAAGGATTTGACAATTTTATTCAAAGCGAGATATAATTGTATAGAACGTATAGTTTTCTGGAGGATGACATGAAGAAGGGGATTTTATTCATAGCCGCGATGCTTGCGATAAGTTCCTGCGGCCTGTTTTTTGTCGACGGGACTCAGGGAGCATTATTAACACCGCTCGCGACTGTTTCCGGTGATAGTATTAGTACGGATGAATATAACGAAAAGCATCCGTTCCTTTTGCGTTTGCAAAACGGCGATGCGTATCTGTTATTCTCGTCCGACAGGAACGGGAGCTATGATATCTTCCTTGCAAAAATGGGAGATAACGGTGTGTTCGAGAATCCGGAGCCGCTTTCTCCCGAAATCAATTCAAACAGTTCTGACGAACTTAACCCGGTCGCGTTCGATAACTACGGCGAAGTAGAACTGACCTTTATCCGGATTACAGGCTCGATCACGAATATCGTACTCTATTCTCTCAACTCAGCGGATTTTATTCCCGTCAATTATCTCCAGACATTTCCCGAAAACGCCTCCGGCATCGGTTTGCTAAAAAGCGGCGCGAACTTCTACCTCCTTTCGTCATACGGGGGCAAGGAGATTAAGCAGTTTAATTATATCGGTATATGGGATAACGGGTTTCCTACCGTAATCACGCAATTGAACAACGTCTCTTCTATCAACGCTATTGGGCTCCAGATATCGAACGGCATGGATTTCTTTATTGAAAGCGCGTTGGTGAATGGAAAGTATAAGATTTTAGCGGAAGGCATTTTCTACGGCGCAATGAGCACGCGGTTTGACATTTCCACATCGCTCTATCAGTCGGAAGACAATAATATCTCGCCATACATCGACATAGAAAGCGGGTATAAGGTCTACTTCGCCTCGGATCGTTACGGCAAAGGCAACTACGACCTCTATCGGTATAATATTCTCACCTATAATCATCTGCCCGAAGTTGAGTCGGTTTTTTCAGAGTATAGCGAACGTCCCGCATTCCCGGCCGGCTATCCTATGAATAGCGACTGGGTTTATGTCTCCAACCTTAATATCGCTGTTCCGGACCCGACAAATACTTATCCTGATAACATTGTACGGGTATATTTCTCTTTGGATAACGGCCCGTTTACCGGTATGTCCTATAACGGCGACGGTACATGGGAATACACAATCGATTATATTGCCGAAGGCGTCCATACTTTGAGAACTTACGGGAAAGACGTCCTTTTGCATCACTCGCTTACCAATTCTGTGACATTTACTTCAGCCTATGTTTTACCGTAAAAGGGATACAATAATTTTGGAGGATTTCATGAAGAAAGGAATATTATTGATTAGCGGGGCGATTCTGTTAAGTTCCTGCGGCCTGTTTTTTGTCGACGGGACTCAGGGTGCGTCATTGACACCGCTCGCGACTGTTTCCGGCAACTACCTCAGCACGGACAACCATAACGAGATCAGTCCGTTCCTCGCGAGAATGAGCGACGGTACCGCCTATCTGTTCTTCGCGTCGGACAGGAATGGAACTTACGATATCTTTGCCGCGAAAATGGGCGAGGACGGCATATTCGAAGACCCGGTCATGGTTCCTGCTCCGGTGAGCACTCCGGGATACGACGAACTGTATCCGGTCGTGTTCCAGTACGGAACCTCACTCCGCCTGACCGTCATGCGGATTCTTAATAGCTCGAACACCAACCTGTTCGCCTACGAGATCGGCACCAACACTTATCTCACCAACACGACTTATTTACAGACATTCGCGGTCACGGGTACGGGGATGGGAATGTATTACGGATCGAATTCGGGCTTCTTCCTGACCGTTTCCCATGGCACATCCTCGGTTTCGTACTATGAACTCTTCAATAGCGATTGGACACCTATGGGCACGAAAACCCTGACGGGGAATATCTACTCTATGAGCGGAGTAAACATTAACAATAACTATAATAGCAACTTCAACTCTTACGATCTTATTGTTAATGAGACTTCATCCGGAGGGAAAAAGCAACTGACTCCGGAAGCAAGTTCGATTTTCTATGTCTTGGGGGTCTATCAAAACTCTTCAATCCCAGTCTCGTCCGGTTTTTACGCTTCGGCATACAACGATATATCGCCCATGATCGATCACCAAGGCGGATTTAAAGTGTACTTCGCTTCCGACCGCAAGGGCACATACGACCTGTACCGATATAATATCCATACATTCAACAATATTCCGGAAGTAGCACAGTTATTCGCGGCATACCCGAAACCGCAGGTTACAATTAATAGCCCGTTTTCCAATCAAACTATCGTCGCTACAGGATTTTCCGTCAACGCGGATGCGGGAATTTCGAATAAAACAACTCTGATGAGTTTGTATTGCGCGCTCGACGACGGACCATTTATCAGAATGGCATATAGCACCGGGTGGTATCATTACTTCGCGAATGTCTCGGTAGGTCCTCATACAGTAAAAGTGTTCGGATACGACGTGTTTTACACCCCGTCCGAAACGAACATTGTCCCGTTAATCATCAGCCAGTAAAAAGTGACAGGCTAAATATCCTTGAAGTTTTCCGTCAGCAGGACGCCCACTCCGCCGCTCAATGTACCGAACCAGACCCATTGTTTCTCCACGGCGATCTCGACCACGTCGGGGCTGGGCAGTCCCTGCAGGACGTTGATATATGTGAAATTGCTTTTATCGGAATGGTAGACATTCGCCCCGCCGCTAATCGTGCCGATAATCACTTTCCCCTCGATCGGACACATCGCTTCGATATACTCCGATGTCAGGCCGTTCTTCTTCTTCAGGTTTGCGGTGACTTCATCCTTCGCGGGATCGATCAGGTAGATGCCTTCGCCGTAGCTCCCCGCCCACACCTTTCCTTCGAACTCAATCATGCACTTGAACGATTTCCCCGGCAAAAGCTGCTTGAACTGTCCGTCCTTATAGAAATAGATGCCGCTGTCTAATGTCGAGATGTAGATCGTTTTCCCGGAATGCAGGACGTCGGTGACATTGGGCGCGAGGGTAAAAAACGGGTACCATTGCTGTGTCGCAAGGTCGAGGTAAAAAAGCCCCTTCCCGATGGTCGCGACATAGAGCCGTCCGTCGATCTGCTTGAGGCGTTTGATGACCGCGCTCTTCAATGTCCCGTAAGGGCGGTCCCAGAGCCCGGTCTTCTTATCGTAACGGCAGAGTCCGCCGTAAGTGGCTACCCAGACAAACCTGTCGATGATCTCGATATCGCGGACATGGTCGGTGATGAGCCCGCCGGGCTTCTGGCGGAAAAGCGCCATAGTGAGCGAACTGCGCGTAAAGCGCGCAAGCCCGCCCGTCCACATCCCGATCCAGACGTCGTCGCCGTCGAACTCGATATCGCAGATGCTGTTATCCGGCAATCCCTCGAACTTCGAGAAATAGTGCCAACTGATCCGTTTCTTCAGGTCGAGCGTCTGCTTCATGAGCGCCTTATCGTTCGTTCCCATCGTCAGTAACGCGCGGTTGATATAGTACAACGCGCTCTCGCGGTTGCCCTGTTTATAGAATATCTTCGCGAGATAGAACGCGCAGTCGGCCTTATAAGGCGACTCGTCGAACCACTCGTACCCCTTGAGGTATGCCTTCAACGCGAGCATCTCGAGCTTTTGATCGTAATACTCTTTTCCCACTTCCGAATACGCCTGCACCCAATCGATGCCCGCGAAGGAATCGGGATAGACCTTTTTCCAGCGCTCCAGTTCCTTGAGCTGATCGATCACAACCATCTCGCGGATCATCTCTTTCAGCTGAACAAGCGTGATCTTTTTATCCTTGACATCCTCGGCCTTCCACCCGAATAGCATCAGGGGAAAACAAAGACAGAGAAGTACGAGTATCCGGGGATTTTTCATTTTCACGCTCCGGGAAAGATTTATAGTATTATATCATGGAAAGAGCGCGGCGTAAAAAAAACCGCGCTCTTCTAGCATAATTAACAAACTTGTATTGCGAGCGGTTATTTACGGAAGTACTCGTGAAGGTAATCGGGAAGTTTATCTATCGCAAGCCTGATCTGTTTCATCGTGTCCCTATCCCGGATAGTCACCGTATCCTTCAAGTCGGGCTGTTCGCTCTTCCCGATAGTTTCGTAGTCCACAGTGAGGCAAAGCGGGGTGCCCACCTCGTCGTGACGGCGGTAGCTTTTTCCGATATTCCCGCTGTCCTCGTAATACACCCGGCCGATCCCCAGCTTGAGTAGGAAGGTCTTAATCTCCTTAGCTGCATTTACGATATCGGGATTGTTCCTCGCTAACGGGATTACCGCGACCTTGATCGGCGAAAGATGGGGTTTGAGTTTGAGCACCACACGCTGTGTCCCGTTTTCGAGCTGTTCCTCGGTGTAAGCCTCTGTCAGTACCGCGAGCACTCCCCGGTCGACACCGGCCGACGGTTCGATCACGAACGGGACGACTGGGGTATTCTTCTCGCCGTCGTTGATAGTGAGCTTCGCGATGGAATCGTCGTTCGGTTCGACACGTGCTGTCAGATTCAGCTCGGACGAGTTTTTCGAATGCGAGCCGAGGTCGAAATCCGTCCTGTTCGCGACACCCTCGAGTTCCTCCATCCCGTGCGGGAAACGGTAGAGTATATCCACCGTCGCCTTCGCGTAATGCGCCAGCTCTTCCTTCGTCTGGTAATACAGTTGCAGGTTGTCGCTATTCAGGCCTTGGTCTCTCCACCATTGCACCCGCGCGTCCACCCAGCTCTTGTGCCACTCTTCGTCCGTCCCGGGGCTGACAAAAAACTCCATTTCCATCTGCTCGAATTCGCGCACCCTGAAAATGAAATTCCTCGGGGTGATCTCGTTTCTGAACGCCTTACCGATCTGCGCGATACCGAACGGCAGTTTCCGCGAGGTCGAATCGACCACGTTTTTGAAGTTGCTGAAAATACCCTGTGCCGTCTCCGGCCGCAGATAGGCGAAATTCTCATCGTCGGCTATCGGCCCGACCGTCGTCTTGAACATGAGGTTGAACGGCCTCGGGTCGGTCAGGTTGTTTCCGCCGCATCGTTCGCAGCGGCCGTTCTTGATCTGGTCGAGCCGCCAACGACTTTTACAGTCCCGGCAGTCGACCATCGGATCGGTAAAAGTCGCCTCGTGCCCCGAATGCCGGAGCACATGCCTGTGGGTGAGGATGGCCGCGTCGAGCCCCTCGATATCGTCGCGCTCGTACACCATAAAACGCCACCATGCCGATTTCAGGTTATTCTTCAGTTCGACACCGAGAGGGCCGTAATCGTAAATCCCCTGCAGTCCGCCGTAAATCTCCGAGCCGGAATATATAAATCCGCGCCGTTTACAAAGCGATACCAAAGCCTCCATAGTCTTCGCGGGCACTTTCATCCTCCATCGATAAATTCTCATCCTAAAAAGTCGAATATGTATTATAATGTGTTTTATCGAAATTTCAATAAAAAGTCTCTATCCGAGCATCGTCAGAAAAACTATACCTTGTGGGCGAAATAATTGAACACAATAACTCACGTGTTAAAACATTCAAGGTTTTTAGAACCGCCCTAAAAACAAAATTCTTTCCCCGCTAACCTGCGCGAGGAAACTACGCTCAGATTTCTCATAATCTGAAAATAGTGCTATAATATTCTGTTATTTTACCAAGGAGTATAGACTATGTGCGGAATTGTGGGTTACATCGGAAACCGTGACGCGAAAGAGATCATTCTCGATTCTCTCCAGAGGCTGGAATACCGCGGGTACGACTCGGCCGGGATCGCGATGATCGACGAAAAGAACGCGATGATCGTCCGGAAGGAAGTCGGGCGTATCGACAACCTGCGCAACGAGGTCTTCAAGTACCACCGCGATGTGAACAGCAAGCTGGCTATCGGGCATACCCGTTGGGCCACCCACGGCAAGGTCACCGCGCCGAACGCCCATCCGCACTGCGACTCGCGGAAACGTTTCGCGGTCGTCCATAACGGGATTATCGAGAACTACCAGGTCCTGCGCAAAATTTTGATCGATAAAGGCCATACATTCTCATCCGAGACCGATTCCGAAGTCCTTGTTCACCTGATCGAGGAATTCTACAAGGAAGAAGAAAGAAACCTTCAGTCCGCGGTGGTCGAAGCGCTCAAGCTTGTGGAAGGCACTTACGGCATCGCGGTCATCTGTGTCGAGGAGCCTTATAAGATAGTCGGCGCGCGTAACGGTTCCCCGTTAGTTCTGGGGATCGGCGAGAACGAGATGTTCATCGCGTCCGATGTCAACGCGATCATGCCCTATACTAAAAACGTGGTCTATCTCGAAGATAAAGAAGTCGTCGTGATCAAGTCTGAGCAGTTTAAAACCTATACATTGGACTACCAGAGAATCGAAAAAGAAGTCACTGTAGTAGACTGGGATGTCGCGGCGATCTCCAAGGGGGATTTCGAGACGTTCATGCTGAAAGAAATATTCGAACAGCCCGAGGCTCTCGGCAACGCCCTCCGTGGACGCGTCCAGCCCCGTGACGGAGTCGTCAAGTTCGGCGGACTCACGATGACGCCGGAACACGCCCGGAGTATCGACAAGATCATCATTACCGCATGCGGAACGAGCTGGCATGCCAGCCTTGTCGGGAAATACCTGATCGAACGTTTCGCGGAAATCCCCGTCGAGGTCGATTACGCCTCGGAGTTCCGTTACAGGAACCCTATCCTCAACGATAGAAATATGGTCGTGGTGATCAGCCAGTCGGGTGAAACCGCGGATACATTGGAAGCGCTCCGTGAGGCGAAACGGAAGGGCGCGAAGGTAATCGGGATCACGAACGTCATCGGGAGCACGATCGCGAAGGAGTCCGACGGCGGTATTTACCTGCACGCCGGACCGGAAATCGGGGTCGCGTCCACCAAGGCGTTCTCGAACCAGCTCATGACCCTCGCGATGCTCGCGATCTATATCGGCCGCCTGAAAAACCTCCCGCTCTACGAAGGCGAACGACTTCTGGACGAGCTAATGACCATCCCGTACAAAATCCAGCAGGTGCTGAACCAAGCCGAAACCATCCAGAAGATCGCGCTGAAATATGTCAAGAATAAAAACTTTCTCTATCTCGGGCGCGGGTTCAATTTCCCTATCGCGCTGGAAGGCGCGTTGAAGCTCAAGGAAATATCCTATATCCACGCCGAGGGTTACCCTGCCGCCGAAATGAAGCACGGCCCGATCGCGCTGATCGATGAAAATATGCCTGTCGTATTTATCGCGCCGAAGGACTCGCTCTACGAGAAGATTATGAGCAATATCGAGGAAGTGAAGGCCCGTTCCGGCAGGGTAATTGTCGTGACCGATAACCACGATTCTGTGATGGAATCGAAGGCCGACGACCTGATCTTTGTCCCCGGCACTATCGAGGAATTCTCGCCGATGATCAATATTATCCCGTTACAGCTGATCGCATACTATATCGCTTATGAAAAGGGTCTCGATGTCGACAAGCCCCGCAACCTGGCGAAGAGCGTTACGGTGGAGTAAACGGCGGGACAGGCCCCGCAACTGTAAACGGACTATAAAGTTGTATACTGATAAATAATGTTGTATACTGCCTTATTTGATAAAGAATAAAGAAAGGTATCCCGCTTATTAGGTATAAAGAACAGCCGCGGACACGAGTTCCTTTCTTCTCACGAACTTAATTTTTTCTATATCCTCGAATGCTCCGACACTGTAATCGGTATCCGGGAACAATATCCCCTGTTTGAGCTTGAGGAAACCTTAGAGATTGCAGGAGCATTGGGAATCAAACATCCCGCCGATGTAAAAACGCGTTGAATTGTGTTGTTAAGCGCATGTAATACCGCTATAATGTTTTTCTGTATTGTTTATCCGGGAAACGGATAATCGCGGAAAAACCTGTACTTGACGGAAAGATAACATTACCATCAAGTTGTTTTTCTATCAGATCGAAAACAATTCGAAATCCCATTCCTTCCGATTTCCGCGGATCGAAACCAGCGGGAAACCCCTTTCCGTTATCGCTGATCTGAAGTTCAATAATTTCATTGTCCAAACTAAGTTTTATCGAAATAATACCTTTCATCCCATCGGGAAAAGAGTACTTCAGGCAATTGGTAATCAGTTCGTTCACCACGAGCCCGCATGGAATCGCGGTATCTAATCCAATATCCATTTCCTCCAGATCGAGGTTGAACTTTACCGCATCAGGATCGTGAAGATAACCGCGTGATAAAAGATCGGTTATTCTACCGATGTATCCCTTTAAACTGATACTGGAAAGGCTTTGAGAAGAATAGAGAAGTTGATGAACCTGGGCCATCGACTGAATCCGGTTCATCATTTCTGTAAAAACTTCCGTGATTTTCGCCTCGCCGCTCATCGAAATCTGAAGATTCAATAAACTGGATATGATTTGCATGTTATTATAGATCCGGTGATGGACTTCCCGAAACAAGACCAGCTTTTCGTGAAGCGATGTCTGAAGCAATTCTTCGGTTTTTTTCCTCTCCTCAATTTCGTTTTTTAAATCGGAATTCATTTTTATCAGTTCCTCTGTTCTGAGCCGCACAATATTTTCGAGATTATCGCGGATAAATTTTAGTTCAAGATGATTCTCGATACGTTTTTTAACAATCGGGATATCGAAGGGTTTTGAGATAAAATCTACCGCCCCGAGGGTTAATCCCCTTTCCTCATCCTCCTTTCTGTCCAAGGCGGTGAGAAAAATGACTGGGATGCCTTTCGTTCTTTCATCCTTTTTTATAATACTGCATACCTCATAACCGTCCATTTCCGGCATCATGATATCCAGAAGGATGAGATCGGGAAGTTCATTCTCCATGGCTTTTAACGCTACCCGGCCGTCAAGCGACGGCAGGACACGATAACCGCAATCCTTTAAGACACTCGTTAGGAGTTGAAGGTTCTCCGGGATATCGTCTATTATCATAATAGTGGCTTTATCTCTATCGACCAGTCTATTTTCCATCTCTGCTCTCACTCTGTTAAACTTTCAGATATTTCCAGAAACTCGCCGCTGATCTCCTGAAACGCATCTACTACATACGGATCGAACTGCGTTCCCCGCCCCTCGAGAATGATTTCGCAGCTTTTTTCATGCGAAAATGGCGGTTTATAGCAACGTTTCGACCGGAGCGCGTCATACACATCCGCGATCGCCATAATCCGTGCGCATAAGGGAATATTTCCGGCCGATAACCCGTCGGGATATCCCTTTCCGTCCCACCTCTCATGGTGTGATCTTGAGATTTCAATTCCCATTTTTATGAACGAGTTTTTCGGATAGATCACATTCACGGCGTTTAATGTATCCGAACCTAAATTTGTATGCGTTTTCATAATCTCGAATTCTTCGGGTGTAAGTTTTCCCTGCTTGAGGAGAATAACATCTGGAATGGCAACTTTTCCTATATCGTGAAGCGGACTCGCCTGAAAAATGTTTTGTTCGAAATGATTGTCCATCTCATCCTGATAGAGTTGTTTTTCATTCAACTTGTGAGAAAGAATTCGGCAGTACTTCTGAACCCGCTCCAAATGCGCCCCGGTATCCTCATCCCGCGATTCAGCAAGCTTTGCAAGCGCGAAGATTGTCGCCATCTGAGATTCTGATATTTCCATCACCTGCTTTTGAACCAGTTCCTCCAATTCCTGATTGTATGCTTTTAGCTGATTCTGAAGATGATAAAGACTTAACTGCGTATCGACCCGTGCCAGCACTTCCTCGTACTGAAACGGCTTGGTGATATAGTCCGCTCCGCCGATCTTGAACGCCTTGACTTTATCTATTATGTCATCGAGCGCGCTGATAAATATCACGGGGATATTTTTCAGCTTTTCATCCTTTTTTATCATTCCGCAGACTTCGAATCCGTCCATATCCGGCATTGTAATATCAAGGAGAATCAGTTCCGGCGGTTCGATCTTCATCGCCTGAAGCGCCATTCGGCCGTTGGTAACAGGGCGGACCTTATACTCCTTTTTCTTCAGAAACTCCGATAAAATCTGAAGGTTTGCGGGCACATCGTCTATGATCATGATAAACGGCTTTCTTCCATTTTCGTTTATATCGTTCATGATTTTTTCTCCTCCCGTCTTATAAAATTGATAATTTTTTCATACTGATAATCCCCTGCGAATTTTCTCAGATCTTCGGCTAAGGAGGGTGAAATTTTCGCCGCATCTTCAATCAACTCTAAAACCCGGTCCAGATCGATGCTTTTGGCGGCTTCAATTATCGAATCATTGAGTTCTTTAGGTAAACTGGAAAAATCGTCCCCATGGCTTTCCGGTTTCTTTGTTTCCATCGCGCTATCCATAACCTTGTAAACGTATGGAACCGCAAGGTAGGAATGGATCGCCTTGTAGATTTCTTCTATCTTGAACGGTTTTCGGATATACCCGTCGGCTCCGTTTTCAAGAATTTCGTTTTTATCTTCATCGAACGCGCTTGCGGTCAACGCGACTATCGGAGTACGAATATCCTTTTCATCCGATCTAATCCTTTTGATTACTTCATATCCGTCCATTTCCGGCATTCTTATATCCAGAAAAATCAAATCGGGCGCCGATTTATGATAAAAATCCAACGCTTTCTTTCCGTTGCTTGCTTCTAAAATCTCGAAATCAGTAGATCTAAGTATCGCCTGAAGCAACCGTAGATTCGCGGGTTCGTCATCGACAACTAAAATACGAAATTTCTTATTTCCGCTTTTCAATCCAATTATCTGTAATTGTGTTTTCTTTTTTTCTTTTTTTATTGTTTCTATTTTTACTTTAAGCTCTAATCGGAAACTGCTGCCTTTTCCCGGTGTGCTTTTAACAGTAATATCCCCTCCCATTAAGCGGGCGTATTTCCTGCTGATATAGAGGCCTAACCCGGTTCCCCCTTTTTGAATTCCAACTGCCGACTGTTCGAAGGTTCCGAAAAGTCGTTCCAATTCTTGGGCCGGTATTCCCGGGCCCGTATCCTCTACTTCCGCGATCAGATACGAATTGCCGTCTTTTCCGTCCATATGCATATGGAGCGTCACGCTTCCCGAATCGGTAAATTTTACCGCGTTTCCCATCAGATTGATGAGTATCTGGCGAAGCTTTCCGGCGTCGGTTTCAATAAATCGCGGAACATTCGCATCCGCCCTGACGATCAGAGATACCCCTTTTGCCTCGGTTTTTATTATGAACATGCTTTCTAATACATTCAGGAATTCCAACAAATCCATCCCTTCGGGATTTAATTCCGTCCTTCCGGCTTCGATTTTTGAGACATCGAGAATATCGTTGATAAGAGCTATCAGATGCTCCCCTGAATTCCTGATCGTTTTTAACCAATCGTTCTGCTTTCCCTCTAAAGCGCCTTCCCGGATAAGTAATTCTGAAAAACCTAAAATGGCATTTAACGGGGTGCGTATTTCATGCGACATATTCGAGAGAAATAGGCTTTTTGAAAGGTTAGCCTGTTCCGCCATTTCTCTCGCTTTGATAATTTCCTGCTCCGCCCGCTTGCGTTCCGAAATATCCCGGATAATAGATATAACGGTTTTCTTACCCAAATATTCAAAAACATGCGCGCTGATTTCGACTTTGAGCGGTTTTTTCTCTTTGGTATATATCGTACGCTCAAAAAGAGTTTGGCTGATTTTATCAAGATCTTCCAAAAAAAACGAATCGCTTTTAATATCCATTTCACTTCTTATATCTGCCGGTGATAATTGAAGGATTTCTTCTTTAGTATAACCCAACATTTCGCAGGCGATGTCATTGACATCGGTAAATTTCTCGGACGGGCCGCCATCGTTGAGCTCGTGAACCAGTATTGCATCGTTACTTTTTTCGAAAAGCATCCGGAAACGCGCCTCCGTTCTGCTTAGCTCGTTAGATCTTTCCCTGACCAAGTCCTCGAGATGATCGCGGTGTTTGCGAAGTTCTTCTTCTATTTTTCTGCGCTCGGTATATTTCCAGACCGTGTCCATCATCAGTAGCATCTGACGCACGTCCGAATCGGTATAATCGCTTTTTTTATTCGCAACCCCGACAATCGCCACAATCCTGTTGTTATAGATGACCGGACAGACCGCATACCTCGATATTTCAGCATATCTCCATGACCTCCCGTTAACAGCGGGAAGGGACGCCTGAAACTCATTTTCAATGATCGGTTTTCGCTGACGGATCGCTTTTCCCCAAAAACCCGCTTTAACCAAAGAAAAAGATTCTCCTCTGGTTTCAATCATGGGGTCATACGTCACATTTTTCGAGCATGAGACGATTCTCAATTCATCCGTATCCTCATTGTATAAGTAAATATACCCGATTTTACTGCCTGTAATTTGTATGACTTCCTCAAGCGAATAATCGAGAAACTGCTGAATGGATTCGGACTCATATTTCGATATGCGCAGGAGTCCCTCAATCCGGATCTCGTTCATTCGTAAGGCATCCTCCGCTTCTTTTCTTTCCGTGATGTCCACCCCGTATATATTGAGATACCCCGCATCCGGTATAGGGGTAAAGGAAATACTAAAAGTTTTATTGCCTATTTTCTCTTCAATACTTATTACTTTTGAGCTTTTAAGGCATTCATCGACATATTTTTTCCAATTCAATCGGGAGACATTCCCTTTAGTGAGATTCACAATTACTTCGGCGGCGGGATTTGAAAATAAAATTTCACCTGAAGAATCTGTTCTGAGTACAGGATTGGGATTCTCCATGGGAAATTTCGCTAAAAGTTTAATCTTGGCTTCAGCGCGTTTTCGTTCGGAAATATCGCGGATATTGCATTGAATCACTTTCTCCGATCCTACTGCATAGATATTTGAAATGAAATCGACTTCGGTAATTTTATCTGTTTTTGTTTTGAGCGGAATATCTTCGTAACGGAAATAAGCTTGCTTTTTTAAGACCTTAAAAGCGTCCTCTGAAAATTCTTTTTTGTTGAAAACTCCGATTTCCCATAGCTTTTTTCCGGTAAGCTCTTCCAATGAGTATCCCAGAATATCGCAAATGAACGGGTTAGCGTCACGAATTTTACCGGATTCGGCATCCAGGATGAGTATTCCATCCTTCGCGGCTTCGAAAAGCCTGCGGTAACGAACTTCGGATGCGGTCACCTGTTCTTCCATGATTTTCCGCTGTAAATAGATTGAAACCTGGTTTATAATAATTTCATAGAGATTGATAACTTTTAAAAACGATTCCTTATCCTTTACTAAAAACGTGACACCCCCGTTCATTTGTTTATCCCATATGAAACCGATCGTATATACCGCGTTAATCCCTAATAGCTTTTCCACCGCTTTGCAAAGTATTTCCGGCACATTTCCCGCCGATAAAGCAAAGAGTCCGCCGGGTTCTAAATTTATTTTCATGTTTTCATAGCGCCCCACTACTTCTTCCGGCAGTTCGCTCTCATTTACTTCTATATCGAATGGATTTCTCCCGATAATTTTCATTATCGGGTCTATCAGTCTTTCAAGTCCGACGGTTTGGGTAATTCTCAGACATTTTTTTGTTATATCGTAACTGCTGATAAAAGCGTAGATATCCGGGCATATCTCCTGAATCTTCTTCACCATATAAGAATAGATTTCCCGGCTGTCTTTCATCGAAACCATTTCAACTGCCGTTTCAGCGATCAGGTTTTGTTCGCTGAGAAATCTTTTTAATTCCTCTTCATACATTTTAGAAACCGTGATATCGGTAAGTGTTCCGACAAATCCGGTTACTTCTCCCGAAATATCTTTTTCAGTAATGACCTCGCAAACCACCCAGACAATTTCCCCGTCATGATGCTGAAAGCGATATTCCAACTTATAAGGCGTACCGTTATCCATGGCTTTTTTCCACGCTTCCAGAACTACAGGACGATCTTCGGGATGAATTGCGTTTTTCCATCCGTTTTTAAGGGCTTTCAGCCGGTTAATTCCCGCCAACTTTATCCATTGTTCATTAACAAATATGGTGTCACCCATCCTGTTTGTCCTGAAAATCCCTACCGGTGAAATGGAAGTCAGTGTTCTGAAGTTGGATTCGCTTTCCCTGAGTTTCTCTTCGGCTTTTCTTCTTTCAGTTATATCCTCATAAACAGATAAGATACATTTCTCGCCTTTCAGTTCGAGTATTTCCAATGATTGCAGGGTAATAATGATCTTCTTTTTTTTATTGTAGAAACTGGTTTCAGAATTCCGTACCCTACCCTTCGCTTTCAACTCCTCAATCAGCATTTTACGGTCGTCCGGATTGACATACAGCCCAAGTTCGACGGATGTACTGCCGATCAGCTCCTTTCGCGTATAACCCAGCCATTCGACCGCGGTATTATTGAGCTCGATGAATTTCCCGTCGCTCATACGCGTAATGGTAATCGCAACGGGACTGGAACGGAATACTTTTGAAAACAGATCTTCCGATAATCTGAGTTCCTCATCTTTCTGCTTTTTTTCACGCCGGTTTTGCGCCTCTTTCAGTTCCCGTTTTACAGATGGAATCAGACGCGTAAGATTATTTTTAAAGAGATAATCAGCCGCCCCTTTTTTCATTAGTTCCGCCGCTTGCTCTTCCTGAATCGTTCCCGAGACAACAATGAACGGGATATCCTTCCCGGTTTCATGCAGTATTTCCATGGCTTTATCGGCGCTTAATTCGGGCATATAGTTATCGCAGATGATCAAGTCCCACGCTTTATCATGAATCGACTGCTGTAAATCTTCCGGCGTTTCGATTCGGAATGATTCAACTTGATACCCCGCTTTTTTTATTAAACGGAGCACCAAATTCGCATCGCTTTCGGAATCTTCGACAAACAGCACACGAATCTGCTTTTCCATATCTACCTCTTTTTGGGCGGAACCTCATTCAGGACCATCCAGTATAAACCTAACTGGCTGACCACCTCAGCGAACTGAATGAAATCGACGGGTTTCCTGATATAGCTGTTCACACCCAGCTCGTAACAAGCTTCCAGGTCGCTGTCTTCGCTCGATGTGGTAAGCACCACTACAGGTATCTTCCGGGTAAGCTCGTCGCTTTTCAACCTGCGGAGAACCGTAATACCGTCGATTTTCGGCAGTTTGAGATCGAGCAGAATAACCGTCGGTTGTATGGATGTATCTCTTCCTTCAAACTGGCCGGTGCCGAAGAAATAATCGATGGCTTCCTGCCCGTCGTTCACAACAATCAGATTATTCACGACACTGCTTTTTTTAAAAGCCCGTTTGGTAAGTTCGACGTCGCTCGGATTGTCTTCCACTAATAATATACTTTTGTCGTTCATAAATCCTCCGTTTTTTCATATCATTTGTCAGAGGGAAAAATAAAAAGCCGCTCCCTTTCCGGGCTCCGCCTCGGCCCAAATGCTTCCGTTATGCATGTTGATAATACGGCGGACCGTCGCAAGGCCGATCCCGGTTCCGGGGAAATCCAGGGCATGATGCAGGCGGTAAAATGGAGTAAAGAGATTGTTCACGAAGGCCATATCGAAACCCGCGCCGTTATCCCGGACAAAGAAAACCTCTTTTTCATTCCTGATCGTTTTACCGAATTCGATACGCGCATGATCGCATTTTCCGGTAAATTTCCACGCGTTTTCAATCAGGTTCTGGATGAGGATCAGAAAGAGCGAATAATCACCGTCCACCGTCAAATCCGGCTCGATAATAAAATCGGCTTTTCGATTTTCATCCTGTTTTACCAAGTCATCCGCGATTTTTTTCACCAATTTCGATAGATCGACTTTTTCGCTTTTAATTTCAGTTTTACTCACCCTGGAAAGCATCAGGAGCGCGTCGATGAGTTTTGCCATCCTCTGTACTTCCGAACGAATCGTTTTGATAAATCCTTTTGCCTGATCGTCGAGTTTATCCCCATAGTCTTCCTCGAGCGCGAGACTCCAGCCGTCAATTCCCCTGAGGGGCGATCTCAGGTCGTGGGACACCGAGTAAGAAAAGCTGGAAAGTTCTTCGTTTATGATAGATAGGGTATAATTCGATTTTTGGATTTCCTCCGTCTTTTCTTTTACCAGATCTTCAAGATGATGATGATATTTTTTTAGCTCCCCTTCCAATTTTATTTGATTTGTAATATCCGCGGATATTCCCAACAAATACATGGGATTTCCTTCGTCATCCATGATGGGTATTTTACGGGTATGAAGTATTCTTTCCCCCGCCGTTTTCGTTAAAACCGTCTCCTCCGGAACATCGACGGTTTTTCTATTATCTAAAACTTCCTTCGAGGTCTTAGTAAAAAAATCCGCCTCATCCCTCGGGAAGATATCGTAAACATCCTTCTCTAACAGTTCTTCTTTGGAAAAACCTAAAACTTCTTCTCCGGCCTTATTCAGTTTGATAAAACGGAGATTTCCGGCATCCTTCACATATATCATATCCGGTATATTCTCGATCATGCTGTCCAGCAATTTTTCATGTTTCCCGATAGCTTTAATTTTTTCCGTAAGTTCCTCTTCTGTTTTTTTACGTTTGGTAATATCGAGGGAAAGGATGAAAATTCCTTCGGGCACCGGCTGAATACTGAGGTCGTACCAGCCTCTATTCCCACCAGGATAGATAAATTCATTTTCTATCCTGCGGGCTATTCCGGTGTCTCTGCAAACCCGTAATACCTCGAATATTTCAGTGTTTTCTATACCGGGATATATCTCCATCATCGTATGCCCCAGTAATTCTTCTTTTTTCAATTTGCCGTGAACAGCGGCCGCATCGTTGATATAGATATACTTCCAATCGCGGTCAATAATTTGACACCCTTCCATCATGTTGTCCAAGGTTCTTCGGTAACGTTTTTCGTTTTCGAATTGAGTCATGGCCGAATGTTCGGCGGCGAGGGCGTCCGCGGATTTTTTGTTCGCCAGGGTTATACGTTCCTGAGAAAAACCGAAAAGAATTCCCATAACGACAAAGATTATTATCGAAATAATTGAAACCGGATTTTCAAGAACGAACGAATTTTCAGTAGGGAAAAAGAACCACCAGGAAAGAGCGGTAGAGATTAAAGTAGATATTATTCCGCCTTTTAATCCCCCTGCCCACGCGCTGAAAAATACAGCGGGATAAAAGAAAAACCACGAAAAAGGTTTGACTGCTGACCATAATAACATCTGAAGAATTAATGCGATAAACGGGAAAACAAAGGGCAACATGAAGGAGAGTAATTTCTTTCCTGAAATTTTCAAAATAACCCCCATGATTATACTCCTCCGGCATTATTAATCCTAATAACACAAGATTCCCGGTGTTTTTTCTTATATCATACCCGGGATATTCTCAATAATACAATCCGGCGGTTTTTCATTATTCCCATCAGACTTGATACTTTCCGTTAGCTCCTCCGTGAAATTCAAACAGGCTACATGCTTTTACCTGAACTCTATCGGGCCTATATTTTCTCAAAAAATAATAGAATACCCTTAATACTTTCATCTTTATTTTGAACAGAAGACAAATAGTATCTTACCCTCGATTTTCTTTTATCCGGGAATTGAACCTGAGCCGTGGAGTATTCCGCCTCCTCAACGATATTAGTCCTGTTAAATACCTCCAACAGCCTCTTACCGGAAACTTTTTTAATATCGTATCCGAACTGATCTGCCGCCCATTTATTCACATATATGATATTTCCATCTTCATCACTAATAATTATCCCGGCCTTTACGGCGTCCAGAAGCATATACTCCATTTTTTCTTTTTGCCGAATATGCTTGGAAAAATCCTCCTGATGCTTAAACAATGCATTCTCAATCGCGATACTCAAATCCTTTTGAGTCACGGGTTTTAATAAGTATCCGTAAGGCCCGGATATCCGCGCCCTTTCGAGCGTAATATCGTCGGAATATGCGGTCAAGAAAACAATCGGGATGGAGTACTTTTCATGAATCCGGTCGGCAAGTTCGATACCGTCCATTTCCCCCTGAATCATAATATCCATCAGTATTAGGTCGGGGATTTGCTGTTCGATCAGGATCATCGCTTTTTCAGCGGAGGGAGCTATTCCGGAAACAGAATAATTTAATTCTTCCAGCCACTGTTGAATACTCGAAGCGATTATAATTTCATCCTCGACCAATAGAATTTTTCTTTTCATCATTTTATTTCTCCCCGATTGTTCTTGAATCACTCACGGAAGATGCATCTTTTAAATTAAAAAAAGACAGAAACTCTTTACCGGTAACAATCGTGATCTTGCTATAAAACAGATACCTTTTACAAGTATCCACTACTTCGTAGAGTGAGTATAGTGTGATAGGCTTTTTATTATATAACCCTTTTACAACATCCTCAATTTTCAGGAAGGGTTCGGGTGTTACCGGTTCAGGCGTTTTTACCACGGCACTAATACTGTTTTCCTTGTTAATAATCGCCATGTCGGTATAATCCATAATTTCCTTTGAACTGACATGAAAGACCTTGATGATATAGTTAATAAAGTTATCAGAATCGCTTGTAAAAATATTTTCCAGAAAAGGATTGTCTATCAATAGCCGGTGCTTCTCCAAAATCTTGGTTAATTTGCCGTCCGACGGCTCCATCTTATGCGCTAATTTCCATAGATTAAAAGCCTGATAGTATTCACCCGCGTTATAGAATTTTATACCGATCTCATAAAGCACTTCGCTTCTGGTTGAAATAGGGAAGTAGGGAAGGCAATCGTTCAAAACATCGGAGGCTTGTTTTTTCTGTCCCAACGCGAGTAATGCTAAGATTGTAATGGGCATCGCTTTTTCTAAATGCTGTTTTTTAATAATAAAACTTTCCATTAAACCGAGAATCTTCGCGTGCTCTTTAGTTAATTGGTAGATTTTAGACAGTAATTCATAAATTTCAAAACCGAAAAAAACCAAACTATCATTCTTGGATTTGAGGATGTATTTTATCAAATAAGCGGCTTTGAAATAGGACAATTCTTTGTAATATATTTTCGCTAAAACAAACCGAGCTTTGTTGTCCGCGGGTACGACCTTCAGGTAGTTTTCCAGCAGAATTTTAGCTTTAACAAATTGTTCCCTTTCAAAGAGTATACCGGCGGCATGGATTAACGCGGTAGGATTAGACTTGTACTTATCCAGAACCATCTTATAGTATCCAAGCGCGGTATCCTTGTCTTTCAGGTATTCATAAAGCTCGCCGAGTTTGAGGTGAACATCGGATTTAAAACTATATTTATTCTCGTTTGTTTTTAATACAATCAGCTTCTCGTAATACTCTATCGCCTTATGATATTGGTATAACGCCTCATAGCATTGGGCAATATAAAGATAGATAATCGGAAACGGCTGTTTATCCTTGATATACTGAAAAGCAAGTTGAAGCGCTTTTTTATAATCTTTATTTTGGATAGCGTTTTTGATTTCTATAATTGAATTATTCTTCTGGATAAATTGTTTGAATACCCAAATGGCGAAAATTATGACAAGAATGACACCAAAAGCAATTAATATCAGATTGATAAAATTCTCTATTTGCATAACCCCTGCTTATATCAAATAATTATACTTTTTTGTTATGTTAAAGTCAATATTTTACCTTGATAATTATGCTTATTTCACGTTTGATATTTTTTCATTAAAACCTTATGATTAAACAAGATATAGCTCTTAATCAACATTTGATTGATATTATATGTTTTCATGGGAAAGGATGATTTCTTTGGGATATTGAAAAACTCCATGAAAAGAATTATTGGAGTTAAGTATCGGTTTTGAGAGGTATGAAAAAGTATTTCTTGAAACTACTTTGTGGAATTAAATCGAGATTTCAACTTTATTGTTTTTCCCTCGACAAACCCACAGATCACGCTTCCAGTATACAATTTAATTTTCCATGATGAACAAATGACGTATTGCTCTATCAAGAGTTAGGTCTATTCCAGATAGGACATTTTTGTTCAATGGCGATTGTGAACGGACAATAAAGTCGTATACCGGATAAATTGCTTAAGAAAAAGGGCTTGTCCGATAACCTGCAAACGGGTTACGAAACAAGCCCTGATTTTTATATTGAGTGTTACGGAATCACTATCAGGTCGCTTTCCTTGACCCAGCCCTTCGTCACCTTCGCGCCGTGAAATTCCGCGAGAACCCAACCGCTTTTCTTCTCGAACACGCGGAGCACATCGCCCTTAATGACATAGCTCTTCAGCTTTTTGTCTTCCGCGGGGTCGGAATAGAAAAAGGCTTTTTGCGCCTTCGCCATTCCGATTTCGATCCATTTTCCCGCCGTGAATGGGCTGAATTCCACCCCTGAATCGGTAAGCCCGCCGATCACATTCCAGCAGGCGCCCGGATCGTCGTTCAGCTTCAGCTTGACCGCCTTCTCGAGCGGCGTCAGCACGCCCTTTGTGACAGCATCGCCGTCCGTATCGTACACCTGAATATCGTACTTCGCGCCGTTCTTTTTCCCGGAAAAATAGAACCGGCAGACAAACTGAGGCGAATCGGTCGCCGCGTCATACCCGGTTGCGTTCATATAGTATCCGGTCACTTTAACACCATCGGCGCTGACACCGAGGAGCAGTTCCTCATACGTCCCTGATTGAACTTTGGGTTCACCCGCGAAAACGGCGGCGGCGGTAAACAAACCGAGAACAAAAACACCCAGCTTCCTTTTCATTTTTTCTCCTTGTTCGGTTTATGATCGAGAATATAGATTCTTTTCAGATCGCTGTCGTAGAGCGCGAACAGATAGCACGGAAATCCGCAGTTCGTGAGTGAAAGCAGGCCCCATGACTCGCAGAAATAGTAACCGTTTGTCGCGCCCGCCGGGATGGGAATGTCCTTGATCACAGGATACTCGGGGAGTATCATTTCCGGGGGTAACGGCAGTCTTGTCCATTCGGAATTGGTCGCCAATACCGACATGAAGAGCGGATTGTCCTCAGGCGCGATTTCAATTACCGCATAGAACCCGTCGGGCTGGAGGGATGCTTTTTTCACTATCGAGAATCCGGCGGGAAGCTGAATTTTCAAAGATTGCCCGGCATAGACGGATATCCCTTTTACGATCAGTTCCTCGGAAAGGAATTTCATGCGGACAATGAAAAGCAAACCGAGTAAAAAAATCGCTCCCGCGACCATCGTAAAGACGAGATATTTCTTTTTCAAGTCTTTTTCGTTCATAATTTCCCTGGTATTAAAACAGTCTGATAGTTCCTTTCAACTCGAACCAGTCGCCGATAGCGCCGAAAATACCGCGTTCATGCGGGCGGAATTTCCCCATTGCGTCCGGGCCGATCGAAAGGAGCAAGTTTCCGTTGTTGCTGAACACTTCGATAAATATCCGGATCACATCCTCGTAGTTCAAGGCCGCCGCCTCGGTCTCTTCACGGTTGAAGAAATGCGACCTTTCCAACGGCAATACCAGTTCCCATTTATTCTTCGGCTCTTCCGTATACCAATTTCTCTCGAGGACGAGGAAATCGAAATCCCCCTTTTTATTGGGTTCCGGCAGATTATCGCGGAACTTCATCGAGAATCCGCGGAACAATTCTATCGCCTTCTTCTCGTCCAGACCCGCTTTCATTTCAATCGTCCGGAAACGGTCGTTTACCACGCCCTCGGGAACCCTCGAGTAGTAGTACTCGAGGAGCGATGCGATATTCACACCGTGAGGCAGGCAGATATCGTTCCAGAGGATGTCCGGACGGTATTTTTCGATCAGTTCGCGGTAATGCGCGTCGACAGCCGCCGCATACTCCTCCGTGGCGGGAATTGCCTGAGAGAAGCTCTGTATATCGCGGATGATTGTATCGTTGTATGTCGCATCCAGACCGCCGGAATAGTACACCCCGAATTTCATACCGGCGCTCCTAATCTCCTCAGCCAGTTCGCCGACTACATCGCAATCGGGATGATTCTTTTTCCTGCGCGGGTTTTTTACTTGAGTGTTCCAGAGGCAGAATCCGTCATGATGTTTCGCGGTGACGATCACATATTTGGCGTTCGATCTCCGCAAATAAAGCGCCCATTCGGCGGGATTCCATTTAGTGAGCGATTCGTTGAAAAGCGGGATAAATCCGTCATAGGGGAAATCTTTGCCGTACTCGGAGTTATGCCTCTCCCGTGCCGGACTGCCGTCGATGCGGATGCTGTTGAAATACCATTCCGCATAAGGGTTATCGTGGAACCATTTATCGGTACTTTCCTCTTCCTGTTCTCTCCACAACGGAGCCCAGCCGGGAACGGACGCGAGACCGAAGTTTACGATGATCCCGAATCCGGCTTTCCGGAACCATTCGGGCACTTCCCTGTTTTTAAACGGCATTCGTGCTCCTCTATAGGTTTGTCCCTAAATAGTCGTCGTTATCGCCAAGCCCCTGAATGACATCGATCAGGCGGTTGCAGAAATACGGGGCGACCGTGCCCGCGAACACGGCGTTCGGATGGTCGTTTCCGGGAGCCTCGGCATAATTGGTGAGAAGGTAGTTTCCGCCCTCAGTCTCGAGGGTGAAGAAATCCCAGACATAGATGTTGTCGCCGGGCTCGTCCCATGTATTGACCACCCAATGGAAAAAGTCGTGCGCGCGCTGGGAATCGCCGGTGTTAACTTCTGTCGCTTCGAGTTTCGCCGCGCCTGTCCAGACAATAAACCTGTTTCCCGGAAATTCGTGCATCTTTGTCTTGAGCGCGTTATATTGTAGAACATAGTTCGATATCGTTTTTACCTCCGACGTCACATTGCCGGGGCCGGAATCGGGGCCGATCTCGCTCACCGGGTAGCAATGCTTGAATACGATGACGTCATACGCGAGGGTCAATATCTCGAGCGTATCCTCGGTTTCAACTTGATTCGTACCGGCATTACTGACCCAAAGATACCAGTAATCGAATGGATAATTCTTCCACCCATAGGGCGAACTTTTCGGATAATCGCGTTCGGTAATCTGGTAACTCACGCCGTTGCTGGCATTATAGTCCGCGATGATCGCCGGCACTCCGCCGCCCCAGATCACACCGCCCGTGCTGTGATGCAGGTAGATGATATTGATATTCGTCCCCATCGGGAACTGGATATTGTTGGTTTTGCCCGGGTTGTTCGGGGCGGAAGTAACAGGAGCGCAGCTCACACCGAGCATGACCGTAACGATAAAAAAGAGCATGAGACGTGAAATGTTTTTCATTTAATCCTCGCTTTGCCGTTTTCTAATTTCAATTATATCATATGGGAATGAAAAAACCAATTTTCAAGTAAAATTTCGGGAGAAATCCGCGATTTTCGGATGCGGCCTCGGATTATCCCAATAAAAAAGGGAAAGAACCCGTTCCGGGCCTTTCCCTATCTTTTCATTCAAAATATGTCTAATTCAGGAACTTTCCCTTTTTACCCTGCTTCCCTTCGGAAGTGTGGATACGGAAATAGTTAAAATCGGCCTGAATACTTCCGGAACTGCCGTTCATCGCAAAGACTCCGGCTTTGAGGTTGGGAGTCAGCGCTGTCTGGATAGTCCCGATCCGGATCCACTCCGCGCCGTCCTCGGAGTACCATGCGGTAAAACTGTCGCCCTGACGGACGATACGCAGATAGACATAGCTCTTCGAGTAATCGACCGCGAAATGTTCGGTCAGTTCGTTCTCCGATACCCCGGCGAAGTCGATAACGTTTTTCCCGTCCTTCATCCCGCGAATCAGGATCAGGTTAAGCCCCGGTTTCACCCAAAGGATCAGCCCGGCGCCCTGCAGGTCATCCGAAGGCTTCACTCCCAGTTGGGTTTCGACAGTAAAATCGCCGCCGAACGAAAGGATAGTGCGGGCGAAAACATCGCCTTCCGCGATGATTGAAAGATTACCGGGTTTCGCCGAAAGGCTGAACTGCGCGTCCCCCACATCGGAAACACTCTGCCATACGCCGTCAAGCACCGGCAGGGAAAACCCATCGCTGTAAAAATCCGTATCTTTTGCGTACGCTGTTCCGATACCCATTATCAATCCCACAAAGACCGCGAGGAACATCGCTTTTTTATTCATCACAGAACCTCCACGAATTATTTCTGATATACTTTAAAATAGTCGAATTCCGCTTCGAGCGGATTATCCTGCCACTGGTTTTCCACGAAAATCCCGATAGTCGTATCGCCGGAAAATCCGGTATAAAAATCTCCCACCCTGACCCATTCTGAACCGTCGAGACTGCTCCATCCGATACATTCCCCGCCGGAATAAGTCATCCTCAGGATCAGCGACTTGTCTGAAAAATCGATCCATTGCGGAAAGGTCTTTTTCCCGTCTATCACACCTTCTATTACGATTTTTTGCTTGGAACCGTCACGCTGAACACGGAAAAGCTTGATATAGTTATTCTCGTCCTGAAAATACAGCAGTCCCGCGCCCTGTATCGCGAAAAGCGGGTCGATCTGGAATTTCGTCTCGGCAACAAACTGACCGGGACTGTTCACCCAAAGACGCGCCGCCCCGAAATTGATCCCCTTTTCCAATGCGTGCTCGCCGGTCTGGACAATCACCTTCAGCGTCTTCCCGGTGCTGACGAATATGACATTGTCATCCTGTGCGTCCGAGACCGTCCAACCCCGTTCGCTCAAACCGGGTAAGACAAAGCTGTCGATGAAGTCCCCGTCCGCGAAAAGCGTCCGCGAGGATAAAAGGAAAAGGATCACAAAAAGTTTTTTCATCTTCCGCCCCCTGTCAGGAAACCACAAGTTCGAGAATCAGCCTGACCCCGACCGTCAGCCAAAGAGTCTGTTCGTTATAGTAACGGTCCGGATTGACCGTCGAGCCTTGATAGTAAACCGAATTGCCGAACGATACGAACGGCTCTATCGCGGTCCGGAATTTCATCTCGTGAAAATAATGTATCCATGGCGCGAACTTGTAGCCGACTTTCCCGCCGTAGGTTTGTATAAACGTAAACAGGTAATTCCCCGTAGGGTTGATCTCGGTGACATTCATATAGGCAGACTGGTAATACGCCGAAAGGAACAAACCTTCCTTGTCGTTACTGAAAAAATAACACCGCCCCTCGACCCCGGCCTTTAGACCATACGCGAAATCCCTGAAAAAACCGGGAACCGTTTCAGCGGTAAGATCGCCGCCGATCCAAAACTGCGCGCTGAAATAGTTGAAGAATCCCTTTTCGACCACAGCCGAGAGTTCGACGGTACTCTGTAAAAACCCGTCAAAGAAAGGAGCCGATGCGGACAATCTTACGGTAAAGAGTACAGCCGAAAGACAAACATACAACAGGGGTTTCATATCGCTCCCGTCTATTTCATTTTCATGATTGTCGTACCCTTGATACTCATAGGGATAGATTGTGCCTGATCGCCTTGGATAGTAACAACAGCCTCGAAGTTCATATCGATCAGGGCACTTTTCGCCATTCCGGTAGCGTTATCTATTATATAGGAACCCTTCTGGAGACCCGTCTTGATCTCAAATCCCATCTTCATACCGCCCATCTCGATAAAAGAAGTGTTCGTGCTGGATTTAATAGAAGATTCATACTCGACTTCCGTCGTCGATTTGTCCATTTTTACGATTTTATTATTCATGCTCATGCTCATCGGGAAACCTGTCTTGACCTCAACGGAAGAAACCCAGCTATCTCCAACACCGACCGGCTGGACGGGAAACGCGTTGAAATTCTGGCGCATCATTTCCTTGATGTTATCGGGACTGACCATACTGCTGATCGACTGGGACAACTGCTTCCCGACCTCTTCGGCGTCTTTGTCCAATTCCGAAAGCGATGCGAACATGTTGTTGAACAATGTTTCCAAATTCTTTACCTCGACCACTTCACCGAGATGATCGATGACTACATTGAACGGCATATCTACCATGGAATTCAGCATCTTCGAGGAAATCCGCGTAGCGAGATCGTCCGGCAATCCGTTGGTGTCGGACGACATCTTCATCTTCATTCCGTCGGCGTTCATATCAATGGTGATATTTTTGAAAACGATCTTCAGGTTATAATTCGTTTTTTCGTCCACGCTTTCGACTAAGTATTCGAATTCGTTATGGACGATCTGTTCGATTTCCATCGCCTTTTTATCGACAGTCTGGATGATAGTTTGTCTCGTTTCCGTGATGAATGTGAAAGTATCGTCCTTCTGGAGATTCATCCGAAGCAGAGCTTTTTCACCCGTTTGACATCCGATAAAAAAGAAAACCGTAAAGAAAAGTACGAATAATTTTTTCATAACGTCCTCCGGAAATTTTCTATATTATATCATCAGCGCGTTTTTTCAACAAATATTCACCGTTTTATTTCAGCGGCGGGCATGTCAAATTCCGCGCCCTTCCAGCATTTGCGCGTCCTTCTTATCGAAGCCCGGCTTAAACAGCTTGAAGTAACTATAGCTCTTCACGCCCTCGAACTGGAGTATCTTGATATTCCTGATCCCGTCCTTGAGAATGACCTTTTCTGAGATGCTGTTCGGGTAAGGCTCGGTATAGTAGATTTTCGATATCCCGACCTGGTAGATTTTTTTCGAGCAGAGTTCGCACGGGAATGTCGTGACATAGATCGTGCCGTCCTTCAGCCCGACACCACCTCTCGACGCCACCTGCAGGATGGCGTTTTCCTCGGCGTGGAGCGACCGCGAGTACTCGAGACGTTTGATCCGAAGGGCTTTGAGCACATCCGCGCGTTCTTCTGGGGTCAGCGACACGCTCTTCAATTTGGTCTTAATCTCGATCCGCGACAGGATATCCTTGACACAGATCGAGTCTTCGTCGTCCCAGACCGCGAGGTCTTCGGCGGTGATAACGTTATCCCATATCTCCATTTCGAAAAGCGGGTTTTCTTTATCGGTATAGTCCTTCTTCACCTTCAGGCCGCACCCGATCTGACCCTCGGGAACCTCGTTCCAGCCGAGGCTGAGGATTCTGTCCTCGAGGTCGGTGATCACAGCGCCCACCTGACGGGATATACAGGTCGAACGGAGGCTGAGGGAATACGCGAGGTGCATATAGGTTTCCTGCGGTGTCGGCTGGACACACCCCGGCGAGAGCATGAGCGCGTAATAACGGATAAACTTGTTGAAAAGGACTTCGGAGAAACGCTCGTCCTCGACATCGTTGTTGATCGCGATATCTGCGAGGTTGAAACAACGGTATATATTCTGACGGTGAAGCCCGTGGGCGTCGAAGTCGTCGGCGCCCCAGTCGCGCGAGTCGAGCTCCCTGAACAGGTGCTGGAAATCCGCGTCGCTCACCCCAGCGTCGTGCCCGAGGCCGCGCCGCATACGGGAAGCGCGGATTTCCGAACTTGAGAATATCGACACGAGGAAAAAGTTCTGGTGCCTCGCGCGGAAGTATTCCGCCTCGCGCGGATTTTTTATTTCGTCTATAATAAAAAAGTGAGAGCGTTTTTGGTCTGAACGGGTGCGGTAAAAACGGATGTAACGGTCGGTTTCCCGCGCGATCATGACCATCGAGGGCTCGTCGTACTTCCCGCCGCCGCCGCCATTTTCCGCCGGGCGGAACGGGTTTCCCGATAGCCGGATATTCTCGCTGAACATCCTGATACTGAAATCGTTGTTCCGCTTCCCGAAGTACGTCTCGAAGTCTTCCTTGAGGATTTCGTCGCCGATCCGTTCGAATTCCGCGAACATCGCGTCCATCTTCTCGAGCTCGTCCTGCGAAAAACGGCCCGCGTCCTGTCCCCACGTCTCATACAGCGTCAGTTCGCTTTCCCATTGAGTCCTCAGCCACTTGAGCAGGTCGGCGACCTTGGCGTGGTTCTTCGCCCATTCGGCGAATTCCGGCGCGGTTATACTGTCCACTGCGATTTTTATCACGATCGTGTTGAGAGAAATGAAGAGGGGTTCCGGCAAGCTGGACTTCGCGATGACATGCAGGCAGGCGCGTTCGGCGAGTTTGGCGTTCAGCCTGCGGTTGAGGCGCTTCAGTTCGGCGAGTTCGCTGTTTTTTCCATTGGAAATGCATTGCAGGCGGATTTCGCTCGCCTTTTTGCTCAGTTCGGAAATCTCATGCGCGACTTGGTCGAGCAGACCTTGCTTCTTGATAACCTTACCGGGCTCCATTTTGCTGATATCGCGGGCAAAACGGGTACACCCCGCGCCCATCGGGCCGGTCAATCCAAGTACGAGCAACGGTAAATCGCGCATGCATTCCCCCGAAGAAAGGACATCGTTTTATCTCGCGATGTAATCCTTCTCCGTTATTATATCGATTTCGTTGTTCCGGTCAAGAGTTAAAACGTATTTCCCGTTAGGAAGTGTAATTAATTGGTTCGCCTTCGCGCTGAACGCGATTTTTATCGGCCAGGACTTCACTAATTCAATCGATTTCCCGGGGTTGACGGCGAGTTTCACTGTTCCAGAATCCGGGACGTCGAGATACACAGTCTGTCCTATCCCGGTCAGGTTCTTGATCTCGACCTCAAACTGTTTCCCATGGTCGATCTCCTGCCATTGCGCGGGCGCGTCGATCATTTCCGGCATCGAGTATACCAACGGGTTCTGCCCCTTGATGCCTAATTCTTTGATTTCCTTCATGACCTTTTTCGGGATTTTACCCGCCTTGTACATATCTTTATACGCCTTTTGGGTGATGCTCTTCGCTTTCTCGATCACTTTTTCCCATGTCGGCTGGGGATTCCGGTAAAGGGTCTGGTAGAACAAGGCGTGAGAGAAATAACCGCCCTTCACGGGCGACACCCATGCGAATTCCCCTTCGCTCGCGGCAGTGATATGCAGGAAACCCTTGTAGTTCAGGAAGAGGTTCTTATAGATTTCGGGATCGACTTTCACCTTCGGGGGCGTCACGCTGTCGAGAAGCCCCTTCTTCTGCTGGAGGGCTTCGATTGACGCGCTGCAGGCGTCGGTGATCAGCAGAATAAACTTCGCGGGCTTATCCTTCACAAGGTCTTCGAAGTCTTTCCGGAAGATCGTACCGCCCTCGGCAGTGGAGAAGAAGGTTTTCCCCTTCTTCATCCCGCCATGCCCGGCAAAATAGACCAGCAGGATTTCGTCCCGTTCGACTTTCAGATTCTGCAGTCCTTTCAGTACGTTCTTCTTGGTGGCGTTTTTCCCCTTGATGACCGTTTCCTGTACTTCGAGAATATTGTTTTCTTCCAGCACACGGAATATTTTCTTCAGGTTCTGGTAGTTCACCCTTACGCCCTGCGATATCTCGTTGAGTTTCTTATAATTATATTGATCCTCGATAATCACGTATGCCTTCATTGTCACGGCATATACGGAAGAAACAAGCGGGCTCAGGAACACTAACGCGAAAAATACCGTCAATGCGCGAAACATAAAACTCTCCTTACACTCAGGGAGAATCTACCATCAAGAGGACTTGTTGTCAAGCAAAATTTATTACTTTATTCCGGTATTCGTGAAACTCACAGGACCGAAAAACACCGGCGTCCCCTTGCTGGTCGTAAAACCGTTCAGATCCCATGCTAAAGTATACGGGAAAGCGCCGGGAGTATAACGGAAAAGCAGTTCGGCACGTTCATTTAATCCGAGGATGAGTTTACCGTTCTCGATCTTGTTGTCCGTCAGGTCCTTGAGCGGGTCGTTTGCAGGAGCGTATTTACCGTCACCGGCGCGAATTTCGAACAGCTTGGGATCGATCACCAGTTCATCGGGCATCCTGCTGATCACCCGGAAATAAATATACAGGTCTTTTCCCGCCTGGTAGCCGATCATCTTGATCATTAGGTTTTCGGAAATGATCTCATTCCCGGAAACATTCACGCAGGAATTCGTATCGCCTTCATGCGAATGCTGGGTTCCTTCGTTATCATGCTCGCATTTTGCCAGCATATGTTTTTCAACCATATACTTGCTCTGGCCGTCGATAAAAGCCTGATTGTTTACTGAAAGCTCAAATCCTTTAACGCTGTTATCGATCCCAAACTCTGCGATGTATTTCTCATAGTCCGCGTCCGTCATAGTGAACTGGATACTTGCCTCGCTGACCGGCATCTCTTTGTCGTCGATCACGAAGCTGATCGGGAGAGAATAGGACTTTTCCATATCGCCGGGCAGGTTATACTTCTGCATCATGTAGGGGTCGTTGACCGGCTTGAAGTAGACCGTTATCGAAACATCCTTTCCCGCGACTATTCCGCTTCCGCCGCCGGAGAGATCGTAAATCGTATTCATAATGGAATCTGCATAGAGTGAGATCATCGATGGGTCGAGTGTGATCGAGTTTTGCGAGATGTTTTTCACCTTGATCTCAAGCTTGAGCATAGTTCCGTTCGCGGTGACAGATAGCTTCGCATCGGCTTCGACACCGTTCGTCGTTATTACCGCCGGAGCAGTCTGATAGGAAGCGTTCACCGAGTTCTTATCCGCGGTACCGCCGGTATTGCCGCATGAAAGAAGAGTCATCATAGCCGCGAAAATCAAAAAGCTGTATTTCATATTCCCTCCATAAAAAAACCGCCACATGATTATATCACATGTGGCGGTTACGTCAATCAAACTTAGGTTTCGTTAAGAATTATAATCCGTTAACCGAATAAACGGCATATCCGCGGGGAGCCGCCCAAACCTGGACGACGCCGGTCGAACTGCAAGCCTGGTTAGCGGGAGCATAGTTCTGTCCGCTCTTCGAGGACGACCATGCATAAGCTTTCAGGGTCTTACCCTTGAGGTAAGCGTTACTCGTGGTCACCGACCCGCCCTTCCATGCGGAAGAGTTATCGTTGATGATCACAATGTAGCCGGGCTGAGTTGTCGAGTAACCGGAACTCTGATAAGCAATCCAGTCGCCGTCGCTACTCTTCAGGATCGAGATATTGGGACTTCCCTTAGCAAGCTTTTCACGGCACCATACGAGCTGCTTGATACCGTTGCCCCACCCAGTACCGCTTCCACCTCCGGCCGCCAAACCGTAGTTGTAATAATCTTTCCAGAAGATACAAGGATATCCCTTGTAGGTCAGGATAAACGCATAAGCCATCATCTTGTCGCTGTAGATTTCGTCAGTGTCATGGTTGCCGACGAAGGTCACGGCCTTGCCGTAGTTCTTAGCGGCATAGGATTTGCTATAGTCGAATACGTTAGGAAGGTATCCGCCGCCGCCGGTGTTGTTGCAGATATCTTTCATCGTGTAATAAAGAGCGAAGTCGAAAACCTGAGCGGTAGAGGCTCCGGCCCACCAGTCGAGGGTCGAAGTATTGGCATCCCAGTATTCGCCGACGGAGAACGGGTTACCGGTCGCCGCGCGCATATCTTTTACTGCCCAAGCAGGGACACCCTTCACATAGTCAAATCTCCAACTGTCGAAACCGGCATTAACCGTGCTCTTGAGCCAGTTCATCCATGCCTTCATGTCGGTATATGCCATACCGGCCGCGTAACATACATCGGGATATCCGCCGAACGAACCTTCGTCCCCGCCGCAATAGTTATTCGGATGGAACGAATCCCAATGCCACTTTGCCTTTCCGCTCTTTACACCGGCAAAACTTGTCCAAGTGCTTCCGCCGGTCTTAGGGTTGGCTTCGCTTGCTCCGCCTGCGCGGTGGTTCAAAACGATGTCAGCCGTACAAGACACGCCGTAGCTCTTAAACTTGGCGATCGCGGCTTTCAACTCGGCCTGTGATCCGAAACGGGTTTCAACTGTACCCATCTGGCTATAATATCCCAGATCATAGTAATCATACGGATCGTATCCCATCGAATATCCGCCGTTCAAACATTTCGAGGCGGGCGGGAACCAGATCCGGTTGATCCCATAGCCGGATGCCATGTAACGGAGAGAATACGCGTTGTTCTTCATCGTATTCCACCAGTTACCGCCGGCAGGAACGTCCCAGTAAAAACCCTGCATCATCACACCGGAAAAACCGGTGTTAACGATTACTAATAAGGCAACTAACCATAAACCAACCTTTTTCATTTTGTCCTCCTCAAGACTTTACTAAGGTACTTTTATTAAGCATATATCGTGCCATTAATCCGGCAATTTATGGAAGCATTATCAGTATATATAATAACAAATTAACAGATTATCATGTAAGCGTTTTCATTTTCCGGGTTATTTTAGCAAAGTATTAGTGCATTAATAAATGCATTGTGCAACCGCACATGTGCATATAATACTGAACTGATTCTATGCGCGCCTGAAAAATCGTACCCTGCAAGAAACAGTATTTCCCTTTAATAACCGACGACAAAAAAACCGCCCCGTT
>MIBE01000030.1:155140-156330 GCA_001829415.1 Spirochaetes bacterium GWF1_51_8
ACCGCCCCGTTTTCACGAGGCGGTATGTGAATGATCTTAAACTTCAAATCTTATAATCCGTTAACCGAATAGACAGCATACCCACGGGGAGCCGCATATACTTCTACCCAACCGTTGCCATCGCAATACTTGTTGGCAGGAGCATAGTTCTGGCCGGTCTTCGAGGACGACCATGCATATGCTTTCAAGGTCTTGTTCTTCAGGTAGCCGTTACCGGTCTGTACCCACGAACCCTTCCAAACAGAAGAGTTGTCGTTGATGACTACTATATAACCGGGAGCCGCAGTCGAGTATCCATACGATCCGTAGATGATGACGTCGCCGTCGTTGGACTTGAGGACCTGGATATTCGGGCCGCCGGCCGCGAGCTTTTCACGGCACCATACGAGCTGCTTGATACCATTACCCCAGCCTGTCCCGGCTCCGCCGCCGGTCGCCAAACCGTAGTTATAGTAATCTTTCCAGTAAATGATCGGATAACCTTTGTAGGTCAGGATGAACGCATAAGCCATCATCTTGTCGCTGTAGATTTCATCGGTGTCATGGTTGCCTACGAACGGAACAGCTCTGGCATCCCATTTTGCCGCAAACGATTTGTTAGGATCGAATACGTTAGGAAGCCATCCGCCGCCGCCGGTATTGTTGCAGATATCTTTCATTGTGTAATAGAGAGCGAAGTCGAATACGGAAGCTCCCGAACCGTTAGCCCAGGTATTCAAAAGGGTCGTATTCGCATCCCATAATTCGCCAACCGAGAAGGGGTTGCCGCTTGCGGCGCGCATATCTTTCACTACCCATGCTCCGAAACCTTTAACATAGTCGAATCTCCAGCTGTCGAAACCGGCATTTACCGTGCTCTTGAGCCATACCAGCCAAGCCTTCATATCGGTATAAGCTGAACCAGCCGCATAACATACGTCGGGATATCCGCCGAACGAACCTTCGTCCCCGCCGCAATAGTTATTCGGATGGAACGAATCCCAATGCCACTTCGCCTTACCGGAAAGTACGCCCGCGAAACTTGTCCATGTGCTTCCGCCGGTCTTAGGGTTGGCTTCACTTGCTCCGCCGGCGCGGTGGTTCAATACGATGTCAGCCGTACACGCTACGCCGTACGCCTTGTACTGGGCGATAGCGGCTTTCAGTTCAGCCTGTGATCCGAAACGGGTTTCAATCGTCCCCATCTGGTT
>MIBE01000031.1:0-4035 GCA_001829415.1 Spirochaetes bacterium GWF1_51_8
TCGACCTTCTCGGCAACGGCTACTGCGAAGTCCCGCAGTTGACTATTCAGCAGTTAGACAATCTTACCAATATCTATACGAACAGCGTGTACTGGCGCGTGTCCAAAGGGTGCTCGGTTCTCGAAATGAGTGCATTCGCGGGGATGGAGGGTTTCGACGGCGCGATCCTCGCAGAGAAGCCCGTGATTATCTTCGGATGGGACGGCGTGCCGAAGTATTTTGAATGGCGCGTATTCAAGAACGGAGAGATCGTCGGCGCGATAGTCGCGAGCGCAAGCAAGCTGATCTGCCGCCCGGTGGCGTATGTTCTGCGGATGGTCAATAGCTACGGGGTGCTGACCAACTTTCCGGCGGATACGGTGATTATCGATAATAATTACCCCGACTTCGTATTCGGCAAGGTGGATACCAACACTCAATGCGTCACGGAGGCGATAGACCCGTATGCCGGGACGAATATCACGATACAAAAAGAAATTTTTACCCTGATGAAAGAACGTCCCTCACTGTTCACAAATGAAGGTAATAGTATTGCAGGTATCATATTATTTACAACTCTTTATCCTTTTTATAGCAAGGCGTATTGGGCGGACGTGGACGAACAGCAAATGATCGCGGTGTCATATCTGGGGCCATTGGCGGTATCGAGTAACAGGTTTACTACGCTTGTACAGGACTGGGAAAGCGGAAAGGTGGTGGACGGGTTTACGGGATTAGATTGGGGTTATTCACCTATTGGACAACATATTTGGTGGGATTGGGACTGGGTTAATGCATTTCTTCTTTGGGGAAACTCTCCTCATGATAAGTTCTGGTGCGGGCCGACGGCGGGTGCGATCATGCTTTGTTATTACGGATATACGAATAAAATCCGGTGGTACGAGTATAATATAACCAACATCTATTATTATTATGCGACGACTAAAAAATCGACGAATTTCCAGTTTGTTCTGGATAAAACTATCGACCTGAAGGGATTGCCCACGTCGATGAAAATGAACATCCTTTTTTCCTCACCATCCTTTTATAATAATGGAAATCCGAACAGCGACAGTATTTCCTATGTTTCCGGCAGCGCGATTCCGCAGGATTATCCGTTCACCGTGAGTATGATGTATTCCGGAGACCATTACAGCCCTCCGTATTATTATTTTGAATATATCAATTTTCAATACTCATCCGTTACAAGTTTCCCGCGCTACGATACCCGTTTCCTATTTGCATTCGATGTTTTTGTCAGCAACAGAAATCCCGGACCTGCGGCAAGTCCTATTCCGCTATCCGGTATGTTTGTTTTTAAACGGGACGGATGGCCGTGGACTTACGAAACGGTTCGAACCGAATATTTCAACTACGAACTGTTCCAATATAAGATTTCTACTAATGCCCCGCTTAATTTGAATCCGCAGGATTGGGTTTTTGTGAAGACAATCACAAATATCAATTCGTATATATATGATGGCTATCATCGGTTCGGTTATGAAATGGGAATACGGGATTGGGAAAATGGCGGAGCCGGTGCGTGGGAAGTCGAACGAGGCATAGAGTGGGCTAGCGAAAACAATCTTTCTATTTCGACTACTACTGCATACTGGTATTTTTCTCTCGGAGAGTTATGGCACCAATATTTGGTTTATGAAAAAGTGAAGGAGTCGGTTGATAAAAACGATTTAACAATCATCGGGCGTTATAGCTATACAGATGATGATGGTAAAACAGCCGATTCACACTGGCGCGTGGCTCTAGGATATAAAACATCCGGAGATAATTATTATATTTTATTAACCGATAATGGGTCGGAATCAGAACATCATTATGCTTTAAAGAAAACTTTTATTAATTCAATCAATGTTAGATATTGCACATATATATTTTGGGAAAACACGTTAGCAATCGGATACAAGTATTGTGGAACGATTTATAAAGACTAAATTCTGGAGAAATATATGAACAAGATACTGATGATTCTAAATTTTATAATTCCAGTCTTTCTCTCCTGTACGAATAAAATTGGCGGAGAACAAGAAAAAGATTTGAACAATCCGCTTCGGCTTTATGATGAGGGTTCATATACTATTCAAAATGTATTTATAGCGCATTACCAGCATCGTGATCCTTTTATTTCAAAACCTTCTTATTCAGATCAAGGCTACATCGAAATGAGCGGGATTCTCAGTAATACCAATTTTGTCACGTTATTAGGAAAAAGCAATTTGGCGCATCTATTTTTTAACGGTTCTGTTTGGATGACGAATATATATACAAACATTTTGTTTACAAATGGTTACTATCTATCAGAATATTTCATTCATGCGAATGAAATATACTTTATTACGACAGGAACGAATCTCTTTTACATCAGAGTATATCGTATATCGAACTTACAATTGGTTTATGAAGAAAATGTTGTTCCGGTGTTTAACCTTGCGGCAATTCTTGGAAACGGAAAAAGTGATTTATTAGCCTACCAATACAATCAGACAAATATCCGCCTACTGAATCTTTCAAACACAAATGTTATTAATATTGGTCAGGGATTTTGTCCGAATGCTTTTTCACAAAACAATAAATATCTATTCTATACCGATTTTGAAAAAAAAAGTAAATGGAATCATTGGAATGATTATATTGACCGGTATCGAAAAGATATCGGGCAACCTTTCATCTATGATATCCAGAACAGCACGAATTACTCGATTGCGACATATCAGTGTCTGGATTCTGGAATAGGATTTAAAATTAATAGCTTTATGGGTCTCCACGATGGTTTTTATGCAATAGATTACTCTTTATCAAATATCTATATTTATATTTGCAATCCCGATTATGGTTTTGCATATGATTATAACCTCTACGACGGAACATACGCACCGGACGCGGAAGGACTCTATCGGATCGATATATCGAGCTTGGGGTTAAGCGAATAGAAATTCATATAAAGGGCTATCGCGAGATAGCCCCTTTCTTTTTCCGGTAAAAATATAAAAATCCCGCCCATTTGTTGAATAAAACCGCTGTACCCGTTATAATAATGGTTCTAAACCGAGAGCCTGTCTTCTGGGTATCCACCCTTTCGACGGGTAATAAAGCTCGCTGGAGGATTAAAATGCCGATTACAAGTTCGGACAAGAAAACCTTAGTGGACAAGTATGCGACGCACGAGGGCGACACCGGGTCTCCCGAGGTTCAGATCGCTTTGATCACCAACCGCATCAACAACCTGACCCGCCACTTCAAGTCGTTCAAGAACGACAACAATTCCAAGCGCGGTCTGATGAAGCTGGTCGGTCAGCGCAAGCGTCTGCTCCGTTACCTGCACAAGATCGATGTAGAGCGTTATAAGACTTTGATCGAGAGTTTGGAAATCCGCGGATCGTTCTAACTCCCTGTAAGTTCAACTAACTTACGGGAGTACGGGCGGATGGAATGAAATGGGAATGGAAGCCCCTGACATGGAGCGATAAGGAACTTTACCAAAAGCTTTACTTGAAGAATCCGGCCGGGGTTTCCGAATTGACATTCACCAACCTGATGATCTGGTCCCGTTCCCGTGCCGTGGAATACAGGCTGACGGATGGCGGGATTTTCCTTAAAAGCACTCACGCCGGTGAAACTCATCATTATCCTCCCATCGGTTTCGACGATCTGCCGGGCGCGTACAGGATATTGTTCGAATACATGTCCGGCGGGGGAATAAAACCCCAAGTTGTCCGCGCACCCAAAGAGCATGCCGTTATTTTAAAGGACGAAGGTTATAGATTTATTCCGGATAACGATAACTTCGACTACGTGTACCGTGTCAGCGATCTCGCCTTTCTCAAGGGCAGGCACTATGACGGGAAACGGGGTTTCGTCCGGAAATTTATGACTTCCTACGACTTCAGCTTCCGGCCTTACGAGCAGTCCGACTACGAGGGCTGTATCGATCTCCTGAGACGCTGGATCGCGCAGAAGGGCGGAGATAACCCGGTGTTCCATCACGAGATGGACGCTGTCCGGGAACTCCTGCACCATTCGGCCGATCTGGGTTTGGAG
>MIBE01000031.1:4050-9144 GCA_001829415.1 Spirochaetes bacterium GWF1_51_8
GTTCGGCGAACGGATGGGGCGGAATATGTGCGTGATCCACTTCGAGAAGGCGGACACGTCGTACGAGGGGAGTTACCAGGCGATCAACTTCCTTTTCGCCCGGGACGTCATGCTCGACAAGTACGAGTTTGTAAACCGGGAGCAGGATATGGGAATTCCCGGGCTCCGGAAGGCTAAAGAAAGCTACCTTCCGGCAATGATGGTAGAAAAATATAATATAGAAAAAGAGACCGGATGAATCTGTTCGGATTCGGTTTTCAAAGGAGAACTTATGTCATTAGTAAAGGTCAGTAAAAAGATCGGGGAAATGGACCTGATCATCGAGACCGGTCAGTTAGCCAAGCAGGCTGACGGTTCAGTAATGATTAAAATGGGGGGGAACATCCTTCTCGTTACCGCGTGTATGAGTCCCGACCCGTTGGAAGGGAACGACTTCTTTCCGTTGACGGTCATGTACCAGGAGAAGTATTACGCGGCGGGTAAAATACCCGGCGGGTATGTCAAGCGCGAGAGCAAGCCGTCGGACAACAGCGTCCTTATCTCACGTCTCACCGACCGCCCGATTCGCCCGTTATTCCCGAAAGACTTTATGAACGAAGTACAGGTTGTGGCGAACACCCTCAGTTCCGATATGATCAACCCGCCCGATATCCTCAGTATCAACGGGGCATCGGCGGCGCTCGCGATCTCGAAGATACCGTTCCTCGGGCCGGTCGGCGGATGCCGTATCGTGTACCTGAACGGAAAGTATATCGTCAATCCGTCCTTCGCTGAAATTCAGGAAGGCACGCTCGATATCGTTAGCGCCAGTACCCGCGAGGGTATCTGTATGGTGGAAGGGGGAGCGAATCTCGTCTCGGAAGAGATCCTTCTCGGCGCGCTCGAACTCGCCCATAACACGAATATCGAGATCATCGCCCTGATCGAAGAACTCGCGGGAAAGATTAATCCCGTGAAATTCCAGTATAAGCCGTCCGAATATTTCCTCACCGAGGAAAAGAAGAAGCAGATTCACGACACGGTATACGATAAGATGAAAGCCGCGAACTCCGACGCGGACAAACTGAGACGCGCGGCTAATGTCCGCACGCTCGGCAAGGAAGCGCTGGCGAAACTCGAGATCACGAAGGAAAGTCCCGAATATAAGGAAGCCGCGGTCTATCTCGAGGAAATGGAATCCGAGATTGTCCGCAAGCAGATACTCGACGAGGGTGTCCGCGCCGACGGCCGCAAGAAGGACGAGATCCGCAAGATCACGATCGACCTCGATCTCCTTCCCGGCGTACACGGTTCGGCGTTGTTCACACGCGGTCAGACACAGTCGCTGGGTATTATCACCCTCGGCGCGGTCGATAACGTCCAGTATATCGACACGATCGAAGCCGAAGAAACGGTCACCAAGAACTTTATGCTTCATTATAACTTCCCGTCGTTCAGCGTCGGCGAAGTCAAAAGGATGGGCCCTCCCGGACGCCGCGAAATCGGTCACGGCCGCCTTGCGGAACGTTCGGTAGAGAAGATGCTCCCGAGTGTCGCGGAATTCCCTTACACGATCCGCATGGTATCGGAAATCCTCGAATCGAACGGATCGTCGTCGATGGCGTCGGTATGCTGTTCCAGCCTCTCGATGATGTGCGCGGGTATCCCGATCAAAGACTCGGTCGCGGGTATCGCGATGGGTCTGGTGTGGGATAAGGAAAGCGGCAAGTACGTCGTCCTCTCCGATATTCAGGGTCTCGAAGACCACCATGGCGATATGGACTTCAAGGTCGCCGGTACGAAAGACGGAATCACCGCGTTCCAGATGGACGTCAAGACCATCGGGATCACATGGGAGATCATGGGCGAAGCCCTTCAGCAGGCGAAGACGGGACGCATGTTCATCCTCGAAACGATGAATAAGGCGATTGACAAACCCCGCGGCAGCGTGAACGACAGCGCGCCCAAGGTTCAGGTCATGAACATCCCGCCGAGTGAAATCGGCGCGGTGATCGGGCCGGGCGGCAAGTATATCAAGAAAATTCAGGAACTGACCGAAGCCGATATCTCTATCGAAGAAGACGGAAAGACCATGATCTACAGCAGAGATCAGGCGAAGATCGCGATGGCGGCGGAAATGGTCCGCAAGCTCGCATTCGGCCTCCAGATCGGCGACCAGATGGAAGGCACTGTCGTCCGCGTGGAAGACTACGGCGTATTCGTCGAGGTCGCTCCCGGGCAGTCTGCGCTCCTTCATAAGAGCCGGATGATCGAACGCGGCAATGTGCGCTCGATGTTCAAAATGGGCGACATTGTCAAGGTAAAGGTGGACAGTATCGACGAAAAGAAACGGGTGTCATTTACCCAGATGCAATAGGAAGCCCCATGAGACGGATATCCGCGCTCGTTCTGTCGCTGTTCTTTGTGTCCTGCGGGATTGAAGCGATCAACTCCGTGGTCGACCTGAACGCGCCGTTGGGATTGACGGCAGGTTTGACGAATATTATCGTAATCGCCGGGTCGTCGACCAACACCAACAGCGTCATCCGCCTCGAGTTTTGGGGATTTAACGATGAAACTTATTTCGACGGCTATCAGCTCTATGCGGCCGATAGCCTGTCGGATTTAAACGATGCGGCCAATTCTTACCGCGCGATCCCGAGCCAGGACGGCACGACCAATACGCTGACTATCTACGGGCTTGCGGCCATGACCGAGGCGAAAAAGTACACGATCTATCTCTCCAAGGACACGAACTACGTCCCGCTTGTCAATTTAAAAAACTACTACTTCAATGTCCGGGCTTACGGATTCCACCTGACCGAGTCGGTTTACAGCAAGCCGGGCAATCCGGTCAGTATCCAGTATCAGGATTAGGGGCGAAAATGAAAAGAAAACTCTTTTTCACGGCGGCGGTATTCACGGCGATCATACTTTCCTCATGCGGGATAGAAGCCCCGGAACCGATCCGCGATGTCAAGCCCCCGCTCGCGTTATCCGTCACGACAGTCTCGAATAAGATCCGCATCGAGTTCTGGGCTTACAACGACGAACCGTATATCACCGGCTACTGGGTCTATGTTTCCGATACACGCGACAACCTCCTCGCCGACAAGGGGCAGAAATACCAGAACACCGACGGCGTCCAGAACAAACCCACAATCTGGCGCGATATCATTACGATGACCGAGGCGGTGAAGATCGTCTACTTCATCGACCGCGAAGTCGACAGTACCGAGCTCGAGAACGGCCTCGACTATTTCTTCATGATAAAAGCGTATTCCTACGAGTATAACCTTCTGAGTAAACCGAGCAATATTACAAACGTAACATTCATAAAACTGTAAACGGACTTTCCATGAAAAGCCCCTTGTTCGAAAGCATCCGCGACCGCATCCGTTGGCAGCCGCTGCTGGACTCGCTTCTCGCGAACCCGGCGGTATCTCTGCGCGCGCCGATAGGCGTGGTGCCGTTCATGCTCTCGGTGCTGTCCGCGGAGTACACCGGTATCTATGCCGCGGCGGATGAGATACAGGCCGAAGGCGTTTACGAGACGATCCACACCCTCGAACCGGAACGCGCGGTGTTCTTCCCGGATATCGACGTCATCCCGTTCACAAGCATCTTTCCCTCGGCGGACAAGCTCGCCGACCGGATGAGCGCGTTATTCCGTCTCGAGACCTGCGACAAACCGCAGATCATCGTGACCACGATAGAGTCCTACCTCCGCCGTCTCCCCCCGAAACAGAGTTTCGGGAAGAGCGTCCTCACCCTTAGGCAGGGAATGACCAAAGACCCCAAGGAGCTGTCGGAGACGTTGTCCGCGCTCTCGTATATCCGCGAGTACAAGGTGACCGAGCCGGGCTGTTTCTCGATCCGGGGCGATATCATCGATATCTTCCCGCCGCATATGAAGGACGCGGTGCGCGTGAGCCTGTTCGGCGACGAGATCGAATCGATCCGTGTGTTCAATCCGGTGACGCAGAAGTCTATCGAGACGATCCCCGAGATATCGATCATTCCCGCGTCCGAGTTTTCGCTGGTCAAGGACACCGTTCCAGTCGGTGAAAGTTTCGACAATACGCTGATGCACTCGCGTTTTCCGGAGTATTACCGCGCGACGTCGCCGCTCAAGGACTATTCCCGTCACAAGACGGTCGTCGTGCTCCCTCGGGACTGGATAACAGTGAGCGGTCAGGTTTTCGAGAAATACGCCCGTTATATGCCCGAGGGCATATCTCCCGATTACCTGTTGTGGAATTTCGCCGACGCGATGCCCGACCGGATGATCGAGCTGACAGCGAATCCCGGCGAGGGGCCGCTGGAACTGAACGTGCGGCATCCGGTGGTGCTGGACGGAGGCTTCTCGAACTTCGTGCGCTACCTCGAGGAACACACCTCCGCGGCAAATACGAAAACGTTCATCTTCGCCGAGTATGAAGACCTCGCGCTGAGGCTCGAGAAAATACTGCGCCGTTTCGATCCGGTCGTGATCTATACCGAAAACCCCGTCCCGGAGACCAAGAACACCGTGATCGCGGTCGCGAATATCGAGACGGGGTTCGAGTTGACATGCGATGACGGCGAAATCTGGCGGGTGTACAGCGAGAGCGATATCAGCGGCAAGAAGCGCCTGTTCCGCAAGCGTATCCGGCAAATCGACTCGCTTTTCGAGGGTGTCGAGGATATCGGCGAGGGCGAGTACGTGGTGCACCTGAACCACGGGATCGGCATCTTCCGGGGCATCCGCCGGATCAATGTGCTCGGCAAGGAAAAAGACTATGTCCTGATCGAGTACGCCGATAACGAGAAGCTGTTCGTCCCGTTGGAACAGGCCGGGATGATCGGGAAATATATCGGCTCGACCACATCCAAGCCCGCGCTCGACTCGATCGGCAGTAAGAGCTGGCAGAAGAAGCGCGACGCGGTCAAACGGAGCGTAGAGGAGTTCGCGAGGAAGCTCGTCGCGATCTACGCGAAACGGGACGCGCTTACCGGGCATCGTTTCAGCGAGGACACGGTCTGGCAGAAGGAATTCGAGGATCAGTTCGAATATATAGAGACCCCCGATCAGGTGCGGGTGCTCGAAGAGATCAAGCGCGATATGGAGAATGT
>MIBE01000031.1:9150-12664 GCA_001829415.1 Spirochaetes bacterium GWF1_51_8
GATGGAGCGCCTTTTGTGCGGGGACGTAGGCTTCGGGAAGACCGAGGTGGCGATGCGCGCGGCGTTCAAGTCTGTGATGGACGGGATGCAGGTGGCGCTGATCGCGCCGACCACCGTCCTTGTCGAACAGCACTACTACACGTTCACCGACCGTTTTCAGGGCTTCCCGGTGAAGATCGGCATGGTGTCCCGTTTTACCCCCGCCCGCGACGTCACCCGTCAGAAGAACGAGCTGAAGGAGCACAAGCTCGACATTATTATCGGGACGCATATCCTTTTCTCGCCGAGCTTTCAGTACCATTCGCTCGGCCTCGTGGTGATCGACGAGGAACACAAGTTCGGCGTGGAGCATAAGGAAAACCTCAAGGAACGTTATCCCGCCGTGGATTTCCTCTCGCTATCCGCGACGCCTATCCCGCGCACACTGAACCTCGCGCTCTCGACGATCCGCGATATATCGTTACTCCAGACCCCGCCCGATATGCGTATTCCGGTGGATACGATCGTCTCGGACTACACGGGCGAAGTCGTCCGTTTCGCTATCGAACGCGAGATCGACCGGGGCGGGCAGGTTTACTTTGTGCATAACTCGATCAAACGGCTCCCGGAGTACGCATACGCGATAGAGAAGATGGTGCCGAGGGCGAAAGTCGCTATCGGGCACGGCCAGATGGACGAGGAACAGCTCGACGAGGCGTTTCTCGGCTTTGTGAAGGGGCATTACAACGTTTTTGTCTGCACGACGATTATCGAGTCCGGGCTGGACATTCCTAACGCCAACACGATCATCGTGAGCGACGCCCAGCGTTACGGCCTCTCACAACTCTACCAGCTCAAGGGGCGTGTCGGTCGCGCGAAACGGCAAGGCTACGCATTCTTCCTCTTCCCGAAGGAGCGCGTGCTCACCGAAGAGGCTCAGAAACGGCTCTATGTCATCAACGAATACACCGACCTCGGGGCGGGTTTCCAGATCGCGAAGAAAGACCTCGAGATACGCGGGGCGGGCAACATCCTCGGGCGGGAACAGCACGGGAATATCGCCGCGGTCGGGTACGACGCCTATATGCGGCTCCTTCGCGACGAGATCGCGAGGCTGAAGGGCGAGTTCAAGGCCGAGACCGACACGATGATTGACCTGAACTACCACGCATACATCCCCGACGAGTACATTTCCGAGCCCGCAGTCAAGATGGAAGTCTATAAGAAAATCCTTTCCGTGCGCGACGAGACCGATATCCGCGAGCTTTCCGCCGAGTTCTCCGACCGTTTCGGGCGGGTTCCCGACGAGGTCACGACGCTTTTCGAGATTTCGCGGATGAAGATCAAGGCCTGCGCGATGGGGATCGAGGCGCTGATCGAGAAGGGGAAATGGATCGAGATATCGTTCTCGAAGTACTCGAAGGTCGATCCTGTCAAGGTGCTGACCCTTGTTTCCAACCGGAAGCATCCGGTGAAGGTCGACGCCACCCAGAAGAACAAGATATTCTACGAACGCTTCGAGTCGGACATTTCGATCAAAGTGAAACGCCTCTCGTCGTTCCTCGACGACATCCGCGAAGACGAAACACAGGACGTGTAAGACCCGAGCGCGCCACGCGCCTCGACAGGCTCGGCGTGACGGTACCACGTCACCCTGAGCTTGTCGAAGGGTGAGCTTGTCGAAGGGTGAGCCTGTCGAGGGATTACAGGATGAAGCAACCTGAGTAAAATGAGGCTATTCGGTAGAACAGATCGCTTCGCTTGTCCCGATAGCATAGGGACGATGACAGGACGCGTAAGACGGCTCGGCGTGACGATCCTTTGTCACCCTGAGCTTGCCGAAGGGTGAGCTTGCCGAAGGGATGACGGGACAAGCAATCAGTTTAAGATGAGAATACTCGGTAGATAAACCGCATGTTCCATCCCGCGCAAGTTTGACATAATTCCATATTCTCAATAAAATTATCGCTTATGCGAGGCATTGTATGAAAAATCTGTGGACCTTATTTATTTTTACCGCTCTGGCGATTCCGGCTTACGGCGGACTCAACCAGGAACTGATTTCCGCATGCGATAAAGGCGACGCCGAGTGGGTGTCCGCTCTCGCCGCGAAGGACGCCGACCTGCATTACAGTATAGTCGCGTACTACGAGACGCGCGAGGTGACTGTCATCACGCCGTTATTCTATGCGGCCGAGAAAAACCATATCGCGCTCGCGGAATTCCTGATCTCGAAGGGCGTCGATCCGAACGAACTCTGCGGACGGCGCGGGAGCGAGACTCCCCTGCATGTCGCGGCGGCGCACGGGTATCCGGGACTGGTGGAGTTTCTTGTATCGAAGGGCGCGAATCTCAAGGCGAAGGACGTTTTCCTGAAAACCCCGCTCCACCACGCGGCGGAATCGGGCGTATACATAGTTGTAAAGACTCTGCTTGACAAGGGCGCGGGGGTGAACGACGCGGACTACAAGGGTTGGACGCCGTTACACTACGCCGCGTACTACGGATGGACCGAGATCGCCCGTCTACTGATCGAGCGCGGCGCGAATATCGACGCGCAGGCGGAGTACGGCGACACACCGATGCACATCGCGGGCTGGAACGGCAACTTTTCGGTCATCGCCCTGCTGATCTCCAAGGGCGCGGACGTGTCGATAAAGAATAAACAAGACCTGACCCCAGGCGAGTCGTTTGCCGCGGAGAACTCGGCCACATCGCTTCATTGGTATGCCGCGCTCGGGAATAAGCCGGAGTGCGAGGGTTTGATCTCGAAGAACGCGAATATCACGGCGGCGGATAAGTTCGGCCAGCAGGCTATTCATCTCGCGTGCCATTACGGGAACCTCGAGACTGCGGAGTACCTGAACTCGAAGGGCGCATCCTACACCGCGCAGGATTACGCCGGGCGGATCGCGATCCATCACGCCATCATGGGCGGACAGACCAATATCTACTTTATGCTTGCGTCTAAGGGCGCGGGCCTTTACGCGGCGGACGGCGCGGGCAAGAACACGCTTCATTACGCCTCGGAATATACGTTATACCCGGTACTGGAAAACCTTTGCAGCAACAAGAGCGCGCTCAACCAGGCCGATCAGAAGGGATGGACACCGCTGTGCTACGCGGTGGGCGCGGGTTTCTCGGACGCAGTCGTTTATGAGGCCGGTCACGAGGCCGCGATCGGAGTGAAGGACAAGTCCGGAATGACACCGTTTCTGCTCGCGGTCAAGAACCGTTATATCGGGATCGCCGGGGTTCTTCTCGATCACGGCGCGTCCATCGGCGATTCCGACGCGAACGGCTGGACGGCGCTCCATTACGCAGCATACGCCGGAGACCTGTTCACTATCGATACGCTGATCTCGAAGGGCGGCGATCCCAATAAAGCGGACGAGCAGGGGTGGACTCCGGTCTATTACGCGCTGATAAAGGGTAAGACCGACGCGGTGAAGTTTCTCGCGGAGCACGGCGCGAAGATCGATATAACCGACCATATGAGCGAAAACCTTCTCCACATCGCCGCGTCAACCGGGAA
>MIBE01000031.1:12674-18109 GCA_001829415.1 Spirochaetes bacterium GWF1_51_8
GCGAAGTACCTGATCTCCAAGGGAATCGACAAGACCGCGAAGAACTTTCTCGGGAAAACCCCTTACGACCTCGCGGTATCGCGGGGGTACGCCGTTTTCGCGGAGATACTGAAATAAAGTGCCTCGGCAGGCTCGGCATGACGAAGCCGGAATGACGGATAAAATCTATCAAACAGGAGAAAACGATGGATTGGAAACTGATGTTAAGCACGTTCACGCTCGTGTTCCTCGCGGAACTCGGAGATAAAACACAGTTGACCGCGCTCGCGGCGTCGGCGGGCTCGAAGTCGCCGTGGTCGGTGTTCATCGGCGCATCGGTCGCCCTTGTCGTTTCGACATTGATCGCGACATTAGTCGGCTCCGCGCTGAAAAGCGTCCTTCCCGAAAAGGTAATTAAAATCTGCGCCGCCGTCCTCTTTCTCATTTTCGGCGGAATCCTCCTCTATACGACGTTGACCGGAAAGGAGGGCCTGATCAAGAAGGCTCCTTCCGAAACCGAATGGAAGCCGGGCGCGCTCGGGCGGTTCGCGTTGACAATGGCGATCGAGTTCGAGAAGGGATCGGGCGAGGACTACCATGCGCTCTCCTGCTCTCTCGGTAACGACGACGCGTGCAAGGTGTTCGCGGAACTCGCCTCCGAAGAGGAGTCCCATAGGCAGAGGATAGAGGGGATGATCGCGGGATATTCCGAGGAGATTCCCGCCGAGAAGAAGGGGTTGCCGGAAAGCTTTCCTGTCTCTCACCCGGGCGGTACAGGAAAAGATGCCGACACCGGGATACACGGCGTGATCGAACGCGCGATGGTGCATGAAAAAAACGCGGCGGACTTCTATACCTCCCTCGCCAAGCATACGCCCTTACCCGCGCTCTCGCAGGCGTTCACGGAACTCGCGGAGTTCGAGACAGGCCACTTGAAGAAGCTTGAGGAATTGAAGGAAAGAATCTTCTTTCTTTCCGCATAGGAAAGAAAGAAGCAAAGAAAGTATGTCCGCCTGATGCCGCATTCAAATTTTTCCATAAATGAATGATTGATGCGCAAAACGAAAACGACGTAACTCGCTGCGAAAGAATGCAGAAATGCGAGAATATTATGGCTCGGACAACGTCGTTTTTTCCGTTTTGCGGGAAGGATTTCATTGACACCGGGAGTAAATTATTAATCACGGCATAGCGGCGGAAACAGCCGAATAGAGAAGAAAAGAACAGCCAAGAAAAATTAAAAATTTCGGAAAAAAAAAAGGAGCAGCCGATATGCGTTTATTCATACTCGCCTTTGTTTTAATGCCGTTCATCGCGCTGGGCGCGCAGGAGAAATCTGTCGTTCTCAGCAGTTATGAGAAATTGAAGCAGGGACTGATCGATAAGTACAAAGGGATCAAGCCCAAGAAGAGCGGCGCGCATATTCCGGGCATCAAGATCAAGATCAAGACGAAAGAAAAGATCATGGCGCTTACCCTCGACGCGTGCGGCGGCCCCAAAGGTTCGAAGTACGACAAGGAACTGATCGACTTTCTGATTGCGAATAATATCCCCGCCACGCTGTTTATCAACGCCCGCTGGATCGAGATGAACCCGCAAGTCTTCGCCGAGCTTGCCGCGAACCCGCTATTCGAGATCGAGAACCACGGCCTCCAGCATAAACCGGCGGTTGTCAACGGCAAGGAGTTCTATGGGGTGAAGGGCACGAAGGATATCGGGGAATTGGTCGACGAGATCGAGCTGTCCGCGCAGAAGATCGAGGCGTTGACCGGAAAAAAGATTCTATTCTTCCGTTCCGGTACCGCGGCCTACGACGATGTCGCGCTTCAGGTGATGAAAGACCTCGGCTATGAGGCCGTGACGTTCAATCTCTTTACCTACGATTTTGACAAAAGTTCCACCGCGAAGAAGATCGCCGATTGCCTGATCGGCGGGATGAAGCCCGGCGCGATCATCCTCATGCATATGAACTTCCCGGAGCGGAACACGCTCGAGGGGCTGAAGATCGCGCTGCCGTCGATCCTGAAAAAGGGGTATAAGTTCGTCCTGCTGAAAGACTATAAAGATCAGCTCGCGGAAGCCGGGAAATAACGAGATAACTGACGGATGAGTCTGCCGGGCAAGACAGCGTCGATGAAACCGCCCGGGAATTTGATGTGCAGGCAAACATTAACAAAACACTCTGTTCTTTCTTTCCCCCTTCGGCAGGTCTTCGGGGACAAGCTGCAAACCCAGAAAGAAAGAACGAAAGAACCCCGTGAGATACTCGGGGCAAGCGAGGTTCCCCGCCTGATGCCGCTCCAAAGAAGAGGGGCGCGAAACGGGCGCCTCGATACGCTACGCTACTCGGCATCCGGATGCTGAGCGCCGTGCCTTCTGCCGAAGGCAGACAGGAAGTTGAAGCACCGTTCCGCTTTGTAGAAGTCGCGGCATAGCGGCGGGGTTCGAACAGCCGAAGATATGACGACAGATTGGTAAAATGAATTTGGCTGTTTTTCCCGCGCACTTTAAAGCGCTTCAAACTACCGGAAAATCCGAAGAAAAGGCATTTGTCCGACGACTCCCACGGAAGGGAGAAGGTCCGACAGGAGCCATGGATGGCGGGTCGGACGACCGAAGGGAGGAGTTATGCCTTTTCCGGATTTTCCGGCTCTTCTCCTGAGCTTTATCAGCGCGGCGGGTATTTCTTTGCTTACTTTCTTTCTGCCCGCCCAGAAAGAAAGTAAGATAAGATAAATAAGTTTTTATAGTACTCTCATATTAATAGACAAAAAATCGTCCTGACTGCCTCACTATCCTATGACACATTGGCGATTTTCGATGCTGAAGAAATCGACAGCGGAGGGGTCTATTTCCCCGCGCCGAAGAAGGCGTCGTAATAGTCCTTGAGTTCCAGCGCACGGTCCTTCACGATATTCATCTGATAATTCGCGTTAAAAACCTGGTACATCGTGCCTTCCGCCTGCAGCATCATCGCGTCCAGCAGTTCGAATTCCGCGTCACGGAAAGCGATCCATTCGAGCTGGACTTTTTTCAGCGACTCCTTGCCTTTCTTGTCCAACACGTCCTGCAATTCCTTGTAGTATTTATTGAGCTCGGCATCCCATTCCTTCATCGCGGTTGTCAACGCCTGCACCATGCCGTGAGTCGACTCGTCGGCCTGCATGCTTTTGTCGAGTTTGATATCGATCGGGTGATCGGAGTTCTCCGCGAAAACCGGCGAAACCGAGAAAAGGACGGCAAGCAGAAATAAAGGAATACTCTTCATCGTGTAAATCCTCCGAATTGAATTAAGGAATAACATTCACATCGAAACTGAAAATATTATTGTTTAAAAGAGTGACATTTGCGATAATCGGAATAGTCAATACATTGTCGTAGCTCCCTTCCCAGTCGATCCCAGAATTCCGCGCTAAGATATTCGATATATCCACATGACATCCAATATAAAAAGAAACCGGATTATCGAACGTGAGATTATTGGTGACAGCGGTCTGATTGGATGTTGAAATAGTACCACCCGATAAAAGTATGCTTAATAAGCCGAACGGATATGATGTCAAGAGAACCGGTGTAGAATTTGTATAGATCGAATACGCTTTCCCTTGATTTGTGGATGGCAAAGTAACGATAACGGATGCCCTGATTTTCTGAAACGTCACTGTGTAGGCAGAACTGCCGTCGATAACGATATTCGTGTAGTCGTCTGGCTGGGGATCGGTCAAGCCGAGGGCGTAAGGATCGGGATCGCCGTTCATGTTGGTGTCCTTAAAAATGAAGAGACCGTACTTTCCCGCGCCGCCCGGATAAGGATTGAGCGAGATATTCGAATAGGTATAGGTAAACGATGCCGAGGGGTTGAGATAGACTATCTGGTTCGACCAGTCGTACTTCTCGTCGATAGCGGCGAGGGTATTGCTGTTCGTCATCGGGACAAGCACGAGGCCGACATTGGTATAGGCGTTGACATCCCATCCCGCGCCCGCGAGACGGACAGTGACCGTCACTTTCGACTTCGTGACCACCGGCGGCGGGGTGACGGGATCGCCCCCGGTGTCTCCGGGCGGCCGGAGATTGGTGCATCCGGCAATAATCGAGACAAGAAGTATGATTCCCGTGAAAATGCTAATTTTCATCGAATTTTCCTCCTGAGTATCCGCTCATTATTATAGCATAATTTTTCTTCTTAGGGAATACCTAACTATTTACATTTTATTTTTCCCTTTTATAATAAATACTCTGGGGAGAGGGGTTTGAAAGTGAAAAAATTTTCATTTTTAATACTGGGGCTTTGTTTTCTCTTAACTGAAGGGTGCGGAGAGACGCAGGCTATCCCGGCCGCGGAAAAAGGTTCACTCGATCTCACGGGGATGGTTTTTACCGAGTCGGGCTTGTTCCGTATGGACGGCGAATGGGAGTTTTACTGGAACCGTCTGCTCGAGCCCGGCGATTTCAACAGCAATATCCGCCCCGACCTTTACCAGAAGGTGCCCGGGGTATGGAGCGATTTTTCTGCCGGGGGCAATAAACTTCCCGCGGCGGGCTACAGCACCTACCGTCTGAAAATCCAGACCGTCCTGACCAATCACAATCTCGGGCTGAAAATCCCGATCATCTCCACCTGCTACCGTGTCTATATCGACGGCGTTCATGTCGCGGACGGCGGGACTGTATCCACGAACCTCGACGAACTGAAAGAAGTCTATATCCAGCAGCTCGTGTTTTTCCATAACACAAACCGCGAGATCGAACTGGTGATCCAAGCGGCGAACAAAAGCGACATCATGGGCGGGATGTACCAGGGGGTGTATTTCGGGACGGAAAAGGCGGCGGTATCGGCGCGCGAGTCCGGCCTGTTCTTCGAGCTTGTCCTTATCGGCGCCCTTTTAATTATGGGAATGTATCATTTTGTCATCTTTTACAAACGGCGGTCGGAAAGAGCATCGCTGTTCTTCGGACATTTCTGTTTCGCGATCGCGCTCCGGGCGACTGTGAGCGGGGAATGTATTCTCGGGAGCCTGATCCCGGCGATGGACTGGATCGCGCTTGTGAAAATCGCGTTCATCACGATCTACCTGTCGTCGTTCTTCTTCATGGTATTCTTCATGGAACTCTATAAGGCTCTCGTCTGGAAACCGCTGATCTACATCAACGCCGTCGTATCGATCATCTACTCCCTCTTCACTCTCGTCGCGCCCACTGAAATATCTATCCTGCTCTTCCCTGTGTTCGAGGTAGTGATGATCGGGTCGTCGGTATATATCCTCGTATCGCTCATCCGTTTCACGGCAAACCGCCTCGACGGTGCGTTAGTGATCCTGATCGCGTTCATCGTATTCTTCGCCTCGGTTGTCAACGACCTTCTCTATTACAACCGGCTCATTATCAGCGGGTTCTATCTCCCGCTCGGCCTGCTCGTCTTCGTGTTCTTCCAGACCGTCGTCCTCTCGAACCGT
>MIBE01000031.1:18134-23394 GCA_001829415.1 Spirochaetes bacterium GWF1_51_8
GGAACAAACTTCAGGTAAAGAACGAGTTGATGCGGCGGGACCTTGAAATGGCGCGTTTCATCCAGAAGCAGTTTATCCCGAGGAAAAGCCCTTCACCGAAGATCGCGTTCCACTACCAGCCGATGGAACTGGTGGGCGGGGATTTCTTCGATTTCGTCCAGTTCTCGAAGAACAAAATCGGGATATTAGTCAGCGATGTGTCCGGGCACGGGGTTCCGGCGGCGTTCGTGACCTCGATGATAAAAAGCTACATGCTTCAATTCTCCGAGGTAATCAATAGCCCCGCCGAATTTCTCCTCAACCTAAACGAACTCCTTTACAACCAGACGGCGGGAAATTTCGTGACGGCGTTCTATTGTATTTTCGATCCCGCTTCCGGAAGTATCACCTACTCAAATGCCGGGCATATAATGCCGATGATTCTTTCTAAGAACGGCGTTCGCCTGATGAAAACCGTTTTCAGGGGTGTGCCGCTCGCGATCTTCGATAATAAAACGCTGATCAGCAGGCGCGAGGTGTACCAGAACAACACGATGGAACTGGAAAAGGGCGAAAAGCTCCTGCTCTATACCGACGGCCTCTGTGAGGCGGTGAACCTTTTCGAGAAAGAGACGATCGAGCCGGAATTCCTCTCCGACTTCGGTACCGATAAGCTCTTCGATGTCCTTCAAGCGGGTATGGAGATGAGTCCGGAACAGCTCGTCAATTCGATAGTGGACAACCTCGTCAGCTTCAGGGGCGGGAACACGTTCGACGACGATATCTGCATCATCTGCATGGATATTTAACGGAGGAACAGTGAACGAAATGGCCTTGTATCTTGGGATAGCGTACGGGTTTATCGGGATCGGCGCGGCCGTGTTCATCGCGCTTTTCTTTATCACCGCGCCTTACGGCAGGCATGTCCGTCCGGGATGGGGCCCTCCGCTCGACAACAGGCTGGCGTGGGTGCTGATGGAAGGCCCCGCCGCGCTTATGATGCTCGTCTATTTCTTCACCGGCGCCCGTTTCGACCTTGTCCCGATAGTCCTTCTCGTGCTCTGGGAAGCCCATTACATGGAGCGCGCGTTTATCTACCCGTTCCTGATCGACCGCGGCAAAAAAATGCCGCTCGGCGTCGTGCTGTTCGGGGTGATGTTCAATCTGCTTAATACCTATCTCCAGGGACGGTGGCTTTTCGTGATGAATCCCGAGGGGAGCTACGCGGCTGGGTGGTTCCTCGACCCGAGGTTTATCCTCGGCGCGGCGCTTTTTATCGCGGGATATGTCGTCAACCGCTGGGCGGACTCGGTGATTCTAAGGCTGAAACGGAATAGTCCCGGCACGTACTCGTTACCGAAAGGCGGGATGTACGAGCTTGTCTCATGCCCGAACTACTTCGGCGAACTGGTGATCTGGCTCGGGTGGGCGGTGATGACATGGTCGCTCGCGGGGTGGACATTCCTCTTCTGGACCGCCGCGAACCTCGTCCCCCGAGCATTGTCGAACCATAAGTGGTATCTGAAGACGTTTCCGGATTACCCCGCGAACCGGAAGGCGCTGATACCGTTCGTTTTCTGACCGTGATGCCTCGGCTACGCTCGGCATCCGGATGCTGAGCGCCGTGCCTTCTGCCGAAGGCAGACAGGAAATCGAAGCACCGTTTCGCTGAGCGGGAGTCGCGTCAAAGCGGCGGGGTGTAAACAGCCAAATACAGTTCTATCATAGAGATATGCCTTTCGTCCGCGACTCCCACGGATGGGAGAAGTACCGAGCGGAGACAAGGATGTCGAAGCCGGTGTTTCGTCCGGGCACTATGAAGCGTTTTTACCCTCCGGGAAATCCGTAGAAAGGGCGTTAATCCCGTTTGTTTTCTGACATCCACTCGCTGAACGTAAGTGTCCGGTAATCCTCTTTCCCGCCGACCGCGACATTCCCCTCGACACGTTTCCCGGAATAGCTGTTGTAGTACGCGTCCTCCCCGCTTAACGGCGAGACAGCCGGCAGAAGAACGATTTCGGTCGCGAGCGGAAGCAGGGTGTGGGTTTCGCCGATCAGCCCCAGCCTGAAATCCCCGGCGAGCGCGGCGATGACAATATCCGCCGATTTCTCCATCAGTCTAAAGCAGAAATCGTACAACCCGGTAAAAAAGTTCGCCTCGTCGATAAACACGCTCCATGTGTGATCGATACCGGGATGCGCGCGCGCGAAACTCTCGAAATCGAGCTTGTTATCGAGGACGTCGCACCCGACCTTCGCGCCGTCGTGAGTGACGATCTGGTCGGCGGAATAACGGTCGTCGAGCTTGGGTTTGACCACGGCGATCTTGCGCTTCGCGTAACGGGCGCGGTCGATCCTGCGCAGGAGCTCGGTACTCTTTCCGCCGAACATCGGGCCGAGGATCAGGGCGAGCTTGGGTTCCGGCATAGGTTTCTCCTTATCAGTATCATAAAGCGTGGAAAGATTCGGGTCAAGCCGTAGTTTATTGCCGTTCGCCGAGCGTAGTCGAGGCGCCTCGGCTTCGCTCGGTGTCCTCGCTGATGGGACACTCCGGCATTATTTGTCACATCACCCGTTTTATGCTAAAATACTCTATTATACTCGCAGGAGATTCACATGACTGACTGGCTGAAGGAAGCCGACGAGCACCTGATCCCGTTCATCAAACGGATGCCGGCGGCGTTCGTCAAGGCGAAAGACCATTACCTCTGGGACGAGGACGGCAACCGTTACCTCGATTTTACCGCCGGCATTTCGGTGACCAACCTCGGTCATTGCAACAGCGCGGTCGACGAGGCGGTGAAGCGCCAGATCGACACGATCCAGCATATATCGAATGTATACGTCATTCCCGGTCAGATAGAGCTGTCGAAGCTGATCTCGAAGAAGTCGTTCGACGGCAAGACGTTTTTCCTCAACTCGGGCGCCGAGGCGAACGAGACCGCGCTCAAGGTCGCGCGGTATGCCGGGCTGAAAAAGCGCCCCGGTAAAACGAAAATCCTCTCGCTCGAGGGTTCGTTCCACGGCAGGACTATCGCGACGATCACGCTCACCGGACAGCCGAAGTACCGCAAGGGTTTCGAGCCGCTGTTGGGCGATATCGAGCATGTCGAGTTCAATCACATGGACTCGCTTAAGTCGAAGTTCGACGACAATGTCGCGGCGGTGTTTATCGAGACCGTGCAGGTCGAGGGCGGAGTGCGGCTGATGTCGAACGCGTTTATGAAGACGCTCGTGACGCTCGCGAAGAAGCACGACGCGATGATTATTGTCGACGAGGTACAGACAGGGATCGGGCGGACGGGCAAGATGTTCGGCTACCAATGGTACGACATCGAGCCGGATATGATCACATTGGCGAAAGCGCTCGGCAACGGTATCCCGATCGGCGCGACGCATATCAGAAACGAGATCGCGGCGCAGATTTCCCCCGGCCTCCATATGTCCACGTTCGGCGGGAACTATATCGCCTGCGCGGCCGGTATTGCGGTGATGAACACGATTGACGACAAAATGCTCGGGCATGTAGCCGAGGTCTCGGAATATATCCATTCGCAGATATACGCGCTCAGAACCGAATTCCCGAGCAAGATCGGCGACGCGCGGGTGCGGGGATTCCTCGCCGCTATCGACCTGATCGGGCTGGACGCGGGCGACGTGATGCAGAAGATGCTCGACAAACGGATTTGCGTTCTGCGGTGCGGCGAGAATTCGCTTCGGCTCGTGCCGCCGTTCACAGTGGGTACCGCCGAGGTCGACGAAGTCTTCGCGGCGCTGAGGGAAGTGCTGATGGGGAAATAGTTATTATTTTACGGAATGCCGAATCCGAGTTATATTATATTCAGGAGTATCTATGAATCGGAAGCAGATTTTATCTGAAATCGATCATCTCTTCAAACAGAACTATGAAATTGTCTTTACCGAGGCTGAGGAAGGCGGCTACAATGTCAGCGTTCCGGAGTTGCCGGGCTGTTTTACCCAGGGCGATACTTATGACGAAGCGTTGAAGAACGCCGGAGAAGCGATCCGTGTGTATATCTACGGGGAACTCCAGCATTTTTACAAACAAAACTTCAATCATTTCACTATCGAGAATTCAAAGGCTTCAGATGTGAAGACAGGTAACGAGATAAAAAAGGAACTTTCCTTTGGGTAAAACTGTTTCCGGAAAAAACATGATCCGTGCATTGAAAAAACTTGGGTTTGAGGAAATGTACTTCGAGGGCAGTCACGCCCATTTGAGAAAGGAAAGTATTAAGGTTACGATCCCCTGTCATGGAAATGAAGACTTGAAGATCGGTACGCTGAATAACATCCTGAAAACCGCGAAGGTCACTTTTCAGCAGATCAAAGATTTGATCAAATAGATTTTTCGGCTAAGTTTTTTTATTTTTTCTCCGTTGAGAAGAACTCCATGCAACATCGCTCTTTCTATAATTCACCGATTTCTCGGTCAATCCAGCCTTCCTCTGTTCCAACTGCTTGATATCCCGTTCGATTTCGACTGCGCCGCCGGTTTCCGGGTCGAGGCCGGTGTAATATACCGCAGTCGACCATGTGGACGGGGTGGGGGTGAAAATCTGCACCTGCTCGGGATGGAGCTTGAGTTCGGACATGGCGTAACCCGCGAGCTCGGACTCTTCCTTCCGTCCGGCGCCGGGATGCCCCACGATAAAATAGTAGGTCAGGAACTGCTTCTTCCCGCATTCGGAATTGACCGTGTCGAAAAGCCGCTTGAACTCCGCGAGGCTCTTGCGTGTCTCGGGCTTCCGCATCAGGCGCAGGACGACGGGGCTGATATGCTCCGGCGCGATCTTCATCTGGCCGGACGTATGATGCGCGGCGATCTCACGCAGGAACTCGTTGCCGTGCTCACGGTCGGAAAGAATCATGTCGTAACGGATTCCCGACGCGACGAAGATGTGGCGGATACCCTCGATCTGGCGGAGTTTCCGCAGGAGCCGGACTTGACGTTCGTGCCCCGTCTCGAGATTGGGACATTGCGACGGGTACAGGCAGCGGCGCTTTCCGCAATGGGCGCCGGGGTTTTTCCGGCATGACGAGCCGTACATATTGGCGGTCGGCCCGCCTATATCGGAGATCACCCCCTTGAAACCGGGCAGTCCCGCGAGCTTTTTCACCTCGCGGATGATCGACTCCTCGCTCCGTGAGACGATAGTCCGCCCCTGGTGGATCGTAATCGCGCAGAAGCCGCATTCGCCGTAGCATCCCCTATGCGCGGTGACCGAGAAACGGATCGTGTCGAGCGCGCGGATCGCTC
>MIBE01000031.1:23485-23723 GCA_001829415.1 Spirochaetes bacterium GWF1_51_8
GTTCTGCACGAGGTAACGCCCGTTATGCTCCTGTGCGAGCCGTTTCCCGCCCGGAAGATTGTTGTCGTAGAACAGTCCGAACATCCGCGCGAACTCCTTTTTGTCCGACGCGGCAGATTCGTAGGACGGGAGCGCGAGCGAGTCAACCGGAGCGTCCTTCGCGATATAGCAGAGGCCGGGGATACCGCGCCATTCGGTGCCGTCACAGAGCGCTGCCGCGAGCGAAACGGCCTGAGTC
>MIBE01000032.1:0-36741 GCA_001829415.1 Spirochaetes bacterium GWF1_51_8
TTTTTTTGATTGACAGGATTACACTAGGTTTTAGAATAGTTTTGAGATAAAAAACATATCTCTCTTACGACTATCCTTGCTTCTTTCTCTGTGTTCTCTGCGCAAACTTCCCCGGACTCCCGTCTATCGAAATACCGGGAATCTCACACGGAGTACACGGAGTACACGGAGTACACGGAGGCTGCTGCGGATACATTTGATGAGAGATATGATTTTGCTCTCACGGCTTTTTGCCCTTTTTGTTTGGCAGGATTAAACTAGGTTTTTAGAATAGTTTTGAGATAAAAAACATATCTCTCTTATGACTATCCTTGCTTCTTTCTCCGTGTTCTCTGCGCGATCTTCCCCGTATTTGCATTAAAAGAAATAAATGGAACCTCACTTTTTACAGCAGATAAGACAATTTCTCAATCTCTTCCGGCTCGTCGACCGTCTTCGCGATCTGGCGCGACGTGTCGCGTTTCAGGTCGATCTGGATCGGCACTCTTAACGGTATCCCCTTTTGGTTCTTCAGGATCGCCACGTCCGGCTTCAACGTGTACTCCTTGTCCTTCCCGGTGATATACCCGACCTCGCCTGTATTGAGGATGACGAACGCACCCACCGGATAGAATGAGCCGAGCTCGTAACGGAGCGACATCTCGTAGATAAAACGCTGGGAAATGTATGAGCAGAAGTGCGTGTTGGTATTGCGCATAATATAGAGCAGGGCGTCGTTAATGGAATAGGGCTGTTTGTATGAACGCTCGGTGGTGAGCGCGTCGTAGACGTCGGAAACCGCGACAATCTGCGCGAAGTTCCCGATAGCGTCTCCCTTGAGGCCTAATGGGTATCCGCCGCCCGCCCATTTCTCATGATGGAACAGGACGACCTTTTTCACATAGTTGGAGAGCGAGGGATCGTCCTTCACGAGCTTGAAGCCGTAGACCGGATGGTTCTTCATGATCTTGAACTCATCGTCGGTCAGGTTGCCGTGCTTGTTCACGATCTTCGTCGGTATCTTGATCTTGCCGATATCGTGGAGAAATCCGCCGAGGGCGATTTCCTGGATGAAATAAGTGTTGAACCCGAGCTGTTTGGTCAGGAACATCGAAAGCAGGCCGACGTTGATGGAATGGGTGTAGGTGTAGGTGTCGTAGTCCTTGAGCACCATCAGGTTCAGGAAGCCGTTGGCGTTGAGCTCCATATCGTGGAAGAGCTTTTCGATAGTGATGCGGGCGTTCTTGATCTCGGGGATTTTCCCGAACTTGATCTGGGTGACGATCTCGTCCAATGCTTCCTGGGCGAAATTGAGGGATTCGGAACTGAACATCGGGGCGGATTCGGCGCTCGATTTCCATTTCGGCGGGACGTAATACACCCTTTCGATCCCTTTCACTTTCAGCTTGGATATGAACGAATCCGTGATCGGCTTGCGCGCCGGCCATAGCATTGTGCCTTTTTCGTCAAACAGGATGCCTGATAGTATAGACCCGGTTTTGAGGAAGGTAACTTCCACTTCCTTCAGTTTGTCTTTCTCGAACATTTTTAATTCGCTCCGGTATGCGGGAGTCCTATTTACATATTATCGCATGATAAACCCAAAAAGTGAAACATTATGTGTCACTTCTAATAACCGCACTTATGAAAACTCGCCGTGTATCCCGCTCACCTGTATCCCTTTATTATTCTGGTACTTTCCTTCGTAACGCGAAAGTTTGCCTTTTACTTCGGTGTAATAGATCTGGCAGATTTCGATCCGGGGATAGATGATGACGGGCTGGATGACCGAAATCTCGAGCGTCCAGAACCCGCAGAAACCCACGTCGCCGAACCCGGCGGTCGCGTGGATCGATATCCCGAGCCGCCCGATACTGGAACGTCCTTCGAGGAGCGGGACGTGCTTCAACGTTTTAGTATATTCGAGGGTGCGCCCGAGGTAGAGATGTCCCGGTTCGAGGCGGAATCCGCTTTCGGGGATGACAATCTCCTTGTATCTGCACTCCTTCCGCATATCAAGAACATCGTCCGCGAGCATGAGGAGGGTATCGTAGAGGCAGAGGTTATAGGAGTTCGGATTGAGACGAGACATTTCAAACGGTTCGACCGAGATGTTGCCCGCTTTCATCTCGTTCAGGATTTCATCACCCGTCAGTATCATACTTTTCCCCTTTATTTCGTTAATCAGCGCCATCCCGATCCATTTTCAGTCATCCCGAGCGCTTGTCCCGCAATGCGGGATGTCGAGGGACAAGCCGGTCACCGAGCGCCCGCCTTCCACCTTTGGTGAAAGTGGACAGGCAGCCGAAGGACTATTTCAGCGCGGCGAGGTTGCTCTTCAGCTTGTCCAATTCGGTCTCGAGGTACGCGAGCTTGTCGCGTTCCTTCTGCACGATATCCGCCGGGGCCTGCCCGACAAACTTCCCGTTAGACAGTTTCGCCTTCGTCCCCTTGATCGAGCCTTCGACACGGGCGACTTCCTTAGTCAGCTTCTCGCGCTCCTTCTCGACATCGATCAGCCCTTCGAGGGAGATAAATATGTTAAACCCGGGTCCTGTACCCGCGACTTCGTTATCGGCCTTCGCGTAATCCGCCGGGACGAAATCGAGAGATTCGACTTTCGGCAAACGAAGCACGAGGTCCCGGTTGTTATCGATACGCGCCTGTAACGACGGATCGTCGAGGCCGATCCTGACCGCGACCGCGACATGCGGCGGGATTCCCTTCTCCCCGCGGATGTTGCGGATCGTGTAGATCAACTGTTTGACCCATTCGATATCGCGTTCCTCGTTCCCGAAAACGAGAGCCTTGTCGTAGACCGGATATTCCGCCCGCATAATCGTCCCGTCGGTGCCGGGAAGCGTCTGATATATCTTTTCGGTGATGAACGGCATCACGGGATGAAGGAGCTTGAGGCTTCCCTCGAGGATAAAGAGCAGGACGGTGACCTTCGCGGCCTTTTCTTCCGGTGTGCCGTTGTAAATCTTGATCTTCGACGCCTCGATATACCAGTCGCAGAACTCGCCCCAGATAAAGTCGTAGAGCGAGATCGTCGCCTCGTTGAAATGGAATCCTTCGATCTCGGCGCGCGCCTTCTCGATAGTCTTCTCGTAACGTGTCAGTATCCATTTATCGATATCGTCGAGGACGATCTTGCGGATATCGCCGGGCTCGACGCTTTCGGCGTTCTGCAGGATATACTTCGACGCGTTCCATATCTTATTGGCAAAATTCCGCCCCAGTTCGCATTTCTCGTTACTGTAGAGGATATCGTTTCCTAACGGCGCGAGGCGGATGATGGTGTAGCGTAACGCATCGGCGCCGAACTCCGCGATCACATCGAGCGGATCGGGCGAGTTGCCGAGCGACTTGCTCATCTTGCGTCCCTGTTCGTCGCGGATGAGTCCCGTGAAATAGACCTTCTCGAACGGTATCTTGCCGAGGAATTCCATCCCCGCGATAATCATCCTCGCGACCCAGAAAAAGATGATATCCGGCGCGGTCACAAGCGCGCTTGTTGGGTAGTAGTACTCGAGGTCTTTATCGATCTCCGGCCACTTGTGCACCGCGAACGGCCATATCCATGACGACGCCCATGTGTCGAGCACATCCTCGTCCTGCCTGAGATGCGCGGAGCCGCATTTTTCGCACTTTTTAGGCGCTTCTTCGTAAGCGTCGAAATGGCCGCAGTCCTGGCAATAGTACACCGGGATACGGTGTCCCCACCAGAGCTGACGGGAAATACACCAGTCGCGGATATTTTCGAGCCAGTGGAAATAGGTCTTCACCCAGCGCTCGGGATAGAAATGCACCGAGCCGTCCTTGACCTTCTCGACGGCGGGTTTGATCAGTTCTTCCATCCGCATAAACCATTGCTCGGACAGTAACGGCTCGATCGGCACATGCCCGCGTTCGCTGTACCCGACATTATTAGTATAGTCTTCTATTTTCACAAGGAGCTTGAGCTCTCGGAGCTTTTCGACTACCGCTTCGCGCGCCTCGTAACGATCCATGCCCCGGAACTCTTCCGGCACGCGGTCGTTCAATGTCGCGTCGATATTCATGATGTTGATGATCTGGAGATCGTGCTTCTTCGCGAGCTCGTAGTCGTTGAGGTCGTGCGCGGGAGTCACCTTGAGCGCGCCCGTTCCGAAATCGATATCGATATACTCGTCGGCGATCACCGGAATCTCACGGTCCGCGATAGGCAGGATCGCCGTCTTGCCGACAAGGTGCTTGTAACGTTTATCCTTGGGATTGACCGCTACCGCCGTGTCGCCGAGAAGGGTCTCGGGGCGCGTGGTCGCTATCGTGATCGTTTCGTCCGTTCCTTTGATCGCGTACTTGATATGCCAGAGACTGCCCTTGACTTCCTTGTAGTAGACCTCTTCCTCGGATATCGCCGATTTGGAGACCGGACACCAGTTTACAAGACGGTAGCCTTTATAGATTTTACCCTTTTTGTAAAGATCGACAAACGCGTGAATGACGGCCTTGTAGTACCCGTCGTCCATCGTGAAACGCAGGCGGTCCCAGTCGCACGACGCGCCCATCCGTTTGAGCTGGCCGATGATGATGCCGCCGTACTTGTCCTTCCAGTCCTGTGCGTACTCGAGAAACTTCTCGCGCCCGATTTGCTCCTTAGTGATCCCGCTCTCGGCGAGCCATTTCACCACTTTCGCTTCCGTCGCGATAGACGCGTGATCGGTGCCGGGTATCCAGCATGCCTCGTACCCGTTCATCCTGTGGTAACGGATCAATATGTCCTGGATGGTGTTATTGAGGATATGTCCCATATGGAGCATCCCGGTCACATTAGGCGGCGGGATGACGATCGTGTAGGGTTTTTTCTCGGGATCGGGCGAACTGCGGAAATATCCTTTCTCAGTCCATTCGCGGTAGATCGCTTCTTCGAACTCGCGGGGGTTATAACTCTGGGGCAAGCCAGCGTTCATTCTATGCTCCTGGGTAACTTATTATAGCGCATTATTTTAATAGGATTGTGAAAGTCTGTCAATATAAGTGACCTCCCGTCATACGCCGGAAGGCAGGCAAATGACAGGTTGAAAGTGACAAGAGGCGGGCGCAGCGATCGAGTATCAGGTGTGAGGCAATGATGCAGGTCTTTCTTAGCCTTTGTAGGCGACTACCGCGATCTCGACAAGCGAGTCCTTCGGGATACGCGCCACCTGTAACGTCGTCCGCGCGGGCTTGAGGCTCTCGGTGAAATAGCGCGAGTAGACCTCGTTCATCTTCGCGAAGTCCTCGAGGTCTTTCAGGAACACCTCGGATTTGACGACATTGGCGTAGGTCAAGCCTCTGGCTTTCAGGAGCGCGCCGATATTCTTCAGCACTTGTTCGGTCTGCTCGGTAATCCCGCCCGGGATCATTTCACCGGCGGAAGTGAGGGGGATTTGCCCCGAGAAGAAAATGAAGTCCCCGGCTTCGACAGCGGGAGAGTAAGGGCCGATCGCCTTGGGAGCGGCGGCGGATTCGACTTTGCTTAATCCGTTCGACATGGTTTATCCTTAAAATTTATTTCGGGTATTATAGCTCGATTTGCCCGAAAAGTGAATTACCGCGGTATTTAAATACCCGCAGAACCGGCTGAATCCGGATCATGACCGGGAGCCGCAGAATAAATCTTTATTTCTTTATCCTTTCCGCGCAGGGTGATTGCTCCGATAAATTCCAGCTTTACGCCATCGCCGCCGGATTTCAGCATATCAGCGACCGTTTCTGAAATCAGGATATCATTTCCGTACTCGTTACAAACACTTTGTATCCTCGCGGCCGTATTGAGAACATCTCCGTAGAAAGCTATCTCGCGTTTAACACTTCCCACCTCGATCACAGTAACCGGGCCGCTGTTCAATCCCGCCTTAAATTGCGGAAGAACTCCGTATTTTTTTCGGTAATATTCCTTTTTTTCATCAATAATTTTCATAAACTCCATGAATATCCCGACACAGTTATTTCGATGCTTCCCATTCTTTATATCCCAAACAAGAATGACTTCGTCGCCTACATATTTATAAATCTCCGCCTTATATTTATTGATAATGGAGTTTAAATCGAAGAAACAGTCCTGTATCAGCTCGCTGAAAAGGTTATGGCCCAATTTTTCAGCGATAGTCGTAGAAGAACGCATATCTAAAAACATGAATATCCTTTCCTCTTCACGCGGCTTATAGTATTTTCCGATAAATAATGAAAGGAGATTATTTTCTCCGATATGTCGGCTGATCTGAATGATGAATCCCAGCAGGATACACATGAGGATTGAGAACGAGAAAAGCGAAAAGTAACGGATTACCAAAACTGAGAACGAGGTTTCCGGCCCTTTCTGCGAAATCAGGAGATAACTGACAAATCCCATAACGAACACGATCAATATCGAAAAACAATACACCATTATCCTAATCAATACCTCTAATCCGAAAGAGGATTTTTTATGATAAAAACGGCTCGTGAGAAGGTCGAAAAGGCTGAATACAATCCCCATAAATATCCCGGCGAACGTTCCTATCAATGCGTTCAACGAGAAACTGACCTCCATTCCGGAAGGCAGGAAGGAACTATACTCCATTTGTACCGGAGTCACAATAAGACTGTAAAAATTGTATGCGATCACCCAAATAATGACAAAAAGCGCTACCCTTTTGAAAACTTTCAGCATTTCGCCGCACCTTTCATTTCGGGTATTATAGCACGATTTGCCCGAAAAGTGAATTGTCAGCGCGGATTGTTCGGGCGCAGGACATGCATAATCATCCGCATAACTTCCTCATTCGTATCGGTCGGGATAATTTCGATATCGGGGTGCTCGTTCTGGAAAACCCGGAAAATCTCGTCGGCGAAACCTTGTCCGATAAGCGGAATATTTTTAAAAGATAAAGTAATTTTTTTATACTTGTCCAAACCGAATACTAATCGCTTTGCTTGAGACCTTGAGACTAAATCTTCATTCGGAAATCGTAAAAGATCAACCCGGACTTCTGTTTTGGAAAAGCTATAATCATTCTCACTATCAGTGAATTCTTTAAAAATACTGTCCAAAGTCTTCTTCGATTCTAAAAATATCGCCATTAACACACTAGTTCCTTTCTTTCCCTCATTGATCGGTTTTAAAACCAGCAAATCCTCAGAATTTGAACTATGAAATTCTAGATTTTCGGATAAAATAATAAAAGTATCGAAAGCGCGTGAAGTAAAAAATATTCCTTCACCCGAATGATTTTTTGGATCGGATGTGAATTTTCCCTTCTCTAATTCTATTATCGATTCTCTTGGCGAAGATAGATTGAGTGTTTTCTGAATTTTATTGAAGATACCTATACCGTTATCGATAATCGAGAATATTAATACAAATCTATTAAAAGAAACAATAATTTCCACATTCTCCGATTCCGAATGATCGATAACGTTATTCAGCATTTCATTAAATCCGTATTGACAAATCGCACGGACATTTTCATTTAAAAATGTAATTTTTGGAAGAATTTCATTGCTCCACACAAAGCTTTCTTCGAATCGATCTTTTATTTTATGTGTTATTTTAAAGCTTGATAACTTCAGCTGATATTTATTTCCGATCTTCTCAATATCGCCCCATTTCACTAATTCTTTTATATAATGATGTACGGTTTGGCGGGATACTTGGAATCTTTTAGAAATTTCATTGATAAAACCTTTATTATCCGTACTTAATTCTTTCAGGATATTATACAGTATTTCTGCCCGTTTTTCCCTCGGTAACGACATATTCCCTCTTTGTAAACATAAATATACTATAATGTAAATATATTTTGTGAATTTGTCAACTTATTCTACTTCCACTCCGCGAGCGTCATCCGTTTGATCACCATCGTGGCGTAGCACCCTTTCGGCAGGAAGAATTTCACGCGCAGTGCCTTTTTCCCCGGGTAACGTTCGTCATCGGACACAACCGGTTCCTCGTCCGTCTCCGGCATCACGACGACCGGGCGGTCTTTCCCGTGCACGTTACGCTGGTAGAGCGCACGCACCTTCAGGCTGTCGAGCGTGATACCTTCCGAGGCGAATACAGCCGAGGCGCATTCCTCGATCTCCGGGTCGGCGATCGACGTGTCATACCCCGGCATCGGCGCTTCCTTCACGGACAACTCCGCGAGGAGTTCCTTGTCGAGCGCGCGGTAGAACACGAACTTTCCCTCCTGATAGGGGTATTCCGCTATGCCCATCCCGCGTTTTGCGAGAACGGACGTGAGGTAACGCGATACGATTTCGTTATACAGGAACGACTGATAGACATTGAGCACGAATAGGAGAAAGTTGCGGTCGATCAGCGACAGGGATTTGGTGTACGAACGGCTGTGGCCGGGTATCTTCATATAGTCGAATATCCGCTTGTACTCGCCCGGCGGGATGTCCGCGAGCCTGTCCCATTTGCCCCAGTTGTCTATGACGGACTGCTTGAAGTCGCGGTCTTTCTTCCGGTCTTCCGCCGACGGCGTGAAATAGAGTTTGAGCGCCTTCTCGCGGTCGCCGAGAAATATCTCCTTACCCATAAAACCTTTGCCGTGACGCGACGAGCCGAAACGCTGGTCGTCGAAATAGTTCGGCACGCCCCATTCGCGGGCGGCGCGGTAGTTCTCGATGTATGTCTCCGTTTCGCCGGGCGCGATATCCCGCAGGACGATATCGAACAGGTTGCCTTTGATATCCTTCGCGCGGACAGGTTCGCCGGAATAGCCCTTCGCGGTCAATAGACATCCCTTCTCGGAATAGCTGTCGGGCAAACCCTTACGGGCGCGGATCGTGATATACTGCGAGGTGTCGCCGTGACGGTCCTTGATCCCGCCGTAGATAATATCCTTCTTCGGCACGTTCAGGTCGCGGGCGAGCTTATCGACTAGCGCGAACATATCCCATCCGGACTTTTCGAGCAGGTAGACCTTATACTCCGACGGGCTTTTTTCGATATTCAGGTCGGGCACTTCGGTGACACGGAAGTCTGACGGGAGAACTTTTATTTTCATCGGGCGCCGTTTACCATTCCCATACCGAAGCGGCGTAATCCCCGAGATAGGCTGCGGGGCAGACTCCGGCCTTCTGGGCGTCGGTATAACGTGTATAGAACACCTCGGGCGGCTGGTACCCCCCCGCGAACTGCGCCCGGTAGATAACCGGCAGGCCTTCGATCTTGCCCGCCATCGCGACCCGTTCGATAAATTGCGCGAGTTCCCATGTCGAGGCGGCGTAGGCGCCGTAGTACTGCGGATCGAGCGCGCCGGAACTCTCCGCCTCGGTCAGCCTGGTGGTGAAATCGTCGAGCGCGACGGTCGACGCCGCATACCAGCCGTGGTAGACGAACGCGACGGTTTCGAGCGCGCCGATATCGTCGAGCCGCTGGAGAAATACCGGCATCGAATGCGAGCACCCGGCATACAATCCGCGGAACATCGCGGGAAGCTGGGAGTAACGCTCGGCTTCGGTGAGACGCGCGGAAAAGTTCTGCCTGAACGCCCCGCACGATGCGAGGGTCAGGAGCAGAACGAACGCTTTCAGGATATGCCCGTGCTTCATGGGTTCCTCCGGGTGATAACTATTTATTGCCGCTTCCAAATACTTATTATAAGACGCGGCCTTGAGTGCTATATTATTCATTTTGCTTCGATTTTCCGGAAAGGGCAATGCTATTCGAACCGCCCTTATTTGCCCAGACGATTGAATACTCGGGATACGGCTTGCCGCTCTTCAGGACGAACTCAGGTTTCCATTTACCCAAAGACGCGCTGATCTTCTTCAGGTGAGCGGTAATCGCGTCCGCGTCCTTCTTCCCCGCGAACTCCGGCAGAAATAACTCCGTGTTCCGCATCATTGGGATGACAGAGTACTCCGCGCCGATCACCGTTTTGCCGGATACCAGTTTCTTCGTGATCTTCACACTCCCGAGCATCGTCTTGAGAGTGATCGCGTTCTTCTGGTCGAATAGCAGGTTTCCCATGCTGTAGAAGATGACCCCTCCTTCGCGCTTTTCGATCCCCTGGATCACATGGGGGTGATGCCCGATAATCAAATCGGCGCCGTTATCGATGATGGCGTGATAGTTCGAGAGGACGCGCTGCATCGGAAAGTCCATATACTCCGCGCCGTCATGAAGCGAGACGATCAGGAAATCGACCTTCGGGCGGAGCTCGTTCATGACAGGCAGGATATTGGTCAGACGGATAGGCGCGGTGCCGTGAGTGATAGGAGTCGCGTCCAGCACCTCGCCGGGGCCGTTGAGGCCGAACGACAGGTAGCCGATCTTGATGCCGTTCACCTCGAAGATCACCGGTTTCGACGCCTGCATCAGGTTCGTCCCCGCGCCGGAATACGCGATCCCCGCCGCGTCCAGGTAACGGTGCGTGTCGATCAGAGCCTGCTTCCCGTAGTCCAGCATATGGTTATTACCGAGAGACACGGCGTTCACAAACGAATTGGTCAGCAGAGTGATCGCGATAGGGTCGGCGATAAAGACGTAAGGCTTATCGTAGGGCTCGGAGTTGTTAGTGGAAATCGGGGTTTCGAGATTGAGGATGCAGATATCGGCGTCCTTCGCCGCCGCGCGGATATCCTTGAAGAGATCGACACCCTTCGCTATCAGCGGCTTGAGCTTCCTTCCGAAAAACGTGTCCCCGCCGAACACGACGACGGCCTCGGAGACCGGCGGAGCTGCCGTGACGCATCCCATAAGCGAGGCTGAAATGAGAATTATCGCTATTACTGAGTGTTTCATAAGGCTGTCCTATTTTTTAAGATTCTTAAAAAAGCCGAAAATTCCTTCATATACCTCGCCGCGTGTTTCATACAGAAGGGTCAGATAGTGCAGGGAAATACCCGACGCCTTCGGATGTAAAAGCAGGGCGGTTTTGTTTGAGGATGCGATGTGTCGGGCGATATAATCCATATTCCTTTCGTCCACGACCGGATCGCCGGAAGCATGCACAATGAACACGGGCATTTTTATCTTGAACAGGTTGTCCTTTAATCTTTTCAATCCCATTTTCATCGATTGTATCTGTTGGGGGAATACCCAACGGTATCCTACCCAGTTTTCGGTGCCGTCGGTGTTCGTCGCGTTCGGGAAAGTTTCGCCCGGTATCCGATCGGTAAAAAGACCGATCAGGCGGGCAAAATAGGTTTCGGGATGCGGGACGATTCCCAGTTCGAAAAGGTTATTAATAAAGACAGGAGCGGAGATGACCGCGACCGCTGTCGGCGCGAGGCCGGGTGTTTCATGCTGGGTGAAATTCTTCGCTATTTTTAACGCAAGCGATCCCCCCATCGAAACCCCCACGACATAGAACTCCTTGTAGTTCTTTCGGTATTTCAGGTAGAGGCTCTGGATAAAGCTGTACCATCCTGAAAACGTCTGATCGAGGATATCCGAAGGTTCCGTACCCATGCCCGGAAGCAGAGGTACGAAAACATCATACTTATCCTTTGCCGCAAGTCCGGCGTAATACTCGAAAACAGCCGGAGACCCCCCGAGCCCGTGAATAAAAAGTACGGCTTTTTTATTGCCGCCCAAGAGAACAATCGGCTTAGCCCGTTCGTCCATCAGTTTAGTCAGGTCAGATTCTTTATACTGATTCGATTCCCAATACAGAAAGGATGCCTCGTTGTAGTTATAGATCGCGATCAGAATGAGCAGGGGAATCCCCGTCCAGAAAAGAATCTGGCGAAGGATATGGAGCTTTTTTTCATGATATTCCACAGCACCCTCGAATTCGGTATCGGTTATTATATCCCGAAACACCGGAAATGTCCATCACGGAAGGAGATAACATAAGGGCGCGATCCGATTTCCCATTGCGTTATTTCCGTATTCATGCTATTATCTTGCCGGAGGCTAAGATGAATTCGAAAAGTATAAATAAATATAGAATCATCAACTCGGTCAGTATCGGAGTGGTATCCTGTGTCATTTCGATTGCGTTCGCGTTTCTCGGAGTTTTCGATTCCACACTTCAGGGAATTATCACCGCGGGAGCGATCGGCCTGTTCTGCGGGCTGACAATTTCCCTATTCGAATCATGGTCGGCCGTGTCGTTCATCAAACGTCTGGCGCTTCCGGTCAATATGCTGATCCGTTTCTTGTTTTATACCTTTATACTTTTTGTCGCGAATTCGGCCGGGTACTCGATCAAGTACACCGGCAGTTTTTCAGAGATCATGTTTTCCGTTATCAACGATCCGGCATTTAATAATTCGATCATTTTCTCAATCGTGCTGTCCGCGCTTTTCAATACGTCATTTACATTTATCTCGCTCATAGGTCAAAAAGTGCTCTTAAACCTTCTCCTCGGAAGATACCATCACCCGAAGGAAGAAGAGCTGATCTTCATGTTCCTCGACATCAAAGGCTCCACGACGATTGCTGAAAAGATCGGACATCTCCGGTTTATCAATCTTCTGAACGATTTCTTTTACGATATGTCGGAAGCTATCATGCTTGCTAAGGCGGAAATATATAAATATGTCGGCGACGAGATCATCCTTGTCTGGAAGTTCAAGCAAGGTTTTTTGAACGCTAACTGCGTCAGGCTGTTTTTCCTGCATGGAGAAAAAATCCAGTCTAGAAAGGATTACTACCGGAACGTCTACGGCCTGGTTCCTGACTTCAAGGCAGGCCTTCATGGCGGTAAGGTAGTGACCGGGGAATTGGGCGCGATTAAAACGGAAATCGGGTATTTCGGCGATGTGCTGAACACGACCGCGAGGATCGAGTCGCTCTGCAACGAGAAGTGCGAAGGGCTTTTAGTGTCCGGCGACCTGCTCGCCCTGATGGAACTTCCGGCGGAGTATGAAAAAGTCCCCCACGGCGATATCGTTCTGCGCGGGAAGGAAAAGCCGGTCGCGGTCTACGGAGTCAAGAAGCGCGCGGACTAATCGAAATCGGCGGCGGTATACTCAAACATGCGTAACATTATCAGCATACTTATCAAAACAGCATCGGTATATTCAGCTATTGCCCCATCTCGTATATAGATAGTATAAACTGACAACCGCGCGCGGTTTCTACTCCACGCTCAGCCACTCAAGATGTTCGTAAACCAGTTTAATGTTAAACGGTTTTAGGTCGATACCCTTATTTGCGGCCATCCCTTCAATCCGTTTGCCGGAGTCCATCAGCTTCTGCTTGACTTGAGTCTTCTCCAGTTCGGGGATAAGCCTGTTCATTTCCATATCGAACAGGATGCTGTTGATCGCGCGTTCGATCCGGTCGTATTCAGCAAGCGCGGCATCCGGGAAAGCGGCGTCGACATTCTTTACATACTCGTCCATCATAAGCGCGATATTCTTCTCGGAATCGGCGATAAGCGTATCGATTCCGGGCTTCGAGCCCTGCGCGCACGAGATCAACAGAAGTGTGAAAACGACGAAGACCGCGATATGTTTCATATTCTCCTCCCTAAACCGTCAATATTTTACATCCACTCCGGAAAAATCGCAACTCCCGCCCGTACATGTTCTTCCCCCCGCTTGATTTTATACCAACCCTCCTTTATACTAACAGATACCAATTTCCGGAGGACCAGAATGTCGGATGCACCGCAGAACCTGACAGACGAACGAAAAAGCCGTCTCGCGAAACTCGAAGAGTTTAAAAAGAAAAATATCAATCCCTACCCAAACCGTTTTAAGCCGGAAGGGTATTCCGAAGATATAAAAAAGCAGTTTCAGGATAACGGCGAACTGGAGTTCAAGACCACGATCGCCGGGCGTGTCATGCTCTGGCGCAGTTTCGGTAAGGCGATCTTCGCCACGATCAAGGACGACCAGGGCGATATCCAGATTTACGCCCGGAAGGACATCCTCGGCGACGAGCAGTTCGAAACCTTCACCCTTCTCGATATCGGCGATGTGGCCGGGATCAAGGGCAACGTGTTCAAGACCCACAAGGGCGAGATCACGGTGCTGGTCGAGGAATTCACCCTTCTCGCCAAGGCGGTCAACTCACTCCCCGAGAAATGGCACGGCCTTTCCGACATAGAGCTCCGTTATAGACAACGTTACCTCGATCTGATTATCAACCCGAACGTAAAAAAAGACTTTATCATCCGCTCGAAGGTGATCGCGTATATCCGCGACTTCCTGACCCAGCGCGGCTTCCTCGAAGTCGAAACCCCGATGATGCAGGTGCTTCCCGGCGGGGCGTCCGCGCGCCCGTTCACTACCCATCACAACGCCCTCGATATCGACCTCTATCTCCGTGTCGCGCCTGAGCTCTATCTCAAACGGCTCATTGTCGGCGGGTTCGAACGGGTCTTCGAGCTGAACCGAAACTTCCGTAACGAGGGGATCGACACCCGTCACAACCCCGAGTTTACGATGCTCGAGATGTATCAGGCTTACGCCGACTTCCAGACCATGATGGACCATTTCGAGCAGATGACGAAGGGGATCGCGTTTGCGGTAAAGGGCGACTCCGAGTTCGATTACCAGGGCCGCCGTCTCGATTTCGGAAACTGGAAAAAGCTGAAGTATGTCGACGCCTTGAAGGATATCGCGGGAGTGGATACATCGAAGATCCGCGACGCGAAAGACGCCGCCGAGGCCGCATCGGCAAAGGGGATCAAAAAGATCGACAAGTTCCTCGGTAAATGGGGAATTCTCGACCTCATCCTCGGCGAATGTGTCGAAGACAAGCTGATCGACCCGACCATCATATACGAGTACCCGGCTGAGATATCGCCCCTCGCGAAGTATAAACCCGACGATCCCGACTTCGTGGAACGTTTCGAGGCGTACTGTATGGGACGCGAGCTGTGTAACGCCTTCTCCGAACTCAACGACCCGTTCGTCCAGCGCGAGCGTTTCGAGGAACAGGCGCGGCGTAAGGCCGGCGGCGACTCCGAGGCGATGTATATCGACGAGGATTACCTCAACGCCCTCGAACACGGGATGCCCCCGGCGGGCGGATTGGGTATCGGGATCGACCGTCTGGTGATGCTCTTTGTGGATACCAACTCCATCCGCGACACGATCCTCTTCCCGACATTGAAGCCCAAGTCGGAATGATGTACGGACATCGAGCGTAGCCGAGATGCCCGCATCTCGATATTACCCGGCAACCGGCTGGCGGACGGCAATCCCATTACGGCACGTCATCATTCTGTCATCAGCCAGCCTGCGACCTGTCGTCACCCTGTGCCTTGTCGAAGGGTGGAGGGACGCCGAGTATCTCCGCGAAGCGGAGAATATCGAGGCGGATTAGGAGAAAAATCCTATGGAAGCGTTAAAAATGATCGAGAAAGCGAAAAATATAAACTGGAAATACGATCCCGGCGCGGATGTCCTCTATATCTCGATCGGTGAACCAAGGAACGCCGAAGGAATCGATATCGGGGATGGGATCATTTCCCGAGTCGATTCGGCGAATAAAGAAATCGTCGGATTGACAATTCTCAATTTTTCCGCGCGTACCCTCAAATTGATGGGTAAAAATAAAGGGCACGGATAGTTCCATGCCCCCGGTGTTTGAATAACTGTTTAACCGAAAACCGGCGACCCGGTTTTTTAGATCGGTCCGCTGTACATTATTTCTTCCGCGATATCCGGAATCGCGTGAAAGATCATCTCTCTTATCCGGCTGAAAATATGATAGTGTTCCGGACGTAATATTTTCAATTAGCTTAAAAAGCCTGCTATCTTCTCATCCATTCGTCGCCTCCGCAAAACCGAGCACATATCCGTTATTATCGAGAATATAAAACTCTTTCATCCCATACCATGTGACAAACATATCTTTTACAATGGTGATCTTTTCCTTGATTTTTCCGTACAGTTCATCCAAACCCTTAGTTTCGAAATAGAATGAAACCGACGCCCCGACCTGTTTTTGCTTGAATTGCGGTGAATCTTCAAGAAAAGACTTCTCAAGTTCGATCATGATTTCAATACCGTTTTGGTTGATAGTCGCAAAGGTCAGCGTTCCGGTTTTACTATACTCCTGCACGATACTGTTATCCGCCGACAATACTCCCATCCCGAAATCGAAACCCAGCACGCCGGTATAGAATTCGACAGCCGCATTCACATCCTTCACCATTATATTTGGTGTCAGTTTGGTAAACATAAAAACCTCCTCGATGTTTTAGGAGATTATTATACATATAAGAATCGGCGCAGGCTTGTAAAAATGCGACATTTCTATGCGGGTTCGGGATAGTTACCGGTTAAATCTTTGTAATCTTTATAAAAGTGGGATTGATCGAAATATCCGGATTCTGCGGCGATTTGTGAGAGATGATCGAATTTACCGGATTTTAGCATATAACGGGCATTCTGGTAACGGACTATTCGCGAGAATTGTTTTGGGGGGATTCCAATCTCTTCACGAAAGAGCCTTTCCAGATGCCTGCGGGATATATTTAGCTTTTTCGCGACTTCCGATACGGGAAGTATACCGCCCGACCGGGAAATCATCTGTGTCGCACGCAGAGATGTTTTATCATATGGAGCTTCCTGAAAGATGCTTGAAAGAAAACGCTCGAATTCACGGAATATTTTTTCATGAGACGGCGAAACTGCAATTTTTTCATCGAATTCAACCCTATCTTTACTAATTAAATCATAAGGAATGCTTAAATCGGTAAACTCGGATAACGGCGTTTTCAGGAATGCCGAAGCGCATCCCGGCTTTAAACCGATCCCTGCGCTTATGTCACCGCGGGCGATAGTAATATCGAGCGGATGGGTCATGCAACCGACTACTTCCGGTTTCATAAATCCGTCCTCGAATACAATATCCGCGCGTCCGTCCGGAAGAATTGAAAAGTTTAACGTTTCATTCCGGTCGTTTTTATAATACCAGAATGTATCGATATATTCCGATAACCAGCCCTGAGGTTTTCTTTGTATATACATATCGAACTCGCTATTTTAAGTATTTTAATACTCCGTTTCTCATTTGTAAATTTTATAACGGCGAATAACGGAAAATCCGCGCGATCGGTGTGAAACAGGGATGTTAAATTTCCGCTGTTAGCTGAAGAACGGCAACTGCACGAAATGCCCCAGCGAGAAGTAGATATACATGAGCATGATGAACGCCGCTTCGAGCCGGATGAGCTTACTGCCGCTTGTCACGAATATCTGGATGACCGAGCCCGCCAGGATCAGGAACGGGATATCGAAGTGGAGGATTGACGCCGAAACCGCCATCGGCTGGACGAGGGCGCATGCCCCTAGTACGAACATAGCCGTAAAGATGTTCGACGCGTAGATCTCGCCGATACTGATTTCCGCTTTTTTCCTGAATGTCGCCGAGAGCGCGACCGAGAGTTCCGGCAGGGATGTGCCGAACGCGAAGATCAGGATACCCATCGCGAGCGGGGTGATACCCAGACGCTGGCCGATATTTTCGCCCGCTGTCAACGTGATACTCGCGCCGGCGATGATCCCGAAAATCGCGAGAGCCGCGATCACGATATGGAGCCAAATCTTTTTATCCTTTCCTTTATGATGAAGTAATTCGGCGTCATCCTTCGCGTTGTGTTTCGCGGCCTTGATGACGCTGAAAATGTACGGGATATAGAGGAGAATCAGGATCAATCCGTCGATACGCCCCAGCTCGCCGTCATTCGCGAGGACGAGGATGACGACCGACGAGAGGATCATCCCCGCGCTTTCCCTGTCCTTGATCTCAGTCCCGATCACCATCGGGGAGATGAGCGCGCAGAGCGCGGTGACGAATGTCAGGGTGACGAAGTTCGATCCGATAATGTTGCCGATCGAGATATCCGCCTTACCCTGAAGGTTCGCGAAGAACGACACGGTGAATTCCGGCAGAGACGAGAGGACGCTGATCCCGAGGATGGCGACGACTAATTCCTTGACCCCGAAGTATTTGGAGATTGGGCCGAGCTTTCTCATCACGAGCTCCGAGCCGCCCCAGAGGAAAAACACGCCTATCAGCAGAAACAGGATCGCCGTGAACCAGCTCGATACGATCAAGGGATTGAGAAAGTCGAACATAAAACCCTCCCCGGAAGTGTTATTCTATTTTATCATATCCGGCGGGATTGTCCAGCGTTTTCTTGTTCGGATTTTTCCGCGATGCGGCGATATTTTCAACCGCCGCGGCCAGAAACCATGCGGACAGTACGACGGAGACCCATTGCCATACGGCGGGGGGAAGGGCGGGGTAGAACACGCGAATCCCGGCGAGGACGAGGATTCCCCCCAACGCGAGCGTTCCGTTCCAGCGTCCCAGACGGGTGCGGGCGAACTCCTTCCGGCGGACGCAGAGCACGAGATAACTGACTCCCGCCGCGAGCGGTGTGGTCCATACGCACGGGATGAAGTGCCCGTCGAGGCTGTAGTAGATAACGAGCGCGAGGACGAAAAGGAAGTCGGCGGCGAAGTCGAACATCTTGCCGAACAGGCGGGTGATCCCGGAACGACGCGCGATCGCGCCGTCGAGGATGTCGCTGAGCACAGCGGCGGCGACGGTAATCAGTACCGCCGGATAGTCCGCGCGCAGTTCGAAATAGATAACCAGCGGAATAGCGAAAATCCGCAGGGAAGTGATACCCTGAGCGAGCGCCCAAAGGGGCATGCTATTTCAGCTTGGCAAGGACTGTTTTCGAGAAGCCCGCGATAGAGTCGGGAAGCTGTCTAGGGTCGGCGGACGGATTGTTCTTGTCCGGCAGGAACATGACAAACTTCGTCTTATCGGCCGGTTTCACGTTATGGGTGTTCAGGATGTTGAAGTCGTACTTGAACTCTTCCTCGTTGTAGGGGTTTGTCCCGGTGTGGATCACGAACACCTTCGAGCCGGAAAGGTCGTGGCCGGCGATAAAGTCCTCGAGGGCGGGACGGATCATTCCGGCATAGACCGGCGAGACGAGGATCACCCCGGCGTAAGCCTTGGGGTCGAAAACAAGCCGGGCGGACGCTGTCAGCAGGGTGACCTTATAGGGCGATTTATCGAAATGGCTCGCGAATTGGATGAGGACTGTTCTTGTGAACGGCGAGGCGCCGGGGTGATAGACCACCGCGATTTCCTTATCGCCTGACAGGTTGCCGAGGGTCTCGGGCTCGGAACGCTTCGGCAGGTCGACGATCCCGATCCCCCAGAAACCCAGCGCGAACGGCAGAAGCATTGCGAACGTAAAAAAATAGAATAGCACCATCAGCGTGTGCGAGAAAAAGTTTTCGATCCCCGGGATTCGGTACAGGAACACATGGAGCCAAAGCAGGGCAAGCGGAAGTAATGTCGCGCCGATCCTCATCCCCAGCGGAAACATCCGGGTGGACGATAACAGAAAGAGCGAAAGACTGCTGATAACGATGATGGCGGTGAAGACGATTCCGAATGTCATGATGCCTCCTGTTCACGTCTGCTGCGCAGACTAATCCCGATACCATGATAGATCGGTCTGTCAATCTTCAGACCGTGAGGTATATATTCGCGGCTATTCCCGGCTTTTTCCGGCAATATACGGTTTGTTGAGGTAATCGAGGTTATTGACTGTCTCTTCGAGGATTTTTTTCAGGGCGTCCATATCCTTCGCGCCGACTAATTTCATGTTATGACGGTGATCGAGGGTGGTATCGGCGAGCTTGGAACTCCAGCCCTGCGACCATTCCGCGACAATAATCGGTTTCCGGTAGCACCATGCGTATCCGATCTCGGAGAGCGTCCCCGCCCCCCCGCCGATACCGACTATCACGTCGCCCGCGAGTACGTTGGTCATATTCCTTGCGAAGCCCATGCCCGAGGGGATGGTGATCGTCGAGAACTCGTTGGCGCTGAACAAGTCGTCGTCGGGGGTGATCGAGACGATGATCCCGCCGGCGTCGCTTGCCCCGCGCGCGGAAGACTCCATCACACCCGCCCGGCCGCCGTTAATCAAAACCCAACCCTTTTCCGCGATAAACTTCCCGATATCATAGGCGATCTTGTTATTGGTCTCGATCTCGATACTGTCGCCGATCACGGTGATCTGGACTTTGCGTGTCATGTTATATCCTTTATGGCCGCTGCTAACTGCTTATCAGAGGATACGGCCTTTGGGCGTTTCATTACTAGTACAACCTTGATTTGTTGGAAAACGAGGTATTAGAACTGCCCTTATTTTATAGGTATCATTTTAAGTGAGATGCCGGATTATGTCAATTCGCTTTCGCGGGAATGATGCAGGCGATATGAGTCTCTTGTGTGATGGAAAACGGGAAATTCACACGGAGAACACGAAGAAATGATATCTGCGGTTTGTTTAAGAGATATGAATTTCAACTTGAAGCTCTCTTTAATACCCGGCTTCGGTTTCAGTCTCTTTGTACTCTGCGTGAAACGTCTTCTCGCAATCCGCCTCGTTACTCTCCGCTCTGCGGAGATACTCGGCGTCCGGTCGCCCTTTGGCAAGGCTTGGACACTTCGACTACGCACCCCTTTGGGGCACAAGCTCAGTGTCCGGTTACCGAGCGAAGCCGAGGCACCCACACTCCGACTTAGGCTTCAATGTCGGGATAAACCGAAAGAAGTATTTCGCGCGGAGAACACGGAGAAATGATATCGGCGGTTTGTTTAAGAGATATGGATTTCGACCGGAGGCTCTTTTTTAATATCCGGCTTCTGTTTTAGTCTCTGTGTGCTCTGCGTGAAACTGTATTTTCCCATCCGCGGCTATCTGCACCCCCAAGGACGGGGGAAGTGCTGAGCGAAGGCATGGATGCCGAAGCCAGCGCTAATCCGTGTAATCCGCGATCTATTGGGGTAAAACGGAGGGCATTTATTATCTCCATTGTTCGGCATCACGCTGAAGAAGCGTGACAAGTGCCCGCGATGATAAAATGAGTTTGTCAAAAAGCTATAAGCTGATGCACGAAAAAAAGAGGCTGCCTTTTGAGACAGCCCCGAAAATTGGTTTGAAAATGACGCGGGTATTAGAATAACGGGAGTGTCACACCTGCTTCGAAGTAGAAACGGAAACCGCTGTTATCACCGAAGTCGACAAGATAAGCCGCGCCCGCTCCGGCATAGAGAAAGTTCAGGAACGTGACATTGGCGCCGAGACTGAGATTTAAAAACTTCTTATCCGAAGAAGAAAAGTCGAAACTGGAATACATGAGCATGGTCAGACGGGCGTCGAGGGTCAAAGCATCCAAAGCAGTTCGCAGGATATTAAATCCATAAACAAATTTGAATGTCAGCGCCCCGTTAACATTCCCCATAAAGTTCGGGATGGCATAACCCATTCCGATGCCCATGATAAATCCCATAAGATTGAAGTCGTAGCTGACAAGAGGTGTATTGAAATTGGCGATACCGAGGGTCAAATAGCCCGATGCGGGGAAATGGAAATTCACCACGCCTTCCTTGGTCAGCGTTTCCACGAGGTGGCCCTTACCGATAGCCATATACAGGTTCCCGATACTCATCGTGGGATCGACAGAGCTGATAATCAGTTCGCCGACTTTTTCCAGTCCGTCGTAGGTCTTCAGCCCGGTGATTTCGGAAATTTTATACTTGTTGACATATACGTCAAAAACCATCCCGGGCTTGACATTCTGTTCGGAGCCGAGGTTGATGACAAGTTTATCGCCGCCGTTCTTACGGACATCGAGGATGATTCCCAAGCCCTGGGTTTTCTTCTGGTAATCCGCGGATATTTCACTCTGCGACTGAAGAACTTCCTGGCTCTTCCGCCCGACCAATACGTCGGCGAGGTCGTTCATCTTACCGGGGATACTCGATGACTTATTCACCTGGAAGCTCGCGGAGTTCACTATCGCGCCGGAATCGGTGTCGATCATCCTCACGGTCACGGTATACACCTTGCTCCATTCGATGACGCTTCCGGTGATGATGAATTTCACCCCGTACAGGTCACCGACTTTCGCGGCGGACTCGGCGTTGACAAGCTGGCCGATCCCGAGCTTCTGTTCCGCGAGGACCTTCTCGAGAAGGATTCTTTCATATAGGTTATAGACCCCGGTTTTCACCAGAGACACGCTCAGCATCTCTGCGATACTGATCCCGGCGTCCTTGATATCGACATTCCCCCGGACTTCGAACTCCACCACGGCGACCGACGGTTTCAGGTTATTCTGAGTATAGCCTGTTACAGCGATCAGCAATCCGGCTAAAATCGCCGCGAAAAATCTTCCTTTCATATCCACCTCCGGAAATATTTGAACTCTCTTTTAAAAATATCCTGTCCGCCAGCACCCGCCTCAATCCTTCGTACAAATCGGGGGCTGAGCATGTAACTAACCGTTACAAAAGAAATTAACAATGCGATTCTGTTCCATAGTTCATTCTATCTATCATATTCTAAAGATGCGGATAAAAACTGTCAAATCCATCGCCGGAATATACTCTATGTGTGATATGCATAACAGGAAAATAAGTTATTAAATTACAGACATTCATTTGACACATCTGAATTGAATAAATACAATAACCATATAAGAAATAAGGAGGAGCATATGGTTAAGTCGATGTTTGTGAAAAGGTATCTCGCGATACCGCTGTTCGGTATCATCGCGCTGTTGAGCGCATGCGGCGGCGGGGCTGTCCGGCCGACAATCCACCCGTGGAGCGGCGACGGCAACGTTTTCTCGGCACAATTCCATGGGCCGGTTTCCGCGCCTCAATGGGGCCCCGGATACTGGAAAATTCCCGACGACGCCAGATTTGTCTTCCAGGTCTCTTACGCGATTTATTATGTCGATAAGGACGGGAAGATCCTCAACGCGTATAACAATCTCCCTTCCGGAACTTTTGAAAAGACGATTGTACCCCCGACCGCGAAAATGATCTTCCCGTTGATGAGCGGCTCGATAGTCCATCTCGGTCAGGACGGATACCTCTACCATACCGAAAAGGGCGTAAAGCTCATGTATGCCGTGCCCGGGAAAGATGAGTTCGCGGAATTCCCGAAACTCCCCGACGGCGTCCGTTTCGTATTCCAGACCCCGGATTATCAGATATACTTTATCGATAAGGATGGCGGGGTCTATCACGCCGAGACACAAAAACCGCTCGAAGGTAAAAAGGGCAAAGCTATGACTGTTCCCGCCGATTGTATTTACGCTTTCCCTATCGAAACCAAGGACGGCACGGATATTTATTACTTCACCAAAAACGGGAAAATGTATGTAAAAGATGAAAAGAAAGAACATCCTTCGTACTATATTCCCCCGGACGCAAAGTTCATTTTCGATGCGTGGGGATATATCCTCTACGTGCCCGCGGGTAAAACAGAAAACTATTCCAATGTAGTCGCGTTACAGCAGAACAATCGTATCTATAACGCGCTGACCCAGACTGAAATCGGCGTATTAGCGAAAAAGGACGGAAAGGAAGAGTTTAAGCCTTATACCGTGCCCGGCGACGCCTTGAACGTCTTCTCGGTGGACGGCGCGCTTTTCTATCTCGCTAAAGACGGATTTGTGTACGGGTTAAGTTCGAAGGAAAAAATCTTTATAGACAAAAAACCGGTCGCGATCCCCACCAACGCCCGGTTTATCGCTCCCTCGGATATCGGAAGCAAGCTGTCGTATGTCGGTATCGATAACAATATCTACGACGCGGTCAGCGGGACGATGATTACGGCGTTAGGCGACAACAAGAGCGAATTCAAAGGTATTTTCAAACCGGCGACAACGACTAAGATGAAGATCAATGTCACCAATAAAGACGGGAAGCTCGAGGAGAAGGAATTCGTGATCAGCGCGATGGGAACGATTAAGCTTGTACCCCCCGACGCGAAAAACTTTATCGGCGTCACGCTTTACAAAACGCCCACTTATCTGTATGTCTCGGGCGGCAAGTTCTTCAACGCGATGATACCTAATAGTCCGACCCCCATTTTCGATAAAGAGAATTTTCCCCAGGGCTGGAATATCGATGTACCCTCCGACCTGCGCTTCCTGTTCTACTCAGAGGAGTTCAGCGATCAGGGCAAGGGCCTTTACTATGTAAGCTGGTACGACGGGTGCGTGTACGACCTTGTTACACGGAACCGTATCCATCTCGGCGGCGTTCCGTACTATGTTCCCGTTCACGCAACGTCGATCATAGTTGAGAAGGGCAAGCTGTACTACACGGTGGATATCAAACCCGTCGAAGAGAAGAAGTAACTGTTCAGGTATGTACGCATAAAAAATCCCCCGGCGCAAACCGGGGGATTTCAGTTTATCAATCCATTTGAATAAAATTGACTTGAATTTAAAATACAGGTAAAATACTCTATGTGGGACAATAACATACCTATAATGATTTATCCAGTTTTATCTAATAAACCAGATTGTTTAGAATATGTATCTTTAATTGCTACAATTTTACTGACTGGAGCAACTGCATTTCTTACCTTCTTTTTAGTAAGGTATACAAAAAGACAGACTGAGGTAAATGAAAAACTAGAAAGAATTGAAAGAAAGCGGTTTGAAGAAGAGAATAAAGAGGAAGTAATTTTATACAATTTAGAACAAAAAGAAGTTATTGTTTTTTCTGAGAATAATAGTATTGAATTCTATTATTCGTATATAATAAATTTGATAAATAATAGTCAAAAAGTACTGCAAGGAATAAAAATCTTGGTAGAAACCAAAGGAATTCATAATTCTATGCATACTAAGAAGATATACATTCCTTTTATGTTAAAAAATGAAATTTACAGTTTTGAAAGTAGAGTTTATTCTATGATAACTCTAATTAATTATGATCAATATAAGTATCTAACAAATGATACAAATGAAATAGAAGCACGCAGAAGGACAGATAGCATTACATTACCATTAAATGAAATCTATAAAGAAGACCCAAATATTGAATTGTTTAAAGAAGTAAAAACCGAACAAAACTATTATTCCCATATAAAGTACTTAGGAGAAATCGTTGAAAATAAAATAAATAGGTTTTTGCAAAACAATGAAAATCAAAAAAATAATTTCGGAAATCAGCATAGTCGCATTGAGGTCTTACACTATTTATTCATAGATGATCAGGAATATATAAATACTTTAAACAAAACTGAAACTCTAAAAGTTGAAATAATAAAGAATGGAGAACTGTCATCCGAAGATAAATTTATTAACCAAATAGAAATTGCTTTACAGCCGCATTTAGGACAAATAGTCGATTCAGAAATAAAATGAAATCCCCCGGCGCAAACCGGGGGATTTCTATTGATCAGGTAATTCTATGCTTTGACTGCGGCGGGCTTGGGATTGAAGATCAAGCCGGTCAGGATCGAGACAGCGAACACGGCCGCGATGCCGATCAATCCGGCGGCCGATGCCGAAAGAACCGGATCGCTCAGGAACGGTGCGGCGTAATCCGCTATCGGGGCGACAAATAACGGCGCGGCGTCATGCAGGGCGTTGAACTTCGCGGCGGCCCACTCGAGACCGTCGGGCAGCGCGCTCGCGAACGGGCTCAAGACAAGCGCGATCACTCCCGCCGATGCGAGAGGTAACGCGAACGAGAGCTTCGCGGAGCGGCGGACCGTCCTGTTCTCGAACATCGCGGCAAACGCTCCGGTCAGGATACCCTCGCCGATGCCGATCAGAAGGTGGACGGAGAGCATCGCGGGTAATGCGGCGGATAACGCAATCGCGCCGGAAACACCGAGCTCGACCGCGCAGGCAATCGAAGCGAGTACAGTCGAAAGCCATGACGCGAACACGACGAGTCCCAATTTAAGCGGAATGTTCCCGGATATCTTTTCGTTTTTCAGGATGAAGCCGAGGATAATCCCCGGGATCGAGGCGACAAGCGCCATATTGAGAATGTTCGTGCCGAGCACCATCAGGCCGCCGTCAGCGAACAAAAGGGTCTGCACCGCGAGGACGATCGCCATCGAGATGACCCCGAACGGCGCGCCGAGCGCGAGCACCGCGAGGGTGACGCCGATCATGTGCCCGGAAGTGCCGTCGAGCACCGGGAAGTTCAGCATCTGCGCGGCGAAGATCAACGAGGTGACCGCTGCGAATTTCAGCGCGGCGGGTTTATCTTTGGACTTGACCGCGAAAAAGGCGGCGGCGGCTATCCCTGCAATCGCCAATCCGGCGGTCACGGGGCATATCGGACCATTAACCATATGTTCAGGAATATGCATATCGCTCTCCTACATTTTCTCTTCGTATATCTTAATTCAGAGCGGAATTTTGTCAATATTTAATAAATTATTTATCTCATTCTGGTGATTTCGCGGATATTTGCGTAATTTCCGTTGACCTATTATAATAATTACTTATTCTGTATGAGGACGTTACGATGTTGACGATCAGTATCGGAAGCGGTAAAATCGAGGTTCAGAACGGCGCGGCTATTATGAGCGTCGTGAAGACCATGAAGGAAGACCGCGCCAAGGCGAAGGAACTCGGTATCTCCGGCGATCTCGACGACGCGATCGCGGCGGAGTATAACGGCGTGATGCGCGACCTTTCCGCGTCTATCGAGGACGACGGGAATATCCGTCTGCTGACGCCCCGCACTATCGAAGGGCTCGATATCCTGCGGCACAGCGCATCGCATATCATGGCGCAGGCCGTGATCCGCCTTTACCCCGGTACGAAGCTCGGGATCGGCCCGACGATCAAAGACGGCTTCTATTACGATATGGAAATCGCGGGCACTCTCGCCGACGAAGACCTTTCGCGGATCGAAGAAGAGATGCAGAAGATCATCGACGAGAACCTGCCTGTCGCGCGCTCCGAGATAAGCTACGACGACGCGGCCAAGATGTTCCGCGAGATGAAGCAGGACTATAAGCGCGAGTTGATCGAAGACCTCAAGACTGAAAAGATCACTATCTATAGACAAGGCGAGTTCGCCGACCTCTGCCGAGGCCCGCATCTCCCGTCCACCCGGCACCTGAAGGCGTTCAAGCTCCTTTCGATAGCCGGGGCGTACTGGCGCGGGAGCGAGAAGAACAAGATGCTGACCCGCATCTACGGGACGGCGTTCGCGGACAAGAAGGAACTCAAGGCGCATCTCGACCTGATCGAAGAGCTCAAGAAGCGCGACCACCGGAAGCTTGGCAAGGAGCTGAAGCTTTTCAGCCTGCACGAAGAAGCGCCGGGGATGCCGTTCTGGCTCGCGCGCGGCGTGATTCTGAAGAACATCCTGATCGAGTTCGAACGCGAGAAGCACCGTGTGCGCGACTATATCGAAATACAGACCCCGCATGTACTTAAGGATATGCTCTGGATCCAGTCCGGGCATATGGAAAACTATAAAGAGAACATGTTCTTCACCGGGACGGCCGAGGGCGAGCAGATGGCGGTCAAGCCGATGAACTGCCCCGGCGGATTTCTGGTATATAAGGAAGAGAAGCACTCGTACCGCGATCTTCCGCTCAAGGTGGCGGAATTCGGTCAGGTGCACCGTTACGAACGTTCCGGACAGCTTCACGGGTTGATCCGTGTGCGCGGGTTTGTCCAGGACGACGCGCATATTTTCATGACCCCGGAGATGATCGAAGACCAGATTCTCGGCGTAGTCCAACTGATCGACGAAATCTACTCGGCGTTCGGCTTCGAGTACAAGCTTGAGCTTTCCACCCGCCCCGAGAACTCGATCGGAACGGACGAAATGTGGGAACTCGCGACCGAGGCGTTAAAGAGATCGCTTCTGCGGTTCGGTAAGGAGTTCAAGATCAACGAGGGCGACGGCGCGTTCTACGGCCCGAAGATAGATTTCCACTTGCAGGACGCGTTGGGCAGGACACACCAGTGTGGGACGATCCAGCTCGACATGAACATGCCCGAGAGGTTCGACCTGAGCTATACCGGCGCAGACGGGCAGGATCACCGGGTCATCATGATCCATCGCGCGATCTACGGCAGCCTCGAACGGTTTATCGGGATACTGATCGAACATTACGCCGGGAAGTTCCCGGTTTGGCTCTCGCCGGTACAGGCGGCTATTCTGACCGTGTCGGATAAATTTATCGATTACGCGAAGAAAGCGCTCGGCGAGATGAGGGCGGCGGGTGTCCGCGCGGAGGCCGATCTCTCCTCGGAGAAGCTCGGGTACAAGATTCGCCAGGCGACCCATGAAAAAATGCCCTATATGCTGATAGTCGGGGAGAAAGAAGCCGAAAATAACACAGTCTCGATACGCCATCGCGACCAGGGCGACCTCGGAACGATGAGTATCGGCGAGTTTATTAAAAAGATACTTGATGAAAATGGAAAAAGACTATAAAATAAGGACGGTTATTTAAACGCCGTTATTTCCCGAGACGGAGTGACCGTTAAAGGACGCGGAATTTCGAAACGGACGGCGGGTTTTCAGTGAAATCGAATAGATTGGATATGTAGGTTTTTGAAGACAGCGTGTTGTTTCCGGGTAATCGAATTGATTTCGATAATAAATCGCCTGACGGCCGCTTCACCGGCGGCTGAGGTTCAGTGATTTGAACAAGGAGGCTCTCATCGCAGAAAAAGAAGGGTTGCAGCCCAAACCCCCGCAGAAGGATAAGCAGAGGATCAACGACGATATCAGGGCGAAAGAGGTCAGGTTGATCGGGAGCGACGGTTCCCAGAAAGGGGTGGTCGCGATTGCCGAGGCGTTGCAGATGGCGAAGGACGAAGAGCTCGATCTGGTCGAGATTTCGCCTGAGGCCGAGCCGCCGGTCTGTAAGATAGTCGATTTCGGGAAATTCGTTTACCAGCGCGAAAAGAAAGCCAAGGAAGCGAAGAAGAAACAGAAGATCATCGAGATCAAGGAAATGAAATTCAGCCCGAAGATCGACAAGCACGACTACGATTACCGGATTCAGCATATTCTCGACTTTCTCTCCAAGGGAGACAAGGTTAAGGTCACAATCCGGTTCCGTGGGCGTGAAATGAGCCATACCGAGTTCGGGTTCGAGCTGATGGACAAAATCCTCGCGGATGTCATGGAGTTCTCGACGGTCGAAAAGACCCCGAAGTTGGAAGGAAGAAGTTTGACGGCGTTTTTGACGCCTAACAAGAAGAAATAAATAGTTCGGAGGATAGAAATGCCCAAGATCAAGACATGCCGTTCCGCGGCGAAGCGTTTCACTGTCAGCGGAAGCGGAAAGCTGTTGCGCAGAATGGCGGGCAAAAGCCATCTTTTATCCCATAAATCCAAGAGAAGAAAACGGGTTTTAGGGAAAAGTGCGGAAGTTTTTAAGGGAGATCAGGCTCGTCTGAGACGTCTGGTCCCGTATCTATAAACATAACGGAGGATACCGATGAGAGCAAGATATACGGTCGGCGCCCGCGAACGTCACAAAAAAGTCCTGAAACGCGCTAAGGGTTTTCAGGCTTCGCGCCATTACAGGTTTAAGGTCGCTAAGGAAGCGGTCACCCATGCTATGCACAACGAGTATGTCGCACGCAGACTCCGCAAGAGAGATATGCGCGCGCTTTGGATTACCCGCCTCAACGCGGCTGTCCGCATGGAAGGAATGTCCTATTCCCGTTTTATCGACGGGCTGAATAAGGCGAAAGTCGTCATCAACAGAAAGGTTCTCGCCTATCTCGCGGTCACCGATTTCGACGCTTTTAAGAAATATGTGGAAATAGCGAAGGCGGCAGTCAAGTAATGAAGGGAGTTCGCGATTTTGCGATCGTCCTCTTCTCTTCTCTTGTCATCATACTTTCGGAAGCTCGCCCTTTATGGGGTAAGCTTCCGAATTTGCTTTTAATGGATAATTACTTCTGCAAGGAAAACGAGACCCAACTATCATTGGAGTACCGGAATATCGCGCTCGAAAAGACGTCAATGCACGCGATGATCTTCTCGATCGAGTACGGTGTCAACCATAACTTTCTCCTCGGGTTCGACATTCCGTATTTAGTGATGGGCGGCGGTAACGATTACGGGGTGCTCGGTGATATTTCCGCGTACCTGAAATTCTCCATCGCGAAGGCCGAGATGCTCGAGTGGATGCTTTCGGGCGAACTATTCTTCCGTTTCGCCACCGGGATTTCCTCGCAGGAAGGAGTCCGTTGGGTGGACGGGGTCATCCAGAACTATTCGCCGTTCGCGACACGCACTACGCTCTTCGCACCGGTAGTCGTCATGTCGTTCCTGTTCGGGGACTTCATGCTGAACACCTCGGTTGGATACAAGAGCGAAAGCGATATCGACGAAGGGATGCTCGACTTCGTACTGGATTACGACCGGATCGATTTCCAGGTTTCGGTCGATTACCAGGTGAAATGGACGCTGGACCTCGAAAAGGACCTGATTTTTTATTTCCGTCCGGCGATCTACCTCGACTACAAGCAGAATCTGACATCGAGCGTCCTGATCCCGGACAGTTTCCATACCACGCTCGAACTGAATTTCCGTCTGAAAAATATCGCCCGGCTGAGCCTGATGTTCTCGGTGCCGGTGTATTCGAAGACTTGGCTGAACAGATACCAATTTTCGGTACAAATCGGGAAATCTTTTTAGATATTGAAGTTACAGACCGATACACACATAGGGGCACTTCTAAAAAATTTGAAGACTTTAGAAAATCCGTGAATAAACTTTTACTTTCTTTCTGTGCGGGCACCGCGCCTTCCATCTCCGAAGGAAGGTGGACAGGGAAAGAAAGTAACAAAGAACCCCGCATTGGAACGCGGGGCAAGCTAACCGCCGTGCTGATAAAGTTCAGGAGAAGAGCCGGAAAATCCGGAAAAGGCATAACTCCTCCCTTCGGTCGTCCGACCCGCCATCCATGGCTCCTGTCGGACCTTCTCCCTTCCGTGGGAGTCGTCGGACAAATGCCTTTTCTTCTGATTTTCCGGGAATTTGAATCGCTTTAAAGTGCGCGGACAGAACAGCCAAAATCAGTCATGTTGTTATGTTTTCGGCTGCTTGCCCCGCCGCTATGCCGTGACTTTTACTAAGCGGAACGGTCAGAAACGCCGATGTCCGAAGCGTGACTCTTCATCGCTTCTTCTAGTGGCCGACCGCGAGTTTCGGCGTTTCCCGTTTCGCGCCCCTCTTCTCTGGAACGGCATCGGGCGGGAAACCTCTTTCTTTGGTTCTTTCTTTCTGGGTTTGAAGAAAGAAAGAACAGTGTCTTTTTGGTTTTTTGAGGAGTTTTTAGAACTTCCCTAAATATACTTTGAGGACTTCATGGAGATCAGAGAGCTATCGGATCAAGATTTCGCTGTCAGGCTCAAAGAAACCGCGCTGAAAGATGGGGTATATTCCAACGAGTTCTCCCGTTACGCTAATGAACTTTTCAACAGGTATCATCAGCAGGGGTACAACATCGCCCGTTACTACGGGCTGAAGCACGACGACGCGATGGATTCCGTCCAGAGCGCGTTCATCAAGACATTCCATTCCATCAAGAGATACGACCCGGGCCGTCCGTTGAAGCCGTGGTTTTTTAAGATCGTGCTGAACTGCGTGCGAGACAAGTTCAAGGAACTGCGCCGGACCCGTCACGAGAAGATCGATAAAGCCGAGAACTTTACAAAAGAAATATTTGAAGAATTTCACATTCGGGAGTCTATTAACGGTATTATAAGTATACTGCCGGAAAAATTAAAATCCGTGGTTCTGCTGCGGGTTTACGGCGACATGGATTTTGATTCCATCTCGCTGATAGTCGGGGTGAGCGTCCGGCAGCTCCATAACCGTTTGAAAGAAGCCTACGGTATGATTGAAAAAAAGCTCAACGAGGGAGATGGATAATGCCTCGCAGAATCGATAATGTCGAAAACTTTTTGAGAGACTATACATACACCCACAATCGCGCGGAGTTCGGCGATATGTGGAAATCGTTTTATCAAACAAGGATAAAGGAGGAATCTATGGCTGAGAAAAAGGGAGGCCTGAAGGTCTTTATTTGGGTTTTCTGTTTTCTTTTAGTGGTGGGCGCGGGCTGGTTTGCGATTACCAAATTCAGCGCGGTACAGATGAAGGGAAAAATAGACAGCGGTGAGGCTATTATCGTCACGATGACGGTCGGCCAGGTCGAGGCGATGAAGACCGCGGCTAAAGACTGGAACGAGCTCTATTCGGACGATACGCTCGAAATGGGCGATACGGTCAAGACCGGAAACAAGTCCTACTGCGAACTGCAGATCATCAATAAAGGAATGTTCCGTGTTGAAAGCGATACCGAACTCGTCATCGCGTCGCTAATAGGCGCGGACGGTAAGCTCGACGCCAAGATGAAATTGACGAAGGGTGAAGTCGCGATCAAGCCGAAGAAGCTTGAATCCGGCGAAGTCTTCGAAGTGGAAACATCTTCCGCTGTCGCGGCAGTCCGCGGTACGACATTCAATATCTCCGTAGACGACGAAGGTTCTACGAAGGTGGCCGTATCCGAGGGTAAAGTCGCCGTGACGCCGAAGATCAACGCTATCGACAACGCCGAGAAGAAAGGCCAGATCAGCAAGGACTCGGTCGATGAGTTGACGGAAGAGCTTATGAAGCCGGTGGATGTCGTTCCCGGCGAAGAAATGGTGCTCGACCAGAAGAAACTCGATAAGCTCGATAAAGCGATAGAAAAAGCTATCGACGAAGTCGCCAAGGAAAAGGGCCCGATCACGAGCGAAAAGATGCTCGCGTCCAAGGCCGAGATTTCCGGCGCGATCGTGACTAAGGCCATGGCCGACGTCTCGTCCGGCGAAGAGCTCAATGTCTCCTCGAAGGAACTCGTGAATGCCTACAGCATTTCAGCGAGCGTCGTGACCAAGCAGGAACTGTCCGAAGAGAACAAAAAGAAGCTCGAACAGGTCACCGAAGAGAAGATCGTGAAGGATGTCGAACTGCTTGCGAAGCTCACGATCAATTCTACTCCCGCGGGGGCCGAAATCTACCTGAACGACGAATTCCTCGGAATTTCGCCCGTGCAGAAGATGGTCTCGAAGGACAAGAGCTATAGTATCATGATGGTAAAAGAAGGCTTCGAGAATTACACCGGTTCGGTTGTTCCCGGGCAGGTTGTCAATATCGAGATGAAGGTCGAGATGCAGAATGTCGCGGTGGCCGATCCGACTAACGTCGTCGCGCCGGTCGAGACGAACGCCCTCGTACCTTCGCTGAAAGACCCTGTCGACACTCCTGAAGTCGACAAGCCGAAGGTCGACAAACCTAAAGTAGATAAGCCCAAGGTCGACAAACCGAAGGTGGATAAACCTGTTGTCGATAAGCCCGAAGTGGATAAACCCATCGTGGTCAAGCCGAAGGAGAAGGAAGCCGGCGATCTCATCTGGAATAAGCCGATGAGTGTCAGCCTCGCTCCCGGAAGCCTGAACGACCCGTTATACTACCAGGGCAAGATCTACGCGACGTCCGAGGATAAACTGATTATCCTTTCGCTCGACGGCGAAGTGCTGAAGACGGTGCAGGTTCAGCCTGCCGGGCAGTCGTTGACACGCCCCGAAGCGGGTAACGGCATGATCATGTTCAGTTCCGACAAGGGTATGCTCTACGCGTATAAGCCTAACGGCGATATGGCATGGAAGTCCGAATCCGGTACGCCGGCGTTCACCGAAGCTTCTCCCGTCGCTTCCGGCGGCGTGGTTGCCGTGCCGACAATGGATAAAGGGATGCAGGTGTTCGATAAGAACGGTTCTCTCAAGGCGAACGTCGAGTCGAAAGAAGTCATCTTCTCCTCGCCGTTGATCCTGAAAGACGGGAAACTGCTTGTTTACGCCAACGACACCGGCGATGTGATCGGGTACGATATCCAGAACAAGACCAAGAAATGGTCGCAGGCGTTCGGTATCAAGCGTATCACTTACCCGTTTGTCGGTAACGACGACGTGGTCATCATCCTCGAACGCAGTACCGGTATCCTGATCGGCTTCGATCCCGAAACCGGAAAGGAAAAGTGGAGAACCACGATTTCCGATGTGAAGAATACTTCGGTCAACCCTGTCTATGACGACGGTTTTGTCATCTTAGTCAGCGAGGACAAGACAACCGTATTCGCGGTCAAGGCATCGAGCGGCACGAAGGTACTCGAAAAGAATGTCAAGGCCAAGATTACCGGTAAGCCTTATATCTCGAAGAAGGTTGTGTATATCGGGACTTCCGAGGGTAAGGTGATCGGTTACGATCTCAGCTCGAAGAAGGAAGTGATGAAGTATTCACCTAAAGAAGAAGACGCTAAAGAAATATCTATCGTCGTAGCGGAAGGCGAGAACGTCTATTCGGTCGACGAAGGCGAAATGAAGAAGATCAAGAATTAATCCCACGAGAATAGCGAACGCCCGGTCTGCGGATCGGGCGTTTTTTATTGCCAAAACAGCGCGTTATTTGTATAATTATTCATCAATTTCCGGAGCAATCAATGAAGAAAGGGTACATTCTCGCGATAATTCTCGTAGGCGTATTTACAGGGGTGATCGGCTTCCTTCTCGGTAACCATTTTACGCCGTTCAATATGATGTTCCGGAAGGCGCAATCTTTGGCGGCGGCAAAGGATGTAGAGACTAAAAAGGAATCCATCGATGTCCTGAACGAAGCCCGGGAGTTTATCGACGCGGCGTTCCTGAAACTGCGCACCGAGGAGACCAAACAGATGTTCGCGCTGGCTATCGGCGATATGCTGATCAAAGGCGACATGTGGCTCGAGGCCTCGAAGTACCTCGATATGGCGTACGCCATCCTGCCCGGAGATTTTTCGATCAACTACGACCTCGCGTTCTGCAGTCTCAAACTCTACCAGATCGAGAGCGATCCCGCGAAGAAGGCCGCGCTGTACCAGAAGACGATGCATCACGCGGCTATCGCTTACGCCGAACGGGCGGACAACCCGAATATCAATTATCTTATGGGCGTGATGGAGTTCGACAAGGGCGACTTGAAGAAGGCGTTCCGGCATTTCTCGGTCATTATCGGGAAGTATCCGAACGACGTGGACGCGCTCATGGCTATCGCTCGAATCTATTACGAATGGGGTGAGTACGACAAGGCCCAGAATATCTATATCAAGCTCGAAAGCATCCTGCCCGCCGACCACCCGAAATTCAAACAGGTCGAGCAGAATATGCAGACCCTCAGCGGGAGTATGGCGAATGAATGATGCGCTTTACCACGCGGCGTTAAGCTCCAACGACCTGATCGGTCCGAAACGTTACGGTATGATCCTCGACGAGTTCGGCGCGGTCGAGCCGTTTTTCGGTCTGTCGCCCCGTGAGCAGATCGAGCTTCTCGGGCTGAAGAAAGAGGACGCCGCCGTCCGTCTCGAAGGGATGCTCGGCAACGGCGAAAAGATCGTCCGCGACTGCGAAAAGAAAGGAATCGCGATTATCACACGGGGCGATCCGAAGTTCCCGCCGTCTCTGCTGACCATTTCCGACGCGCCCTATATCCTCTATATGGCGGGCAAGATGAACTATTCCATCCCGCTGATCGGCGTGGTCGGGACGCGCGAGCCGTCCAATGAAGCGGTGAACATCAACCGTTACTTCGTGACCGAGTTTGTCAATTTCCAGTTGGGGATAGTGAGCGGAATGGCGCGCGGGCACGATACGGTGGCGCAGGAGACCGCGCTCGAAAACAGGGGCTACACCGTGGCGGTGCTGGCATGCGGTGTGGATATCGTTTACCCGGCGTCAAATAGGGCGCTCTACCGTTCGATAGTCGAGCACGGCGCGGTGGTGAGCGAGTACCCGCCGGGTGTCCAGCCCGACAAGTGGCGATTCCCGTTAAGGAATAGGATCATCAGCGGCCTCGCGAATATCGTATTTATCGTTCAGGCGCCGGTCGGGTCGGGCGCGCTCATCACCGCGAACTACGCCGAGGCTCAGAACAAGGACGTGTATGTCGTTCCCGGCAATCCGATGGATAGCCGTTACGCCGGGAGCAACCAGCTTCTCCAGCGCGGGGCGAAAGTCGCGCTCAATCCCGAGGATATCGTGCTAGATCTCTGTGGCGGGAAAAAGACCGCAGTGAAGCGGAAGGTCAAGGAGATGCCCGCGCTCGATGAGGCCGAGACGAAGATATACGAACAGCTCGCGGGAGAACGGCATATCGACGAACTCGCGGCGTTGACAGGCATCCCGATCGCGGAACTGAACTCGACGCTCACCCAGCTCGAACTCAAAGGGATCGTGATCCAGTACCCCGGCCGTTTCTATATCAGGAACATCTGATGGAATTATTAATCACCCTCTCCGCGATTATCGGTTTTATCATCGGGACTGTCGTCTTTCTCAATATGACGGACTTCTGGCTTCCGGGGCCGAAAAAGCTCTCCGAACTGGAGAAGCTGACCTTCTGTCCGGATATCGAAATAGTGAAAAAGGGGAACAAACGCGCCGTCATGCTGATCCACGAGTACCAGGGCACGCCGGAATCGGTGCGTTATCAGGCGGAATCGCTCGCGCGGGCTGGCTGGGATGTCTACGCGCCGGCGATGCCGGGCTCGGCCGAGTCCCGTGAGGAGAGCGATAAGCTCGAACCGCCCGACTTCAAGCTGTGGTACGCTTATGCCCGCGAACGTTATCTTTCGCTTACGGGTCGATATTCCCATGTCGCGCTGGTAGGCGCGTCGATAGGCGGGAGCATCTCGCTCAAGCTCGCGTCGGAATCCGGCCTGCGTCCGCCCGCCGCGGTAGTCACGCTTGCTTCACCGGTCAGGGTCACGGGGCGGCATTTTCGTAAGCGGCTTCTCAGGAACACGATGATCCGGATGAGCGGGGTGCTCGCGGTGTTCGGGGGCAGGATCGAGACCCGCCCGTTATCACCCGAGGCTAAGGAAATCTGCGGCTTTCACGGTATCGACGGAATTCTCTTCCCGAAGTCGGTGCACAGCCAAAAAATAGGCTTGCGGG
>MIBE01000032.1:36774-77275 GCA_001829415.1 Spirochaetes bacterium GWF1_51_8
AATCCGGCTCTCCATCCCGGAAGACACTGTCAGTCATAAGCACCGGCTCGCCGGGCATAGAATTGTCCGCGAACGGATCGCGCGCTATATAGAAGAGTTCCTGTCCGAATGGGGGAAGGGATGAGTACCGCGCCGTTATCGTTAATCATCGCGGGGGCGATCATACTCGGCCTCGCTATCGACATGCTCCTGCGTTCCTCGCGCAAGCTCAATATCGCCGCATCGGTGTTTCTCGGACTTTTCGCGTTCGTCGTGGCATGCGAAGGGATACAGGGATACCTGTTGTCCATCGACCGCCCGGTGCTGGCGTCGGTGATCATCCGCGCGGAGTACGCGTTCCTGATCCTGCTGTCGTCGTCTTTTTACCTCTTCACCAATCATTTCCCGCGCGGCGAGTACTGGAAGGTCGCGAAACCGGTCGTCTATCTCCTCGTGGGGCTGTCAGCGGTATTTGTCGCCGCCGCGATGCTGGGGATCGACCGCGAATCGACGCATTACCTCATGGTGTTCGAGGAAGGGGTCTACCGCCCCTCGGTGGATATCAAGTACAATTTCATCCATTATATCATCAACGGATACATCCTGCTCCTCGCGCTCTACTCCGCCGGTACTATCATCGCGAAAATTAAACGGGTCAGGCTGGTGTACCAGAAACAGCAGATACGTTACTTCCTGTCGGGCTTCGCGGTGTTCGGCGCGATTCACCTGCTGACGCTGATCTTCGCGAACGAACTGCCGCCGAGCGTGAAGTACACCGCGACTGCGGTTGGGAGCGTGGTGTTCAGCGCGGTGACGTTTTACTCTATCGTGGTGTACCGTTTCGGCAGTCTCAGGAAGACCCTCGGCCGTCTGGGAATCGAGTTCGCGGTCCTGCTCGTACTGCTTGTGCCGGTAATGGGCGGTTTCTTCATGGTGCGGAGCTGGCTCGCCGACCTGACGCCCGCGCTCTTTTTTCTCCTCGTCACGCCGTCGATGGCAGTGGTTTTCAGGATCATTCACCTCGCGTACCTGCTCGTGCTGAGGATTATCCGGGGCGACCATACCGGGACGGACGCGACCGAGAAGCTGATGGACAGATTGTGGAATTCGCGCGACCTGAACGAGTTGGCATCGCGGACAGTCACACTGCTCGAGGAACAGATCGAGTGCGCGAACGCCGACTTTTTAGTTTACGACCAGAAGAACGACATTTTCCGCGTCCTTTATTCCACTTCGGGGAAGACGTTCGATATCCCGGGCAGTAACCCGTTCTTCAAGCTGATCGCGAAGAGCGACGAATACTATCACCGCGACGTCATCAATATCGATCCGCGTTATACCGGGATTAAGGAGTCGGCGGAGAAGTATTTCGCGGAGTACGGCGCACAGCTCCTTCTGCCGGTCTTCTTCGATAACGAAATCCCCGCACTCATCAATATCTCGCCCAAGATCGACGAGAACTCCTATACGAGCGATGAGCTCGGGATTATCCGAAAAATCCGCAAGCTCGTCACGATCATTACCGACAACCTGATCCTTTTCGAGAAAGAGGAAGAGGCGAAAACGAATGTGCGCGACCTCGGCCTCGCGACCGAAATCCAGCAATCCATCTTCCAGGGCGATATCCCGGAGTTCGAGAAAATAGACGTATTCGCCTACCAGAAGCCCGCGAAATGGGTGAGCGGCGACTATTACTTTGTGGACAGGATAGACGGTGATAACGCCGCTATCCTTATCGCCGACGTGTCGGGCAAGGGTATCCCGGCGTCGCTGGTGGCTATGGTGATCCATACGATCGCGAAAACGCAGGAGTTTTCGCGGAATGTCGACCCGATAGTGAAGAAGATCAACGATATCCTGACCTCGAACCAGGGCTCGTCCGGCTTCACCCGTATCTCATCCTTCGCGACCATCTTCTGCGGATTCCTCGAGTGCGGTTCGAGCACCTTTCATTACACGAACGCCGGACATCTCCCGGTGCTGGTCTTCGACCGCGCATCGGGAAAGTACGAATACCTGACCCCGAACTCCAAGCCGGTCGGCCTCTTCCCGGAATTTACCTATACGACCTCGGTGAAGAAGCTGAAGAAGAACCAGATACTCGTGCTGTATTCCGACGGGATCACCGAGGCCATCGATATGAAGGACGAGGAGTTCGGGCAGGAACGGCTGGAAGCGATAGTCCGCCGGAACGAGGATATGGCCGCGCGCGAGATTGCCGGGGAAATCCTGAAGGCGGTGGAAAACTTCTCCGAGGGCCGTGAGCAGTTCGACGACATAACTTTAATCGTAATTAAGTTGTAAACAAGCGAATCCGATGTTAAAGTATTAGTATAGAATATTTTCGGAGGCAACTATGCGGCGTGTTATGTTATATATACTTTCGCTGTTATTCACGGCGGAAATAGTTTTCGCGCAGACACAAAGTAATCCTTACTCGCACCTGATCGGGATATCCACCGGCGGGCAGTATTTCTTCAACTCGCGTAAGGCCGACTGGATCAGCGGTATCTACTTCGAGACGGTTCTCGACCAGTCTGTCGGTATCGATATCCACCTCATGCGTTTCGGCGTACCGATCACAAACTATGCGGCGTTAGTCGGGCACGGGCTCGAGGAATACTTCCAGTTCGGCGCGGGTGTGAAGTTCTATATGGGCTTCTGGAAACCGCTTTCGCTCGATCTCGGGATCGATTACCACGATTTCTCTACCGGCTATTTAGTCTACAATAACGATACGAACTACCAGGTAATCACGAGCGACGATAACTTCTTCGCGGTCTATGCCGGTCTGGGGATCACCGCCCAGATATCCGCCGACCTTTTCGCGCAGATTGGCGTCCGCTTCTCGTACGATTTCACCCCGGTGAACGAAGCGATGGGCCTCAGGGCATATTTCGCGTTCGGCTACGGGATATAGACGGTACGGGATATGCTGTTGAAAAATCTATTTCTTGCTTCCCTATTAGCCTTGTTCGTGTTGAACGCGTGCGGCGGTAATGTTATCAAGGACGACAATCTCGCGGGGAAGATCAAGCCCCCGAAGTTCTTCTGCAGTCTATCGGGTCAGACCAATCTGATCGACACGACGGCCGCGTTCTCTCTCCATGTCTTCTACACCAATTTCTCTATGCTGATCGTCGAATTCACCAATATGAACTATAAACCGATGCCGGAATTGAGCGATACGTTTATCATCAGCCCGAACCGTTTTATCCTGAATGACCGCGACCTTCTCAACACCAATTCGGTTTATTACTTCTATTTTTCGAGCTTCTACTCGCAGGTGTCTTGGCTTTCTGTGAAGATGATCGATACTAACGGCAACGAGATCGGATCGACGAATTTCACGCTGTACTGGCTCCCGAAGTCGTGGGAAACCTCGCAGGAGTTCGGGGTAATCGCGGATAAGGCCGAAGTCCGGCTCGGACAGAACCAGCCGGTCGAGACGCTCTCCTTGTCCAGCAGCCTCCGTCTGACGGCGTACCTCCAGACCCTTCATCCGTCGGCGGCAACTATGAATATTTCCATCGTGGCGGAAAACGTCTCCAACGGCATCCAAACCGCCGCCGCTGTTTTTAATAATGTCCAGATCGCCGGAATGCGCGCCCAGGTCAACTGGGACATGACGAATACCGGGCTTCCTATCGGCGAGTACTATGTTTACCTGAAGTTCGACGTGTTCGACGGGTACGGCAACCTGCTTGGCGATTACGGCCTCTACTGGAACGACCCCCGGGGGATACTCGCGGTCACTGAGACGAATAATCTGACTGTTGTAATTGAGCCTGAGCCCGCGCCGGAACCCATCGTGCAGACGGAGACCAACCTGGCGCCCGCGCCGTATACCTCGGTGCTCGTTGTCGGGAATAACGGCGAGATCGAGACGGTTGCGTCCGATATCCATCCCGACGTCCTCGGACTATTTACATCCGCCGTCTCCAACGCGTACTCTGTGAACGCGATGATCGTGCTCGAAAGCCTCGCGGACGGCACCCGCACTGTGATGACGCAGATCAACGGCCTCATGCTCAATAAAGGGGTCGTGCTCTACGCGTGGAAGTTCGTCCCGAAGAATATCGGGATCGGCGGGTACTATGTTCTCGCGCAGTACGATGTCTACGACTCCGAAATGGGATATATCGGCCGGTACGAAAGCTACTGGAACGACCTGATGAGCCATTGCAAAGTGGTCTCGTTGTACGAGAAAAAGCTCCCCGAGCAGGAACCCGAGCCTCAGCCGGTCAAGATAGAGACGGCTTCGGAGTTTAAGCTCGTGCTGAAAGTCGAAAACAACGAATGGATCTACGACCTCGCCTCTGAAGGTTCCGCGAGAGTGAATACGTTGTTCCAGACACTGGATACGAACGCGGTCTCGGCGAATATCTCGCTCTACGCGGTCGGGAAAGCGTCCGGCAAAGAAATCCTGATCTCCGGGATCAAGGGCCTCGAATTCTTCGGCGGACGGGTGCAGTTCGGATGGAATATCACGCCCGCGCAGATCAAGGAAAAGGGCGAATTCTATATCCTCGTGCGCTACGAGATACTCGACAAGGATAAGAAGATTGCCGCGAAACTCGAGAAGTACTGGAACGAAAAATCGAGCTTCATCCTGAATTAGCCCGCGCTTGCCGAAATCCCGCATCTATTGTATTTTTAGTCATGAACGAAATAACTGTCGAACTACTCTCTCTCTATGAATCGATCCGCGCGGATATCGTCCGTCGGGTAGACGAATTGTCGCGTCCGCGCAACGATGCCGGGATGTTCGAGGAGCTGGCGTTCTGCCTGTGCACCCCGCAGTCGAGCGCGCGGCGCTGTTTCGACGCGGTCGAACGTCTGAAGCGCGAAGGCTTACTCAACGGCGGAAGCGCGGGCGAGATCGCGGAATGTATCCGCGGCGATGTCCGGTTCCATCATACGAAGGGCAAGCGGATAGTCGCGGCGCGCGGATTTTTCTTCACGGGCGGCGCGGACAGGCTCCGGGCGATTCTCGCGGGAGGCGATATCCTTGCCGCGCGCGAGTGGCTTGCCGGGAATATCAAGGGACTCGGGTTCAAGGAGACCTCGCATTTTCTCAGGAACAACGGCTATGGGGACAGGCTCGCGATCCTCGACAGGCATGTCCAGCGTTTTCTGATGGAGGCCGGGATACTTGAAAGAATGCCGTCCTCGATCGATAGGAAACTCTATCTGAGTATCGAAGAAAAAATGACAAAATTCGCGGATTCAATTAGAATATCACTCGGTCATCTCGATTTCGTTTTATGGTATCGTTTGAAAAGCGAGATTTTCAAGTAACGGAGGCTCTTATGGATTTAACAGCGTTGTTCAAAATCAGCTACGGAGTTTTTCTTGTCACTTCACGTAAGGGCGAGGAGTATAACGGACAAGTCTCGAATACGGTTTTCCAGATCAATTCCGAACCGCCGACGATCGAAATAGTCATCAATAAACTTAACCTGACCCACGATTACCTGATGAACTCGGAGTACTTCGGGGTGGCCGTGCTGAACGAGGAAACGCCGATGACCTATATCGGGCGTTTCGGGTTTAAATCCGGCCGCGATATCGACAAGTTCGAGGGTATCGAGTACGCGACTACCGCGAACGGTATCCGCATCCCGCTCGAGTACACGGTCGCATGGCTCGAGTGTCAGATCATCACTAAGGTCGATACCAGCACGCACACAATCTTTATCGGCCGGCTCACAGACAGCAAAGTCCTGACCGAGGACGATCCGATGACCTACAAATACTATCATACGGTGAAGAAAGGAAAGGAGCCGAAGACCGCTCCGACATATGTGAAGCTGGATAATCCCCAGCACAGTTAGAACAAGGAGGAACTATGGCAGTCAGAAAACTCGCGGAAGGGATATTTGAAGTAGGCGTGATCCATTGGGATAGGGACCTTTTCGACGACCTGATCCCGTTGCCGCAGGGAACCACCTACAACTCGTATCTTGTCTATGGAAAGGATAAGACGGTGCTGATCGATACGGCCGAGCCGACGAAGATGGACGTGCTTTTCAATAACCTCGATATGGCCGGCGTGAAGAAGATCGACTATGTGATCTGCCAGCACGCCGAACAGGATCATTCCGGCTCCCTCGCGCAGGTCCTCGACCGTTACCCGGGATCGATCTGTATCACCAACCAGAAGTGCAGAGACCTCCTTCTAATGCACCTCGACGTCACCGAAGAGCAGTTCAAGGTGATCGCCGACGGTGAAAAGATCGATATCGGCGGACGGACGCTCGAGTTCATCTTCGCCCCGTGGGTGCATTGGCCCGAGACCATGTTCACCTATCTCGCGGAGGAACGTATCCTGTTCTCCTGCGACTTTCTCGGGGGGCACCTGACATCCACCGAACTCTTTGTCAGCGACTACAAGCAGGTCGAAGATAAGGTGAAGCTCTATTACGCCGAGATCATGATGCCGTTCCGCAAGAATATCGTCAATCACCTGAAGAAGCTCGAAGAGTACAAGATCGATATGATCGCGCCCAGCCATGGGCAGGTCCATCGCCCGATCGAGCAGATCATCAACTCGTATAAAGGATGGGTTTCCGACGATGTAAAGAACCTCGTGGTGATCCCTTACGCTTCCACCCACGAGACAGTCGCGAAAATGGTCGAGTATTTTGTCGACGCGCTCATCGCGCGGGGGGTGAACGCCAAGCCTTACCATGTGACCCGTTCGGACATCGGCGGGATGACACTCGATCTGGTGGACGCGGCGACTGTCGTGCTCGCCAGTCCCACGATCATCTCCGGCCCGCATCCCGACGTCGCATATTGCGCGTTCCTTGTGAACATGATCCGCCCGAAGATGAAGTATCTTTCGGTGATCTACTCGTTCGCGTGGGCGTCGAAGGTGGTGGAGGTGCTGACGGGAATGGTGACGACGATCAAGCCGGAGATTCTTCCGCCGGTGGCGTCGAAGGGCGTAGCGCGCGCCGAGGCTCTCGCCGAGCTCGACCGTCTGGCCGACCAGATCGCCGAGAAGCATAAAGCGCTCGGAATACTTTAAGAAGCGCATTAAAATTTACTTGACGAAAATCCCTTCAATCTATATATTAGTACATCCTAATATATAGCGAGGTTTTTATGCAGGGTCACAGTGTCGTCCTGTTCAGTACGCCGTCCTGCTCGTGGTGCAGGCACGCGAAAAACTATTTCAATCAAAAAAGGATCCGCTTCAGGGAGTTCGATGTTTCTAAGGACGAAGCCGCCCGGAACGACATGATCAAGGCGTCGGGGCAGACGGGCGTTCCGGTCATCCTGATCGACCGAAAACCGGTCGTCGGGTTCGACCTCAACAAGATCGAAAGACTGCTGGGGATTCGCAACGGATAATTCATGAACGGTTTCCAGTTTCTCGAAAGCCTCATCAATTACGAACGGCGCGCGCTCGACTACGGCGGACAGGTCTTCGACCCAGGGAAGATCACTCGCGCCCTCGCGGACGCGGGGAAGATTCCGCTCCCGTACCGGATCGTGCATATCGCCGGGACGAAGGGAAAGGGCAGTACCGCGGCCTACTGCGCCGAACTGCTCCGGCTCTCCGGGCACAACATCGGCCTCTATACCTCTCCGCACCTTGTCCGCCTGAACGAACGGATAGCGGCGGACGGCGTGCCTATCGCGGATACCGTATTTGAAAACCTGATCGATAAGTATAAAGAAATGATTGTCCGGTACGAGCTGACCTATTTCGAAGCGTTGACCTTCCTCGCCTGCGTCTATTTCGCCGAAGCCGGGTGCGGCTGGGTCGTCCTCGAGACCGGGATGGGCGGTCGGCTCGACGCGACCAATTTTTGTACGCCCGCCGTATCGGTAATCACTCCCATCTCTTACGACCACACGAAGTACCTCGGAAGCACGCTCACGGAGATCGCGCGGGAGAAGGCGGGCATCATCAAACCCGGCGTTCCGGCGGTCGTCTCGCCCCAGCCGGAAGAGGCGTTCGCAGCGATAGAAGAGGCCGCGCGCGCGAACAATTCGACGCTCTTCCCGGTCGACCGGATCGCGGAATACACGGTACTCGAACGGAGTCCCGGCGGGAGTGTTTCGGATATCCGGCTTAATATCGGAGATACGGCGGTTTCGATCGAACGGCTGGCTGTCCGGCAGACCGGCGACGTGTATGTGACAAACTTCCTGACCGCGCTTGCCTCGGTAATTGCGGCGGGAGTGATCCCGGACGAAACCGCGATCCGCAGCGCGGCGGCGATTTCGATCCCGGGGCGGATGGAGCGTATCGGCGGCTTCGTCCTCGATGTCGCCCATAACGATATCTCTTTCGAGGCATTGTTCGACGCGCTCGGAACGTACTACGGGCTCGCGAAGTACGACCTGCATATCGGCATACTCGCGGATAAGGAAATCGAGCGGGTGGCGGAGATCGTCGTGAAGCATCGCGCTTCTTTCCGCAACGTAACGGTGTTCGACTTTGAAACGGGGAGTGTCCGTAAAAGCGGCGGCGGGGAGCTTTTTCCGCTACTGAAAGAAATTCCGGGTGTCCGGTATAACCCTTCGCCGGAGGGGATTGTTTTCGAGGGTGGGGCGGTGCAGGTGATGACCGGCTCGTTCTACGGCTACCCGTACATGAAGCGGCTCGCGCTCGCTCGGGAAGGGAGAAGCTGATATTTCGACTTTCGGCGTGCAGGGTTTTGTCAGTGCGATACCGCGCTACAAATGATTTTTTAAGCGCGGTAGTTGCAATCCATTGTCACTTTCTGACACGCTTTCACATAGGGATGCGGCATATCCATAAGTCCGAACAGCCGGGAAATACCGCGGAGGCGCGGAGAAACAGCCGAGGAAACCGGCTAAAGGAAAGGGAGGCAAGCCTTCTATCCGTGACAATCTGTGCAATCCGCGCGATCTGCGATCTGTTGGGGTAAAACAGAAGGCAGGCAAGTGCTCGCTACAAGTTTCACACGGAGAACACGGAGAAATGATATCGGCGGTTTGATTAAGAGATATGAATTACGAACAGAAGCTCTCTTTAATATAAGGCTTCGGTTTCAGTCTCTGTGTGCTCGGCGTGAACTGTATTTGTTTTCTCTGCGTTCTTTGTGTCTCTGCGGTGCGGTTTTAATTTTTTCTGTCTTAAAAGCCGGAAGAGTATCGCAAAGGCGCGGAGGCGCGGAGTAACAGCCGAGAAAACGGGGGAATGGAAAGGGAGGCAAGCCTTCTATCCATGACAATCTGTGCAATCCGCGCGATTTGCGATCTGTTGGGGTAAAACAGAAGGCAGGCAAGTGCTCGCTACAAGTTTCACACGGAGAACACGGAGAAATGATATCGGCGGTTTGATTAAGAGATATGAATTACGAACAGAAGCTCTCTTTAATATAAGGCTTCGGTTTCAGTCTCTGTGTGCTCGGCGTGAAACTTCTTTTCCCGTCCGCGGCTATCCGCGCAAATCCGTGTAATCCGCGATCTATTGGGGTATGACATAAGACTGATATATCAACCCAATTCTGCTCGGGTGTTTTCTCACTTCGCTTTTTCGATACTCCCGGCCGCGATATGAAACACGGCGGGGTCGGACAAAACGCCTTTCAGGATATCGGGCGAGGTCACAGTAAAGAATGTCTGGTACTTACCGGCGATCATGCCGATCAGCTTGTTCCTGCGGGCGGCGTCGATCTCCAAAAGCACGTCGTCGATCAGCAGGACGGGTGCTTTCCCGCAATAGTCCTCGATACTGCGGACTGAGCCGAGCTTGAGGGCGAACGCCAGAGCGCGGAGCTGGCCCTGCGAGACGAACGACGACGACTCCTTCTCTTCCCATTGAAAGATAAAATTATCCCTATGCGGCCCGAACAGGCTGTGCTTCCTGCGCATCTCTTCCTGTGCCCCGGTTCGGATCGCCTCGCGGAACGATTCCTCGATCCCGCCGTCGATCCTGAACGGATTCATGTAGCGGATGCGGATGTCCATCCCGTAAAGATCGCGGTAGATGTCCTGCACCTTCTGGTTCAGGATACGGATGAACGGCAAACGCTTCGTGATGATGAGGCTTCCCCAGAGCACGAGCTCCTTATCCCAGATATGCACCTCGCGCGGTTTGAGCTTGAGTTGGGCGTTACGCTGGCGCAGGGTGCGGTAGTAACGGCGCAGGGCGTTCTCGTACAACGGGTCGATCATCGAGAGGGCGCGGTCGAGGAAGAAACGGCGGTTTTCGGGGGTTCCGGCGACGATGTCGATATCCGACGGCAGGAACGCGGTCACGGGCGACAACCCGCAGAGCGCGGCCTTGTTCGATTTATCGCCGTTAATCTTCAGCAGGCGCTTCTTCTCCGAGAACCCCAGCTCGATCATGTTGCCGCCGAACTCGGCGTGGAGGTGGAAATAGTTTTCGCCCCAACGGATCAGCTCGTGGAAACTGACGTTGCGTAACGGGGACAGGGCGGACAGCATATGGATAGCCTCGAGGAAGTTGGTCTTGCCTTCGCCGTTACCGCCGAGGAGGATGTTGGTCTGTGAAAAGTCTTTCAAGTCGATCCGCGCTATGTTCCGGAAGTTCGTGATCCTGATTGTTTCGATTTTCATGGCTAAAAAAAAGCAGGATACCTTTCGGTATCCCGCCGTTAATGTTTACTTGATGATCGAAGGAGGGATCTTGAAAATCTGTCCCGGGTAGATCAGGTCGGGGTCTTTGATCTGGTCGGCGTTCGCTTTCCAGATGATCGGCCACATCCATGCGTTGTTGTCATACATACGCGCGGCGATCTTCCACAAGCAGTCGCGGTCTTTCGGGTTGAGAATGACGGTGTAGGTCTTTCCTTCCTGCTTGTTCATGAGGAGCTCGGCAAGGCGCATCGCCTCACGGGCATAATCGATCGCGTCGAGGTATTCGCCGTTAGCGTAAGCCTCTTCCGCGAGCTGGTAGTACTTTTCGACCAGTTCGATGGTGACTTCCTCGTCGGACACGGGAGCGAGCTCGGTGCCTTCGTCGGACGAGCCGTCCTGAGTGTCCACGGCCGCATCGGCTTTAGGAGTATCGGTTTTCACATCGTCCACTTTGAACATCTGGGCGATGAAAATCATTTCGCCGTACTGAAGGACGACCTTGTTTATGCCGCTGTCGAGCGAGGAACCCGACTTGCCGGCTTCGAGCTCTTTGAGTTTATCGAGCATCTGTTTCGCTTTCTTCAGGTATTCCTCAGCCTTGGCCTTTTCAGCCTTGATCTCTTCTTCTCTCTGGAGCTGGAACTGCTCGTAATCCTGCTGCTGTTTCTTGAGGTCGGCTTCGTAGGCTTTCTGAGCTTTATCTTTTGCGGCTTCGATCAATGCCAGCGCCTCTTCGGCCTTCGCGACCGCTTCGTCGAGCTTGGCGTCTTGATAGACCGCGCGGGCTTCTTCCAAAGGCTTAAGCGCCTTTTCGAGGTCGGCCATCGCGTACTTCTGCACGATCTGCGAGTTCGCCGCGAGATCGTACTCGTTCTGCGCTTTGTTGATCGCGTTCTTCGCCTTCTCGGTCTGGGCCTGACAGTAGGTGACGATATTAGTCAGGAGGTTATAGAGCTGGTAGCCGTTGGTATAAGCGGCTTCCCATTCCTTATTCCCGATCTGGGTTTCGAGGACGACGAAATCGCCCTTCGCTTTATTGAAATCGTCGGTGCGGAGCACGGGCGCGAAGTTCTCTTCGGCCTGTTCCATCAGGGTCTTGTCCTTTTCGTAATAATCCATCGCGCGTCCTTCGACCGCGACACCGTAGGCCTTCACGGCCTTATCTTTCGAGGTGATCGCCTTCTCTTTGGCTTCGTCGTTCTTGCTCTGTTCTACGAACGTATTAGCCTGAGTGTAATCTTCCTTTGCTTCCCCTATATCGGTTTTCGCATACTTCTCGGCTTCCACGGCCTCGGCCTTGGCGATAGCCGCTTTTGCTTCTTCTAATTCTTTTGTCGGGGCGCCCGAACAGGATACCAAAATCAATCCGGCTAACAGGGCGAAAACTATCCGACTTGCTAAATTTCTCATAAAGCCCTCCTGCGAAACAAAAATTTTACAGCCTCTATATTTTAATATATCGAATGAAAATAGCAAGAAATCAAGGATTCTTTTTAACAAGTGAAAAATATTTTTTAAAAGACTTGACAATAGGGTATATAGGTATTATAATACCTGTATAAGGATTGATTATGTCGGAATTGGTGCAGATTTCCGAGGCGGCATTGCTCGCCCTCCACAGTATGGTGATGATCGCGCAGTCGCACGGCGGATGGGTCAGTGTCCGTGAGATCGCGGAAAAGACCTCGTCGTCGGAGAACCATCTCGCGAAGGTGATGCAGAGGCTTACCCGCGCCGGCCATGTGCGTTCGGTCCGCGGCCCGAAGGGCGGTTTTATGCTCGCCGCCGATCCGGATAAAATCAGCCTTCTCGATATCTACGAAGCGATCGAGGGAAAGGTCACCCACACGTCTTGCCCGTTCAAACGCGACAAGTGCCTTTTCAACTTCTGCATCTTCTACGGACTGATCGGCAAGACTACCGACGACCTTGTCAGGCACCTGAGTTCGACGACATTGAAGATGATGGCCGAGAAGTAAATTTTTTGCGATATAATAGGTAAAAAAGTACTTGTATGTATTAATAGGAGGTTTATATGGTCGAGACTTATTCAACTACGGAAAAAATCGGGAAACTGAAAGAATTGTTCCGTTCGTTAAAAGACGAGGGCGATCACAAGAAGGCTCTCTATCTGCGGAAAGAGTTCAAGGAGTTCCTCGGGCAGTGCGATGCGCTGACGATCGCGCGCGCGGAACAGGAACTCGCGAAGGAAGGGTTTACCCTTCAGGACTTCCGCTCCGGGTGCGACGTGCATCTCGAGATGATGCGCGAATCCCTCGGTCAGCAGGGCACCGCTATCCCGGCAGGCCACCCGCTCACACGGTTCCAGCAGGAGCACGAGGCGATCATCTGCTGGATCAACGAGCTGTTGGAAGCTGTCCGCGACGCCCAGACTTATTCCGTGTTCGGCGACGCAAAAGACGCGCTGAAACGGGTCGAGGTATTAACTTCGAAGCTCGGAGAAACCGAAAATCACAATATACGTCAGGAGAACGCGCTCTTTCCGCTTTTGGAGCGCCACGGGATCAGCGAACCGCCCCGCGTGATGTGGGGCGAGCACCGCGAGATGAAGGAGATGAAGACCAAACTCCATCAGGCGTTCGAGACGATCGACGCATCGAATTACCTCGAGGTGTTATCGAAGATGGAAGAGACCGCGCTCCTTCTCGAGGAGTACTTCGCTTCCCACACGAAGAAGGAGCAGACCATCCTTTATCCTATCGCGATGAGGATGTTCTCTCCCGACGAATGGAAGGAGTTCAGCGACGCCTGCGAAGAACTGGGATATTTTTCCCTCGAAGCTTAATAATTAATCAGGAGGATATATGAATCTCAAAGAACTACCCTATGACACAATCGAAGCAATACTCGACGCTTTACATGTAGATATCTCGTTCGTGGACGCCGAAGACACTGTCAAATACTTCAATACCCCGAAACGAGGAAGAGTATTCCCCCGTTCGAAACTCGACCTGCAGCGGAAGGTGCAGAACTGTCATCCGCCGCAAAGTTTGGGAAAGGTCAACGCGATCCTTGACGGATTCCGCGCCGGGACGATGGAAGAAGCCCCGTTCTGGATCAATATGAACGGGAAATTTCTGAAGATCGATTATTTTCCCGTCCGCGACGGGAACGGCAAGTTCCTCGGGACGTTGGAAATCCTGCAGGACGCGACCGAACTGCGTGCCCTCGAAGGTGAAAAACGGCTTCTGTAGCGATAAAAAAAAGCCCCGCCGGTGAGCGGATTGACAAACTCATTTTGTCATTGCGAGGCGAAAGCCGAAGCAATCTTTCTTAATATCATATATGATGTTATACCGACTGCTTCGCCGCTTCGCATCCTGTCTACCTTCGGTAGAAGGCAGGCTCGCAGTGACAAAAAACCATGTATATAATAAGTTCGTCAAAAAGCCCCGCCGGTGAGCGGGGCTTTGTTATTCGGTGTGCGGTTATTTCTTCAGGATGCTGGCTAACAGGAAATCGAGATACTTCTTCCTGTCGGCGGGCTTGGAGAAATCGAACCCGGCAAGGTACTTGAGGTAAGACCCCAGCATAATGGGCTGGAGGATACCGGACATGAGCAGAATAGCCTTCATCGATAACAATTCCTCTTCCTTGATCCCGGTGATCTCGCCGGCAACGACTTTGAACTTGGCGAAACGATTTTTCTCGTCTTCGGCCAAATGCTTATCGTCCGGAACCTTCCCGATCAAACCGCTGAATATACTGCGTGTCAGCGCGGGAGACTTCACCTGGTATTCCATCATCTGCTGAAAGAATACCTCAAGTCTGTCGAGAGGTGTCTTGGTTTTATCGTCGAGGACCGAGAACATGACGTTCATAGTCTCCATAAAACTCTTCAGGCTCTCCTGGATCAAACTTTCCTTGGAACCGAAATAATAATTGATCGCGGCGATATTCACCTTCGCGGCAGTCGCGATCTTGCGGACAGTGATGCTGTGCACCCCGTCCTTCGACATGATCTGAAGGGTAGACTTGATGATCTTATCCTTCGTTTTCTCTCTTTTCATAAATACCTCCCCAGTAGGTTATCAATTTAAAATAACGGAAAGAGAAAAATATTTCAAATTATTTGATTGTTTATTTTTAGTTAATTTTCAATTAAGTCCTGCAAACATTTTTCTTTCATTATCGTGACAACCTGATCGGACATAGTGTGCCAAAACTCGCCGGAAGAACAGCGTTTCTTCGCCTTGCGGTAACAGTTTTTCAAGCCGTTCACGCACGGAACGAAGGACATGTCTTCCCCGAGAGAAAGCGCGATGTCATAAATATTAATCTTCCTTGGGTCTTTCACCAGCTTATACCCGCCGCCTTTCCCGCGGTTTCCCTTGATATAACCCGATCTGACGAACGAGGAAATGATCTGCTCCAGATACTTATTCGAAATCTGCTCCTCTTCGGCGATCCGTGAAATTGAAATGAGTTCGTTTTTCCCGAAGTAGGACGCGATGTTGACCATGAAACGCAGGCCGTATCTGACCTTTGTGGGCATTTTCATATTTTCCCCCTGTTACCATGTGTTTATCATGATTAAAATTATACAACGAAAAAAAATAAAATGCAACAGAAATAGTATTATTATGGTAACGTTTTTTAATCCCCTATTCTTATGTTCATTCAGGAAATAAATGACAGTAAAACGACCATTAGTTACTATAGAATATATAAATATAAAACATCGGCATAAAAAACGCCGCCCGGATTGCCGCCTATCGAACTACACGGGAATCTCACACGGAGTACACGGAGGTTTAGGCATTGACATTTTGATGAGAGATATCGTTTTGCTCTCACGGCTTTCCACCTGTTTTGTTGAGTAGGATTACACTATGGTTTAAGAATAGCTTTGAGACAAAAAGCATATCTCTTTTAAAATAATCTACGCCTCTTTCTCTGCGTTCTCCGCGCGAGTTTCCCAGATTCCCATTTATCGAACTACACGGGAATCTCACACGGAGTACACGGAGGTTTAGGCATTGACATTTTGATGAGAGATATCGTTTTGCTCTCACGGCTTTCCACCTGTTTTGTTGAGTAGGATTACACTATGGTTTAAGAATAGCTTTGAGACAAAAAGCATATCTCTTTAAAATAATCTTCGCTTCTTTCTCTGCGTTCTCCGCGCGATCTTCCCCGGATTTCTGCATATCTGAATAACGAGGATTTCGCACGGAGTACACGGAGGTTTAGGCATTGATATTTGATGAGAGATATCGTTCTGCTCTCACAGCTTTTTGCCCTTTTTAAAGCATTGGCCGTATAAAAAAAACGCCGCCCGGATCGACGGACGGCGTTCAGCTTTACATATGTTATTATTTGTATTTTCCGTCGGATGAAATCGTGATCTTCACGAGGATCGCGGGGATATTCAACGCTTTCATCTTCGCGGCGACCTTCATCGCGGTGTCGAGCGAGTCGTAGTACCCGAGCCGCACCCGGTAGAACAACGCGCCCTTGACGAACGTATCCTTCATCACGACGTTGTATCCCATCGATTTCAGTTTATCGTACAGCTTCTGCGCGTTCTTGAAGTCCTTGAACGCACCCACCTGCACCATATACTTCTCGCCCGCCATACCCGGGACATAGTCCGTGTCGATCTCGATTTCCGGTTCGATGGGGACGATTTTCGTCTTATCGTTAGGTTCCGTATCGACAACATACTCGTCAGGCTCGACGATCTTGATCTTATCGCCCTCTGTCTTGCCGTTCTGCGTATTCGCATTATTGTTCTTATTCGGCTTCACCGGGTCCTTTACCGGATCCTTTTCAGTGTCCTTGAAATCCATCTCGATTTCGTCATAAATGATCGATTTTTCTTCCTCGATAGCCGTATCGTTCAGGCTCTCGCCCTCGTCGATCAGTATCTCTGGCGTCACTTCCTGTGTGATGACAGGAGTTTTATTATCGGTTACTTTACCGTCATCGACCTCGATCACCTTGTCTTCCCCGACATCGACCGTCATATCCTCGATATCGTCGGGACTCACCTCCGGATTGTCGTCGACAGGGACGGTCAGGTCGACTACATTGTTGTCGTTCACGGCGATATTCGTGTTCTTCTCGGGCACGTCATCGATATCCGAGGTATTCTTGTCATCCGGCTGGACGACATTGTTATCTATTGGCTGAGTCACCTTGTTCCCGTTAGCATTCGTTTTATCGACAGGCTTGATAGCGGGATCGAACGGTTCCTCGAACGGCTCCTCGATAATGAGTTCGTCGTTGTTGTACTTGATCTTATCGGCATCGAGCGGGTCGGTAGTGACATCGTTCTCGTAGACCTTCTCGGTCTTGGGGATATTTCCCTTGATCGTGTTGGTGTAGACATTGGTCACGATCTTGATGATCTTATTCGTGATATAGATTGAGTTTGTCTTCGTCATTACCTTCGTGAGGACATTGGTCACATAGTACTCGATCGAGATGATGCCGTTGGAGAGCTTCTCGGTCATGATCGGTTTCAGCGTGGTGGGCGAGATGAGGTTGGTGTTGGTCGCGGGAGGTAATGCCGCGTTCTGGTAGTCCTTGAGGTTGACGTCCTTCGTATCGCCGCTGCCGAGCTTGATCATCGTGACCATGACATACGCGGTACCCTTGTTGATAAAATCGAGCGATTGCGCGGCGGACTTGGAGAGGTCTATCAGACGGCCTTCGGCGAACGGCCCCCGGTCGTTGATCATCACGATCACCTTTTCCCCGTTCTCGAGGTTCTCGACTTCGACCACCGATCCGAACGGAAGCGTTTTATGCGCCGCGGTCATTTTCGACGGGTCATAGAGGTCGCCGCTCGCGGTTTTCTTGCCGGTGTATTCGTCGCTGTAGTAGGACGCCACCCCGTATAGGTACTTCGGAAGCTGCGCGAACAGATTTATCGAAACCCCTGTTAATAAAATAAGAATCAACCATCTGATTTTCATTACGTTCCTCCGGCTACTTTTCTTTCACGGTCACATCTATTTATCGCCGTTTCACGGCGGAAGAGAAGTGACCATTGGGCGTATTCAAAAAAATAATAACAGCGAACTGTTAGCAAGGTTATTGATTCTTGGAATAGCCCTTACATTTATCGGCAAAAAAACAAAAGCGTTGAGTAAAACCCGCACTCATTACTTACTTGACTTTTCAGGCTTCTCTATATAAAATATCATGCTCTTACGGATAAGTAAAGTAAATATTAATTTCGGGCTGTAGCGCAGTTTGGTTTAGCGCACTACCTTGGGGTGGTAGGGGCCGTGAGTTCGAATCTCACCAGCCCGAATTTTTTAGAAAGGGGCGAGTCTCTTCCCTTTCCGCTTCGGCGTACTCCCGGCCGCAAGGGGTATCATTATGGGTCTTTCCGCTCAGGATTACGAAAACTTAATCGCTTCACTCAACCAGCTTATCAACCAGGTTCCGGGTTTTGTCAAGGGGGGAATCCTCAATCAAAGCCTACCGGACTATCTCTCGTTCATTCCCTATGAATTCCGGAAATACACCGTCGCCGAACTGATGGAATCCATCCGGCAGGCATGGGGCGAGGGTAAAATCCGGTGGTAGTTACTCCTTCCGGGTCAAACCGTATCATATATAACGGAGTCGAATAGAGAAAGTAACATTCAAGGAGGCGGATATGAAATACCGGATAATGTCAGGCACGGCGATACTTGTGATGGCGCTTGCGCTGTTGTCATGCGGGGGCGCGCCAGTGAAGGAAATGGACGAAGCGAAGTCCGCGCTCGAGAAGGCGAAACAGGCCGACGCCAAGGTCTATGCCGCATCGGAATTCAAGGACGCCGAGGACGACTTCCTTACCGCCGTGTCGTTCACGAACCAGAACAAAAACAGTGAAGCTAAAGATAAGGCCGTCAGTTCCAAGGACAAGGCCGAGAAGTCCTATGCCCTCGCGGTCGAGAACCGGGCCAAGGTGACCCACGAGAAGAATAAAGAACTCTTCGTGTTATCGGAATCGCTCTACGCATCGAAAATCTCCCCCGAGGAATATGCCGCAGTCAAGAGCGAGCTTGCCGCTATAGACGCGCTGATCGCGGGCGGGAGCTATGACGACGCTTACGCGAAAAGCGTCGACCTCGACAAACGGCTGAATGCGCTCAACTCGTCCTGTCAGAAGGAGATCGCCGATTCCAAGAAGGCGCTCGATAACGTCCAGTCGCGCTACCAATGGGCCGAAAAGAACGATATAGTCAAGAAGTACGCCGCCGCCGACCTCGAAAAGGCCAAGCCGTTGATCGCGGAAGCCGACACCCTCTTCAAGTCCGGCGACGTTAAACTGTCCGCGCAGAAGTCCGCCGAGGCCGACAAGGTGATCGCGGACGCGCTCGAGAAGGCTAACGCCGAGTATAAGAAATCGCTCGAGAAACCGAAGGTCGATCCCCAGCCCGATCCCGATCCCAAGAAGGACGAACTGCTCGATAAGAAGAAGGCCGAGGACGAGCTGAAGAAGGCGAACGAACTGATGGAAAAACTGAAAAAGGATAAAGAGAAGAAGGGCAGTCTGCTCGACGGCGGCCTCCACGAGTTCGCCGCAGTGTACGCCCCGATGATTGCTTTCGGGCAAGGCATGCCCCAAATCGAGGCGTCGTCGCTCATCCCGGAGACCAATAAGTCCCAAGTCCTGACGCCCGATGAAAAGGAGAACCTCATCCCGAAGGAAGTCCCCGAAGAGGAAGTGACGGTCGAATTGGTCGAGAAGTACTATCTCCTCGCCGAAGAGGCTTACGCGGACGGGGAATACCTCGACGCGATCGACTTCGCGCGTGAGGCGATGCGTCTGGCAGAAATCCTGATGAACAAGCAGGAAGGCAAGACATACACCGTGGTGCTCAATCCCGCCGATAGGGACTGTCTGTGGAAGATCGCCGCGCGGATGTACGACGGGAGCGCATGGATGTGGCCGATCATCTGGAAGGCGAACGCCGGTCAGATCAAAGACCCCGACCTGATCTATCCCGACCAGGTCTTTAAAATACCGCCTAGTTTGGTGAAGTAACTAAAAACAAAAGGAACTGTCCTAAAAGGGTGTTTTTGCCTGTAACGTATTGTCACTGAGAGCCCGCCTTCCACCTTCTGACGAAGGCGGAAGGCGGGCTACCGAAGGTAGACAGGGAGCGAAGCGGTGAAGCAGTCTATTTAATTCTTTATCGATTAATAAAATAGATTGAAAGCTCCGCCTTTTGGGTCAGCCCCTTTTTTATGCGATACGGTTTTTCCTGTCTATTAAAAGATGAAATTGATACCCGCCCTCGGGAAAAACCCCGCGTCGGAATGCCCGTTATAAGTAAACGCGAATATCATGTTCATTCCAACAGTCAGGTAGAACGGTTTTAAGACGTCGAATGAGACGACCGGATTGACTTCGAACCATAAACCGTCCTGAAATAGGGTGATCGTATTTTTCAGGTAAAAGCGGAAAACATCGATACGCCCTTCGTAATCGATACCGATCTGCGGCGCGAATGAAAAACCTTTTAACGGCATAGAACCGTCGTATGTATCGAAATAGGTTGAAAATCCGATTTTCGGGGAAAATGAATGACGGTATTCCGTTATTCCATCGAGGCGTATCCGGAAATCGGTTTGAATATTCAGCCGTGTGAATTCGGTTATGATGTATTTACTGAATTTAAATCCTTCCAGCTCGAATTTTAACCTGAATTGATTATTATAGATAAATCCGGGAGTATAATAGTGAATAGTAAATCCGGAATAATAATATTTCAGATTCATAAACCATTGCAGGCCGATTTCCGTTTCCGAATTATTTAATGAATCCGAATTTGTTTCCGCAAATACGGCAAGCGGAAGGGAACAGAGCAAAGAGAAGACCGCGAAGGTTAATATCGTTTTTTTTCTATTGTTCATAAGCGCCCCTGTCATATGCCGCACCTAAAGGGCGGTTTGTCGATTCATAATCGATGAGGATATTGGATAAAGTTTTCCCCGAATCGATAGCCGGACTACCGGGCAGCGGTTTGAGGTTATTGCTTAACGGATCCGCAAACATCGGATTGGTAATTGTTTCCGTAATATCGTTCGGATCGGGGTAATTCCACCCGATTACGGCTCCTTCGGAATAGATGGTATTATATCCGTGCGATATCGTCCCTGTTTTTTTATTTACGGCGAAATCTTTGAAAAATTGTTTAAAAGGATGGGATGCGTCATTGAACGCCAAATTATTAAAGATTTGAATGTTTCCGCTCGCGACATTATCCGGTTCGGGAATTCTTATAATTGTGCCGGAAGTGAGATGAGAGGAATTGTAGCCGCAGTTAAAAAACGAGTTATTATAAATTTGACTGTTTTGAGCCGAACCGATTGTAATTCCCGCCATGGCGCAGTTGATAAAAACGTTATTAAAAACGAGTTGTTCATAAGCGGAAGGGTATTCGTAATAAGCATTATCACGCCAACTGAATTGACCCCAACCGCCGATATTTAAACCCGCACCGTAGGTCTCGCGATCCGCGGAATCTCCGCAATTGACGATCAGATTATTATACCAGATATTATTTGCGCTCCCGCCTTTAAAATATCCGCCCGTTCCAGGCCCGTTATCGTGAAGATAATTATTCCTGCAGATGGAATGATACACCGCTACGCCGTCTATGCAGTCGTCGTATTGTTGGAGATGCTGTACTTGCGAAATATCGTTATTCTCAATTAAGATGAAATTGATATGCGCGCTTTTAACGGCGTCCCTGCCCGTATGATGAACAATGTCATTTCTAATAACCGTAAAGCTGTCTTTTTCCGGATTGTACTCGTCCGTCACTGGAAATACGCCGATTCCGTAACCCGTGCAATTCTTTATTTCCAAGCCGTCGATCACGATGTATTGCCCCGAAATGACTATCAAATTTTCAGTAACGTTCTGTCCGTCGATAACCGCTTGCCCGGGTCCGTCGTCGGAATAAAGAACCAGCGGATTATTTTTCGAAGCATATGCGTAAATATTTACAGTCGATTCCTGATATGTCCCTGCTTTAATCCTGATGATTGTTCCTGGTGTTCCCTTGGCGGAAACTGCGTATTTAACAGTCCGATAGGGGTTCGATATCGATCCGTCCCCTGACCCGTCGCTGCCCGATGTCGAAACATAAACGCTCTGTAAACCGGAGTAATTTGTCCCGGGAAAGAGCGCTTCCATTTCGCTCACGGAATAGATTTTAGTTTCCCAAGGCGCTTCTGTTTTCACGCCGAGGTTTTTCGACGGATAATTCGGGTCGGGTGTCAGCGAGCAGCGGCAGAAAAGCGAAATCACCGTCCCAAAAATAAACAATTTAACTTTTGGATTCATTTCATCCGCTCCAGCTTTTTTAAAATATTACATTTTAAAAGACTAAAAATTATATTCTATCTATTTATCAATGTCAATAATAATTATGTTATTAATAGTGTATCGAGTATTTTTCACGGCGTCCGTCTGTGCTTCTTCATCATCACCGCTGTCGCTCACGGAACAAGTAAAACAAAAACCCCGGCAGAGATGGGGCATGTTGACGAAGTCATGAAATATACGATTATTTGTCACTGCGAGACGCGAAGCGGCGAAGCAGTCTGTTTTATATATATACCCAGTTATTAAATAGATTGCTTCGGCTATGGTTCGGCAAGCTCACAATGACGCCTCGCAATGACAAAATGAGTTCGTGATCAAGCCCGATGCCGGGGTTTGTATTTTTCGCAATGTTCTGGTTGTATCTTTCGCCGCAGGCTGACGGAGGAACCGATTGCAGCGGGAGATAATGGAGTTAGCCCGCGCAGCGGTTACTTCTTCGTACCGCCGGATACATTTTCCAATAATTCCTTGATACCGCCGAGTGCTCCCATCAGCGCGCAGGTCGAATTCCTTCCCCACCAGATAATGGTTATGTCGAACACTTATCGTTCCTATCTGGCTAGTTATATTTTAACGACCGGGGCGAAATGGAAAAGCACGATCAAGTATTTTTATGCCCGTTTTATCATTGATTCAGTATTACTCAACGAGGAACATTATCGATTTGGGATGGAATATTCTGGACAAGTTTTCGGATATTTTTTTATGCATATTAAGCCCGAACCCACAAAAATAACCTATTTAGATAATAGTAATAAAATGATCATTGAATGGACGTGTAATTCTTTTTCTGTTTTTTGAATTCTTTCGCTGATAGGTTTCGGCTAAAATTTCTTCCCTCTTTTGCCTAAAAATAAATTAAGGCTCCGCTTTTTGGGACAGCTCATTTTTTTTATCGCTTGCTCCGCGATTTTACACAATCCGCTAAAAAAGGTATAATGAGGGCGGTTTTAAAGATCAAAAACATCAATTGCATCGAGTATGAAATGTTTTAATATGCGCCCAATGGTCACTTCCTTTCTGCCGAGAAACGTTAGTCCTGAACCCATCGAAGGGGCGGTTATCAGAAGTGACCATGATTTATTGGACATGGAGAGTGCGGATGAAACGGATTATTATGGTATCGAACCGTCTGCCGGTAAGGATCACTAAGAGTAATAACCAGATCGATATTGTCGCGACCGCGGGCGGATTGGCGACGGGCCTCTCGTCGTTTTTTTCCTCGCATAAGTCGTTGTGGATCGGCTGGAACGGCATCCCGCGGGAACGCCTCAATGAGGACGAGCATGCGACAGTCCGCAAAAAGATGCGGCGCAGAGAGATTGTTCCAGTCAGCCTCTCGAAGATCGAGATCATGCGGTACTATTTCGGATTTTCAAATAAGACGATCTGGCCTCTTTTTCATTATTTTCAGATGCTTTCAAAATATAAGGAAACGTACTGGAACGAGTATGTCAATGTGAACCGCAGGTTTACCGAAATCATCGCGGGAGAGATCACTCCGGGCGATATCGTCTGGATTCACGATTACCAGCTGATGCTTGTGCCGGGGATGCTCAGGGAAATGTTTCCCGACATCCAGATAGGGTTCTTTCTGCATATCCCTTTCCCGGACTACGAGGTGTTCCGGCTACTGCCGTGGCGGAAGGAAGTCCTCGAGGGTCTGATGGGCGCCGACCTGATCGGATTTCACACCTACGACTATGCCGCCGGATTCTTGGACTGCATTCGCAATATCATCGGAATAGAGAATAACCTCGGCGTCGCCGTTTACGGGAACCGTCTCGTGAAAATCGATGCTTTCCCGATGGGGATCGATTACCGGAAATACACCGAAAGCGTTTTTAATGAGAATGTCCGCAACGAGGCGCTGAAGACCGTGCACGGGATGAACGATAAAAAGATCGTACTATCGGTAGACAGGCTGGATTATACCAAGGGCATCCTTCAGCGAATCCAGTCATTCGAGTACTTTCTCGCGAACTGCCCGGAATATCTCGAGAAGATTACGTTGATCCTCGTAGTTTCGCCTTCACGTGACGGGATCGGGGATTACCGGACAATTAAAAGGGTGGTCGAAGAAAAGATCGCCGCGCTGAACGGCAAACTCGGGACGATCGAATGGGAACCGGTGAAGTATTTTTACAGGACGATGAGTTTTACCGAGATGATGGGACTATATATAGCATCGGATATCGCGCTGGTGACACCGTTACGCGACGGGATGAACCTGATCGCGAAGGAGTATGTCGCGGCGTGCCATGACGGACGGGGCGTACTGATCCTGAGCGAGTTCGCGGGATCGGCTAAGGAACTGGGCGAAGCGATTATCGTCAACCCCTACAATGTCCGGGAAGTCGCCGATTCGCTTGCCAAAGCACTGACTATGCCCCCGGAGGAACAGGCGGAAATCCTGCGGACGATGCATGCCCGGCTGAAGAAATACGACATCGATCAATGGGCGGAGGATTTCCTGGACAAACTCGGGAGTATCCGTAAGGAAAACATATCGATAAAAAAGGTGACTCTCGATAGTATCGCCGTCGAACGGATCGTGAAGATGTTTGTAAAGAGAAAACAAGCTCTTCTCCTGCTCGATTATGACGGCACACTTGTTAAATTTCACGGGAGACCCGAGCACGCGGAGCCGGACGAACCGCTCCGGGTACTGCTGAAAAAGCTCGCTTCGCTTCCGAATACCGATGTCGTCCTGATCAGCGGAAGAGACCACACAAGTCTTGCGGCGTGGTTCGGCGATTCGGGGCTGAACCTGATGGCGGAACACGGCGCGATGAATTTTCTCGCCGATACCCGCGAATGGGAAACGTTCGGCTCGCTCTCCATGGCGTGGAAGGACTCTATCCTTCCCGTTCTCGAACGGTTTACTCTGAGGACGCCAGGTTCTTTTATCGAACAGAAGCGTTTTTCCCTCGTGTGGCACTACCGGAAAACCGTGCCGGAACTCGGAAGGCTCAGGGCGACCGAACTGAAAAACTCACTCGCGAGCCTGACCCGGAATTTGAATATCGGCGTGCTCGAAGGAAGCAAGACTCTCGAGATCAAGGATATGGGGATATCGAAGGAGACCGGGTGCCGTTACTGGCTTTCGCGCAAGGACTACGATTTCGTCCTGGCCGCGGGCGACGATCTGACAGATGAGGATATGTTTAAGGCGTTAAGCCCGGACGCATTCTCGATCAAGGTCGGATATGCTCATTCGAATGCGAAGTACCACGCGGAAAGCTGTCTGAATATTCGCGGTCTGTTGGGCAGATTGACTGAAAATCCATGACGGAGACGAGGATGCGGGATTATTGGTATAAACGCGCGGTTTTTTACGAACTCTATATCAGGGGTTTTCAGGACTCCAACGGCGACGGGATGGGCGATATTCCTGGGATGACATCGCGCTTAGAGTATCTCAAACGCCTCGGGATCGACTGTATCTGGCTACTGCCGATGTATCCCAGCCCGGGTCACGACGACGGCTACGACATCATGGATTTCAAATCGATCAACCCCGAGTTCGGGACATTGACCGATTTTCAGCTTTTTCTCGATAAGGCGCACATGCTCGGGATCAGGGTGATCGCCGATCTCGTGCTCAACCACACCTCAAATACCCACCCGTGGTTTCTCGAAGCGAAAAAGGGACCTTCATCGCCTTATCACGATTACTTCGTCTGGTCGGACAACCCGGATAAATATGCGAACGTACCTATTATCTTCCAAAAATCCGAGACATCCAATTGGGCGTGGTGCCATGAATGCGGAAAGTACTACTGGCACCGTTTCTTCACCCACCAGCCCGACTTGAACTACGATAACCCGAAGGTACGCGAGGAGATGCTCGGCATAGTGCGGTTCTGGCTCGATAAAGGGTTGGACGGATTCCGGATGGACGCCGTCCCGTACCTTTACGAACGCGAAGGGACGTTATGCGAAGGGCTGCCCGAGACACACGAGTTCCTGAAAACGATCCGGCGGCTGATCGACGAGAGTTACCCCGACGCGGTATTGATCGCCGAGGCGAACCAATGGCCGGAAGACCTCAGGCAATATTTCGGCGACGGCGACGAACTGCACATGGCGTTTAATTTCCCGCTAATGCCGCGCCTCTTCATGGCGATCAGGCAGGAGCACCACGGCCCCGTGGTCGATATCATCCGGCGCACACCGGAACTCCCCGAGAATTGCCAATGGGCGATGTTCCTGAGAAACCACGACGAACTGACCCTCGCGATGTGCACGGACGAGGAACGCGACTATATGTTCAAGGAATACGCGAAAGACCCGCAGATGAAGCTCTACTCCGGGATACGCAGAAGGCTTTATCCGTTACTGGAAAAGGATATCGGGAAAGTACAGCTGCTGAACGCGGTCCTGTTCACCATCCCGGGTTCGCCTGTTATCTACTACGGCGACGAGATCGGGATGGGCGACAACATTTATATGGGCGACCGTGACGGTGTCCGTACACCGATGCATTGGGATGACAACCGGAACGCCGGTTTCTCGTCATGCAACCCGTCCAAGCTCTACGCGCCGGTGATCACAGATCCCGATTTCAGCTATACCTCGGCGAACGTACAGGTCGAGGAATTGATCCCGAGCTCCATCCTGAACTGGATGAAGCGCCTGATCCATCTGAGGCGGCTCTTTCCGTCATTCTCGAACGGCAAGCTCAGGTTCATCTTCGCCGAGAACAAAAAGATTCTTTCCTATTTCGTCGAATACGATGGCGAACGGATGCTCTGCGTATTCAATATGGCGTCGAGTTCTCAGCCTCTCAATATCGATTTGAGCGAATTCGCCGGATGCCGTCCGGTGGAAGTGTTCGGCGGCGCGGAGTTCCCGCCGATCGGCGAACTTCCCTACCAGCTCGCCCTCGGGCCGTACGGGTTCTATCTTTTCGAGCTCTGCGGCTGAGCACTCTGTCCGGCGCGAATGAAAATATTTCATTTTTGTTTGAATTATTCGCATCTCCGTGATAAAGTATTTATGGGGTTTTCTCCGTGCGCTAAATCGAAATTTGTATTGATTTTTTTATGAATCACTGCATAATATATATCAACCTTTTTGGAGGACTGTATGAAGAAAGTTACCGTATTATTCCTACTCATGATTTCGGCGGGGATGATGTATCCGAAGGACATGATCTTCGGGGTGAAGGGCGGATTAGACCCGTACACGATGGGGAACAAGATCGGCCCTAACGATAAGAACTATAATAGCGAAGAGTTTCTTTTTAACGATATCTACGCGGGATTGTTCTTCGACGCACTCTATTTCCGTATCGATATCGGATACAATATGATGATGGGGCCAATGCTTAATGTCAAACGCACGATCCTGAGCGGCGAAGAAGCGATCACTGTGCCGGCGGTTCACATGAATGCGGGCGCATCGACGGTATCGGTAGACCTGCTCGGCAAGCTCCCGCTCTATATCGGCCTCGGGTATCTCTGGGTCGGCGCGGGTGTGGGTTACAGGCAAATGCTGACATGGGACTATAACGGCGACGGGGTAGACGATCTCGGCTCGTTCGGCGATATGAACGATTTCTATCTTCTGGCGGCCGCCGGTCTCGATATCAATATCTTCGGACTGATTATTGCCCCGCAGGTGAGTTTCGGGTACAACCTGACGCCGAAACCGAACACTGTCGCGGATATCGCGGGCGGTATCAACCAGTATTGGCTTTATGAGTATAAATACAGCGTCGGTATCGGATTAGAACTTTAACCAAATAAAGAAGGGCCTTCCGGGGCCCTTCTCCAATCAATAATTACTTCTCCTATTTAAAAATCTTTACGACCGGATATGCGCCGGATTGCGCTCATCTGTTCGATGAATCGTGGACTGAGATACTTTGATTATTCGGGATAAGGAATCAATATGGCTAAAACCTTTGAAATCGACGGGATGAACACCGAGGCGGGCAATCCGTATCTTCTCGGCGCGACCGTCACGGCTAACGGCTGTAATTTCGCGTTATTCTCGCGTCACGCTTCCGGGGTGACCCTCCTCTTATTCAACAGTCACACTGCCCTGAAACCCACTCATACCATCACCCTCGACCCGCGCAGGAACAAAACCGGCGACGTCTGGCATATCTTCGTGCACGATATCATCGACGGCCAGTATTACGGCTACATGGTCGACGGGCCGTATAAGCCGCTCGATGGCCATAGGTTTAACGCCAACAAACTGCTGATCGACCCATACACCACCGCTATCGGCGGCGAATACTACTGGAACGAGACATCGGCATACGGCTATGACAGAAGTTCCCCCGAGGGCGACCTGTCGTTCAGCGCCGAGAAGAATATCAATATCAAAGCGAAAAGTATGGTGGTAGACGAGTCCTCGTTCGACTGGGACGACGATAAACCGCTCCAGATACCGATGAACGATACGATCATCTACGAAACCCATGTCCGTTCGCTGACACGTCACGACAGTTCCGGCGTGAAGCATCCCGGTACTTACCTTGGGGTGATCGATATGATCCCGTACCTCAGGGACCTCGGGATCACAACTCTCGAACTTCTCCCGGTACAGCATTTTAACGAACTCGAGAATTTCCATACCGATCCGGTGACCGGCGAACCGCTCAAGAATTACTGGGGCTATTCGACACTCGCGTTCTTCGCGCCGTGCTCGTGGTACGCCTCGGACAGGGTGGGGATCACCGCTGTCCGCGAGTTTAAGGAGATGGTCAAGGCGCTCCATCAGGCCGGGATCGAACTGATTATCGACGTGGTGTACAACCACACGGGCGAGGGTAACGAGTATGGGCCGACATTGAGCTTCCGCGGCCTCGATAACAGGGTTTATTATATGCTCGATCACGGGCGTTACTACCATAACTATTCCGGGTGCGGAAACACCCTGAACTGCAACCATCCGGTCGTGAAGCGGCTCATCCTCGATTCACTGCGTTACTGGGTGGTCGATATGCATGTGGACGGATTCCGTTTCGACCTCGCGGCGATACTGGGCCGTGACGAGCACGGGAACTGGATGCCGAACTACTCGATCCTTACCGAGATCAGCCGCGACCCCATCCTTTCCACTGCGAAGATCATCGCGGAGGGCTGGGACGCCGCCGGGCTTTATACTGTCGGCGGGTTTCCGTTCGGCTGGGCGGAATGGAACGGCAAGTTCCGCGACACCTCCCGTTCGTTCATCAAGGGCGATCCCGGTGTCGTGCCCGACATCGCGAAACGCCTTTCCGGAAGCGCAGACCTCTTCGAACAGCGGAAGGGTAATCCCTATCACAGCATCAATTTTATCACGGCGCACGACGGGTTTACGCTGAGCGACTTGGTGACCTACAACGAGAAGCATAACGAGCGGAACGGGGAAGGCAACGGCGACGGCGAAAACCAGAACCTGAGCTGGAACTGCGGCGCGGAAGGCCCGACCGGCGATCCGGCGATCGGCGAGCTTCGGCTTCGCCAGATGAAGAACTTTATGCTGATGCTCATGGTCAGCCAGGGCACTCCGATGCTTTTGGGCGGCGACGAGATCGGCTTCTCCAAAAAGGGCAACAACAACACATACTGTCACGATAACGAATTGAACTGGATCGACTGGGGCTTGAAACAGGATAACAAGGAACTCTTCGAATTCACCCGTTTCATGATCCGTTTCCGCAAGAAGCATCCGGCGCTCAGGCGCGAGCATTTCTTCACCGGCCTCGATCTCGCCGGCAACGAACTCCCGGATATCAGTTGGCACGGCCTCCGTCCGGGCGACCCCGACTGGAGCCATGAGTCCCGTGTGCTCGCGTTTATGCTCGACGGCGCGACGCATGAGACCGGGGCGAGCGAGCCCGATAACGATATCTATATCGCGTTCAACTCGCATTGGGACGAACAGCTCTTCATTCTACCGGCTCCGGTGCGCGGGAAAAAGTGGCACCTCGCGATCGACACTTTCAGCCGTCCGGGCTTCGCGTCGTTCGGTAACGAGCGTGTGCTGCCCACCAACGGGATCAGGATCAAGCCCCGTTCGGCGGTTATCCTTATCGATAAATAGTCGGCCTCGCTTGTCCTCAAGGCGAAGCCTTGGGGGCGGGACAAGCCCCGCTCTTCGGCGTCCATGCCGTCACGGGGCTTCTCCCATCCATGGGAGTCGCTTGCGATTTATTCCGAAAACCGATATAATCTTCCTTTCGAGGAGGAGACGATGCCTTATTTTAAAAGACTTGTCGGAAAAAAGTGCTACCTTTCGCCGATGAACCCGGAGGACGCGCCGAAGTATGTCGGGTGGTTCAGCGATCTCGAGGTGGCGGTCAACCTGAAAACCCAGATGAATATCAATTTGCTCAGCGAGCGCGAGTTTCTCGAGAAGAACCTGAAGGACGGCAATCCCATCTTCGCGATCATCGATCTCGCGACCGACAAGCTGATCGGGAACTGCGGCCTTCACGATATCGGGTGGGTCGGGCGTCATGCGGAATTCGGTATCCTGATCGGCGAAAAAGAGTACTGGAACAAGGGCTACGGCGAAGAAGCGACCCGCCTCATCCTCGACTTCGGCTTCAATATCATCAATCTCCACAACATATTCCTGAAGGTGATGGAATTCAACAAGCGCGCCGTGCGCGCGTACGAGAAGGCAGGATTCAAGCAGATCGGGCGATGGCGGAAGGCGTTCCAAATCGCCGGGAAGCGTTACGACTTTATCCTAATGGATATTCTCGCCGACGAGTACGAAAGCGGCTATGTGAAGAATTTTATCAAGGAATAGAACGTGCCGTACTATAAGAAGCTCGTGGGGAAAAAGTGCTATCTCTCCCCCCGCGACCCGGACGATTCGTCCCATTCCGCGAAATGGCTGAACGACGTCGAGACGTCGATGAATATGAGCATCCTGGTCGCGCCAAATGAACTGAAAATCCGAGAACGGATGGAAGGTTCGCTTTCACGGATGGACTGCGAATTCGCTATTGTCGACCTTGCGACGGACGAATATATCGGAATCTGCCGCCTGCACGATATCGACTGGGTGAGCCGTAGCGCCGTATTCGGAATCGTGATTGGCGAAAAAGACTACTGGGGCAAGGGTTACGGCACCGAGGCGACCTGTCTCATCCTCGATTACGGCTTCAATATCCTGAACCTCGAAACCGTCCGGCTTCAGGTAAAAGCGTTCAATAAACGCGGCATCCGTGCATACGAAAAGACCGGGTTCAAGCTAAGCGCGGTCCAGCGAGAGGAGACCTATTTCGGGCAGAAAGCCTTGAACGTCTACTGTATGGACATCCTCGCCGACGAGTTCGAGAGCCCGTATGTAAAGGAAGTGCTGCGTAACTTGACCGGCGGAGAATGAGTTACCAGCTCGACCCGCCTCCGCCTCCCGAACCTCCGCCCGAACTCCCGCCGGAATCGCTGCTCGAACTGCCGCCGGAACTGCTCCCCGAACTCCACGAGGAGTCGGACGAGGATGAGTCACCTGTTCCTGTCGGCGAACTCTCGGTATAACTCTTTCTCAAGTCCCGCCACGAGTTCTCCATGTCTCTTTGGAACATATCGATATCGTAATCCTTTGTCACCCCCGAGCCGGTCAGCCATGACGGCATGGAAAGCTGAATCCCCTTGAACTTTGCGATCCACTCCTTCGCCATTCCGAACGCGATGGCGTAAGGGAGAGTCATCTCGAAGTAGTCGATCCGTTCGTCTACAAGCCGTTTCAACTGGTCCTTTTCCGCCCGGGCGATAAATTCCGCGAAACCCTTGACCCGCCGGAACCATTTCATACCGATATCGGTCTTTCTCATGATGATATACCTGAACGACCTGAAAACGAAGGCGCTCAGGAAGAATGACAGCATCAGCGGCATTGTAATAAACGATCCGAAGAAAACCGAGATTCCCGGGGCGGCGGATACGATCAGCAGGGTGAAGATGAGGGGATAAATAAATTTGAGAAACAGGGTGAATATATGAACCTTACTGCTGAAAAACAGAAAAACGAAGCTCGCGATAAAAAGAGCGGCCTGCAGAATCCAGACATACGGCATCAGGGTGGGGAATCTTACAACAAAGCGGAATTCGATATCGAATAAAAAGAGTACGAAAGTGCCCCAGAAAAGCAATTTCCACAACCCGCCGAATAATATCGAGAGCTTTCTCATCCCGGGGGTGTAGTACTTTTTAGTCTTGACCGTTTCTTTCAACGAATCCCTGACATAGTACATAACATTGCCGACCTGTTCCCCCATTTCTTTTACGCCCACATAATTCCCGCTGTAGAAAATGTGACCGAAAAGCTCGGTCTCGTACAGATTTTGACTGTCGAGCGAAGCGAGCTTTCTCAGGTAAAATCCGTCCTTCTGTTTCTCGATTTTCAGCTTTTTCTTGACTGCCCAGTAATAGATGAGAGACAGGATATCGTGCGGGTCCATTTTATCGTTAATCAGCATCCCGGCCTCCGCGGGATTCATGGATTTTGGCGGAAAGAATTCGGTTGTTAATACTCCTACCCTGTCGCGCCCGAAAATAAACCAGAGCAAAAAGACGACGAGAAGGATTGATCCCGGCATGATAAACCAGTAGTATGAATCCGTTTTCACGGAAATCACGGAAGTCAGCCATGAGTCGATCAGAGTGAGTATATTCGCGCGCACCGGGGCGAAGGAATTGGTGGAAAACTTCATCATAATAGTGAGGCCCTGGTTAGCATAGAGCGTTTTCAATGTCTTTCCGGAGATCACATTAGACAGGATACTGATTTTGGCGTTTTTGCCCTTCTCACCTTTATATCCGGTATTGATAGAGATGTTCTCCGGGGTTATATTAACTCCCGGCGGAAGGGTAATTGTAAACGACGCCTTCTTGATCTCGGTCTTCCACTCGGTGCCTATGATGTTCCAGTAGAGCTGGATAAAATTGGTATGACCGGTCACCGCGTGATAGACCTGATAACGGATGACGTACTCGTGGTCGCCGTCGGCCTCGGTGAACAGCGAACCGATCCTGAGATTCTGGTTGAGGATAGCGTACTTCACCGGTTTCCCGAACGCGACCGCGAAGTCTTCCGGGATATTCATGCCGTCGAACCCGGCGTTTATTCTCGCTTTTTCATCGATGAGCATTTCGGCATACTCAAGGCAGATATGCTCGACAGTATGCAGGCCGCTGATAAATATCTCGGGTTTTCCATATTCCAGCAACGGGATAAAACGAAGGATCCCGTGACGCGGCTCGGTAAAATGCACGAGGATTTTCTCCTCGATGTCGAGTACGCCGTCATATCCGATTTGGATATCGACACGGTAATCCTTGATATAAAAGTATTCCGAGTAGAGAGGAACGGCAATCCAGAGAAGAAGTAACACTATCCCTTTTTTCATATATGCCCCCTTTCATGAAAGACAATATTATGCTCGTAAATGAATAACAACAACAACCGCTGTTTTACAGACGTCCCGCGCTAACGGCTCTTCAGTAGGAGGAGGACGCGGGCGTGCTTGGTGTAATGGACGGTGACCGTGTCGCCCTTATCGAACCGTTCGTAAGTTTCCCGCGAGACCTCGAAATTGATTTCCTTTATCCTCAGCCTGTAGACGATGGAAGCGCTGTTGTTTTTTATTACCTTCTCGATGATCCGTTCTTCCACTATGGAATTCACGATCACCTTTCTGTGTTCGGCAAGATCGAGCTTGTAGTCCTTACCGGTCCAGTGCACGATAAAGATGAGGCCGATAAAAATGACCATCCAGAGAATACCGATCATGATCATCCGGGTATCGTTAATAATCATCCCGATAATCGCGGCCGCCGTGCCGATCAGGGATAAAGCGAAGAAGAGAATTTTCGAAAATGGGGAGGATGCGATCCTCGCCGCCCGTATGAGCATCTCGATCTCCTCGGGGGACATGAACTCTTCGGAAATCATGGTTTTAGCCATATCGGTCACCTCCTTTCTTCGCTTCATTTTAGTATGTTTTGATGAAAAATGGAACAATTTGCCGAGGATTTACTTACAATTTTCAGGCTTTTTCTGTATAATACTATGAAATCAAATCGGAAAACAAAATGCAGAATTTGATCCTGGCAGTCAATCTCATAGCCGTCGTACTAGGCTTCATGGTATTGATATTGTCTATCTACGTTTGCGTGAAGTTCAAAATTACTGAATTGGTCTTTTTTATAACCCTTCAGTTCATCCTGATTATAAATATCATCGCTGTCCTTATTTACCGTGACGGCGCGCGGTTCGGTTTAATTCCCGACAACAGCTATATCTATGTGATAAAACGCATGATGTATCTGCTTCTCTCGGCCACTATGTCCATCAGCTATCTTTTCTTTCAGTTCATAATAAAAAGGAAAATCCATTATGCGAAATGGTTTCTTGTAATCCATTCCTTTGTCTTCTGTACGATACTGATATTCAGCAAGATATTCGAAATCCCCGAAACCCGCACCCCGCTCTGGGGTTACTATGTCTATAACTTCATTCTCCTCGGATTGTTCCTGATGACTTTCCTGCATGTCCTGCGGAAGAGGAAATTGGCGGAAGATAAACGGATGCGGAGGATGGCGAATATGTTCATGGTTATCGGGCCGCTCGGGATGGGCTATTATTATTTTCTCGAGATTACCGGGCGCTTTTTTTCGATATCCAATCCTTCACTGGGATTCAGCCTGCCGTTTCCGGTCCTGTTTATTTTCATGAATATCGCGATGATTATCTATGGTTTCAGCTTTTTTACGGTCAAGTCGTTGGAATACCCGGGTACGGCGCTCGCGACACCGGTGCTGACCGAAAAGTTTCCGTTAAGCGACCGCGAAGTGGAGATTATCAGGCACCTGATAGCGGGGTTGTCCAACCGCGAGATCGGCGAAAAATTGTTCATCTCCGAATTCACGGTGAAGACGCATGTCAGGAATATCTATCATAAAATGGATATTAAAAACCGGCTTGAATTGCTGGAAGCGATCAAGGACTATAAGTATTGATCGGAGCTTGTGAAATAATAAACTTGACGGATAAATTTGACAGAATCCTAACCATAGGATAAAATTTACTATGCGTGCCGATACTATCGGTCAATACAGACGCGGAGGAAACTTATGATCGTGAAGAAGTTTTTATGCGCTCCGGGACCCACGGCGGTTCCAGCGGAAATCCTGAATGAGATGGCTAAGCCCCTTATTCATCACAGGACTCCCCAGTTCGACGCGATTATCGCCGAGAACGCCCAGTTGTTAAAGCAGGTCTTCAAGACCCAGAACCCCGTTGTCACCTTTACCTCGTCGGGTACGGGAGCGATGGAAGCCTCAATTACGAATTTCCTTTCGAAAGGCGATAAAGCGATCGTAGTTTCGGCCGGTAAGTTCGGCGAACGTTTTGCCGAAATAGGCACAGCCTACGGTGTCGAAGTAATCGAGCTGAAGGCCGAGTACGGTAAGGATGTCAAACCCGCGGCGGTCGCGGAAGCCCTAAAGGCCAATCCCGGCGTGAAAGCGGTTTATTCCGAATACAGCGAAACGTCCACAGCCGTGGCGTTCGATATCAAGGGTATCGCGGAAGTTGTCCGTAAGACCGACGCGATTTTTGTTGTCGACGCGATCACCGCAGCCGGATGTATGGAACTCGAAATGGACGCATGGGGAATAGACGTAGCGGTGGCCGGTTCCCAGAAGTCGTTCATGATCCCGCCGGGACTCGCGTTCCTCGCCGCATCGGAGAAGGCGCGCAAGATGATGGAGACCTCGAACCTGCCGAAGTACTACTTCGACCTCGCGGGCGAAATCAAGTCAAACGAAAAGAATACGACCTCATGGACTCCCGCGGTGACTATCATTATCGGCCTCAATATGGCATTGAAGATGATGGTGAGCGAAGGGATCGATAACGTGATCAAGCGCCACTATATAATCGCGGAAGCGATCCGTGTGGGTGTGCAGGCGATAGGGCTCAAGCTTTTCGCCGACGTCCCTAACGTTCGCCCGTCCGATGCTGTTACCGCGGTCCGTGTGCCCGACGGTGTCGAAGGCAAGAAGATACCAGATATCATGCAGAACAAGTACGGCGTGACTATCGCGGGCGGACAGGGTTCGATGGCCGGGAAGATTTTCCGCCTCGGGAGTCTCGGTTATATGGACAAGACCGATGTGATTATCCAGCTCCAGGCGATGGAGTTCACGTTGAAAGACCTCGGCTTCCAGTTCGAATCCGGCAAGTCTGTCGCCGCGGCCCAGAAGTTCCTTTTGGACAACATCAAGCTCTAAATTTACTGAAAAGATACGAAAGCCCCGCTCACTCCGAACGGGGCTTCTTTTTTGAGCCGATACTTGCATAATCCTTCACTGGGGTATAAAATAAATAGGATTGTAAATTGTTCAGAAGCGGAAGGAGGGTATATGAAAAAAGCAATCATAGCGTTTATAGCGGTTATGGCCGGATGTGCCGCGAATATCGAAGCGCCGGTTCTTCCCGATAAAGCAGTCCTCCTGACAAAAAGCGGTATTGTCACGAACTGTATCTATATCAAGTGGGGCGCGCTCGCCGGGGTGACCGGTTACTCGCTCTATGTCTCCACCAACGGCACCGGTAATCCCTACCTTCTTACCAACACAACGTCTCTGTCTTATCTCCATCAGGGACTTAACGCGGGTACGACCAACTACTACCGGGTAGTCGCGCAGAACGCGAACGGTGAAACTGCCGGCGATTTTTATCCGGGTTATACGAAGGCCGACCTGCCGAACGCCGATCCCAATACGACGAATATAACGGTTGTGGATACGCTCAAGTATTCCTACGACCCTGCGTCCTATTCCAAGCCGACGAACGAGCTGGTGATCCTGACGCTCAATATGCACACTTACCAGGAGAGCGGACAGGACGCGAAGTTCGATATGATCGTCGATCTGATCGCGAAGCTGGATGTCGACCTGATCGCGTTCCAGGAATGCGCCCAGAAAAACAACAGCGCGTTCCTAACCGGGAAGATTCGTGTGGATAATATGGCATATATCGTGACAAAACGCCTGAAGGAATACTACGGGCTGGATTATTACTATGTCTGGGATTGGGCGCATTACGGGTGGAGTGTATGGGAAGAAGGGATCGCGTGCGTCTCGAAATACCCGATCCTCTCGACGACCAATAAGTATATCACAGCCGATACTTCGGTCAACAGTATCGCTTCGAGAAAAGTGATCTATTCAGAGATCGTGATCGGCGGTTTCGGTAAGGTCAATTTCTTCTCGACCCATCTCTACTGGAAAACATCCGTAAGCGACAACAACCACAACCTTTCGATCATCGATATGAAAACGCTTGTCGACCAGAAGGAAGCGGCCGTGGGCAGCCCCGTGCTCTCGATAGTCTGCGGCGACTACAACTGCAATCCCACTGACGATGCGCCGTGGAATCAGGGGTACCTGACTATGGTCAGCAACGGGCAGTATATCGATACCTATTTCGCGGTCAACCCGACGGCGAACAACAAACCTGCGCTCGCCGAACATTTCACGGTGGGAGGCACGTATCCCGGACGGATCGACTATATCTTCTTCAAGACGAACGATATGTTCCAGCCGGTCTGTTCGCAGATTGTGTTCACTCCCTCGGTGATCGGCTTAGTTTCGGATCATTACGGGGTGTTCACGCGGATCAGGATGTTCTAATAAAATAAGGGGCTGTCTCAAAAGAATACAAATTGCGGAAAAGTCTGTCACTGCGAGACGCAACGCACCAAAGCAGTCTGTTTAACTGTTTATCAGTAAATAATACAGATTGCTTCACGAATTTTTCGAATTCGTTCGCAATGACAAATATTCCCTAATGTAACTTTTTAAGACAGCCCTATTTTTTATTTCAGGACGTATACTTTATAATCGTTAAAACCCGCGCCGAATTTTCCGATGAAGTAAATCCGGGAATTGAAGACAACCGGCGTCATGAATCCCATGGTGTAATCCGAACCCGCTTCGACATTAATGTTTCTAATCTCTGCACCGTCGTACATATAAGCCTTCTGGTAACTGCCGTCAGAAGCGTCGAAGTAAAGACGGTCGTTATACACAATCGGGGATTGGAAAAGTGTATTATAGTCCGACCCTCCGCTCGAAACTGACTTTATCTCGTTGCCGTCTATTACGAACATTTTATATCCTGCCGCGGAGTTACCTTGAAAATAAAGTTTCGAGTTAAAGACAACGGGAGATTCGAACGAACTCAGATACCCGGAAGTCCCTGCCGAAACGGTGTTAATATTGGTGCCGTCGAACATCATGACTATATCCGGTCCGCCCGCGTTGCCAAGGAAGTAGAGCTTATTTTGACAGACTATTCCCCTGAGGAACGACGAAGTATATCCGGATGTTCCGGCGGATACGTTCGCGACCGAGGAACCGTTGAACTCGTAGATTTTTTCAGTACCGCCGTCGCGGCCATAAAAGTACAGTTTCGAGTTGTAAACCACCCCGGCCCCGAAGTGAGTCAGGTAGTCCGAGGAACCCTGAGACACGTTTTTTATCTGTGCTCCGTCGAATTCATATATCTTATCGCTCACACCGTTATTTCCCTGAAAATAGAGCTTGGAATTGTAGATGACGGGACAAGCAAAACTAGTCTGGTAATCCGAAGTGCCCGCATCGATATCACTCAGAGAATTTCCCATTTCAAACATCTTGTAAGCCGCACTGGTGTTATGACCCTGGAAATAGAGTTTTGAATTATAGACAATGCTTTCCCATCTGAAGTACGCCAAGTAACTGGATGTTCCCGGTGAAACATTCTTAATCAGAAGACCGTCGAATTCATAGATTTTATAGCTCGATCCGTTATAGCCCTGAAAATAAACCCTGGAGTTATATACCGCGGGGTACTCGAAGTTGTTCGAGTAATCCGATGAACCCGACGAAACATCGAAAATACTGCTGCCGTCCGAAGAATAAAGGATATCCTTCGAACCGTTGTTACCGAGAAAACAAAGCATAGAGTTGAATAGCGTCAGATAGTTGCATCCTTTGATATAGCCGGATGTTCCCGCGGAAACGCTCCCGATAGTATCGAGAATCTTCGGAGGCGTGGGCGCGGGCGGCGTAGGCGGAAAAAGGATATCGCACGATATGAAAAACATTGAAGAAAGGACGATGAATACTTTAAAAATTCGATTCATACACCGCTCCATTAAACCGATTTTATCTGTCATCGGTTCAGAATAATATATACCGGTTTCGGAATTATCTCAAGTAGCGATTTGAATTGGGGGGAATTATTTTTGTTTGAATTTGGCCTTTTCGCCGGTAAGCCATTCGGCCAACATGTCGAAACCCGTGCCGTCCTTCGCGCAGACGTCGAACACCGGGGCGGACGGGTTCATCACCCCGACCCCCTCGCGGAAATAGGTCTCGTCGAAGTCGATGTACGGCATGAGGTCGGACTTGTTCAATACAATCGCCGACGCGTGCTGGAAGATGATCGGGTACTTATAGGGCTTGTCGCTTCCCTCGGGCACGGAACTCACCACGATCCTGAGATGCTCGCCGATATCGAATTCCGCCGGGCAGACGAGGTTGCCGATATTCTCCACGAACAGGATGGTGCCGGGGGCGATTTCTTTTTTACCGAGGATCGCGCGGATCATAGGCGAATCGAGGTGGCAGATGCCGTTTGTGTTGATCTGGTAGGCGTCGATCCCGAGGGACTGGAGTTTACGGGTGTCGATATCTGTCTCGAGGTCGCCCTCGATTACGGTGACCGGAATCCCTTTCAACCGTTCGATCAGGCGGACCAGGACGGAAGTCTTCCCGGCTCCCGCGCTCCCGAGGATATTGACCGACAGGATATTCCGCGCGGTGAGTTCCTTTCGGATTTCTTCTCCGATCTTCTGGTTCTCTTCGTAGATATCGATCTTGAGGTCGATCACCTCTTTTTCCATCGCGGTCTCCTTATTTCGATTGCTCTGCGGGTAAAAAGCTATTCCTCGTTCTCGATCTCGATATTCTCGATATAGAACTCGGTTCCCGTTTTAGTCGGCGCGCTCTTCCCCCCGCACTTCGGGCATGTGTACGAACGGCCGTCGCGCTCGTACTCGCTTCCGCACAAGGCGCAACGCAGGACGGGCTTGATATATCTGACAATAAGTTCGGAATTCTGCAATTTCGGGTGGTCTTTTTTCAGGATATCGTAGTAGAAGGTGAGGGACTCCTCGGCGAAACCGGACAGTTCGCCGATAGCGATGCCGACCTTGAGAACGCCGAGAGCCTGATGCTCTTCCGCGGTCTTGAGCGCGATCTTCACGATCTGCTCGACCGCCGGGTACTCATGCACCTTTGTGCGACTCGACGAATGTTTCTCTTACGGAGTTCGACTCGGTATAGGCGTTCTGAAGATGCAGGCACTTTTTCGGGCACCAGTCGGTACAGCTTCCGCACGAGATACATTTGATCCGGTCGAGTCTCCATGTCTTTTCGGTTTTATCGACATCGATGGCATACGACGGGCACTTCTTCATACAGATACCGCAGAGGATGCATTTCTCGAACTCGATAGTGAGTTTTCCGCGCGTGTGCGGGAAGCTCTTCGCGGGCG
>MIBE01000032.1:77292-83434 GCA_001829415.1 Spirochaetes bacterium GWF1_51_8
ATCCCATAGCTACCTCTCCGTACAACTGATACAAGGGTCAATCGTCAGCAGGATGTTCGGCACGTCCGCGACATCACAGCCCTGGAGCATCTGCACAAGCGGCGGTATGTTCGCGAAAGTAGGGGTGCGGACACGGAACCGGTCGAGCAGTCTCGTCCCGTTAGCCTTGACATAGTAAAGGACTTCGCCGCGCGGCTGTTCGAGGCGCATATAGCTCTCGCCCCGCGGAGCGCCGATCACCTTCACGTCGACCGCGCCTTCCGGCGTCTTGGGGATAAGCTGATGGATGATATCGATCGACTGGTAGATTTCGCCTATTCTGACCGCACAGCGCGCGTAACAGTCCCCGTCCGTATGCGTGATGACATCGAACTCGGCATGAGGATAGGCCGCGTATCCGCGCAGACGGGTATCTGAGGAAACGCCGCTCGCGCGCAGGACAGGCCCCACCGCCCCGAGGTCTTTCGCGTCCTGTTCGGACAGCACGCCCACACCGGCGGTTCTATGTTTGACCGAGTTATCGTTCAGGAAAATCTTCGCGATAGAAACGACCTCTTTTCTGACATTTTCAAGCGTCGTCCCGATCCCCGCGAGGATGTTGCCCGGGATATCCTTCCGCGCGCCGCCCACCTTACAGACACTGAAGATGACGCGACCGCCGGTCGTCCGTTCGAAGATATCGAGGATCGTCTCACGGATACGCCACGCCTGCATGAAGAGGTTCTCGAAGCCGAACGCGTCCGCCGCGAGGCCGAGCCACAGCAGGTGGCTATGGATACGCGAAAGTTCCGCCCAGATCGTCCGCAGGAATACCCCGCGCTCCGGGACTTCGACCTTCATGATCTCCTCTATCGCCTGACAGTATCCCATCCCGTGAATGAAACTGCAGATACCGCAGATTCTTTCCGCGATATAGACGAACTCTTGGTATTCCTGCTTGGTGACCAATGTCTCGAGGCCGCGGTGGACATACCCGATAGACGGGATGGCCTGGACGACCTTTTCGTCCTCGAGGATCAGGTCGAGCTGGAGAGGCTCCGGGAGCACCGGGTGCTGGGGGCCGAACGGGATAATCGTCTGTTTTATCATGGTTTCCTCGTAGTCTTTTTATTCGCGCTCGAAACCGGTAACGATATAACGCAGTCTCTGCTTGAAGTCGGGGTTCATCGGGCAGGGAATCGCCGTCTTGTAAAGGTTGCCCTTGAAATCGAGCGTCATATCCTTTATGGACACGCCGAACAGGTCGTGCACCTCGTTCTCGTAGAGGTAGGCGGCGGGGTAGATCGGCGAGATGCTCCCGATCTCCGTGTTCGCGCCGATAGTGATCTTGAGGTTGACGAGGTCGAGGTCTTTATCGAACGAATAGATCATTTCGAGGGCGTTGGCGTGCTCGACAGAACCGGCGGCGAGACTGGTACAGCATATCTGCACCAAGCGGTAACCGTCGTCCTTCATCTTCTGTGAAGCGGGGAAAATCTCCGAGAGAGCGATTTCTTTTGTTTCTATCGTGCCTTTCATATTACGCCTCGGTTTTTGTTTCGGTCATTATCTTCCGTTTCTCTTCGAGTACACCGATCCCCTTGACGATACCGTCGATGATCGCTTCCGGGCGCACCGCGCATCCGGGAACATAGACATCAACCGGGATGACCTTATCCGCCCCGCCCTTGACATTGTAGCACGGCGCGAACACGCCGCCCGATGTCGCGCAGACACCGAGAGCGACGACAACCTTCGGTTCGGGCATCTGGTTGTACAGGTTCCGGACTATCTCTACCCCTTGGTGGTTGATCGAGCCCGTGACGAGGAGAATATCGGCGTGCTTGGGGTTGCCGGTATTGATGATTCCGAAACGCTCGACATCGTACATCGGAGTAAGACACGCGAGCACCTCGATATCGCAGCCGTTACAGCTCGACCCGTTATAATGCATCACCCATGGGGAATTCTTTAAAAATGACATATGTTTTACCTATAAAAGATATAGAGCAGGACGAGATTCCCGCCGCCCAGCAAAAACGCCGCGATCCACGAAGTGCGGAGAACAAACTCCCACTTCTCGCGGGCGAACGCGTTATCGATCAGGATTTCGAGGAAATAGACCGCCAACGTCACCCCGATCCCTATCCAGATATTGAAGCTGAAGAACATAAAGATAAAGCCCAAAAGGAAGACGTTCTCGTACCAGTGCGCGATTTCGATCATGGCGAGGGTCGACCCGGTCATGTCGGTCGTGATACCCTTGACTATCTCCTGGTGCGCGTGATGGGAGTAGGAGAGATCGAACGGCGACTTGCGGAACTTGATGGTCAGTATATAGAGGAAGCCGAGGAATATGCCGGGGAGATACACGATCATCGGGATGCCGGAAGCGATGATATGATAGACATGGAAACTGCCGGTGATCTTGAAGAAACCGACGAGCGTGATGAGAACCATCGGCTCGTATGCCATGACCAGCAGGAGTTCGCGTTCCGCGCCGAGGAAGCTGAACGGCGATTTCGACGAATAGGCTGCGAGGATGAAAAAGATGCTCGACACCGCCAGCACGAAAAATGTCAGCAGGATGTCGCTGCCCTCGAAGAACAGGAAGCCCGTGAATACCATGAAGATCAGGTGGCAGATGACATAGGGGGCCTGAAATCGGTTTGTCTGGATGGTCTTCTTCTGAAGGAGCTTGAGTACGTCATAGAACGGCTGGAGGAGGGGCGGCCCGACACGTCTCTGCATACGCGCGGTGATGATCCGGTCTACCCCGGCGAGAAGCCCGCCGACAAACGGCGCGAGTACGATATAAATCAGGCCATAGAGTATTGATTCCATCAGCGTAACCCCACTACCATGACCATATTCACGGCGATGCCCAGAATGGCGCCCGCCAAATACAGCCTTTTTTCTCCGAAGATATTTTCCATATAGTAGTTGTTCAGCTTAAGTTCTTTTTTTGTCCCGATCGAGCCGTCGAAACGCAGGTTATAGGTGACATTACGGCCGCTGAGATAGATATCGCGGTAACGGTACCGTTTGTTTCCCTGGAGGAGCAGGAGGATGACCGGCAGGAGGATGATCATACCGATCATGATCAGCATGATGATGATATTGCCCGTTTCCATCGAGAACGATTTCCCATAGATGTTTTTGACATACGGTTCGATCACGAAATAGGAAATCATCGGGAAGACGATACACACGACGGCGTTCATGACGGCGAGCGCACCTTCGGAAATCCATTCCGGTAAAGCGACCTTTTGCTCCTTGAGCTTTTCGTGCATCTGCGCGTTGTTGATCGAGAGGATTTTGCCGAGCCATTTCGCCCAGAAGAAGATAGTGACCGCTCCGCCGAACGAGATGAACAGTATCATGATCGGAGCCATATAGTTATTGAGGTCGATGAACGCCCGCAGAGCCGCCATTTTACTGATCAGCATCCCGAACGGCGCGACGAACATCCCGCAGATACCCACCACCATCATGATGGTGATTCGGGGCATCTTGACGATGAGCGAGCCCATGTGTTCGATATCCTTCGTGTGAAGTTTCATTTCGACCGTCCCGACTGTCAGGAAGAGCAGAGACTTTGCCACGGAGTGGAAGATAATCAGGAATATCGCCGCCCAGACCGTTTCGTAGGTCCCGAGTCCGGCGCAAGCCACGATCAGACCGAGGTTCGCGATAGTCGAATATGCGAGAACTTTTTTAGCGTTTTGCTGGGAGATGGCGATGCATGAGCCGAAGATGAAGGTGATCCCCCCGACTAACGAGACCATATTGCCGGTGATCGTTCCCGTGATAAGCGGAGCGAGCTTGATAATCAGGAAGACACCGGCCTTCACCATGGTGCTCGAATGCAGGAGCGCCGATGTCGGGGTCGGGGCGACCATTGCGCCGAGGAGCCATGACGAGAACGGCAGCTGAGCCGACTTCGTGATCCCCGCGAAGCAGAGCATCGCGGCGGGCAATAGCACAAACCCGTCCTTCGACGCGAGGAGCTTATCGAGTTCGAGGATACCGGACGACGATTTCAGGTAGATGATCGCGCCCATGAACGCGATTCCGCCCAAGAGGTTCATGATGAGAGCGCGGAACGAGTTGTTGACCGATTCTTCGTTCCGGGCGTAACCGATCAGGAAGAACGAGCAAAGCGTCGTGATCTCCCATGCGAAGAACATCCACACGAGACTGTTCGAGAAAATGATTCCGAACATCGCCGACATGAACAGGTACAGCAGGAAGAAGAAAAATCTTCCCCGGTCGGCGACTTCTTTATGATGGACGTGGTATTCCTTCATATAGCTTAAGGCGTAGATATTGATGAGACTCCCGATCACCGCCACAATAATCATCATGATGATAGACAGGTAATCGATATAGAGATTGAGCGATACTTCGATATGATGCCCGGAGAAGAACTCGAAATAGACCGCCATCGCCGCCTGGATAATAACCAAGCCGGTTGCGATAAATTTCTTGCGGCGGATAGAAAGGATGAGGAGCAGGACGGACACCGCCATTTCGATCCCGAAGAGCACCTGATTGATAACCCCGGACGGAATTTCGAAGTAGAACGACTGCTTGCCGAAGAATGTGATCGCGGTGACAATCGCGGCGGCGGAAACGATCACCGACGATGCGATGACTGTCAGTCTTCTGACCGCGTAGCTTTTAAAAAGAAGAAGCACAATCGCCGGAATAAGCGGAAACAGGATCAGGAATATAAGGTATGTCATACACCACCTCGGATAACCGGTATTATACCTCATGTCGTTTCGATTGTCAAGGGAATGCTGTAAAAATACCCCTCTAACGGGTAGTGGCTGCATAATATTTATGCATCGGATTGTCCTGTGTAATATGGAAAAAGCATATAACTTCCGGGCTATTCCGGAAAAAGTTTGCATTTAATAAACAATGGTGTTAATCTATCTTTGGAAGAAAGGAGGCGAGGTAATGAAAACGAAATGGACATCGATATTTACTGCGATAACGGTTTTATCCTGTGCAATTCTATATAGCTGCGGCCCTTCCGTAGTTACTATCACCCCGCCCGAATCTGTCGCGGACGTGTTTTCCCCCGTGCTGACGGTCGTTTCCCCGTCCGACTACTTCCATACCGACATCCCGCAAGTTTGGCTGAAGGGTACGGCGACCGTATCGAATTCAGTGATCACGGGCGTGAAGGTGGTCAGCGGAGCAGCTACGAATAACGCCCTGACAGGCGGAGACACATGGAGCAATCTCTGCACATTGACCCCCGGAACGAACACCTTTACCATGATCGCGGCGGCGAGTAACGGCAAGTCCGCCGTCGTGTCCGTCCATATCGTCTACTTCTTCCATATGCCGGTTGTGAACATTGTGTTTCCATCCGGCGGGTTCTCGACAAACAAGCCTTCGATCATGATAAAAGGGACGGCTGTAGTATCCAACTCCGCGATTGAGTCGGTGGTCATCATCTGCGGCGGGACGACGAACGCCGCGCTGCTCGGCCTGCCGAACTGGAGCAATACGGTCACGCTCCTGCCCGGGACGAATACGATCCGCACGGTGGCGGAAAGCACGAACGGGATGACCGGGGACGCACAGGTCGAGGTAATCTACCGTGTGGTACTGACAAACAAATATGTCGCGTATGACGGCGCGGCAAACGACAGCTTCGGGTGCGGTATCGCGGTATCCGACGACGGCGACACGGTTGTTGCCGGGGCGTGGCGCGACAACGAGACTGCTTCGGAAGCCGGAAGCGTGTATTGGATGCATTGGAACGGGAGCGTGTGGCTGACGAACAAGTTCCTCGCGGACGACGGCCTGTTGGGCGATAGTTTCGGGACGGCGGTCGCTGTTTCCGCCGACGGGTACACGTTCGCGGTAGGCGCGGACGGCGACGACGGTGTCGCCGAGAACTCCGGCGCGGTGTACTGGTTCCATTATGACAGCGGAAAATGGCTGACGAATATACTTAAAGCGGTTAGTCCGCAGATTCAGGATTATTTAGGAAGGGAGGTCGTCATCTCGGCGGACGGCAATTCTATCCTCGCGGCGGCATACGGTACCGCCGGGTTCAAGGGCGCGGTCTATCTGTTCCATTACGACGGCTCGCAGTGGACGACGAACAAGTTTACGGCGTACGACGGGGCGTCGGGGG
>MIBE01000032.1:83443-118456 GCA_001829415.1 Spirochaetes bacterium GWF1_51_8
TCAAGATAGGAAACGAATGGCATTCGAATAAACTGACAGCATACGACCGGGCGGCAAGCGATTACTTCGGCGCGGCGGTGGGAATTTCCGCCGACGGGAACACGGTGTTTGCCGGGGCTTACGGCGACGACGACAACGGAAACAACTCCGGATCGGTCTATTGTTTCCATTGGACGGGCACGGAGTGGCTGACGAATAATAAAATCAAGCCCGCCGACGACGCGGCGGACGACTATTTCGGGGGATCGCTCTCTGTTTCCGCCGACGGCAACACGTTCTTCGCGGGAGCGTACGGCGACGACGACAAGGGATCGAGTTCCGGTTCGATATACCGCTTCTATTGGAACGGGAGCACATGGACGGAGAAGAAGTTCCTTGCCTACGACGGCGGCAATGCAAACTATTTCGGGCAGACTCTTGATTCCAACCCCGGGGCTACGGTGTTTGTCGCGGGCGCGCCGCAGGACGACGATAAAGGGATCGGTTCCGGTTCGGCATACAAGTTCAGTATCTACGAGTAACCGCTATAGATCAATACAACTATACAGAACCTCTTCGGCAGGGTGTGTTGACAAACTCATTTAGCTATTGCGAGGCTGTCATGGTGAGCAGGCCGAACCACAGCCGAAGCAATCTATCTCATTATTGAATAGAGTTTTACACTAACTGCTTCTACCGCGCTTCAATAAGTTGGTGTATCGCGGTAGAAGCAATGACAGAAAACACTAGTATATCTTTAATTTATCAAAAAGCCCGATAGAATCGGAATTGTCACCAAACCCTGATCCATACGCTCGAGTCGGAATTGTTTCCCTTTCCGAACTGACCATAGAAGTTAAAACCCGCCGCCCAGACAGAACCGTCGGATTTCACGGCGAGGCTGTGGAACTCGCCGCCCGCGATCCGGACGACACCCGAGAGCACATTGACCCAGTTACTGAGGTCGGTAGTATCCCCAGTACCGAGCTGGCCGTAGCCGTTTTCCCCGGTCGCCCAGAGCGACCCGTCTATTTTCAGCGCGAGGCTGTGGTAACGCCCGGCGGCGATCTCCTTCACATCCGAGAGCACGAAAACCCAGTTGCTGACGTCGGCGATATCCCCGGTACCGAGCTGGCCGTAGATATTGTTCCCCGCCGCCCAAAGTGTACCGTCAGTCTTCAGCGCGAGGCTATGCGCGTAACCGGCCGCGGCTTTGCCGACATTGGAGAGGACTGCGATCCAGTTGCTGACGTTCACTTTTTGACTGTTGCCGAGCTGACCGTAGTAGTTGTATCCTGTCGCCCAGAGGACGCTGTCGGTCTTCAAAGCAAGGCTATGCGCGTAACCCGCCGCGATCCCGCCCACACCGGAAAGTACGCTGATCCAGTTATTAGTGTCGATGTAGTCGCCCTTGCCGAGCTGTCCGTAGAAGTTATATCCGGACACCCAAAGCGACCCGTCTGTCTTCAATGCGAGGCTATGATAGTACCCGCCCGCGATTTGCGATACGCCGGAAAGGGTCTGAACCCAGTAGTTGGTGTCCATATTGTCGCTCTTACCGAGCTGGCCCTGGAAGTTCCGTCCGGCCGCCCAGAGCGTACCGCCGTTCTTCAGCGCGAGGCTGTGGTTGTATCCGCCCGCGATCTGGACGACATCCGAGAGAGTCTGAATCCAGTTGTTGGTGTCGTCGTAATCGCCCTTACCGAGCTGGCCGGAGTCGTTATAGCCCGAGGCGATCAGGCCGCCGTTCTCGAGGAGAACAATACTGTGATTACCGCCCGCCGCAATCAGGATTTTACTGTCAGCGGGAGTTTGTGCGGGAACGATATCGCACCCTGTGAGCGCAACCATGCCCGCCAAAATTCCGAGAAACCTGATTTTCATTTGAATTTTCATATCTTACCTCCAAACCTTGCTCCTATCCGATTGTTTCCGCTCCGCAATACCTGTTGTGAGCGGACAGGGAAAGTCAGTGCCGTGTGAAAGAATGGCTATTAATCCTATGTTATTACTATAATATAGGTAAGATTTGACATTTAAGCAAGCTTTTCCGAAAATATAGGGGGAGTAAATATGCGAAGATTTTCCATCTTATTGATCATATTATTCGCGGGGTTTCCGGGTATCGTGAGCCCGATGGCGACGATATTCCGCGCGGAGATGGGGAAGACCGAGCTTCTTCTCGAGTTCGACCCGTACTATATGCCGCTCGGCTGGATTATCCCGTTGTCCGGCGACTCGGTGCCGGTGCTCGAGCTCGCGCACGAGAGCCATGTGTACGGCTACCTGCTCTCGACATTGTTCTCGTTCCAGACCCTTGTGCTGGAAGCGAGCGCCTACCCGTTACCGCTTCTCGGCGCGGGCATACGGGCGTGGATGCCTGAGTTTTATCAGTCGTGCACGGTCTTTCCCGGGTTCAACCTCGTGGAATCGCTCACCACGTCCTATTTCCAGGAGCCTTACGCGATTTCGCTCTTTCTCGGACAGGTCGTGAATTTCACCACACCCAAGCAGATCGATATCGAGATCAGGAACAACGTCATCATCACGAACCTCTACGGCGGCAACGCCTATTCCGGCTTCCTGATCTCCTACGGGAGCCACCATATCAAAAAGAACCTCCTCATTCCCGACGACTGGCTCGAGATCGAACTCAAGCTGAAGGGAGGAAGGATCAACGCCGACACCGATATGTCGTGGAACTACAAGCTCGGCGCGCGGGTGCATTTTCACCCCGAGATCGATTCCTATTTCTACTTCTGGATCAAACGCGACCATCTCGATAAAAAGCTCAACGAATTCAGCTTCATCTATAACTGCTTCCTCGAGGGGTATATCTGGTTCTCCGCTGACGACTGGAATTTCCTGAAAGCGATGGTGATGTACGGGAAGAACTTCCCGGTCGCCGACGGCAAGCTCGTGCTGGGAATCGGGATCGGCGTGATCTGGAATATCACCCCGATGTATCAGGGTTCGCTTGTGGATACGGAATGGACGGAGTTTCAGCTTCTGGTCGTGCCGGTGATCAGGTTTTAACTCTTTATTGAGGGATGGGGTTGATTGAGAAGATGAATTCTATATCAGATTCGACTGCCGGAACACGAAACATACTTTCTTTCCGGCTGGAAAGAAAGTATGCAAAGAAAGAGCTCCCCGCCGGATACCGCATCTGTTTATTTGCATAAATACTGATACAAGGCGAAACGGAAAACGCTGAAACTCCTCCCTGCGGTCGTCAAACAAACGGCGTTTTTATACGTTTCGCGAGAATGGACATTCGTGATGAAAGTGATATTTATATGCGGTAAAGCGGCGTGGATAAGATAGGGAAGGGAAGGAAGAAAAAGGCATTATTTCCTAATGTTTTGTATTTTTTTGGCTGCGACTCACAGGATGTGAGAAGTCCCGCGCTGACAGGGATGTCGAGGAGCGGGATTTTGTTTTCCCACGCCACTATGCCGGGTTTGGGATTTACGTATCTTTGAGGTTTCCCGCGCGCTTTAAAGCGCGTTTCACTACCGGGAAAATCCGTCGAAAAGGCATTTGTTCGACGACCGAAGGAAGGAGTTATGCCTTTTCCGGATTTTCCAGGCTCTTCTCCCAAGCTTTATCATGCGCGGTGTGTCTTTCTTTGGAACTTTCTTTCTGCACAGGCAGAAAGAAAGTGAATGTGGCATCAAGGCGGGCCTGTCGCTTGCCCTGAGCGTAGCCGAAGGGTTCTTTTCCCCTTTCTTTCTCCTGTGAGAAAGAAAAGGGATTCTTTATAGCTTTTCAGCCGAACGCTTGACAGATGTTTGATTCTTTTTCTTCTTAGTAATAGAATAATTCTATGTGGAATACTAACATACCCTACATCGTCGTTGAAGTTGCCGCAAATCGTGGATTTGATTGGATGACTTTTTTTATCATGCTTGCAACCATTGCATCGGCAGCGTTTGCATTTTTTATGATGAAATATACTAACAAGATGAATGTATTGAATGAGAGAATTGTTAAAATTGAGGAAAGAAGGTTTTGTAGTGAAAATGAGATTCAAATTCAACTAGATTTCGTAATATCTGAAATGGAATTTAGAGAAGTAACTGACACAGTTGGTGAATTGATTCTTAAATCACAATATATAATAAAGAATATCGGAAAAGTTAAAGCTGATAACATAGTAATTCATGAAATTGATGAAGCTAAGGATAACCCTGTTTTCCAGTCTAAAATAAAACTAGGACCCGGAAAAGAAGAAACTTTTTATATTGAAGATACAATTGCACTTGGAAAATCCACAAGATTGAAAAGTTTTAACACATCGTGGAGTAATAATAAGTCGTCTTTTAATAATAAGAGATTTTTAAAAGGTAATATTCAAGTTCTCTCTGAGGAGTATAAAAAACTTGCTAATGATGGAGTAACAATTTATTGTGATGGAATAAGTAAGCATATATTTTTATCTTATGAAAACAAAATTAAAGGATTTCGTTTAGATTACAGATTTCTTAAAAATGAAAAAAGTAATGATGAACTTACTACATCTGAAGTTAGTAAAAAATTCATAGAATTAGTAAAATTAAGAACACAATAATTTTTCAGATACGCTTTTCATAAGACAGAATCCGAATAGATAAGATTTGTACAGTTTCAGCAATCATCTGACATTCAGAAAATCCTTACACCCTTCCGTAAATGTCCTCGAACCTGTCGAGCGGGATTTTGCCGGGATTCGCTTGTGGATACGGAATGGACGGAGTTTCAGCTTCTGGTCGTGCCGGTGATCAGGTTTTAGAAGAGTTATTTATTTAATGACGAGATTTTTATGCATTTCGTCGCCGATTTGAGTAAACCGTCTATCGATAAGTCTTCGTCGATTTCCGGCCAATGGATGCCGTAACCTGAGGGGGAAACCGTGTAGTTATTTTTAATCTCGTCCGGGGACTCTGCAAGCTTTTTCGATTGCTTTGAGAGATCGATTTCATAACTCTCGCCGTCGATCTCGATCATCAGATGGGAATCCCTGAATTCGAGATTTGCGACTTCATGATGTTTCTTCATATTAAGCCTTCTTCGCTTTGTTCCATTCCGCGACAATATATTCGAAATGACCTAGTATTATTCTTCTTAAAAGTTTTTATCCGCCTGACTTAGATTGTACTCATACGCCAAACGAATATCGTAATCGGATTGATCGATCCAAAATTTGCATTCTGATTCCGCTTTTTCACAATGAATATGAATAGGTTCATTTTTCTCATTAGAATAGAAAAGAATCTCCATCCATGAATTAATAGTATTGTAGGCATTCAGTAAACTCTTTTTATTTCTATACCTTATTGTAGAATAAAATATCACAGAAGGCAAATTTTAAAAAAAGCATATAAAAAAGGCCGCCCCGAAGGACGGCCTTATCCTGTTAATGCTCACAATCAGAGAGCGCTGTCGTTTAGTTCGCCGGTGCGGATACGGACAACCTTTTCGAGGTTTGTCACGAAAATCTTACCGTCACCGATCGCTCCCATCGAACCGCTCTTCGCGCCGGTCGAGATGGCCTCGATGACCGTGTCGACCATGTTGTCGGCGACCGCGAGTTCGATCTGGATCTTATTCAGGAAGTCTACCTGATATTCACGACCGCGATACAGCTCCTTATGACCTTTCTGTTTCCCGTGCCCCTGCACGTCGATGATGGTCAGGCTGTCTATGCCTTTGGCGTAGAGCTTCTCGCGAACCGATTCCAGACTCTCGGGCCGGATTACCGCTAATATGAGTTTCATTTCTCTACTCCTTCTTCTTATTTGTCATGCATCACATAGGCTTCGGTGCCCATTTCGCCCACATCCAGACCGTCGATTTCTTCTTTTTCCGGTACGCGGATTTTGAAGATTTTATCGAGGATAAACCAGAAGATCAAACTGGCTCCGAAGACAACCACCGCTGTATAACCGATCCCTTTGAGCTGAAGTAAGATCAGTTCGAAAGTTCCGGTATACCAGAGACCGCCGTTAACCGCGAACACGCCGACTAAGAAAGTTCCAACTACGCCGTTCAAGAGGTGAACGGAAGTCGCGCCCACAGGGTCGTCCAGCCCGAGGTTTTCAAACATCGGGATACCGAACACGATCAGGAGACCCGCGATGACACCTATGATCGCCGCGCCGCCCACAGTAACCGCATTACATCCGGCGGTAATCGCGACCAGACCGCCCAAGAGACCGTTCAGGATCATACCGAAGTCCGGTTTCTTGAAACGGATCCATGAGATGATAGTCGCAGTCAGCATACCTGTGACGGCCGCCATGTTAGTATTCACCGCGATCTTGATCACATCCTCGTTGACCGCGAGCATGGAACCGGGGTTAAACCCGAACCATCCCAGCCACAAGATGAAAGTACCCAAAGTCGCGAGGGACATGGAGTGCCCGGGGATCGCGTTCACTTTGCGTTTCCCGGCCGCCTTGCCGAACTTCCCGATACGGGGACCGAGGATGATGATACCGGCTAAGGCCGCCCATCCGCCCACGGAGTGTACCACGGTAGAACCCGCGAAATCGATGAACCCGTCTTTGAACAGGAAGCCGTCCGGGTTCCAGATCATCATACCCACAGCGGGATAGATGACTGCGACAAGCAGGACGGAGAAGAGCACGAACACCAAAAACTTACTCCGTTCCGCGATAGCGCCGGAAACAATAGTCGCCGCGGTACCCGCGAACACCAACTGGAAGAAGAAGAACGCCATTTCGGGAATGGTAGGTCCAGTCGGATATGCGGTACCCATCGAGTAGAAGAACACTCCGCTACCAAAGTCGCCGAATACCTTGAACATGATAGCGTATCCGATCGCCCAGAATGCGATGGTGGCCAATCCGAAGACCACAAAGTTCTTCGCCAACACAACAACCGTGTTCTTAGCACGGACAAACCCCGACTCCACAAACGCGAAACCAGCGTTCATGAAGAAGACCAACACACCCGCGATCAGCACCCATATGGTATCTACCCAATTGAATTGAGGCGCTGCCTGGGCCGCTTCAGCGACGGCGTTGGTAACCGCCTGCAGAATTTCGTTCGTCATTTCAGAACCTCCGAAAATATTTTGTTCTGGTTATATTATAAGCAAACCTCGTGCCAACCCCTAAATAGTTTATTATTGTATAACCAGGTATGAATAAGAAATACTATATATTAGTCTTCTGTAAACAGAAAAGATTAAAAACTAACCACACGCGGTGTTATGATTAATAAATAACCATCTTCTTTCGAGAATATGACTGTATTACAGGCATCATTCACGGGAAAGACTTTGATTTTTCCCGGGGGATTTGTTATAATAGTCACTTCTAGGAGGACGATATGGCTTTATTAGAATGGAAGAAGGACGGCTGGCGGAATTTCCCCGCGGCGCAACAGCCGGAGTACCCCGACGGCAATCTCTTTAAACAGGCGCTGATCGAAGTCGAGAAGCTCCCGCCGCTCGTGTTTTCGGGCGAGGTCGAGAAACTGAAAAGCGAGATCGCGGAAGCGGGCGCCGGGAAGAGGTTTATCCTTCACGGCGGAGACTGCGCCGAAAGGTTTATCGATTGCAACTCCGCGGCCATTGTCAATAAAATAAAAATCCTGCTCCAGATGAGCGTTCTTCTGACCCACGGCCTTCACCATTCGGTTGTCCGTATCGGACGGATCGCCGGACAGTACGCGAAGCCGCGTTCCAGCCCCACCGAGACGATCGGCGGAGTCGTGCTCCAGAGCTACAAGGGCGACAACGTGAACGGGATCGAGCCGGATGTCGCATTGCGTGTCCCGGACCCCGGACGGATGGTGAAAAGCTATTTCTACTCGTCGGCGACACTGAACTTCGTCCGCGCGATGATCGACGGCGGATACGCCGACCTGCACCATCCCTATACATGGAATCTCTATAATATCGAAAAAAGTCCCCGTTGGAACGAGTATAAAAAGCGCGTGGACAGCCTTCTTGACGCGATCCGCTTCATGGAAACGTTCGGCGGGCTGAACTCCGAAAGCCTCGGCCGCATCGACTTCTTCACCTCCCATGAGGGACTGCTTCTCGGATACGAGGAGGCGATGACACGGAAATCGCCGCTCAACGGTAAGTACTACAACCTCGGCGCGCATATGCTCTGGATCGGGGAACGTACCCGGCAGTTGGACGGGGCGCATGTCGAGTACTTCCGGGGTATCGGGAACCCGGTCGGTATCAAGATCGGGCCGAAGATCGCGCCGGAGGAATTGACCGATCTGGTCGCGAAGCTGAATCCTTCCGACGAGCCCGGGCGGATCACGTTGATCACACGGATGGGTGTCGAGAAGGTGGATACGTCGTTACCGCCGCTGATCTCAGCGGTTAAGAAAGCCGGGCAGGCTGTGACATGGAGCTGTGACCCGATGCATGGGAATACGATCACGGTGGGCGAGGGCGATCTCGCGAGAAAGACCCGCGACTTCAATTCGATCCTCGAGGAACTGAGGCGCGCGTTTGCAATTCACACCTCGGCCGGTTCGACGCTCGCGGGAGTGCATTTCGAGATGACCGGCGACGATGTGACCGAGTGTATCGGCGGCTCGCAGGAACTCACACATTTAGACCTTCAGAAGAATTACGAGACCTATGTCGACCCCCGCCTGAACTATCACCAGGCCCTCGAAATGGCATTTTTGATCATCAGCGTGCTGAAGGATTCTTGATTGGTGACATTCGGTGGGGTGATTAATTGAGGATTCTTATTTTCGATAACGGTTTGGTGCGTTTCCGGGGCAAGGATGTTGAGCGGCATTTGATATTCATGGTATAGGTTGCGGCCGATCTCCTGCGATAGGGTCTCTTTTGGGAAAGAGATTTGCATGTGAGGGTTTTTAAGACAAGATTTTTTGTTTCAATGCTTTCGCTGCGATTTAAGTGTTCCATCCGGAACTTGATTAACTCGACCAGATCGGGTTTATGGATAGGAAACTGTTCTTTTTCGTACTCCACAATCAGTACCGACCACGTTTCAAGCCGTCTCCCTTCCTTGGATTCGGGCGACGGATCCCTATCGATAAGTTCTTCTACAATTGATAAAGCATTATCGTACTCTTCTTTCGTTCTGATGATGCTGGGAATGACATCAGTCATTCTTTTCTCCTTTTGTTAATCGATTCCAATCAATCTTATCATATTCGGCATGAGTTCCGAACCATTTTATCATCACTATCCCCGTTTGGTAGGCGACCTTGATTGCCAAACGATAATGCTTTCCTTTAATATTGAATATTATAAAATTACCGTGTAAAATACTTGCCGCGCGATAGAGCTTTTTAACATCCTGCGGGGATTGCCAATTACGATTCTCTGTATCATCCAACCAAGCTTCCAGCACATCTTTGCAATCTGAATGCTTACTAGTAGCGAACTCAATCACTTCACGGCCTAATACTCTCATTAATTTCTCCTATTTAGAGTTTACCTAAATATAAAAAAATAGAAATTTTTAGGTAAAAACAATAGGAAATTAGACCCTTTTTAGATTTTCACTATACATTTTAATGTATTCCTCATCAATTAATATATACCTGTTCGGAAGATTTGTCAATGAGTTCTGAAATTCAGAACATCTTTTAATTCCAAACCCCGTTTTTTACGGCAATATCCCGAGCTTCTTCAATCCGGCCTTGGCGATAGCGATCCGCGCAGGCGCGAAATCAGGGCCGGGGTCGGCCGATTCGATATTCACCGCGAAGCAGTAGGTGTTATCGGGTGTATCGACAAACCCGATCCACCACCCGATCTGCGGGCTGACACGTACCGCGAAACCGGTCTTCGCGTAGATATCGTAACCGTAACCGCTCTCGAAATGCATGATCGATTGAAGTTCCTCCACGGTCTTCGCGGGAAACGGCAGTTCGCGTTTCACGAGCTTCGCGAGGAAGTCAACTTGGGCGATAGGCGTGATCCTGAAATTCCCCTCCAGCCAGAACTTGTCCACTCCCGCGGAAATATTCTTGTTCCCGTAATCGCAGAGATTGAGATAATACAGCATTTTAGTTGCGCCTACTTTCCGCGCGAGTTCCTGGAAGACCCAGACAGCGGATACCTTGAACGCGCTCGCGAGAGTCTGGTCGGAGTTCCAGTTCTCGTAGCTGTAAACCGTCCCGTCCCATTCGATGACCTGCGAGGTGTTCGAGACCGCGCCGGTATCGAGGATAATCAACGAATTCAGTATCTTGAACGTGGATGCAGGGAGGAAACCCGTCATGCAGCGTTCCTGATTGTATGCGGTGTAGTACCCGTTTTTAACATCGTAGACAATAAAACAACCCTCGACCCCGTAGGACTTGAATTCTTCTGTGAGGTCTATGGGACGGATATCCTTGGGCGCGGAACATGCCGAGAGCGCGAATGTGATGATAAGAGCGGAAAGGATAGGGTTTTTCATTTGAGCCTCCTAAGGGAGATATCATAAAGCGGAATTCCCGGAAAATCAAGTGTGAATCCGAAAACCTTTAAAACTGAAGCGTTTTTGAAAATATTCTCTTGACATCCGTCCGTTTTCAGGGTATGATTATACCGATGGATGGAGATTTTCGGTACGGAGGCTGATATGACAATCAACGCACCCGCCGCATTGCAAAGCTCCCTGATTAAAAACGGGGTGATGAGCGAACTGCGCGGCAAGATCGACGAAGGGATCGCCAAGGGCAACACCAAGGCCATGAAGGTAGACCAGACCGGCCAAGGCCGTGAAAGTTTCGGTCTCAACAACCTGAACTCCGGCGGTTTCGTAAATATCAAGGTATAGTTTATCAGTTATTTTCCTATCTAGTGTTGCATCCGTCAGTAGAGCTTATTCCTCGAAAGAGTCCGTTTTCGGGAAGTTCCCGGCGTAGACCCGGCAGAATTCCATATCCTTCACCCTAAATTTCGCTTTCGTATACCCCTTCTCGTCGTTGATCTTCATCAGTTTTATGAACAATGCCGACGGGTCGCATTCCGCGACCTTCGAAGTCGTGTCCGTGCCGCTTTCGACAAGCATCCTCGCGAACACCGGACCCACCCCGTAGAGGCGCGACAGGCCGCAGAGCTTCGCGAGGTCGAGCACCGTGTCATAACCGATCTCGTACCGTTCGGCAAGCGCGATCCTGTCCTGACGTGTCAACGCCGCCTCGAAATACTGCTTGGCGTTTTTTATCCCGTGCTCTTCGAGACGTTCGATGACATCGGGATCGATCCCGGGGAACTCTTTCAGCAATGACGGGGGGCGCTGGAAACCGGAGAGCTCACGTTTCAGCACGGCAAGGAACTCTTCCGGGATGCCGGTCTTCTTCGCGAGTGCAGATATTTTATCGGGGTTTTTCAACGCCGCCGACAGTTGTTCGAGGTGATCGATTCCCTCGTTTTTCAATAGGCCGAAACGGGCGGCGGTGTCTTCCTTCAGAATCATCCTGCTCGGGATCATCTCCATCCCGTCGAGGACGCGTAGATACTTTTCGACCGGGTAAGCCTTCAGGTCGATATAAAACGAGTCTTTCATTTCTCTTTCCTTCATTCTAAAGATAGGATATTTTAATACAACTCAACGGGATGTCAAAAAGTTTACGAATCTTATTCCGGACGGAAATAATTTGACGAGTTTGAATCAGCATAAAAACTGAAAATGAAACGGGCTATTTGCGGACAGACGCGCAGAGAGGAAAAGATGTTATGCGCAGTCCTTGAAAATATGTTCCTTGCGGAGATACTCGATCGCCTCGATATCGCTCGCGAACCTGCGGATATAGTTCAGGTCCTCGTCGAGCCGGATGCTGACCCAGATTTTCCCGTCTTTCAGGACGATTTCGGCTTCTTTCATAGCTTCCTCCATCGATAGGTACATTTAATTGTCGGATAAGTTCGAAACCGGATAATGATTTTATGTGATATATTCTAAAAACCGAATAGAACAAATACGGGGGTTGAATTGCGGGTGAACGCGAAGAGAGGTGTCGCCGGACAGGGTTTCACGCAGAGAACACAGAGACGGGAATAAAAGTCTCTTTTTTAAGAGAGTCTGCGGATTATCTCCGTGTACGATGTGCGGAATAATGGTTTTTAGCCCTGAGAGTAAATCCCATTGTCGAAAATGAAGATTTTCAAGGTAGATATGCTGTTCGAGAACAAGTTTTCGGTTACGCCTTCTCGAAGATCAGGGTGTAATGGACGAAGCCGCCGGTGAACTGTTTGACCTTGAACCCGAGCGGCGTTACCTTGCGGATGAGAGTGCTTTTTAACGGGTAGTCCGGGTCGATCAGGATTTCCGTGAATGTCAGAAGCCCGCCGGGCTTAAGCACTCTGCGGATATCCGTGACCGCGCGCCGCATGTCGGGGATTTCGCCGATCACCATCATCATATAGCAGAGGTCGAAGGTGTTGTCCGCGAACGGCATCGCGTAGACGTCGGCGACACGGGCTTCGGCGTTGGTGATCCCGGCCTCTTTCAGCCTGCGTCCCGCGCGTTCTGCCATCTTCGGCTCGATATCGATCGCGGTGACACTGCCCTTCGGGCCGACCCGTTCGGCTGACGCGATCGTGTAGGTGGCGTTACCGGGGCCGATCTCCAGAACCTTCATCCCGGGCAGTATTCCGTGACGCGCCGCCATTACGTCGGGCGGCTGGACATACTTATGCCTGTACTTGTTATCGATCCACGGCGCCATGAATTCCGGCATCGGGAAATGCCAGAACTTGCGGACGATTCTCGCGAGAGTATTGAACACGAGCAGGATCAGCACGACAGCTAAGATTAACGGGCTGAGCAAGATAATAAGGACTATTTTGAGAAATAGAGGCACCTTCTTCATCGAAGAGCTATTTCTTTTCGACGATGAAAATAGCTTCCTTCGCCTGTACCGAATCGCCGTTGCCCTTTAGAATCTGAACGATTTTGCCCTTGATCTCGGCCTTGATTTCGTTCATGACCTTCATGGCCTCGATGATACAGACCGTGGTATCGGGCGAAACGGTGTCGCCGACTTTGACGAACGGGTTCGCGCCGGGCGTCGAGGATTCGTAGTAGGTGCCGATCACGGGCGATAGGATTTTGTGGTACTTGGCGGCGTCGTCATACTGACCGGCGGCCGGAGCGGCGGCAACTGCGGCAGGCGCGGCGGCGGGAGCGGAGACCGCAACAGGCGCCGGAGCGGCCTGAGCCTGCATCATCACCGGAGCGGGCGCGGCCATCATCGGTATATCCGCGCGCTTGCGGGAGACTTTAATATAAAACTTATCCTCTTCTTCGAGTTCGACTTCTTCTACATTCGTGCTTTTAAATATATCCCCTATTTCCTTGAGAATTTCGGAATCGATACCGCAGATGTTTTTACTCATGACTAACCTCCTGTTATTTTTCCAGAATCGCGTCGATACGCGCGATCGCTTCTTTTAAGCGCGGGATGGACTCGCAATAGGACATACGAATATACCCCTGCATACCGAACGAGTTCCCGGGAACGACTGATACATGGGCTTTATCCATCAGAATATTCGAGAATGCGACTGCGTCGGTGGGAACTTCTCCGCCCACTTCGTTGCCGAGATAGTACTGGACGTTCGGGAAGACATAGAACGCGCCTTCCGGCTTCTGGCAGCGGAACCCGTGAAGGGCGTTGAGCGCGTCCACAATAAAATCGCGGCGTTCCCTGAACTCGGCGATCATTTTATCAACATACTTCTTCGATTCTTTGATCGCGGTCATCATCGCTATCTGCGCGATGGTGTTCGGGTTCGAGGTGGAATGGCTCTGGATATTGTTCATGGTGGAGATGATATCGGCAGGGCCTGTGGCATAACCGACACGCCAGCCGGGGATCGCGTACGACTTGGAGAACCCGTTGACAGTAATTGTCTGCTCGGCAATCTTCTTCGACAACGACGCTATGCTGACATGCGGGCGTTCGTAGCTGAAGTACTCGTATATTTCGTCTGAGATGATGAAAATATCTTTCTTCACCGCCATTTCCCCGATCCTGCGAAGTTCTTCCTCGGAATAGCTCACGCCGCTGGGATTGGACGGATAGTTCAGGACGATGCCCTTGACACGCGCTGTGATCGCGCTTTCGAGGGTGTCGAGATCGACCTTGAATCCGTCGTCCTCGGAAGTCTGGATGATCTTCGGGACGCCGCCCGCCATTTTAATCATCTCGGTATAGCTGACCCAGTACGGCGCGATCAGGATGACCTCGTCGTCGGGGTTGACCAGCGCTTGAATCGCCTCGTAAAGCGCGTATTTCGCGCCGGTAGTGATGATCACATTCTGGGCGGTTGTTTCTATCTTATTTTCGTTTGTCAGCTTTTCAGCGACTAATTCCTTCAATTCGGGAAGGCCGGACGCGGCGGTATACTTCGTGTTCCCTTCGCGGACAGCGGTGATCGCGGCTTCACGGGCTTCGTAGGGCATATCCCAGTCGGGTTCGCCCGCGGCAAGCGAGATAACGTCGATACCCTGCTTTTTTAACGCCTTCGCTTTCGCGGCGATAGCAAGGGTTTCTGACGGCGATATCGAACGTACACGATGAGCTAATTCGGGCATGTTTTCACCTCTTTAAAATTTGGGATTCTTAATATTTTAACGAGAAGAGCGTTTGTTGTCAATCAAATCGGCACGCCGTTTAGTTTTTTAGTTATTTTCTTTACATATTCCGCGCTCTAATTCCGAATCTGAAATTCCTTGTCATAATGCTTTTCCGCTGTTAAACTATTTCCGTGAGGGAGGAATATATGAAGAAAGTTTTATCCCTGCTCGGGGTTTTAATGTTCCTGACGGCAGCGGCGCTGTTCGCGGACAAATCGCCGGTCCCGAAGCTGAAAAAGTACTATTCCGCGAACTCCAATTACTGCTTTCTCGTCCTGCCCGGCGGTGACGGTGTTCCCTGCAAAGGAACGTTATACCAGACCGGGTATAAGGCCGGACTGCTCACTCTTTGGAGCGCCAATCTGGTCAATCCGGTTTCGCCGTTGAAGGTAATCGTCCCGGATAACGGGAAGTATGTCGTCACGTTCGACGACTGGGATTCCCCGGGGATTACAGAGAATATGATCGTGATCTATGGCGCGTCAGGCAAGATGGTCAAACGGTTTTCTATCGGCGATTTTGTAAATAATAAACTCCTGCAGGACATTCCCGAGTCGAAGGACGGGTATGCATGGCTGGGGAAGACGTGGTTCGAGAAGGACGGTGAAGTGCTCGGGTTCGAGATTATCCTGATGAACGAGGATGGGAATAAGACCGTCAAACTGCTTCTCAAGACCGGCGAAAGAACGGAGTAATAATCTGATATTTTTTGACGCTCATGCTGTTCAATGATACACTAACGAATGAAAAAATCTAGTCAACAGGATAATGAAATGGATAAAAGTATTCATCAATCGCTTAAAGACGTTTTTCCCTTTCTTAAGGAAAAATTCGGCGTTTCCCGGATAGCGGTATTTGGTTCTACGGCAAAAGGTGCAATGATGCCGGATAGCGATATCGATATGGTGATTGAATTCGAGCATCCGCTTGGTTTGGAATTTTATGATCTTAACCGCTTTCTCAGGAACTATTTGCATCGAAGGGTAGATATTTTAACTCCTGAAGGACTAAAAAGTATACGCTCCGAACGGATCAAGAGAAGCATCATGGAATCATTGATCTATGTCTAAAAGAGCATTAATAAACCTGCTCGAGGATATTATTGAATCGTGTAATAGGATTGTTCATTTTTGTTTAGGACTTGATTATAAAGGCTTTATAGTTGATATTAAAACACAGGATGCCGTTCTTCGGAATTTTGAAATAATCGGTGAAGCGGTAAAAGTAATTGATAAAGCGATAAAACGTAAATATCCCGATGTACAGTGGAAGAGGATTGCAGGATTTAGAGATGTTCTTATTCATCATTACTTTGGCGTAAACTGGGATTCAGTTTGGGAGACAGTCCGCAAAGATATTCCTGTTCTTCAATTGCAGGTAAATGAAATAATTGAAAAAGAGTTTCCCCCTAATTCAAATCTGTTTTAATTTTAGGAGGCGTTGTGGCTTCGAAAGTATGGTTCACCAATCTCAGGTCGTCGGGAAAGAGCCTGCTCGCCAAGCTCGATACTCTTCTTCGCGCGGCCGGGATGATGACGATCGATTTCAATAAGAAGTTTACCGCGATAAAAATCCATTTCGGCGAACCGGGCAACCTCGCGTATATCCGTCCGAACTACGCCCGCGTCGTGTCGAAAATGGTACGCGAGGCGGGCGGATACCCGTTCCTCACCGACAGCAACACTCTCTATAAGGGGCGGCGCGCCAATGCGGTCGATCACCTCGAGGCGGCGTTCGAGAACGGGTTCAACCCCATGGTCACCGATTGCCCCGTGATTATCGCGGACGGCCTCAAGGGCACGGAATACCGCGAGATCGAGATCGGACTGAAGTACTGCAAAACCGCGAAGATCGGCGCGGCTATCGCGAACGCCGACATCGTCATATCGATGAACCATTTCAAGGGGCACGAGATGACTGGGTTCGGCGGCGCGCTGAAAAACCTCGGGATGGGTTCCGGCTCTATCGGCGGAAAGCTCGAGATGCACTCCCAATCCAAGCCGAAGATCGTCCGGGAGAAGTGCACCGGGTGTAAGAAGTGCGCGGTGAACTGCGCGCAGAACGCGATCCGGATCGACGGCGAACGGAAGGCGGTGATCGACTATCAGCTTTGTGTCGGGTGCGGCCAGTGTATCGCGGTCTGCCGTTTCGACTCCGCGGTGACGAACTGGGACGCGGGCGGCGACGATGTCAGCAAGAAGATGGCGGAATATGCTTTTGCCGTAGTAAGCGGTAAGCCGAACTTTCATATCAATTTCGTGATGGATGTTTCTCCCGACTGCGACTGCTGGGGTTCCAACGATGCCGCGCTCATTCCGAACCTCGGGATTCTCGCCTCGTTCGACCCGGTCGCTCTCGATCAGGCCTGCGCGGACATGACCCTCGCGGCGCCTCTGCTCGACGGTACGGTGATTCAGGAACGTCATCCCGGACATCAGGGCACGGGTAACGGCGAAGACAAGTTCCATTTCGCCCACCCGTCCACGGACTGGCGGATACAGCTCCAGCATGCCGAGGAGATCGGACTGGGGACTCGCGCTTACGAAACAATCAACTTAGGATAGGAATGATGCTTGGGATAAAGACTGAAAACTTGGGGCCTCATGAACGGAAAGTATTGGATAAAATTCTCGGACGGGACGGGATCGGTATCCTGAACCGTTGCGGCTACGTTCCGGCGCTGGCTATCCTCCAGGAACTGGAGACCGCCGGGTTTCCAGTGACATTTACCGACCGCTGGCTTCCCGAATGGTACCTGCAGGCCGGATTCGACTCGGCGGACTGTTACCGTCACGGGACTGTCATACCGGAATGCCTCGCCATGGAACACGGCGGGCGGGGGAGCGAGGTCGAGGCCTTCTACACCCCGGTGCTCGACGGGCTGAGGACTTACTATATCGAACTCACGGAGCGGGGAGCGGGCCGCGATGCGGTGATCCGGGCTGATATCGCCAAACGGGGCGCGTTTTACACCCCACTCACCGCGCATATGGAAAGGATGCGGACAAAGTTCATCCAGAAGTGCTATTCGATGGATAAGTATGTCGTTCTCAGGATGGAGATCGACTATAAATGGAAGAAGCTGGAAGAGAAGGAAATCCTCGATCCGCTCTTGGGTACCGATTTGCGGATGCTTGTCGAACTGGTCGCGAAGGAATACGACGTGCTGAAACTGAACTATATCCTGAACGGCGGCGACGAGGAACTGAACCGGGTGGGGATAATGAAGAAGTATGAAAAACGGATTGCCAAGGCGGAGAGCGCATGACCCGAAAGAAAGCGTTGAAATGGAACGGGCATGAAGTGTTTTACCAAATTTTTCCAGAGACGTTCGCGATAGGCGGCGGAGCGGATATCCATTCTAAGGCGGCGAAGGGGTTTTACCCGCCGGACGCCATCCTGCGCGCGTGGAACGAACTGCCGTCGGGCGATACGGAGTCCCGCGAGTTCTGGGGCGGAGACCTCGCCGGGGTCGCGGAGAAGCTGGATTATATCGCCGGTTTGGGCGCGGACACGATCCTTCTCACATCCGTCTTCGATTCCCCGTCCAATCACCGTTATAACGCCCGCGACTACCGGAAGATCGCTCCGGGGCTGGGTACGCTCGACGACTTCGACTGGCTGATCGACTCCGCGCACGCGAAAGGAATCAAGATAGTTTTCGATATCGTCCTCAATCATTTCTCGTCCGATCACCCGTGGTTCCGTGAGGCGCTCGCCGATCAGAACTCGAAATACCGCGATTACTTCCGTTTCCATGACGGAGGCTACGACTGCTGGCAGGGGCATCCGTCCGTCCCGGAATGGAATCTGAGCAACCCGGCGGTACGCGACGAGCTGTACCGCGGTAAGGACAGCGTTCTCGTGTTCTGGCTCGCGCGGGGAATAGACGGTATCCGTCTCGACTGCGCTAACGACCTCGGTACCGGAATCTGCGGCGAGATTTGTTCAATAGTAAAGGAGTTCGATCCGGATGTCCGTGTGTACGGCGAAGTGTTTCCCTATGCCGCGCCGTTCGCGGAAGTCCTCGACGGAGTACAGAGCTATTTCTTGACCGGCGCGATAGATTCGTACCTTCTCGACGAGATCGGCACGGGCGATTTTCTCAGGGCGCTCGGAAGGGTCTGGAACGGGTTCCCGTCACGGAAGCTATTCCAGTCGCTTACGATCACGGGCTCGCACGACATCCCGCGCGCCATGACCCGTTACGGCAGCGACAACGAGCGGGTGATGCTCGCGATAGCCCTGCAGTTCACGTTACCCGGGACGCCGGTGATCTATTACGGCGAGGAAGCCGGGATGACCGGGAGCTATGACCCGGTAAACCGCACGCCGATGATGTGGGAGAAGGCCGACGCCCCGGAAGGTTTCGCGGGGTTTTACCGAAAGATGGCCGCCCTGCGCGAGGTGAGACGTGAATGGCGCGAGGGCGATTTGACGGTTATGAGCGTAGACGACGGATGCGCACTCTTTTTCCGAAGTACGGACGAGCCGGGCGAGTTTTCCCTTGTCGCGGTCAACCCGGGACATGAGAAGAAGGCGTTCCGCGCGCACATCCCGTACCCGTATCTCTACGACTCGATCAAGCTGAAGGACCTGCTGACAGGGCGGGAACTTTCCACGCGGATGGGATACGCGGATATCGAGATCGGCGGGAAGGAAGCCTGTATCTGGGTGCCGGAGCCGGACTATATCCGGAACTACCACTTTTATAAGAAGAACGAATTGAAATAAAGAATTGATAATTACGATTTTAAATTATTTATGATTACATCTAAGAACCCTGAAGTTTTTAGAAAATCTTTTAGTTCATTCTTACTTTCTTTCCCTGTCCGCCGACGCCATCGGCGGAAGGCGCGGTGAGCGGGCAGAAAGAAAGTAAGCAAAGAACCCCGCATAGGAACGCGGGGCAAGCTACCCGCCGCGCTGATAAAGCTCAGGAGTAGAGCCGGAAAATCCGAGTCGCCTGTCTACCTTCTGCCGAAGGTAGAAGGCAGGGGCGCAACTCGCATGAACAAACCCCTTGAAGCGATAAAGGAAATGCGTCGGACATGCGCCCTTGGTCGGATTTTCCGGGAGCAAGCCCCGCATTCAATAGTGCAAAGAAGGTAAGGAATGCGGGGTAAAAAGCGCTTTAAAGTGCGCGGATAAAACAGCCAGCTTCAATTCCGCGATGTAGTTATGTCTTCGGTTGTTCGAACCCCGCCGCTGTGCCGCGACTCCTACTAAGCGGAACGGTCAGAAACGCCGATGTTCGAAGCGAGACTTTTTATCGCTTCAAATGGTAGTTGAACGCGAGTTTCGGCGTTTCCCGTTCCGCGCCCCTCTTCTTTGGAACGGCATCAGGCGGGGAACCTCTTTCTTTGGTTCTTTCTTTCTGGGTTTGAAGAAAGAAAGAACAGAAGGTTTTGCATCCTCGGTGAGTTTTTAAACTCTCCTGCGTTACTAAGATGTTTTATAATAATCCAATAGTCGCTAATTAGCATCGGGAATTGTTTTTTTAGACTTACCATAATAAAAAACAGTCGGGGGAGGTTTTATGAGTATCGAAAAAGCGCTCAATCAGCTTCTGGAGTATGAAAAGCTCAGGGAGAGCTTTCCCGACCTTGTGACCCTGCTTAACGAGTACCGTGTCAGGAAATCCGACCCGGGTGTTAAAGACCAGCTATTTCTATCCCTGATCGAGAGCTATGTCGAGGTGTACAACGAATACCTCAAGAAGACCGACGAGGTGAACTACCTCTCGATCACCGACCCGTTGACGAAAACCTACAACCGCGTGAAATTTAACGAATTGCTCGATCTGGAATTGCAGAGGGCGAGACGATATCGCCGTTTCTTCACTCTCATCCTGACGGATATCGACCGTTTCAAGAGCATCAACGAGAAGTGGGGGACGGAGACGGCGGACGAGGTGCTTCTGCTCGTTCTGAAGCATGTTCGCAACCACAGCCGTAAAACGGACTATATCGGCAGATGGGGCGGGGAAGAGTTTGTGATCCTGCTTACCGAAACCGATATCACGGGCGGGATCGAGCTTGCCGGGCGGATGAGGTACGATGTCGAGAACGGCGAGTATCCGGTGAGCGAGAAGGTGACCGCTACGTTCGGGGTCACACAGAACCTGCCCAGCGACAGCGCCGATACCATCATCACACGGGTGACCCGGCTCCATGACGAAGCGAAGACGTCCGGCGGTAACCGGATTATAGCAAAATAGGAGGCATTTTGAGCGCGAAAGAGTTCGACGCCGTAGTGATCGGCGCGGCGGGTATCGACACGAATATATACCTCTATTCCAACGAAGTCGATTTTAACGTCGAAGTGAATTTCAGCCGCAACCGGGACTATATCGGGTGCGCGGGCGGCTATTCCGCGAGACTGTTCAATACGCTCGGGAAAAGCACAGCGTTCATCGGTACGATCGGCGACGATTTTCAGGGACATTATATCCGTGAGGAAATGGCGCGAGACGGTATCGACCTCGAGGGCCTGTTTTTCGATCCCGAGGGCACGATCCGTTCGGTGAACTTTATGTACAAGGACGGACGCCGCAAGAACTTCTATGACGGCAAGGGCGCGATGGGTATCCGTCCCGATCTCGCGAAGTGCGCTTCGATCATGAAAGGGGCCAAGGTCGCGCATTTCAGCATCGTCAACTGGGCGCGTTACCTGCTTCCCGTGTCGCGCGAGGCCGGGAACATTATCGCCTGCGATATACAGGACATCTCCGACCCGAACGACGAGTACCGGCGCGATTTTGTCCGGGCGGCGGATGTGCTCTTTTTCTCCTCGGTGAACTTTGCCGATCCGTCGAGGCTGATCGATCAATTCCTCGAGGACAACCCGGAGCGGATCGTGATCTGCGGACGAGGCAAGGACGGGTGCGCGCTCGGCACGAAGAACGGGATCGAGTTCTTCCCGCCGGTAGAAATGGAAAAACCGGTGACCGACACGAATGGAGCGGGGGATTCGCTTGCGGTCGGGTTTTTGACCGCGCGTTACCTCGACGGGTACCCGCTCGAGGAATCGATCCTGCGCGCCCAGATCACCGCGCGTTATACCTGCACTATCGAGGCGAGTACGTCCGCCTTCATCACCCCGTCCCTGCTGGAAAAATACTATTCGGGGATGAAGCATCGATAAAATACCCGGCAATTATTTAGGATATTCCAGTCCGCGATTGTAGAAATCTATATACGGCACACAAAAATCTGGCATCTGTGAAAGGAGAGGGAAAACTTCATAAGGAGTGGTTATTGAAGGAGGGCAATCCGAAAAGCTCCAGTCTTGAGCATCGGCCGAAGTCAGGGGGAGTAACAAGGGGAAGGAAGGCCTATATGCAAAAGATGGAACGGCCCGTCGGCGAGGACATGCGGCACGCCGCGGGTGAAACGGCTGGGATCGGGGGGATTACCGACCGTTCGGAGGCAGAGAAATCCCGTGATAAGTATTTCTCGCTCTACGATTTTTCGCCTTCCGGGTATGTCACGCTCGATAAGGAAGGAGTCATCCTCGAGGCGAATCTGACGTTCGCGAACATGCTGGGAGTGGAACGTTTCCGTCTCCTGTCGAGGCCGCTCGCGCTCTTCCTTGAAAAGTCGTACTGGGATATCCTTTACTTCCACAGGGAAAAGGCGTTTTCCTCGAAAAAACGCGAGTGGTGCGAAGTCCAATTCAAGAAGATGAACGGCGAGAAGTTTTTCGCCCAACTTCAGACTATCGCGGTCAAGGACCAGAAGGAAAACTATACACTGAGCCTCTCGGCTATCATGGATATCACCGAACGCAAGGCGATGGAAGACAGTCTCCGGGTCGCGTTCAGGGAGCTTCAGGAGATATTCCAGGTGTCCGGCGACGGGCTTCTCGCGCTCGATGAGAATTTGAATATTCTGCGCATGAACGATGTGTTCGCGGAAGTCGCGAATATCAAGTCCGGCAAAGTGATCGGTAAGCATTACAAGGACGTGATTCACGAACCGCTCTACCCCCGGATCGGCCGCGCGGTCAACGAGATCACGCAGGGCGCGGAATACTACCAGACCGAAGTCGAACAGACTTCAGAGGGCGGCAGGCTCGCGATCTACAGGTTCCGGGCGCACCCGTTCTGGGACAACGACAACCATCTCGCCGGGATGCTTATTGCGTTACGCAACGTCACCGAGCAGATGGAGATCCGCGAGGCGATATCCCGTGAGCAGAAAACCCTGTCGTTTATCCTCGAGAACATCGACCAAGGCGTGATCACGATGGACGACGAGGGATACATCATCCATATGAACTCCGCGGCGGAGAAGTACACCGGCATCCCGCGCAAGGAAGCGGTCGGGGGACATGTCAGCGATGTCATCACCCTCGCGAAGGAACGGACGGATTACACGTGTGTCCGGTGTCTCCAGGAGCTTGCTAACGGGATCGTGGAGTTCCGTGAACACGCCCCATGCGGGAAGAATATCTTCATGGTCTGCCGTGACGGGAACGCCGTCCGGATCGAACCTCGTTGCGCGCCGATTATGGACGAGAAACGCGCGATCACCGGCGCGACCATGATCTTCAAGGTTATCGAGTAGCTTAATTCGCCTGTATTCTTTGACACACCTCGAAAATGATTTATAATATTCCTAAAACTATGGAGAGCATGATGAAAAAATGGATCGTTTTCGCGGTTATCTTATTATCCGCCGCATGCGTGCAGTCCGCGATGCCGACTTTGGAAAAAGTGCATGCGATGAAAAAACCGGGAACCTACGAAGAGTACCTGAACAATATCCGGACCCTTTTGATTTTCCAGAAGGAGTATTTTCAGGAAGCCCTGGACAGCCTGACCGCCGCGAAAAAGAACAGTAAGACCGATGCTGAATTTGCGGCCGCGAAGGAACCTATCGACAAAGCTATCTACGAGTATACGATGCTTTTCAGCGACAAGAACCGTGAGCAGATGGAGTACGCGAAATCGCTGGATGGGGTTACCGCGCAGAAGGTTTACACGGAACTCGCGCAGTACTACCGCGATTCGGAAGCGGTCATTCTGCAATACAACCAGTTTATGGTTTCGGGAACGAATCAGGGTTATCCCTCACAGGAAGTACTGAAAAAACCCGGCACCCCGAAGTAGAAGTTCTATTGTAAGAGCGATACATGAAACCCAAAGCGCTTCTCCAGAAAATCTTCACCCTTCTCCAGTCCCGTTTCGGCGATCAAAACTGGTGGCCGTTAGTCCGTAACGGTAAGGCGGTCTATCTCCCGGAATTCCGCGCGCGCGAACGGACTCCCGCCGAGGTATTTGAAATCGCGGTCGGCGCGATCCTCACCCAGAACACGGCGTGGGGTAACGTCGTCCTCGCGATAGCGGCGTTGAAGGAAGCGAAACTGATATCCCGCAGAGCCATCCTTGACACCGATCCCGCCCGCCTCGCCGAACTCGTCAAACCGTCGGGATACTTCAACCAGAAGGCGAAGAAGCTGAAAGCTCTCGCGGGATATATCGCAGAAGAACTGCGCGGGAGTCTCGTGAGGCTGAAGGAAATGCCGCCCGATGCGGCGAGAGCGAGCCTGCTGTCGGTGTGGGGTATCGGCAAGGAGACCGCCGATTCCGTCCTGCTCTACGGGCTCGGGATGCCGGTTTTTGTGATCGACGCGTACACGAGGCGGGTGTTCTCACGGATCGGGCTGATCGACCCGGCGGCGGAGTATGACGAAATCCGGGCCTTTTTCGAGAAGCACTGCGCGGACGATATCGACCTCTACCGCGAGTATCATGCGCTGATCGTCGCGCAGGGGAAGGATATCTGCCGGAATAAGCCGTTATGCCCGGAATGCGATCTCGATGAAATCTGTGCCTACCGGAAATCTAAAATAGCGGAAAGCAGATAAGATTTCGCCGTGGAAATCCTATCTTTATATTCAGTATAGACATTTAACCCAGCATATTTAACACCCCGATAAATTATTCAGAAAAAACCTAATGTGTTTTAATTATATTCCGATTCTTTAAATTGAGTAAGTAATTGTGCAGAAGGAGAGGAATATGAGAGTGGTCTATGGGTTCATCTTCGCGCTCGTACTCACGGTAGCCGCCGGGAGCGTATTCGGGGTGATTACCCGGACATTTATCGAGTTCGGGCAGTACGACAAGAAAATTATTGATCAATTCCCCGATCCAAAGAAGACTTATATTACCAATATCGACGGTGTTCCGAAAGCCGTCTTGGGATATATGGACTTCATGCTTTCCAACTGGGTCGTGGAACTTAACGATTCCGCGGCTTTTCTCGAAAACAGAATTCTGAGCTATATCAAGCCAGTGGATAGTAAGAAGTTCGGCCTCGTCATGGGTGTACGCGTGCACTTCCCCACATGGAACAACAACTGCTACGCCGTGATCAAGCCGCCGTTCGCGATGAAGATATACAATGAGCAAGGCTCGTTCGCTAACGCCGAAAACGGAGTGATGCCCAACGCATGGGAGATCAAGGCGATTTCCATCTGGGTAAACGGCCGCAACTACAACAACCAGATCAGCCTTCGTCTGCTCGACCGCGATAAGAACGTCTTCGAAGCCTACTTCGGCTCATTGTTCTTCAACGGCTGGCGTAAGCTGACATGGGTCAACCCTAACTTCACCGAAAAGATGTACGCTAAGTCGTTAAAGAAAGTGCCGTTGTATCCTAAAGACATCCCCTACCTTGTATTCGACTCGTTCGTGATCTATCGCCTCGGCAGCGAAATCGGCGGGGACTTTGTCACCTATATCCATAATGTCGAAATGAGCTATACGCCTTATATCGTCGACGACGAAGTCACCTCGGACATCAACGACGAAGCCGTATGGGGTATCATCACCATGAAGGGTAAGAAGGATAAAGAGCTCGAAGATAAAATGCTGACTGAAGACATCATTCTCTACGAGCAGGAAAAGTACCGTATAGAATTGGAACAAAAGGAACTTATCCCTTATAACGGCGGCGCGTCCACGAACTAAGACCATAGACAAAATATAGATGGGCTGTCTCAAAAGGCAGCCCCTTTTTTATTTTTAGCCTTTACCGAAAAACTTCTTATCGCTTATATATCAGATTTGGTTCCGGGATCAGTTTATCCTGACGACCGCTTTCCCTGCCGGATGTCCCTCGTCGCAGTAACGGACGGCATCGGGGAGCTCGTCGAAGCTGTACCGTTTTTCGATCACCGGCTTGATCTTACCGGTTACCAGTAGTTCTGAGATGAAATCCAAGTCGCTGCCCGTCGCCGTATCGGTCAGACAGATAATTTTCTTATTGCTGAATAAAGTGGATACCTTGCCGAAGAGTAAGGCATGAAATATCTGCGGATTCTTTCCGCCGACCATAATATAGATACCGTTATCCTTGAGCGACCGCAGGTAGTGCGAAAGAGGGTGGTACCCATTCACCCCGGCGATTAGGTCGTACTTACGCCCGCTTTTTGTGAAATCGGTCGTTTTATAGTCGATGAAATGATCGGCGCCCAATGAACGGACTAGTTCCTCTTTCCCGGAACTGCTCACCGCTGTCACTTCGGCACCGAGGTATTTCGCGATCTGGATCGCGAAAGTACCTACGCCGCCCGAGGCGCCGTTAATCAGTACGCTTTGCCCCGGCTGGATATTTCCCTTATTACGGAGTGCGGCTAGGGCGGTATACGAAGCTAAAGGGACGGCGGCGGCTTCCTCGAACGGTATACCGGCGGGTTTCTTCACGAGTTGGTCTTCGGTGGTGCTAACATACTCCGCGAACCCGCCGAAACCATGATCGGATAGGAACCCGTACACCTCGTCCCCCGGCTTGAACTTTTTCGCGGCGGAACCCACCGCTTCGACAATTCCGGCGACATCTGCCCCCAGAATATTTATCGCCGGCTTAAAAAACCCGAACATCAAACGGAAGATACGCGGTTTACCGCGCATATAGCGAATATCGGCCGAGTTGACGGACACCGCCATAATCTTTATCAAAACTTCGTTATCCTTAGGTACCGGTTTTTCCACCTCGGTCAGTTTCAGGACGTCCGCAGAACCGTACTCGCGATAAACATAAGCTTTCATTGTTTTCCCCCTTTTGTTTTATAGTTCATTCGAATTGCATTCAATCCATGCTTGTCGGTATTAAGAACGAAATTGAGGGGGATTTATTTCACTTTGATAGTGATTTATTTTTGACGCAGTTCCCATTGAAGCTCGGCTTCGCTTTTCCGAAGGTAGACCGGGACGACACCGCGGTAATCCCCGCCGCCGGGGACATAGAACTTCCGTCCGGCCTCGCAGATCGCCAGCGCGGAGATCACCGTAGCGGGAAGACGGGTCATCCCCTCGAAGAAGCCGCTGTATTTGACAAGCCCGTCGCCCGCGATAGACAGGCTTTCCGGCGGGAATGCCGAAAGCTTATCCGCGAGCACGCCCGGCTCGATATCCATATCTTCGGTAATTCTTTCACCATTATGGAAAACCGCCGCGAAGACCCGTTTCATCCGGGCGTCGGTCATCGCGCAGACATACTCGGTGCGCGGTTCGGCCGAGAGGGAGAGGAGTTCGAGCGAGCTGATCCCGACAAGCGGCTTCTCAGCGGCCCAAGCCAGCGCGCGGGCGGCAGAGATGCCGATCCGGATACCTGTGAACGATCCCGGGCCGACGCCGGCGGCGATCAGATCGATATCGCGGATATTCAGCCCCGCCTCGGCGAGTGCGGCTCCCACACGGTCCATCAGGCGCTCTTCCGAACTGCCGTCGTCCGCGACCGATGTGTCAAAGAGTTTCCCGCCCGATGTCATCACCCCGACAGCGGTACGGCTCGCGAGCGAGCAGTCGATCCCGAGGATGTTCATACTTCAGCCTTCCGGTAGATAAACGTCGTGATCCATGTGTCGCCGTAGTTGCGGGTGTCGGTAAAATAGGGATATTCGGAAAAGGCGCATTTCTCGCCGTGCTCGATAATAAAAACACCGCCGGGTTTCAGGACGCGGAACACGTTTTCGTAGATCCGTTCGAAAGTTGTCCGGGTGTCGTCATAGAACGGGTCGGCGAAGACGATATCGAAGACGGGGAGCTCGTCGTCATGCGAGAACGCGTCGACAAAGGTAGTGCAGTTGTGTTTCAGTACCCTGTATCTCGACGGATCGGCGACGATCGTGTCGAGGTTCTGCTTGAGGAGCTTCAGGACGCGGAAGTTGTGATCGATAAAACAGCACACCGCCGCGCCGTTGGAAAGAGCTTCGATGCCCACGGCGCCCGTACCGCAGAAGATGTCGAGTACCGACGCACCAGCGAGAACCGGACGCAGGATGCTCATGACCGCCTGGCGCACTTTCTCGGACGTCGGCTTGACTCCGTGCTCGGGGACGAGAATGTTCCGCCCCTTGTATTCCCCGGATGTGATTTTCATTTTAACGGATGATCGTACCGACAGGCATGCCCTCGATCGCTTTTCGGATATTCCCTTCTTCGAAAATATCGAGTACCTGCACGGGAAGGTTGTTGTCCATACACAGGCTAATCGCGGTTGCGTCGAGAACCTTCAACTGCTGGCGGAGAACAGTCATATAGTTCAGTTCGTCATACTTGACCGCGTCGTCGAACTTTTTCGGGTCCTTGTCGTACACGCCGTCCACCTTGGTAGCCTTTATCATGATATCGGCCCCGATCTCGACCGCGCGAAGGACGGCGGCCGTATCCGTGGAGAAGAACGGGTTCCCGGTACCGCCCGCGAAGATGACGATGCGCTTTTTCTCGAGATGCCCTATCGCGACACGGCGGATAAAGTCTTCCGCGACGGCATGCACGGGCACGGCGGTCTGGGTGCGGACCTCGTAGCCGAATTTCTCCTCGAGCATCGACTGTAACGCGAGCGCGTTGATCACGGTCGCGAGCATCCCCATATAGTCCGCTGTCGAACGCTCCACGCCGTGAGTCTGCGCGTCGATTCCGCGGATAATGTTCCCGCCGCCGACAACTACGCCGATCTCGACATCGAGTTCCTTTGCCTGGGAGATTTGAAAAGCGACCTTAGTGACGGCGTCATAATCGAGGCCTGAACGGCCCCCGCCGAATACCTCGCCCGAGACTTTGACTAATACACGTTTATACATGGCTCCCACCTCTTATTGAATTTTACCTATGGTAAGAGCAAAAAAAAGCCCCTCCAAAGAGGGGACAATAGTTTACAAACTTATTCTGACAAACGAAACGACTTTAACATCGACACCCTTTGCCTTCGAGAAATCGGATACGATATCCTTCACCCGCTTTTCCTCGTCGAGGATATAGCACTGCTCGAAAAGGATGGATTCTTCGTAGAACTTCTTGAACTTGCCTTCGACGATCTTCGGGAGAACGTTCTCGGGCTTGCCGGTGGCGCGGGCTTCTTCCATGAAGGTCTCTTTCTGCGCGGCGAGTACGTCCGCAGGAATACCGTCGGAAGTGACGGCTACGGGGTTCATCGCGGTGATCTGCATCGCGATGTTCTTCATAAACTGCTCGGTGTCGGCGTCCTTAGTGACATCTTTGCTGAAATCGAAATCGACGATCACGCCGACTTTATTCAGGTGTATATAAGGGAACACTTTCCCTTTCGCATCGAGGAATTTCCAGTCGGACACGAGGATGTTTTCTCCGACTTTCGCGACGACATTCCTGCGAAGCTCGTCGAGATCGGCGGGAAGTTCCTTCGCGAACGGCACGCCCTTCTTCATTACGAGATCGGCGGCATCGTCGCAGAACTTGCGGAAATCGTCGGTCTTAGCGACAAAGTCGGTTTCGCAGTTCAGCTTGATAACGAGGCCTTTTTTATTATCGCCGGAAACACGGTAAACCACAAATCCTTCGTTAGCGGCGCGGTCTGCCTTCTTATCGGCCTTGTTCAAACCCTTCTTACGGAGAATGTCCACCGCTTTAGTCATATCGCCGCCGGTTTCGTTGAGGACGGCTTTGCAGTCCATCACCCCGGCGCCGGTTTTATCTTTAAGTTCCTTAATCATTTCCATAGAAACAGCCATTCTAAAGACTCCTTGATTGATTGGTGAATAGATTTACTTGTCGTTCGAGGTCAGACCGGAAGTCTCCTCGATGTCGGCGACAAACTCATCTTCTTCATCATCGACGAAATCGGGCATCTCGTCAGAAATAGCCTCGCTGACAGCGGCAGGCGTGGCGATAGCCTCGGCGGGAGCCGCGGTTTCAGCCTTTACCGCATCCGCATCCGCTTCGACGGCGGGAGCGACTTCCATATCCTGCTTCGCGGCAACGGTCGATCCTTCGATTACGGCGTCGGCCATGATTTCGGTGAGGAGTTTTACCGCGCGGATCGCATCGTCGTTACCGGGAACGATAAAGTCCATGAGGTCGGGATCGCAGTTGGTGTCGGCGATACCGAAAATCTTGATGCCGAGCTTGCGGGCTTCGAGGATCGCGTTGATCTCGCGTTTCGCGTCGACCACCCACAGGGCGTCGGGCAGCTTCTTCATATCGCGGATACCGTCGTAGAACGAGCGCATCCGTTCGATATTCTTCTCGGTCAGCACGAGTTCCTTCTTTATCATCTTCTCACGGTCCATTTCGACCTTTTTTTCGAGCTTTTTCAGCTTATCCACACTGCGCTTGATGGTCGCGTAGTTGGTAAGGGTTCCGCCGAGCCAGCGCTTGCTGACATAGGCGCTTGCGGCGCGCAAGGCTTCTTCCTTGATGGCGCCCTGGGCCTGCTTCTTCGTCCCGACAAATAGGACGCTTCCGCCCTTGAGGACTACTTCCTTCAAGGCGTTATAGCACTCTTTCAGCTTTTCCATAGTGTAACGCAAATCTATAATATAGATATGGTGACGCTTCTGATAGATATACGGGCGCATCTTAGGGTTCCAAATCTTGGTCTGATGACCGAAATGGACTCCGGCTTCGAGTAACGCCTTCATTAATTTGTTATCATCGTAGATCAGACTAGCCATGGCTGGTGAAACCTCCAAAGTGATTTATAGCCAATCAGTATAACTATAAAAGAATAATCTGTCAAATAAGTGAAAAGTAAAAAGTGACCCCTCGGCTTCGCTCGGGGCAAGCAACTGAAAAGTAAGAAGGGAGATGGGTTTCACGCGGATGCTTCGGCTACGCCCCCGCTTTGCGAGGGCAGGCTCAGCACAAGGTACGCAGAGAGAAGAAGCATAGCTCCCTATGAAAGAGGTTTGAGTGTCTTTCTCTTTGTTCTCTGAGCGAACTGCCGGACATCGAGCGGAGCCGAGATGTCCGGTAAATCAGTGCAATCCGTGTTGAACTTTTGGTACGCGATAGTCGAACCATTGGGTACAGAAGCCGCTTATATTATCCCTATAGGACGCGGAAAACCCCCCTGTCATACTGAGCCTGCCGAAGTATGAGCCTGCCGGGCATATCCACATGCTTATGCGAACTCAGACTTTCCGAATATAATTGGTAAATAGACGGAAGAAGCTCGACAGCTTCGGGTCGATCAAGGACGAGATGATATACGAAAGTTCCGGGTTTTCCGGGCTGAAACAACGGTAGAACTTCAGGAAGCTGTATGCCGTATTGTCCGGGATATCGAACGGCGAGGCGATCACGTAATGCGCGCCCGAGGCGAGAAGATTTTCGACCATGCCCTGCGGTGTGAACCCTGTCTGACAGCAGTTCAGGACGGCGAGGCGCATATTCTTGACATGGGGCAGACGGTCGCTCCACCGTCCGTCGAACAACAGACACCCGCGCCCGTCGCGGATTTCGCCGTGGCCGTTATAATGGAAATAGTTCGCGGCGGCCAGCTCGTCCTGGTACTCCCGGAATGTGTTCTCCGGGTAGCTCTCGAGCTTGTAGGACGCGCGAAGGTAATCGATCAGTTCGGCGGTCTCTTTCATCGCGTAGGTCAGTTCCTGCGAGTAGACCAGCGTGAACGAACGGTTCTTCTTGAGGAAACTCCTCCGTTCGCCGGGGATCAGATTACGGATAAAACATTCCGGGAAAAGGATTTCGAGCGGGAAGAACGGGTAATTGCCGCCTGCGTCCGGCTCGTAGTACGCGTCGATCTTCCGAAACGAGATATCGCTCGTGAACGGTAAAGGCAGGGCGGAGGCGGCCCTGTGGAGAGGCTCGAAGATGCGGGAATAGTCGGGGTCGGGATTTGTCCGGAGCTCGTTATTGATATCGTTCAATGTCCCGATGATCTCGTCGGCGAGATAGGCGAGGTCGCGCCGTGAGAAGACGGTGCGCTCATAGAGCAGGTTGAGCGGATCGGTGTAGGTCAATCCGAGAGAGTCGCCGTCCCATGAGAAATACAGACCGATCGCGGGAAGTTCGCGGGTGTCGTTGAGGCGGACCAGCCTGTTCAGGAAGGTCTTCTCGAAAGTGAACGCCGGGTGACGGCAGAAAAGGGTTTCGATGATTTCGGCGGACATCCGGTAGGTCTTCACGGGCGATACTGGAAAACCCGTGCCCTTACGGCCGGGCCCGCCTGTCAGCTCGACAAGCGCGGCGGCTTCCTTCACGGGATCGAAGTAGGCGATCCGGTTATTCCGCCCCATCTTCTCGATCAGCGGAAGCGCGGACTGGGCTGGGATTTCGAGGCGGCCGCCGTTCAGGTTCGCGACACCCGCCTTCAGGAACAGCATCGGCATCAGTTTTCCGGCTTGACTACGATTATCTGCGCTTGCTTGAGGCACTTTACCGTCAGCGGGTTTGCCATGATCTTCGCCGCGTCCTCGTTATGGATCACGAGGTCGGTGCCCATCTTGCCCTTGACCTCGATCGGCATGATATAGAGAATCTTCGTCCCGGAGCGCGCGGACTTGAACGCGTAAGTGAGGCTCGTCGTGAACTCGCAGATACCCTTGTCGGTCAACGCCTTCTTCTCGACGATTTCCGGCCCGTAAATCAGCCGTCCGTCCTGGTCGTATATCCGCATCTCGATACTGGGATTGAATTCTTTGAAGATCAGCGTATCGATGATGATGCTGTCGTAGTACTCCGCCATCTTCGAGGACGGGTAGTTGGTCGGGAGCGCCATATTCTCGATATCGCGGTAGAACAAAGTCGCGAGACCGTTTTTACCGTAGAGCGCGAGTTCGGCGATACCGTGAAACTGGTTTTTCTTCTGCACCGGCGGGTAGTAGAACGCGCTGTCCACACGGTCGATGATCTCGAAACGGATATCGTTCTTCTGGGAGTAATAGTCTTTCAGGCTGAATATCGCAGAGATACGGAGATAGCCCAGCGCCTTGATCAGGTTCTGACGGAGCAGCTCGCGGATTTCCTGAGAGTACTGGCTGAATAACTGGCCGATATTCGGATTGTCGAACTTGATCGGCAACGCGATCTCGGTGCGGACCTTGCCGGTCGTCCAGTTGATCATACTGCTGTAGGTGTCGATCTTCTCGACAAGTTCGTGCGAGGTGATCTCGTTCTTCGTCCAGAAAAAGTTCGGGTCGAAATTTGCGGACGCGATGGCGCCGACGAGGTTCCAGCAAAAAAGGATGATGCCGGAAAGGATCAGGAAGCGTTTTGCATGCGCGCGGTTATTTTTTTCCATTTTTCTTATCAGTCCCCTGCGATTTGGATTTCGAGGAGCCGACGATATCTTCCATCGAGAGTGTGACCGGTTTCCATTCCTTGAAATTCGCCTGGGACGCTTCCGTGCTTTCGATCTTCTCAGCCTGGACTTCCGCCGCCTTTTTGTCGCCCTCGAGCAGCATATGGATAGTGAGCGCGGCCTTCTCGGCAAACTCGTCCACTTTCCGCTGGTATCCCGCCTTCTTATAGAGCTTGATCGCGGATACCTGCTGTTTTTCCTCGTAGTACAAGTGGTCTGCCACACGGATTATACCGTCGCGGTAATCCGTGGCGAGGAAAATTTTAAGCGCGTTGCGGTGATCGCCCCTGTTGAAAAGTTCGTTACCCTGTCGGATCAGATTGATCCGGTCTTCATCGGTCATACTTACCTACTCGACAAAATTAGCGGCCTTTTTTAACTCCTCTCCTAATTTATCGACAGTTTCCTGATAAGCTTTTAGGTTTCCGTCTAATCTTAATTGCTCTATTTGCAGGTACAGCCCGTAAGAATTCCGGATCATCTGGGTCATCGTCGCGATCATGAATTCCTGCTCGTCCGACGGCTGGTATCCGAAGATTTTCTTCAGGATGTCGTCGAACGAGTCCGCGATATAGACCTTTCCGTCGAGGATCGCGATCAGCTTTACGAGCTGGGGTATCCCCGCGCTTTCGGCCTCGAGGAAGATCGGCTTGAGATAGAGGATTTTATTCCCAAATGGGATGAACTGGATATTGCCGCGGAATATTTTCGAGCCCTTCTGTCCCCAAAGGGTCAAGAGGCGCGACATCTCGTCGTCCTGGTTGATGAGAGATTCTACCTGTAACGGCCCCAGCGAACTGGACGTTTTATCAAGATACTTCAGCGACAGCTTGGGACCGTTGTCGTAGTACGCGATAAACCAGCTTACGAGGTTCTCCTTTTTGACCGGGGTGAACGGGTGAATGAGCGAGAAACGAAGATTGTCGTCCGCCCGGTAGAGGATGAAATACGGCTTGAAGAGGCTATTCGTCGCGCCGTAGATCTGCTCGGGGATTTTCCACACGTCTTCGCCGTTGTAGAAGCTCTCGCTGTTCTCGACATGGTAGTTGCAGAGTACTTTCGACTGTATCTCGAAGAGGGTGGACGGGTAACGGAAATGCTCCTCGAAGTCGGTAGGTATTTCCTCGCGGAAGAGCTCCGGGAAGAGGAAAAGGTACGCCTGCGCGATCGGGTCGGACTTATCGACTATATAATAGAAGACGTCGCCAGTGTAAGCGTCGATCACGACCTTCACGGAATTGCGGATGTAGTTGATGCTCCCGAACATCGTCTCGAATCGTTCGGAGATTGGGAAGCGGTCGGACACGGTGTAGGCGTCCATAATCCAGTAGAGCTTGCCCTTGACCACCGCGATATAGGGATCGTTGTCGTACTCGAGGTAGGGGAAGATGATCCGCACCCGTTCGTTGATCTCGCGGTGATAGATCAGGACGGAGTTGGAAACGATATATTTCGTCCAAAAAATCATTTTTTCGTTGAGGACGGTGCTGAAAATGAGCTTGGAGAAGAAATCGCCTATCGGGATACCCCTTTCTGCGGAATAGACGGTCGTGATGCGGTTCGTGTCCGAGCTGTACTCGAACTCCTCGGCGAGGGTCTTGACGATGATATAGTTGCTGGTAAGTTCCCCGAAGTATATCTGCGGCAATGTGACCGCGAGATTCGAATAGGACGCGGTATTCTCGAGGTCCTTGATCCAGAACACCGGCTTGCCCTGCGGGTCGACAAGATTTGCCGGGGACATCGTCAGCCCGAAACCGTGAGTGTAGCGCAGGTGGATATTGTCCCATGTGAACGCGTCGGCGGGAAGGTTGTTCAGGTTCAGTTCGCGGGCGGAAAGCACCACCTGGTAG
>MIBE01000032.1:118477-138544 GCA_001829415.1 Spirochaetes bacterium GWF1_51_8
CCACGTCCACGTCATAGAAGTCGAAATAGGTCTTCACTTCCTGCACCTGCTTGATGACCTTTTTGTAGGGCTCGTTATCCCAAACCCGCACTTTATTGACAGTCTGCGCGACGATACTGTAATTGGTGGAACCGACCTGCAAATCTTCCATCACGAGTCCGAACGACGCGCGTGTGGAGTGTATCCGGTAGAGGATATATTCTTTCTGGGTCATGAGTTCGCTCGGGCGGACGAAATAGTTCTCGACGATGGCGGGGTAGACGAACGTGCCGAGGGCGAATACGGCGCCCGTGATGATGCCGTAGACCAATATCCGCGCGAGGCTGATCCCCTTGACCGCTTGGATAATAATGAGCGCGCCGAACAGGAACACCGCGCCCATGAACACGTAGTTCCCCACGAAATAACCCATCACCGTCTTGAATCCGATACCGATCTTCGCCTCTGGCTGGCGGACAAGCGTCTCGAACAGGTGGACGAAGCGGAGCGCGATGAGGTTCACGATATTCACCGCGAAGCCTATCGCGAGGGACGGCCCGAACTGGAGCCTGCTGTCCTTGTTCCACAACGGGCGCTCCTTCTTGGTCTGAACCATGAGGTCGAGGATAAAGAGAACGAGGAAGAACACGGTGAACATCGAGAGGATCATTCGGAAAAACGGAAGCCTGTACATATAGAAGTAAGCGTCGAGCCCGAATACCGGATCGGCGATACCCATCGACGTGGAGATGTTGAAGTTCCAGATAAAGAGCTCTTTATTGAGAAAGCCCCAGACACCCGACGCGAGGGATGTCAGCCAGATGATGACCGTCGTGACCGTGCCGGGCTTGTAGCTCCGGAAGCCGTGTATCCAGATATTCATCACCGCGAACGAGAACAGGAACGGCAGAACGAACGAGAAAACAGAGATCAATCCGAATTTGAAGAGGACGCTGAGATACCCGACGCTTTTCCACCAGAGGAGATCGGCGATCAACTGGGCGATAAAAGGAAATACCGCGACTAACGCGGCGGCGCCGAGGATGACGAAAAGGATGACACGGAAGAGCGGGAATTTGCGCTTTTTAGGCGCGTCTTTAGTCTCAGGCTTTTTTTTAGTTTCAGCCATTTTCCTACTTACTTATAGATTTTTTGAAGATCAGCAGTACTTCCGAAACCGCCTGCTCGTCGCCGAGAATAGGCACGATTTCAATCGGGTAAGCCTTGTGTGTTTTATCGCCGTTCAGGGTGACCATGTCCTTCTTGATATCCGCCGAAGCGTGGGTGGTGATCACGAGGTCGATCGCGTGCTCGAAGTCGTCGTCGATAAATTTATTCATATCTTCAGGTTCGTCGCCGGATTCGTCGCGCTCGTAAATCCATATCTTCGAGAGCACGATATTGACTAAACTCGTCTCGGGGCGTTTTACGAACACCTCGCTGAACTTCTCGTTGTAGAACTTCACGACCTTTTCGCTGTCCTCCACCGAGATGACCATGACCGGGTAATCGATCCTGTCGGCAAGGAACTGGAACTTCTCGCGCTCGGAATGGATCTTCTGCCGTTTGAGCTCGTCGAACGTCTTCAGGCGGGTCAGGATACGGTTCAGGTCGCCGCCCAGACTGCCGAACTCGTCCTCGGTGGGGAAGTCGAGGATCGACAGGTCGAACACGGACTTCGTGGTGATCACCTGAAGGCGGCGGGCGATGTCGCGGTATTTGTTGAGGCCGCGGGTGTAGGTGAAGAGCAGGATGTATATCCCGAATGTCAGCGCGAGGATCGAAATAATGATCGCGAAGATGTAGAGCCTGTCCATGAACTGCGTCGAATCGGCGAGGGACGCGGCGGGCGAGTTGTAGTAGATATTCATGAGGAATATCGCGACCGCGTAGGATATATAGACCACTATGGATAGGATGATATAGAGTCGAATTTGGGATTGCAGGGACACAGGAGTCTCCTTCACGTAAATTAGCCATTAATTATATATGGAAACCGGAAAGTGTCAAGCGGAATCGTGCGTGAATTACTTGTGATAGGGGAAATACAGAGGTTGTCAGAACGTGAGCGTTTTGTCCGCCCATTCGACCATCTTCACGCAGTCGATCATCGTGGAAAGAGGGCAGGCTTCGCTTCCCTCGAGGTTTCTCGATTTGAGGCAGGTTCCGCACGCGAGGATTTCGCCCCTCTCGGCGATGAACGCTTGGATCTGTTCGTCGACATTGTACTTCCCGTTGGATAATCCTTCGCACTCGACGGCCTCGCCCATCAGGAAGACTTTCACCTCATGCCCGCTCTTCCGCGCGGCCACCGCGAAACGGAACGCGTTCCATGCCTTCTCATACTCTTTGGTCTCGAGGATAATTCCCAATTTCATTTTTTATTCTCCTTTATGGTTTTGTGAAGATAAGACCGTAGTGATAGGGCGGTAAATCCAATTCACTCCGCAAAATAAACCCCGCTTCTTTTGCCCAGACGGCGATCTGTTCCGGTTTCGGCCTGATTTCGAGAGCCGGGCCTCGCGGTGTCTGCATGTGTTTCCAATGGATCGCGCCGGCTTTTCCCCCGGGCTTGAGGAGACGATACACCGTGTTTAAAAGCTTGACCGGCTCTTCGCAGTGAAGGATATTGAAAAGCGTAACATAATCGGCCCGTCCTATGAAGGAAGCGAGCTGGCCCGAGAGTTCGGGACTCGAGATATCGCCCGCGATCAGCTCGATGTTTTGATACTTATCTTTTTCGATCATTTTCCGGCAATATTCGATCATCCCGGGGTCGATATCGATACCGACGGCCTGCCGGACAATCCGCGACTCGGGAAATAAAAACGTGCCGTATCCGCACCCGATATCGATCAATAATTCAATCCCGCTCCCGACTTCCATTGCGGAGAGGATGCTTTCCGGATTAAAGAAAGTGCTCCAAAGTTCATGGTCCGGCATCCCCGAATCCCTGTATTTCATGGGCGGCCCTCCTGAATGATGACTAGTTTTTTATTGACCTGTTCGAGCATGAGATCGCGCATGATCATGCACGCTTCAAGGATTCGGGTGTTGGAGAGACGATAGTAGATATATTTTCCGGCCCTTCTCGATTCGATGATTCCCTTGTTTCTCATAATAGAAAGGTGCTGTGAAAGGTTGGGGAGATTGATCTCCATTGTTTCCGCCAGTTCTTCGACACACTTCTCGCCGGTGTTCAGAGTGAAGAGTATTTCAATTCTTTTCGGATTTCCCATAAACTTGCAGAAATCGGCGTGAAGTTCGTAGATAGCTTTTTCCGGTAAAGCGTTCATATATACTCCTCACTTGCGTAAATAAGCAAATAATGATATATTAAAGAATCGTTCCCGTCAAGAAAAATCGCCTCTATATTTTTTTTAGGTTTGATAAAAAAAGGACTGCCGTTCGGGCAGTCCTTCGAGGATGAGACAAGATTAGTTTAGTTTGACTTCGATTTTTCTGGGCTTCGCGAGTTCCGATTTGCCGAGTTCCACGGTGAGGACACCGTTGTCGTACTTGGCGTCGATCTTCTCCTGATCGATCTTGTGCCCGATAGTGAACTCCCTGAAATAGTCGCCGAGGGCGAATTCGCTCGAGAGGGGGGTCCATTCTTCGCTGACAACCGCCGCCGTTCCCTTCACGGTCAGCTTCTCGTTTTCGGCGGTGACTTCTATTTTTTCCTTGTCGGCGCCAGGCATATCGAGCACCAGTATATACTTATCTCCGGTTTCGTAGACATCCACCGGCGGGACGAGTTTCGTTTTTTCCATAATTTGCCTCCTTACTTCACTTTCACTTCGATCTTCTTGGGCTTGCTTTCCGGCTTCTTCGCCATATGGATCAGCAGAAGCCCGTTCATCACCTTCGCCTCGATCTTCTCGATATCTATGTCGTCGGAGAGCGAGAACGAGCGGGTAAAGTCATAGTTACCGCGTTCGCTGCGCAATAGTTTCTTTTCGTCCTTGGAATCCGTCTCGATTGCGCGTTTTACCGACACGGTCAGGACGTCGCCGGAATAGTCGACCTTTACGTCCTCGGACTTCACGCCCGGCGCGGCGATCTGGATTAGGTAGCCGTCCTTACCGTCATACAGGTTAGCCGGGGCCGCGTCATAACCGCTCGTCTGGTATCCGCCGAGGTTGGAGAAGAGTCTATCGGCGACATTCCTGAGGGTTTCCCATTCGAAAACAGGATTGTAAATCATATGTGCCTCCTTACGATACTTTTACTTCGAGTTTCTTGGGAGCCTTATCGGGATTTTTAGGAATCTCGATATTCAGCACTCCCTTCTTGTACACCGCTTCGACCTTATCGGCCGCTATTCCCGCGGGAAGCGCGATCGAACGTGAGAACGAACCGAAGCTGCGTTCCAGCCTGCGGTATCCGTCCTTCTTCTCTTCATGCTCCTCTTCACGTTTGCCCTCGATAGTGAGGACATGATCCTCGAGAGAGACGTTCAGGTCCTTCTCGTCGATCCCCGGGAGATCGGCCTTCACCGATATGACATTCCCTTTATCGACAACGTCGATTTTCGGATCCCAATCGGATCGGAACAGTTCTTTCGGGAAGAATGAATCGCTGAAAATGCTCTCGATCAGATTGGAGATCCTGCCGCCGAAAAGGGATTCCGGTTTCTTTTCAGGAACCCGGTCTTCCTTTTTTACGATCTTCATAGTGAACCTCCTTAGGGTTATACTAATCTATATCAAGTATCGTGCCATCTTTTCGCATTGTCGCGGAATGCGCGGAGATCGCTTAAGATTATATGATATAAAGAGATACATATACTTTTAGTAACCCGGAAAACCATATTTCGGGCGGGAAGGCTGTGGCAAAGCGACACGGAAAAAAGGGGGGATTCGGTGAAAATTGAATAAAATGGGAACAAAAAAACGAACAAGGGATAAGTATGCACCATTATGACACAGTTATATCATAATAACACATCCGGTATCTTGGCATTCGCCCTTTCCGGCGCTGTTACTTGTATTTTTTGCTTACACCGTGTATAATATGGAAAGGTTGACGGCTCAGACGAGGAGGATTGCGCATGATTATCGTATTGAAACCGCAAACGGAACCGGAACAGATAAAACATATTGTCGATATGATCGAGAAAGTGGGACTGCGTACCCACATTTCCGCCGGGGAACACCAGACGATTATCGGCGTAATCGGGGATAAGACCAAGCTGGCCAATTACCCAATCTCGTCCATCTCGTGCGTGGAATCGGTGGTGCATGTCTCGAAGCCGTACAAGATGGCGAGCCGCGACTTCCACCCGGAAGACACGATTATCGATGTCAAGGGCGCGAAGCTCGGCGGAGGCAATCTCTGGATTGTCGCCGGGCCGTGCAGTATCGAGAGCGAAGACCAGCTCCGTACTGTCGCGAAGTTTGTCAAAAACGCGGGCGCGAACCTGCTCCGGGGCGGAGCTTACAAACCCCGCACTTCCCCATACAGCTTCCAGGGCCTCGGCGAAGAAGGTCTCAAGCTCCTGAAAAAGATCGGCGAGGAAACTTCTCTCGCGACAGTTACCGAGGTAATGGATACGGCCGATGTCGAACTGGTGGCGGAATACGCCGACGTACTCCAGATCGGTACGCGCAACGCCCAGAATTTTTCCCTGCTCAAGCAGGTCGGTAAACTTAAAAAACCTATAGTTCTCAAGCGCGGTATGTCCCAGACTATCGAAGAATGGCTCATGTCCGCGGAATATATCATGTCCGAAGGCAACCAGGAAGTCGTATTGTGCGAACGCGGCATCAGGACGTTCGAGACCGCCTACCGGAACACGTTCGATGTGCTCGCTATCCCGGTGCTGAAAGAACGGACTCATCTGCCGATTATCGTCGACCCGAGCCACGCGTCCGGGATGTGGCAGTACGTGATCCCGATGGCGCTCGCGGGTCTCGTGTCCGGCGCCGACGGCGTCATGATAGAAGCGCATCACGAACCGGAAAAAGCGATGTCAGACGGCGCCCAGTCGTTGAAACCCAAGAAGTTCGATCTGCTGATGAGCGAGATCAGGAAGATCGCGCCGGTTGTCGGAAAAGGAATCAATCTTTAGGGCGTTTCGGTCATCGCGGCATCTTTTGAAATTGAAGATGTTAAAAGCTTATAGAATCGCCCAATTTTTCGGGATATCCATAATGAGGAGAAGGTATGCCAGGTAAGGTATACGGCATTCACGGTCTGGGGATCATGGGAGGCTCGATAGCCCTCGCGGTCAAATCGTATATGCCCGACAGCAAGGTGATCGGATTCGGACGCGGTAAGGAAAAGCTCCAAGCCGCCAAGCGTCTTGGGATTATCGACGAAGTCTGCGACGATTCGCCCGAGATGATCGCGAGTCTCGATTATTTCATCATCGCGACGCCCGCGCAGAATATCGCGGATGTTTTCGCGCAATATCACAATTTCCTGAACGACGACGTGATCATCATGGACGTCGCGAGCGTGAAACGGATCGTCATCAAGGACATCAGCAAGATCAATCACCGCGGCTTGAACTTTGTCGGCACTCACCCGATGGCGGGAAGCGAAAAGTCCGGCATGGAGTTCGCGCGAGCCGATCTTTTCGATAAAAAAATAGTCGCCGTTATCGGCGAAGGCCGTGAGGAAATCCTCGCGAAAGTCCGCGATTTCTGGAAATCGATGGGCGCTCAGATCGTCCTTGTTTCCGCCGACTTCCATGACGAAATAGTCGCGTCCACCAGCCACAGCCCGCACCTCATTTCGTCGGCGCTCTCCAGGCTTCTGGAAAAGGACGGATGGTCGGAAGTCCGCTTCTTCGGCCTTTACGGCAAGGGGCTTCTCGATACGACGAGGATCGCGCAGGGCAACCCCGAGATGTGGGCGGATATCATCCTCGTGAACGGCGATAACGTCGAACGCTCGCTGATCGATTTCTCGCGCGAGATACAGAGCGTGATCGACCTCATCCGTAAGAATAAACGTGAAGAACTGATCGAATATCTCAGGCTCGCCAAGGAATTCCGGGAGAGTCTGTGATCATTACGATCGACGGCCCCGCCGGAAGCGGAAAAAGCACGATCTCGAAGATGCTCGCACAAAAGCTTGGAATCTCGTTTCTCGATACCGGCGCGATGTACCGCGCGGTTACCCTTCAAATCCTCAACAGTAAAACACCTATCGCGGAATCCGCGCAGATGGAAAACCTTCTCGATTCTATCGAACTGAAGCTCGACGGCGGACGGATATACCTGAACGGCCGGGATGTGAGCGGGGAAATCCGCGCGGCGGAAATCGACCGGAATGTCTCGAAGGTCTCCGAACTGAGGAGTGTCCGTGTGAAAATGACGGCGCTCCAGCAAAAAACCGCATGCCGGAGAGACTATGTCTGCGAGGGGCGCGATATGGGTTCGGCGGTCTTTCCCGATGCGGATTTCAAGTTCTATCTCGACGCTTCCCCGGGCGAACGCGCCCGCCGCCGTGCCGAACAGTTGAAACGGAACGGGATGCTCGCGTCGATTGATAATGCCGTCCTCGCGAGGCTGAAGGACGAGATGATCGAACGGGACCGTCAGGACACCGCACGCGAGCTTTCGCCGTTGACAGTTCCCGTCGGCGCGGTCGTGATCGACACCACTGGGCTATCGCTGCGGGATGTTCTTCAGAAAATCGTCTCGTCAGTCGATAAAAAGTAATCCGCTTCAACCCGTGTGTTTTATAAGGAATCGATAATGACCGATTACCATGAAATATCCGAACTTCTCCCGATGAAACCTGAAGAACTAATAATTGTTGAAAAAAAGTATCGTAGTGCGAAGCGCTTCAGGCTCTTTTTTATCCTGTTCCAGATTATCTGGATCGGGATGATAGTCACGGGAATAGTAAATAAATTTTATCCCGTTGCGGTATTCGGCGGGCTTCTGAGTGCCGCATATTTCATATGTACTATTTACTATAATAGAAGATTAAAATTGTTCAGTGAGGATTTGGACGAGCGGAATGTAGAAGTCATAAAAGGTACGGTGGGGGAAAAAAGGATTAAACCCGGGCGTGTTTTCAGATTTTTTACAATCAGCATAAACGGTAAAAAATACGATCTTCCCCGTAGGCTTTACACTCAGGTGATTGCCGGGACGGAAGTCACTATCCCTGTCGCGAGACACTCGCGGATTGTTCTATTACGGGAAAACCTTTAAAAACCCTGTTTTTTTCTCGTTTTTATATGCGTTTTCTTGCTTTTTTATAAAAGTAATATAAGATAGTATGTAAGAAGACGGGATTTGGGGAAAATCTTTTAAAGGAGTATTGTTATGAGAACAAAGATTCTCGTAATGGCGATTTTCGGAATGATGATGATGTCGGCGAACGGATTCGCGACGGATTATGTCCCCGAAGATTTGACGATCGGCGGGGGAAAGCAGTCTCTGCTGACCCTGAAGGAACAGTTCTTCAAGACATCCGACCGCGACCAGCAGGTGATTATTGTGAAGACGATCAATAAGCACACCAGCACGGATAAGTTCGCGCTTCTGGCCGAGATTGTCGAGTTCGATGTCCGCACGGACAAGCTGGGCAACTTCTGTCATCCCGATGCGGTTTTGATCGCGCTGGAAGCATTAGTCCAGACCAAAGACCCTAAGTGGGAAACAATTTATTTCAATCTGATCAACAAGTACGACAACACCAAGGTCAGGATGACCGCGGCTAAAGGCCTCGCGTTGATCGGAAGCCCCAACATGGTTCCCAAACTCGTCAACATGATTAAAAACGAATTGAGCTATAAGAATTTCCGTGAAGACAACCAGAAGATGGTCGCGGACGATATGGTGGTCGAGGCGATTGTGATGGCGCTCGGCGAGATCGGCGATCCCCGCTGTTTCCCCGCCCTGCTCGAGATAGTGACCGTCCAGAACCACCGTTTCCAGACTATTCAGGCCGCATGGAACGCGATGGAGAAGCTTCAGTGGTAATAGGAGAGTGATCATGAAGAGGCTCTGGCTCCCGGCTTTCCTTTTGATTCTCGCTGTATCCGGCTTTGCTGAAGAGAAGCCGAAGGTTTCACTCACGGACGAGGTCAATAAGTCATACAGGGTTTTACTCGACCTGAACAACACTTTTGAGGATAGAAAGAAAGCGGCCGCGCACCTGAAAGACATGTTTGTCAACGGTAAGGACGAGACGGTGATCGACGCGATTGTCGATCTCCTTCTCTACGCTTACGACCAGAGCAATTACAAGGAAGAGAACGATAAGGAATATAAAAGCGACATGATCGCTCTCGAATTGATCCAGATACTGGAACTTTCAGGCGACCCGAGGATATTTCCCGCCCTGCTCAATATCGTAGTAAAACCGAACCACGCCCAAGCCACTATTATGGAGGCGTGGAAAGCGATCAAGATGATAAAATGGAAGGATAAATAGGAGGTTACTATGTATAGAATATTCATCACCCTCGTAATAGGAACCGTGTTCGGCGCGGTATTGCTGTCATGCGGAAGCGATCCTGTCAAACCGAACGGGGGAGATACCAATAAAGTGGTTACAGCCGATAAAACGAACAGCGCCGTAGTCCAGCCCGTAACTAAAGATAAATTCGACGACACGGACTACAAGAATGTTATCGCCGTGCTCAAGACCGCGCTCAATGCCGAAAAGAATAACCCGTCCTCGCTCAATAAGCTCGATTCCGGTAAGGCGTTCGCTCTCGTGGCGAAGTTCATCAAGCTGAAACTCAATGTAAAGGAATACGGATTTTCCGCGGGCGATATAGACACCTATAAGGCGCAGGCGAAGAAGAAGTTTAAAGAGATTTTAGAAGACCCTACGGCGGCGAAAGACACTAAGGAAAAGGCAACCGCCGAATCCGCGAAAGTAGACCAAATCTAACTCGATATTCTATAGGGCGTGTTTCGGCACGCCCTTTTTTTATTCCCGGGAGGAATCGATGACTTCACTTTGGCAGATGATCTCACCCCATTTGACGACGATAGGGATAATCGCGGGAGCCGCGGCAGTGATAGCCATAATGATTGTTGTCATAGTACGGCTTCGGAAGGAAAACAAATAGGGGTTCGCCGGTGTTCGGGATGTTCGAAGGAATAGAGACTTTTTTCGTACTAATCGGTTTGGCCGGGTTCGTGATTGTCACCGTGATCGTAGTAGTCATTGTAAGGGTGTCGCGGAAAAAGAGTTAGAGTAACAGAACGCCTTTTTCGATGCCCTTCACCGGCAGGTTGTCTGATCCCTAGTGTGGGAACGGGATAACCGCGCGTTTTTATTCCTGTGATTACTTTTCCAGATACTGATTTTCAATCTGAAAAACGGTACGAACTTTTCCAACAAACCACAGATGAATGACTCTAACCGAATGTGAAAAATCGATATCATATTAAAAACATGGAGTGAAAAACGGAGAAAAGAATGAAAAAATACTTGCTGCTCATTTGCATGAGCTTAATCGCACAGAAGGCATTTCCCTTCCAGTATCATTTCCTCAATACGGAAACCAGCCGCAAGGAAGTACTCCTGCTGCTGAAAGAAGCGGGTGTGCCGGAAGAGGACTTGAAGATATGGAAGACCTTGGTAGAGAAATATTATCAGAGCATCGATTTTGTGAACGTTACCAAGAAAGGATGGCAAAATTCCGGTTCAACCGATGATTATTTTAAGAAGACTTTCAACTGGGATGGATTGTTTAACTGCCGGATGTCCTGTTTTTTGTTGGTTCACGGATTGGTCGGTTTGGATAAATTTCAACGGAAAAGCAACCCGATGCCCCATCTTGAAAATGAAATCGGGTCGCTCAAGGAAATAACCGGTATAGAGTTAACCGATAAAGAAAAGGATATTTACCGCAGCCTGTTTTACGGAGTAACTCTGCCTATACAGAAGATTGACGATTCTATATTTGAAAAGACGGAAAACTTCTTCCAGGTGTGGTGGAAAAAGGAAGGTTTTACCTTTCCTCAAAACGAGAACCTGAAAATTGTATTTGTCCTGATTGTCGAGCCCCAGCAAAAATATGCCAGCGCGGACCACGTGGCCCTCTTGCTAAAAAAAGATAAAGATCTGTACCTGATTGAAAAACCCACCTATTTCAGCCCGCCTACGGTAAGCAAGTTTGAAAGTTATGAAGAACTCGGCGAGTTTCTCTATGAGCCTTTCGAGGACTGGGTTGAAGCGAAGGGAGAAAAAGGGATAGCGGTAATGCTCAACGATAAGATAGTCTGGAAACGGATTATCGGGAATCAAGAATAACCATAACAGTTTTGTATCGTGATCATCACGGCAGTCCGGTTGAGAAAAAGCGTTAAAGAAGCGCGATCCCCTCTTCGATGCTTTTCACCGGCAGAACGGACAGGCCGTCGGGCGGCTTGATCCCTTTCTGCTGGAACGGGATGACCGCGCGTTTGAACCCCAGCCGTTTCGACTCCTGGAGCCGTTTCTCCATCCTGAATACCGGGCGGACCTCTCCGGTCAGCCCCGCTTCCCCGAAAACAATCGTATCCAGCGCCGAGGGTTTGTTCTTGAGCGACGAGTAGACCGCGAAAATGACCGCGAGGTCGAGCGCGGGGTCTTCGATCTTCAGGCCGCCCGTGATATTGACATAGACGTCGGACGCGGAAAGGTTCGCGCCGAGTTTTTTCTCCATGATCGCCGCGAGCATCGAGAGACGGTTGAGGTCGATCCCATCGGCGGCGCGGCGGGGATAGTTGAACTGCGACGCGGTACATAGCCCCTGTATCTCCACAGGGAATACGCGGTTCCCTTCGATCATCGGGAAAATCGCCACGCCGGAGACCTCGCCGGAATGGATCGAGGTGAACGCGGTCGAGATATCCTCGATCCCTGTCAATCCGCTCTCGCCCATCGTAAAAAATCCCACCTCGTCGGTAGAAAAGAAACGGTTTTTCAGCGAACGTAAAATTCTGTAATAACCCCGGCTGTCGGTTTCGATATACAGCACGGTATCGACAAGGTGCTCGACTATTTTCGGCCCGGCGATATCGCCGCCTTTGGTGATATGGCTGACTAAAAAGAGCGGGATACCCAGCCCTTTGGAGAGCGAGATGAGTTCGTGAGCGGACTCGCGCACCTGAAGGACGCTTCCGGGCAGGGACGCGTAACGGGGCGAGTAAAGGGTTTGGAGCGAGTCGGCGAAAAGGATGTCCGGCTTATGCGTATCGATCTGCGAGACGACGTGTTCGAGGTTGTTGTCGTTGAGGAGATAGAGCCCGGCGGTCTTGATTCCGAGTCTCGCCGCTCGCGACTTGACCTGCGCGTTGGACTCCTCGCCGTTGATATAGAAGACTTTACGGCCGACCGAAAGGGACGCGGCGGTCTGAAGAAGCAGGGTGGATTTCCCGATTCCCGGCTCGCCGGAGAGAAGCACCGCCTGCCCGGGTACGATCCCGCCCATCGCGCGGTCGAACTCCCCGATTCCGGTGGAGAAACGCGAGCTTTCGGAGTACTCGACCTTGTCGATGGCGATAGGGCCGGTTCCGGGGGTGTCATGCACGGATACCGCGGTATCGGCGGGAGACTCGACCTCTTCGACGAACGAGTTCCACTCGCCGCACTGGGGGCATTTACCGAGCCACTTGGTCGTTTTATATCCGCATTCCTGGCAGAGGAATACGCTGCGGGTTTTAGCCATAAGGTTTATTTCTTGCCGGACTTCTTACCGGATTTCGCGGGAGCCTTTTCGGATGTGTGTTCCACATCCCAATCGTCTATCGGCGAATCGGATTCTTTTTTCTTTACGGCGGTCTTCGCGGCGGCGGTCTCTTCTTCTTCCTTGGGCTTCCGGTTGAAGATCAGGCGGTAGGTCAGCAGGCCGAGGAGATATCCGATCACGAGGGTGACGAGGATGATGACGATCACCGGCACAGACGGCGCGCTCCAAAACAGGAACGAGAGCGGGGCGGGCGTAAGGTTTTGGATAATGAGGACCGTGACTATAATGACGAGCAGGGCGATCGCGCCGATCTTGATTCCCGTTGCGGTTTTCATAAGTTTCTCCCCTTGTGTTTGGGATATTGTAATACGCGGTGCGGGGTAAATCAAGTATTTACCGGAAACCGTCCGGATAAAGCGAAATCCATCCTTTTCCGCCGGTATGGAAAAAATCTTCCCCCAAGTGACACTTTATCCAGAAAGCCTTGTTAAATAAGCAGTCTCTAAAATTTGTAATACCAGATTTTAGAAATTAAAAATTCCGGAGGTTGGAATGAAAAAGTTACTGTTTGCTTTATTGGTAATCGGGCTGGCGAAGACCGGCTTGTTTTCTGCGGTGCTGAAGATTCATGTATTCGACAACAAGAATCAGCCCGTGCACAACGCGGCGGTGTCCATAGTGGAACTGAACCGCCTTTTCAATACATCGGACGGTCCCGAGATTACGGTCGAGGTGACAAACGGTGTGTATACCCTGATCGCGGCGGCGGAAGGTTATTATAAGAAAAAACAAAGCGTCGCGGTGAATGGTGACCGGACGATCGATATTGTAATCACCGGCGGGACCTACAATCTCGGCGAAATCACCGTGTTCGGAAAGGCCAACAAAGGCGAAGCGATCAGCAAGACAAAGGTTTCCGAAGGACAGATTAAGGAAGTCACGCAGGGTTTTGTCAACGATGTGGTAAAGACATTGCAGATGATGCCGGGTGTCGCGACAAGCGGAAGCACCTTCGATAGCCGGATGTATATTCAGGGCGGGACGTTCTGGGAAACCATTTCAAGTTTCGACAATATCATTGTCATTACCCCGTTCCGTTGGGGCGGAAGAATCTCCATCTTCAACCCGAACTGGGTGAACGAGATCGAGTTATACACGGCGGCCTTCCCGTCCATCTACGGACAGGGATTGTCCGGTGTGATCGACGTAAAGAGTAAAGACGGAAAGACGAACGCGATCGGGGGTCTTTTCGATCTCTCTGCCGCTACGATGGAATTTATGCTCGAAGGCCCGTTGGGACCGAACGATACCTTTCTTATCAACTTGCGCCGGACGTTCTATGATTTTATCGCTAACGGCGGACAGGCGGGTGTGCAATATCCATACTTTTGGGACGGCTTATTGAAATACAGCCATATGTTCAACCCGAATGAAAAACTTTCTTTCGACGTGTTCGGTTCCGCGGAGGGAATGAAAGTGACACTTTCCGCGTCCGATGTCGATCCGAACATGGCGGGCGGGAATTTCGAATATCTCACCTATATCCTCATCGCCTCCTGTAATTATTATTCTAAGTCCGAGTTGGGCGACGAATTAATCCTGACGGGCGGTTTTACATATAACAGGCAGGACCTCAATTATAACCAGGATATCGCCACTCAGTTTAAAATTCTGGGAGACCAGTACTCCGGACAATTGGGATTGAACTACTATATCAACTCGCTCGAACGGAACCGTATCAAGCTCGGTTTTGTTACTATCGGGTACAAAGCCCGTTTGGAATCGGATATCGATCAGTATGTCCTGGATTACGCCATGAACTGGACGAATATCGCGAATGTCCACAATGTCAACGATAACATCTATATCCTATACAGCAGCGCGTATGCGATGGACGGCATCGAATTGTTCGATAACTTCATCATTCAGGCGGGCGTGCGCGGCGAAGTCTTCAAGGCGTATATCGCGGACGGACAGGAGACCGGGTGGATGTATAATATCAACCCCCTCGTCGGTTTGAAGCTCGAGTTTACTAAGTATTGGGACGTTTTCGTGCGGGCTTCTAAGGCCAATCAATTCCCGTTCAATGTCAACAATCTTCTCTTCAACTACAACATCAAGGATGAAAGGAACTATCAGGCTATCGCCGGAATCGATTTTGAAAACAAGGAACTTTGCTTCCGGTTGGAAGGGTTTTATAAATCTTATAATAACATCGTCGAACAGGATATTGCGTCGCAACTGAATAATAACGGCCTGCGCGAAGCGTTCGGATTCGACGTCTACCTTCAGAAAAAGGCCGAGCCCAACGGCTGGTTTAACGGATGGGTGTCCTATACCTATATCAACGCGATCGAAAAGATAACAAACCGTTCGCCCGAAACCCTCGCCCAGCAGTATAAGTCGCCGCTTGACGAATGGTTCGTTCCCGATTATGTCCGCAACCACACCGCTTCGGCGATCGTGGAATTTACATACCGCACTAACGATACGACCCCCGGACTCAATTTTATGAAGGATTGGAAGATCAGCCTCGATGTCCGCGTGATGAGCGGGAAGCCTTACACCCCCGCCACCAACTTTTCCCAGCTCGCTATTACAAACGGAACCGACGTCTACCAGAAGTTTCTGCTTTACTACGGAAAATTCAATAGCGAATGGACCGCTCCCCAGATCAATATTAGTCTGAAAATATCGTTCCCGTACTCCCTGTTCTCCCTGCTGGAACTTTTCGGGGTAAAAAATTTCGAAACGTCGAGTTATTTCTCGTTTGGCAACCTGCTGAACTGGGAAAACGTCGTGGATTATTCGTATACTGTCAAGGACGGCGCGCTTCAGAAGGTGGCGATCAAGGACCTCGGGTTTACGTTTTTAGGCGGAATGCAGATCAAGTTCTAATAGAAAAATAAGTGAGGAAACAAAAAATGTATAAGAAAACAATTCTTTTATTGGGGTTAGTGATTGGCGCGCCGTTAATGGCCGCGGGACAAAGTACGAATGCCGTTACCAATGCGCAGACGGCGGGGATAGTCAGTAACACGAAAGCGGGAGTAAATCCCGCTCCCGCCCCGAAGCAGGAAAGTTCCAGCTTTAATATTAAAGAGTTTATGGATATGGGCGGTATCTTCATGTGGCCTCTTCTGCTCTTTTCGGTCCTCGGGATGGCATACTTGATGGAACGCGGCTTCTTCTATTTTCGCAGACGTGTAAACGACGAGAAACTGTTCGCGATGTGCAAGAACGGCGGATCGGTCGGAGATATTAAAAAACATATTGAAAAAAATCCTTCGCGTCTCGGGGATGTCCTGAGCGAAGTAATGCGGCTCTCAGATACCCGGAAAAGTATTATGGAGTTGGATGAAGTACTCGAAGCGTCGCTCAATATCCATATCCTGAATCTCCAGAAAGGGTTCGTCATCATCAATACTCTGATTAATCTTTCGCCGCTTGTCGGCTTTCTCGGAACGGTCTCGGGGATGATCTTCGCCTTCCGCACCATCTCGTTCGCGGAACAAGTCTCGATCAGTCTTGTCGCGCAGGGGATTTATGAAGCGCTGATTACTACGGAAGTAGGCTTGGTGATCGCTATCGTCCTTAACTTCGTATACAGCATGTTTGTGAATAAAGTGGAAAACTTCACAAGCAAGACGATCGACGCGGGCGAGAACCTGATAGAAAAACTGGTCAGTTAAAATGAGAACGATCAAAGTAGGCGGAAAAAGGGTCAGCACGGAGATTCCTACTTCGAGCCAGTCCGATATCGCGTTTTTGTTGATCATCTTCTTTGTGATCACGACGTCGTTCGCGCTGAAAACGGGTATCAAGCTCGATATGCCGAAAAAGTCGGAAACGGTAAAGATGGTGAGCGTCCAGCAGATCGATAAAGTGCTGATCACGAAGGACGGATACCGGATTAACGGCAGTATGACGCCGGAAGAGGAACTGCCCGCAGTGCTCGTGACATTGAACAGGCCGAACCTGCTGGTTGAAATCCAGAAGGGTGTGAAGTACCAGCATGTCCTGACACTAATCGGGATGATACCCGCTACGGGCGCGAAAATTTCTATCAGGATGGAAAAATGAAATTACGAAAAACTTTTTCCAATATCAATATCCCCGTTGCCGCAATGGCGGATATCGCGTTTCTCCTGCTGATCTTTCTCATGGTCGTCTCTTCGATGGACCAGAGTAAGAAGATCAAGATCAATCCTCCGACAGTCGTCCAAACCTCGTCGATCTCACAGGACAAGGTATTTACGGTATTCGTGGATAAGGACGGTTTTTACTTTTATAAGGGCGAGGGTAAGGATGTGAGCGAGCTCGAATTCCTTTACGAGAAACACGCAAGCCTTTTCCCCGATGCGATTGTGCAGATAGTCGGAGATCAGGAAACGGAGTATGAATCGATCGATCTCTTGCTGAATACGCTCCGGAAAAACGGACGGATCGATGTGGCGTTTATCGCGAAAAAACAGGGCGGGGGAGGCGGTCAATGAAAATCAAGTGGTTGATCGGTTCCCTTACCCTTCACCTTGTTATCATCCTGGTGTTCCAAATCCGGATGGGGAGTAAAGGTTCTCAGCCGGTACCCGTCAATATTATTCGGATACAGGATTTCCAGGCACAGGAAGCGGTCGCTGAGGTTTCCGGGGATATCCGTGAAGTCAAACAGCAGGTGATCGAGACCAATATCGTCAATAAGACCCAAAACGTTTATCCGTCCGGCCCGACCAATTTCTATCCGTTCTATATGGTAGATTCCTTGCCGACCGCGATCGGCGATATCGATCCGCCGTATCCCGCGCAAGCGCGGAAACTCGGCATCGAAGGCAAGGTAGTTCTGCTCGCGGATATCGATGAGAATGGAATTGTCCGGCATGTAAAAATCGAATCGTCCCCGCACGATTGCCTCTCGCAGTCAGCGTCGAACACGATCTTCCTGACAAAGTTCGTCCCGGCGAAGATCAACGGTATCTGCCAGCCGGTAGAAGTGCGGTTGACGCTGAATTTCAAATTAGAATGAGGTATTGTGTACGGCTAATCCCATTATGATTGTTGTACTATATATTTTTAGTGAGCCTGCGACAAAGCTGAGTTGCGAAATCGAACCGTGTACCGCGGTCATTGCGTGACAGCTAATGCCTTTACAAATGTGATACGAGCTTTTAAATGATAGCCTGCGATGGGACACGAACCGCCGGTAGTATGGCCTCGGATTGCACATCCTTCGGCAGGCTCAGGATGACATGCCGGTCGAGGGATGCGGGGGCGGAAATGCAATAAAAGTCATTAAGGTGTTCGATTAAATCCGTGCGGATCAGTAAAGTCCGTGTCATCCGCGTTCTGTTGGGGCTGAATATTCATCCCAATTCGGCACGGATAACGCGTATTATAAGGATTAGCGCGCGCGGCGCTTAAATATAGTTATACACGTAGCGGTAGATCGTGTTCTTCACACGGTCGCTCATCCGGTGGAACTGGAGATGGATGATGAACATGTTCTTTTTCTTCACGATGTTCAGCACGCTCCCGTAGGCGATATAACTTTCCTCGTTGATCGAGAAGTCGAGCTTGAGGTTACTTCCCTTCTTCACCGGCTCGTCGGACATGATCGAAGCGCCGCCGGGGCTGATATCGATCACGACGCCGAAATGGGTCTTGCCGAGGAGCGCGACCGGCTTGCCCTGCTCGGAAGTGGTGATGCTGAAACGGAAAAACTTGCTCGTGAAACGCGCCTTCCTGCGGGGATACTCGCGGCGCTGGATCCGTTTGATATCGGCAGTGTGCGCGATCAGAAGAGACTGGAGACGCTTGCTGTTCACGACGTTTTCGATTGTGCTTTTAAAGATATAGCCCGCGTCGTTGTAACGCCAGAAGTAGATTTCGACCGGTTTGTCCTTCCAGTCGAGAGAGAACGGCTCTTTGATCTCGGGCATCGAGCAGATCAGGTTCTTGCGGTCGTTCATAATGAGGATGGTGTAGAACTTGCCGAGGCTTCCGACCTTCATCGACAGGAGCTGGTTCGCTTCGATCTCCATCGTACTGCGGAGCCCTTCGCGCATACTGTAGTAATGGTTATAGATTTTACGTTTGATCTCGAAGAGCGACAGAATGCGCTTTTCTTTTTCTTCGGGGGAAAGGTTCGATTTTTCGATTCCCTGGATGTTTTCGAGGACGACCTTTTCCAGCAGTCCGGCGTCCGAGAAGATCAGGTACGGCTTCGAGATACCGGACTTGACAAGGATATCCTTGACTTCTTTGATATCGTTTTTGCTCAGTCCGACCGAAAGAGCGAGCTGATTGAACTCGGTGGAGAACGGCTTCCCTTTCTGTTTCTTCTGCATGTTATGCACGAGGACAGCGATGAGGACGGAAATAGTCAGCACGAGAACGAAAATAATGATGAGCGCGATAATCGGCACGTCAGCCCCCGTTTAGAATTTTACTTCTTTACCGTATTTCCCCCAAACCTCGTTGTATAAAAGTTTCAGTTTCGTGAATACCTGCGGATACTTGCTCTGTATTTCCGCCTCGAGCTTGTCGATCTCCATCGTGAGCTGTTCGGCTTCCATCGTGTCGCCCTTGAGCTTGAGCGAGATCGCGCGCATGATAAGCGAGAGGTAGTAACGTTCCTTCGATTTACCGGCGTTCTCGGGAAGCAGGTATTTATCGGTCGCGATCTTGTAGTACTTCGACGCGAGATTGTATACCCCTTCACGGAAGTAAATCTCGCCGAGGTTGAAGTAGATATCCGCTTCGTTAGGCAGATACTGGGTGGCGTTTTCGTAATATTTGATCGCGGTTGAATAGGCTTTCTTGTGCATCAACCAGTCGCCCATTCCCTTGAAACGGAGGCCGATGATCTGGTTCTTGTCCGCGCTGATCAAACGGAATCCGTTGACCTGAAACTCGGACTTGACGGGGAGATTCGGCGGTAACGCTATCGCGGTGCCGACCCCGATAATAACCAGACTAAGCGCAACTATGACCGAACATTTCCGAAACTTTCCAGACATCTCCCGCTCCTAATGTGATCACGATGGAATCGGAATGAAGATAGGGCTGTAGCGCCTCGGTGACATCGTCGAGGCTTTTCAGGTAGAGCACGTTGTCCTCGCCCATGATCTTTATGATCTCATCGTAAATAATTTTCGTGGAAATATTGTGAATATTCTCTTCGCGCGCGGCGTAAATCTCGGTCAGGACGACCTTATCAGCTTCGGCGAGAGACTTGGCGAAATCCTTATAAAAATGCTCGGTGCGCGAGTACAGGTGCGGCTGGAATACGGCGATCAACTGCGCGTTCTGCTTATCTGAGAGCTTCCTCGCGGCGGATAATGTCGCGCGGATTTCCGAGGGGTGATGGGCGTAGTCGTCGATCACGGTCAGGTGCTCCTCGGTATGCTTGACCTGGAAACGGCGGTTCGCGT
>MIBE01000032.1:138610-161481 GCA_001829415.1 Spirochaetes bacterium GWF1_51_8
GAGGTCTTCGCCGTGGTGTTTGAGGTTGTAGCGCGAGGAAAAACCGTCGAGTTGGATATTTTCCGCGGTGAAGTCCGCTTCCTTATGCCGGATACCGATCGAGATCGTGTTCCGGGGCTCGGCGATCTTAACGACATTGCGGAGATTCCGGTCGTCGAGGTTGTAGATAACGATACCGTGGGGCGGAAGATTCTCCTGGAGATAGCGCACGAACATCTTGCGGATGTTCTCCATACTGCCGTAGTAGTCCAGATGGTCGCCGTCGATATTGGTAATGACCGCGATATCGGGATGAAGGTGCATGATCGACGCGAACGCCTCGCATGCCTCGTAGATACAGTACTTACCGGGGCCTTCGTACCCGGAGCCGTTGATCTCGGGCAGGAAACCGCCTACCGCGAGGGTAGGTTCGAGTCCGGCATGCAGGAAAACGCGGGACACCATCGACGTGGTCGTGGTTTTACCGTGAGTGCCCGATATGCCGATCGAGTATTTCGACGAGCCGACGAACTGGAGCATCGCGGCGCGTTCCATGACTTTTTTGCCGAGTTCCAGAGCGCGCTGGAGTTCGGGATTGTCCTGCGAGACGGCGTTGGTGTAGACTATCGTGTCGATATCGTCGGTAATGTTCGACGCTTCGTGCCCGATCCTGACATCGATACCCCGTTCGCGGAGTTTTACCGTATTCTCGGATTCATAACGATCCGAGCCGCCGACTTCATAGCCGCGCGCGCGGAGCACCACGGCGAGAGCCGACATCCCAATTCCCCCGATCCCGATAAAAAATATTTTCTTCCCTATCATCTAATCAGACCTCCATAGCGGCATAAACGAAATGCCGGGTAGGATATATTATAACATTTATACCCCGAAAACGCGAATCGGCGGGGTAGTTCGCGGTGTTCTATTAAGAGGAATATATCTATGCTATATAGTAAACTACAAAAATAAACTTTACACCGGACATCCTGTCCGCCCCGCACTTCCCGCATCCTGCGAGTCGGCGGCATAGTGTAATTATCGGAAAAATAGAAAAAAGTTGTAGGATATGAAGTAACTATATACCGTGGAAAATGATAGTAGCGGTCGGGACAACCGACGGATTCAACGGTTTCCGCCGTTTTTCGGGGTGAGGCCTTTGACATACTTGGCGAGTTTGACCGCGCGGATAGTGAAATACACAGGCAGGGCGAGCATAAATACGAAGCTCGGGACTACTGTGAACGCGGACTCGGCCGCGCCTTCCTCCGGGCCGTCTTTCGATACAGGCTGGAGCAGTTTGATCCGCGAGGTGCGCTCGATGATCCGGCTGTCGTATATCCCGGTCACGATCATGAGAAGCGCCAGAGCGATAGCGTCGGCGTAAAGAAGCCATCCGAGCTTGAGTATAGCCGCAGCGATCAATCCTGCGAGCGCGGTGTTCGCAAGCAGACCCGCGAGTATGAATACCCGGAAACTGTCCTTTACCTCGCCCGTCACCCTTGAGAGTTCCGACTCTCTTTCCAATTCCGCTTCTTTAAAATCCAGCAGTTCGTCATCGGGAACATGACGGCTCTTCAATACCTTCTCTGCGTACTCCTTGACTTCTTTGTCGTAACCGTAAGTCTTGTAGTTTTTTATGATATCGAGAACGTAATGGTTGTCCAGTCCGTCGATATTGTCCATGATGCATTTATCGATCATATGTTACCCCTGGAGAGTGTAATATATTATAATATGTTGCCGACGCACTGTCAATCGGCAGTTCATTTATAAAAAAATCGAGCAGAAAAGCATTCCGGCGCTTGATATTTTTTCCGGGATACGTTAAACTTATTAGGTAAGAAATTCGGGATTAATCCCCTGCTTCGTAAATGGAGCGGGGGATTTTTTTATGCGTTCTTGACGATCATGAGCTTGATAAAGGAAAAGCGGGATTGACGGAAGTCATACGGGGATCGGATTAAAGAATTCCAAGCCGGTAATTCCGGTGAACTCTTTCTCGTTGCGGCTGACTAAGATAAAATCTTCTGTCAAACAGGTCGCGGCGATGATAGAATCCGCGAGTTTTACAGTCGATTGCCTCTTCAGAAGAATAGCCTTTTCCGCGATGGCATCGGTGAGCGGGATGATCGACGCGTTTTCTATCAGCGATCGTGTCTGGAGGAATCCTTCATCGGTGTGTTTATTCCAGCCGAGCAGTTCGATCTTTGTAATAATCGAGACGTGAAAAGACTCTTCGAGGACGGGAAGTATTTCGGACACATACCGTCCGCTTAAGAAATAGATCAGGATATTCGTATCGATCAGATACCTCTTTCCCATTCATCCCTCAATTTTTCCGCTTCGCGCGACGGCTCGATTTCCAGTTTTTTATATATCCCGGCGAATTCTATCAGGTTATGCTGCTGCCGCTGAGGGGTCGTGTCATCGATGGGGAAAATGATGATTTCCACGCGCTTATGATTCATCTCGTCGGGCAGTGCTACGGTTACCGAGTTCCCTTCGATATCGCGAATTGTCCGAATTGCGTTCATCGATCCTCCAAAGTTCTCAGGAGAGAATCTATTGTATTACAGCGCGCTGAATTTGTCAATCGGTGTGTCGTTATATGTGTGTCGCTTTACGGAAGACCTTATGCGTTCTTGACGATCATCAGCTTGAAGTCGCGCTTCTTAGAGTCGTACACGATCTGTGTCGAGTTGTGAAAGAGGGTCATTTCGTTGACATGCTTCTCGATATCGAAATTGTTCGACCAGATGAGGACGGTCGAAATGATCCGTTTATTCTCGTCGGGCAACGGTTCCCCGCTCAGGCGGTTGCACTCCTTGGTGATCTTCGACAGGAGTTCACGGAGCTTCACACGGTCCAATGTCCGGCTGACCTCGATCATCCAGCTCACCACTTTCTCGCCGATCTTCTCGGCGAAGTTCCCGCCGGATTTTTTCGCGCGGCCGAACTTCGGCATTTTGAATATGTCGCCGAGCCGGAACGGCGCGGATTTCGACGCGGGCGCGGACTCTTTCTTACGGAGTACCATGATCGCGATCACGGGGATGGACGCGGCTAGCAAGCCAACAAGAAGCCAAAAGTAGAAAGTAGCGACGAACTGTTCGAGAAATTTCATTTGTTACCCCGTTTGATTATCGGAAAAATGAGAGATTTATTGACCGGAGACTGTTCTGCGGAACCGACCCGTGCCGTATCCGATGAGCGCGCCTGTGACTGTGCCGATTATGACGAAAACCGAGATGAGCAGAAGAAGCCCCTTGTCGAACCCGAAGAACAGCCCGACCACCGCTCCCTGCGCGGCCGCGCTCGCGAACGAGCCCCAGACCGAGATACCGGTTTCGCCGATTCTGTCGCCGAGGAGCTTCGAGAACAGCGCCATCGCGCCCACCGACGCGAGCGAACCCGCGAGGCTGAGAAGATAGGTGTACGAGAGGAACGTCCCCAGCACGAATGCCGCGACGAGGGTGCGGTAGACCGCGGTCTGGAACGCGAGAAGGTAACGTTTTTCCGCGATCAGGAAGACAGTGACTATATTCGCGAGCCCGAGTTTCGCGAGAGGGATAGGTTTCGGCAGGAACGAGTCGGCGACCGAGAGCACACCCGAGAGCGCTGTCAGGAACGCCAAGAGGACAAGTTTCCGGCCGGGGGAGAGTTCCCCGTAGCCGCGGATATCATTCGCTAACCGCATCGAGACCTTCCATGCCGCCGGCGATCTTGACGGCCACTTTTTCCGGGACGCAGATAATACCGTCGCCCTCGATCCCGCACCATCCTTTATGCACGCAAATCTGATTGTGACAGGGCGATTTCACGATTGCGGCCTGGTTGTTCGAAATGACCACGGTCAATACGCCGTGCTCCCCCCCGACCTCGATGGTCCTCGGGGTAGAAAGGGGGTAGGTGAACGTCCCCGACGGCGCGGAGACGAGCACGTTCGCGCCCTTCGCCCCGGTCGTGCTGAAAACGAGGCCGCCCGCGCCCATGAGCGCGGTCAGGGCAATCGAAACGATATCCGCGAGCTTCATTTTCCCTTCAGGTAGTCGGTATTGACATATTCGATCTTCGCTTTTTCCATTTCGCCGTCGAGGAGGCTGTTATAGACAGCCTTCCGTCCGCTCGCGTTGAGGTAGCTCTTCAGCGAATCCTTGATCTCCGAAAAGACGAGCTTTTTACCGATCGTCTTACGGATCAGTTTATAGACCATGATCGTATTGTCGTCGATCACCATAGTACCGACCTTACTGGCCTCGAGGTCGGAGAGGATGTTGTAGACTTCTTCGGGAAGCTGGGCGGCGGGAATATCGGCTTCATGGCGGAATTCTCCGTCGATCGCCCTGATCTTCTCCTCGATCTCCGAGACGTCCGAAGCCTTCGAGAACACGGTGGCGACAGTGGTGACCTGCGCGGGAGAGGAAACCATCACCTCGTAAAAAGTAAACAGGTCGGGTTCTTTCATCCTCGACTGGTTTTCCTCGAAGTACCTCGCGAGTCCGTCGTCGGTGATATCGATACTTTTTTCATAGCTGCGCCCGAGGAACTTCTCGAGCAGGATGTCTCCGGCCAGTTCGTCTTTGATCGCCTCGGGATTGCTCCCGAGCGCGAGGAGATTGTTTTCCCAATCGGCCTCGGTATCGAAACCCGCGCGGATACCGGAGAGCCGTCCGCCCACCTCGTCACCGCTGACAGAAAGGCCGTCCTTCCTTGCCGCCTGAAGAAGCACGGTACGCTCGATCAGGTAATTCAGCACCTCGGCGCGGAGGTACTTCATCCCTTCCGGCGTCAGGTCCATATTCGCGTCCTCGTCCTCTTCGAGCTGGACTATATATCTTGCCACGGCTCCGTCGAGCATCTTTGAATTGATCTCTTCGCCGTTCACTCTCGCGATAATCTCCATAATCGAACCTCTTGAAATGTTGTCTTTAATTATACTACATTTTACGCCGTTTGGCGAATGCCGCGCACACAAATTCCGTTTCGAATGGAATAAACAGTTGAAATGCAGAATGGATGTTTCGGGTATGGTTCGGCAAGCTCACCATGACACCGAGCAATGATAAAATGAGTTTGTCATCCAACCCTAGACCCGCTGCATCTTAGAGGCCGTTGTCGCCGGAACATTATTATCATTGACATATTTTCATTAAAAATTATAATTTCTTTAAGAGAATGGTTATTGCTCTATGACCGAAGGACTGTCAGGAGGAACCTCGATGCGAAACGCCTTCATCGTTCTGCTGTCGATATCGCTTTTTCAGATCATCGGCTTCGCGAAGATCGTGAAAACGATACCAATCGAGGCCGGGGAAGTCACACGTATCACTTTATTCAATAACGCCAATGACGCGGCGGTCGAAGTGTACGGCAAGAACTTTCAGGTCATCCTGAGCGATTCCCCGAAAGTATACAGCGACGCGCATTACAAAGAAGCAATGTACTTCGATGAAAGCAGGAATCAGACTATCCCTAACGGCAAGGTCTGTATCGATTACTCGCAGGACGGGAAACGTTACATGTACTATGACAACCACACCTACGGCCCGTTCGATTCGTTGGGTGAGGCGGTTTTTACAAAAGACCCGGCGAAGTTCGGATTTACCTATTCGAAGAACTCTGAGGGTTATGTCTATGCCAACGGCAAAACTTTCGGGCCGTATTCTCAGGGGACGGCGCTGATCTACGCGAAGTCCAATCCCGATGTGTTCGCGGTTATGTATCAGAAAAACTCTTTAACCTATGTTGTGTTTCAGGACCGCGCCTACGGGCCGTTCTACAACGCCGAGGCCGCGGTTTCTCCCGACGGCAAGAGAATAATGATCAAGTACAATAAAGACTTGGGCGCCGGGCAGTCTTATGTCCAGGTGAACGATCAAGTATTCGGACCGTACATGTCGGTCACGATGCACAGTTTTTCTCCGGACGGGAAATCGTATGCGTTCCAGTACAAGGATAAAAGCGGCGGATACCATTGCGTGGTGAACGGAGAGGATTTCGGCCCGTACCAAAACCTCAACTCGAGCGAATTTGTGTTCTCGCGGATGAACGGAAAGTTCGCGTTTGTCTATGAGAACGGGAGTAAGGACGAGAAGGCGTATGTTTATTTCAACGGAAAAAGCGTCGGCCCTTTTTTCAGGATCAGCCCGATCTTACTGAATAACAACGGGACGAAGATAGGCTTCGCGTATAAGAAGAAACTCCTCGATGAAACCTACAAGAACGCTTACGTGTATTCGAGCGGTAAGGACTACGGCCCCTACAACCGGATCACCGCGATGGGATTTACGCCGGACGGGGAGACTCTCTACTTCTCCAGCCTCACCTACGATTTCAAAAAGGTCAATGTGAATGAAGAAAGCATGCTCTACTTCGGGGATAAAACGTTCGGGCCGTACTGGCTGATGAACACGGTGGATGTCTCTCGGGATTCGAAGCATATCCTTTATAGCGCGTATATCGAGAGTAAGGACGGCAAGTTCGGCATCCCGGTCGTGTACTACGACGGCGAACTGATCGGTAAGTTCATGGATATCGTCATCAAAGACCCATTCGCTTTCCCGGGGCATGTGTGGTTCTCCGGGTTGACGGAAAAAAGTAAGTACTCGTTATACCTGGACAACCAAGTCCATAAACCGGGCAACGCTTCGGGTTTCATCAATGGGATGTTCTCTCCCGACAATTCGCATTACGCGTTCACCTATCATTTTAACGGTTTCGTGTTTATCTACAGCGACGGAGTCTCCTACGGCCCGTATACGGAAAACCAGTATTCTTATGGGTTTTCGCCGGGAAACGTCCTGACAGTCGCGTATTTCGATAAAAAGAGCGGCAGTGTGATTGTCGAGGAGAAGGCCGCGCCCGATCTGTACCCGGTGCTTTCGCTGAAGGCCGAGCCGAAGAAGGTATCCGCCGGGCAATACAGCCTGAATATCACGGCGGTGAACACGGGGAACGGGGCGGGAAAAGACCTTACGCTCGCGTTCAAGAAATGGTGCGGGTCGCTGAACCTGCAGCCCGGCACGGTCCCGGTGTTCTCTCTCGCGCCCGGCGAAAAGAAGGTGTTCGCCGTACCTCTCGAACTGAAAATGGACGCGAACACTTACGGAGTCCGTGAGGCATACTTTTCCGTTAAGATACTCGAACCGTTGAAGGAAATGGATAGTACGAATGTGCTGTTTTTTATCGCTCTCGATTAGCGGGGCCGAAATTCCGCGGAGGTAAAGATTGAAAAGAATACTGCTGACAATTATTATTTTCATAGCAAGCGCGGGAGCCTTGTTCGGCGAGCCGAAGAAGCTGTGGGAATTCCAGCTTCCCCTTCCGGCGAACAAGGTGCTCGGAGTTTTCGAGGGAATGTCGCCGATTGCCTACCATAACGGTAATTTCTTCGCGGGCTCGGAATACGGCACGAAGATCTATTGCCTGAACGCGGTTACCGGGAAGAAGGTCTGGGAGCATAACTATAACGATAAGTCCACGGGAAACAGCACTCAGATCTGCCGAAAATTGATCCCGATAGGCGATTATCTCTATTACGATGCCTCGACCTACCTCTCTACCATGTTTTCACAGTTCGGGTGTATCGATATCAAGTCCGGCAAGAAGGTCTGGAATGCCACCATCTCGTATGTTTTCGGGGGGAAGGTGGTGTTTAACCCGAATCGGATATTTACCCCGTATTATTACGTGATGGATGCCAAAACCGGGAAGATAAACGGCGACTGGATGTTTTTCAAGAAGTACCTGAAAAACAACTGGGGCTTCAAAATATCCGTCTATGACTACAGCGATGTCACTGTGCATCAGTTGATCGAAAGCGGCGCTTACTATCTCAACAGCGCGGATAAGAAAAAACTGGATAAGTCAAAGCTGTACTTAATGAAGAACGACTATATCTATCTGGACGTCGATGAAAAACTCATGATCGGGAACGCGCTCGGAGTCGAAAACCCGTTATACATCTTCAAAGAGAACCAGAACGAACCGGTCATGATTTTCGAGAAAAAGGGTTTCTACCCGCACAAAGCGGCCTTGTTTTCAGGGTACCTTGTAATGTACGGACAGGGGGATTCGGGCGGAACGATAGTGTGTATCGACCTGAAAGCGCGGAAGCAGATATGGGAAAACCCCGGAATACAGATCGGTAACGAAGGGGATTTGGGCGTACAGTCGGAACTCCTGCTTCTGGACGGGAATATGCTGCTCATTATCAACAATTCCGAGAACGGAAAGGAGGAGATGACCCTGAACGCAGTCGATATCCGCACCGGAAAGACGCTCTGGAAAACGTTGATCTACCCCACTCCGGAAAACGTATACCTCGCCGGAGCAAATACCTATTATATCAATCTCAGACTGCATATCGACGATGACAATGTATACATTTCAGACGGTTCGGCGCAATTCTACTGCTTCTCCAAAACGGACGGCAAGTACTTGTGGAAGATCGTCTATGCGACAAAGAAGCCGTGGCAGGTATTCGACAATTCCGTCCCGGCCGTGGGGGACGGCAAGGTCGTCTTCGGTGTAAACATCAAGGAAATGGGCACGATCGGTGTCGAACGGTGGATAGCCTGCTACTCGCTGAAGTAGAAGATAACTTGACTTTGATACAAAGATCGACTCCGGGAAGATTGGATTCTAGCGGAGAAACGTCTTCCATTGAAAAAAATTGACCCTTTGGAGTGAACTATGATTCCTAAAATTATTCAGGCCGTTTATAACGGCGATTTCCGGATACGGATAAAGTTCGAGGACGGGGCGGAAGGAGTTGTCGATTTTAAAAACGAACTCTACGGCGTTGTTTTCGAACCGTTGAAGGATGATGAGTATTTCAAGTCCTTTCAGATCCGGGGGTCTTCCCTTTGTTGGGAGAATGGAGCGGATTTTGCTCCCGAGTTTCTTTATGAATCGGTCAAATCGCCCGTATCGGTGAAGGCGTAAAAAGTATTTACGCCCAAGGATGCAGATTATTTTTTTACTGTAGCATTCTGGCGAATTTGAATTGAAATTAACGATAAAAATATATTGACAAATTTATTGTTTAGTATTAACATTCAAAGTTAAAGAAAGATTATGGAGAGAAACATGACCGAGGAAAAAAAACTAGAATTTAAAAACATTGGAATCAATGATCATATTCCCTACACTAAGGTAGATCTTGCAAAATCATGTCGTATAAGTGAAAACTTTGCTTTCTCTTTTTATCAAATGGATTATCAAGCGCTTGCGGCTTCATTAACAAATCAAAGTGAGCTTAAGGCTAATGAAATTGGATTAATTCCCGTCGCAAAGATTGTTCTAAATCACGAATCTTTTCTTCAATTAAGAAATGAGATAAATACATTACACGACTTATTTCTGAAAGAACAAAGTCTAGGGGATTTAAAGAAATGAAAGAATTAACACTTTCCCAAAATCCCGCACATTTAACTATTCAGTACACAACCTCTATACCTCAGTCTATTACAATTAATGCTGATATATTAAATACGAGGCAAAGTGAAATATCAAATAAGTTTTTATCAATGATATTTGATAGTATTGTAAAAAAAAGAATAATTAACAATCTTTTTATTAGCAATAACTATCTTAATAACTACATCTCTTTTTTATTAGGTGCATACTCTGATGATGAATTTAAAAGTATTTCTGAAAAATATGTTAGAGAATATGATGATAATGATATTTCTGATATTGAAATATTTTACTCGGTTCAGATTTTAAAGAATATTTCAAAGGAAGATTTAAATTCTGAAAATTTATTATCTATGTTGAATATCTCTCCTGAACGGCTAAAAAACTTTGATATGAAACTGTTGGAAAAATAAATGGAATCAATTGAAGGTCAAGAGCTATTGCTTATTTCCCAGCAAATTACACCGAAATTCGCCCCTCCACGAATAGCGAAAACTCTTTTTGGTACCCATATTATGGTATACCCAATCACATTACAGAGAAATGGTATTGGTGAAATCTCAATAGAATTTTTACCAAAGCGGTGTTTTTATTGTCCGACTTCTAAACTAAGTCTGGGTGATGCTATAAGCGGCAAATCCTTATGGGGGTATTCCTCTAAACCATTAAAAGCAAATTCAGTTAGTATTGGCGGAATTGCAAAGTCACACACACATCCTAGGCAACATGTTAATATTTCTGGTGATTGTTTTCTGCAAACTGTTGAAGATTTATTAGGTACCTCAATTTTGCAACACCCCAGAGAAATTTATTTAGTAGATAAATCAGAATAAAACTGCTTTGTTGACAATTTATTTTTATATCTACTACTTTGCAAAAGTAAAATATAAATCCCTCCGTGTGAAAATGCAACCGAGAATATGTATAAAATCCTTAACTTTGTATATAATCGAATCTGTGTAAACCGTGGCCGCTTGTGGCCGAGCTACAACTGAAATTTCAATAAAGCGAGGCCATAGCCCGGTACGCTGACAGGATAGTTTCCCCGGTTCTCCTTCGTGATATCCACGCACTCGGCGTTGCCGTTAAACAGATCGACTCCGCCCTTGAGACCGTTCGCGGCGAACGGGTTATAGCTGAAATTGAGCGAGATTGTTTCCTCTTCATCCGAATAATTGAACACCGCGATAATCACTTCCTTCTCGCCGATAACCGCATGCGCCATCGCATGGTAACCGTTGGAGGTTTTCACGAACTGGTATTCGCCCGTCGCGATAACAGGATTGGCGTTCCGGATATTGATGAGCTTGATGTAATGCGACAGGATGGAGTTCGTGTCCTTCTGCTCGACCATGGCGTTGAACATCGCGAAATTGGTATTCACCGGACGATAGGGCTTGGCCGCCGACGTGAATCCCGAGTTGGGCGTCGCGTCCCACTGCATCGGTGTGCGTAACGCGTACTCCGCCCACATCTTGGTGAAATGCCCCATCCCGATCTCCTCGCCGTAGTAGACGAACGGGATACCCGGGATAGTCATATAGACCGAGGCGGCAAGTTTGCATTTCGCCTGGTCGCCATCGAGCCACTGGAACGCGCGCGGACCGGCGAAACTGTCGTGGTTCGATAAGAAATGCGCGTAGACCGCGCCCTTCGGGCAATAGTTCAGAAAATGATGAATGGCATTAGGTAAATTGTAGGGATTGCCGTTTTTAATCGAGTTCATGATCTCGTAGTTGAGGCCGAACGAGAAACCGGAGTTCATCTTTTTCGGGCCCATATATTCCGCCTTCGCGTCCTCGCAGATCGTGTAACGGTTCTCATAATGGTCGACGATTTCACGGAATTCGGCGAAGTACTCCTCGCTCTCGTACTGGGCGTAGGTGGCGTTGGGGCCGTTCTCGTAAAGGTGCGCGACCGCATCCAGACGGTATCCGTCGACACCGAGGTTCAGCCAGAAACGGATATAATCGTTCATCAGCTTGTGTACGTTGGGATTAAAGAAATTCCAGTCCGGGATTTCGGGGGTGAACCCGGCGTAGAAGTATCCGCTCGGGAACTGAAACCACAGGTCGCTCTTGCCCTCGAGCGTCCATTTACCGGGATTGATATTCGTATAGACGAAGTAGTCGCGGTAGAGGCCGTTGACATTTGTCGACGCCTCGATGAACATCGGCAGTTTCGCGGAGCCGTGGTTGATCACGAAATCGATGATGATGCCGATACCGCGCTTATGCGCCTCGGCGAGCAGGGTCTTGAAGTCGTCCATCGTGCCGTAGTCGCTCTCGACCGCCATATAGTCCATCGTGTGGTATCCGTGGTCGTTGTCCGAGCTCTCCATGACCGGCATCAGCCATATCCCGCCGATACCGAGCTTTTTTAGGTAGTCGAGCCGCGAGATCAGCCCCTTGAAATCGCCCTTCCCGTCGCCGTCGGAGTCCTGGTACGAACGGACGAAGATTTCAATGAAGACGGCGGTCTTCCACCACTCCTTTTTAAGCTTGGAGCCGGGGTCTTTGAAAGGGATCACTTCGGTGTAATCGGCGCATTTGTGCTTGGGATCGGGCGCGGGATAGACCTTGTTGTAGTCGAACTTGACCGGCTTGACGACCTTGCCCTTTTTCTCGCCGGTGTCCTTCACTCCCGCTTTCGCGGATTGACAGGCTGCCGTCAATAGGCAGAATAACGATAAAAACAGAACTGATAATGCATTTTTCATCAGACACTCCTCGGTTTTGTCCGTTTAGTACGTTCTTATTGATTGCCGGTAACGGAGTTATCGCGGAAAAATTATAGAATACGATCCCGAAAGCGCAATAGGAGATTTGTTCAACTAAGTGAATTGAGATTTTACGAAGAGATGAAAACAAATTATTGTTTGACAAAGAGATTTGTTATTGATACAATTAACCGGGAAGTGAAAAGATGAAAAGAATAAAAGTATACTTAGACACATCGGTGATTGGCGGGTGTTTTGATAAGGAATTTGAAATCTATTCGAATAAGCTTTTCGATAGTATTCGTAACAAGTATCTTCAAGCTGTAATTTCAGATATTACCATTTCTGAATTGGAAAGAGCCCCGGATTATATCAGCGAGGTTTTGTTATCTCTTTCACCGGACAGCGTTGAGATAGTGAATACAGATAGCGAAATTATCGAATTGGCAGAAAAATATCTAAGAGAAGGCATTGTGAGTGAAAATTACAAAAGCGATGCACTTCATATCGCGATTGCTACTGTTTACCGGATCGATGTTTTAGTTAGCTGGAATTTTCGGCATATTGTGAATCTTCAAAAGATCAAACTATTTAATTCGGTGAATTTGAAAGAAGGATATCAGGTATTAGACATTAGAACTCCTTTGGAGGTAATTGAAAATGGAAAGTAAAAAGATAGACAGTTTAAAGATAGTTAGGGAAATCCGTGACGCTCAGAGCGCGGCTACCCTTGAGGAAATAGCCGAAAACGCGAAGGCCGGAATGAAAAATAATCCTAAGTGGCAAGATTTTCTCAAGAAAGTTGGTAAGAAGACCGCCGTCGCTCACTAGATTCTTCGTTCTTTTAAATCCAAAAGTTTGTCTGCAATTCTCTGATCGGTATTTTCAACCGCAAAAAAACAATACCTTGATGTTTACTTGAGTAATTCCAATGCCTGCCATATAATTATATTAATAATTCATGGGATGGGGAATCATATGGGCGAATTAGCCGACAAGGAAAAGGATAAAGCGTTACAGCTTGCGATCAGCCAGATCGAGAAACAGTTTGGGAAGGGAGCGATCATCCGCCTCGGCGACAAGCCCAAGGCCGAAGGTATCCAGATCATTCCGACCGGCGCGCTCACTCTCGACCTCGCGCTCGGGATCGGCGGTATCCCCTACGGCCGCGTGACCGAAATCTACGGCCCGGAAGCGTCGGGGAAGACCACATTGACACTCAGCATCATCTCGGAATGCCAGAAGCAGGGCGGTACCGCGGCGTTCATCGACGCGGAACACGCGCTCGATCCGATCTACGCGAAGGCGATCGGCGTCGATATCGACAACCTTCTCGTATCCCAGCCCGACACCGGAGAACAAGCCCTCGAAATAGTCGAGTCGTTGGTCCGAAGCGGCGCGGTCAACCTGATCGTGATCGACTCGGTCGCGGCGCTTGTCCCGAAGAACGAAATCGAAGGCAATATGGGCGACGCGGTGATGGGAATGCAGGCCCGGCTGATGAGTCAGGCGCTCCGCAAACTTACCGCGATCATCAATAGATCGAACTGCTCCGTCGTGTTCATCAACCAGATCCGTATGAAGATCGGTGTGATGTACGGCAACCCGGAGACCACGACCGGAGGTATGGCGCTGAAGTTCTACTCCACGGTGCGTATCGAGATCCGCAAGAAGGACGTCCTGAAGCGGGGAGACGAGGTCTACGGCAACCTTGTGCGCGCGAAGGTAGTCAAGAACAAGCTCGCGGCGCCGTTCAAGGCCGCCGAGTTCGAGATCATCTTCGGGCAGGGCATCTCCAAGGCGAGCTGTTTAGTCAACGCCGCGATGGACCTCAATATCATCCAGCGCAAGGGTACGTGGTACTTCCACGGCGACGACAGAATCGGACAGGGACGCGAGAGCGTGGTGAAGGAATTAGTCGGAAATCCGCAGTTCCTCGCGCTTCTCGATAAAGAAATCCGCGACCTTCTGGCTAAAGAACAGGCGGGCGAGATAGAAGTCACCCGTGTCTCTTCGGGCGGGGAAGAAGGCGCATCGGCGGAATTGGAGTAAGTTATGGACAGGATTAAAATAGGGGTATGCGGCGCGACCGGATACTCCGGCATAGAACTTCTTAAACTATTAAAACGGCATTCGTACGCGGACGTCGTTTTTTTAACGTCGGAGACGAAGGCCGGGAAGACGGTGCTCGAGGGCGAACCATCGCTCACGGACTATCACGGGATGAAGTTTCTTTCCGCCGAAGACCCGTCGATCTACGGGATCGCGGACGCTGTATTCCTCTGCCTCCCGCATGAAGCGTCGGCGGAAACCGCGCCTAAGTTCCTTGATAAGGGCGCGAAGGTGATCGACCTCAGCGCGGCGTACCGGATCGAAGATACCGGCCTTTTCGAAAAGGTCTATAAGTTCTCCCATCCGTCGCCCGGCCTGATCCGCACGGCGGTCTACGGGCTTCCCGAGATATACCCCGAGGAAGTGAAAAAGGCGGCGCTTGTCGCGAACCCGGGGTGCTATCCCACATGCGTCCTCATGCCGGTCATGCCGTTACTGAAAGATAAAACGATAACTGCCGATAATATCATCGCCGACTGCAAGTCGGGGATATCCGGCGCGGGGCGGAAGGCCGTGGTCGAACGGATGTACCCGGAGATCAACGAAAACCTCTACGCCTACAATATCGGGACGCACCGGCACCGGCCGGAGATCGCGCAGGAGCTTTCCAAATCGGCGGGCAAACCGGTCAAGGTGACATTCATCCCGCATGTCGCGCCGATGGACAGGGGCATTCTCTCTACTATATATATTCAGGGCGGCGAGGGTATCCGTGATAAGGTCCTGGATAAGCTGGAGAGTTTCTATCACGGGAAACCGTTCGTGAAAATCTACCGGGACGTTCTTCCGCAGGTGAAATGGGCGACGTACACGAATAAGGTGCTGATCGGCGCGCAGTACGACGGCGAGACGGGGTATCTTGTGATCGTCTCGGCGATCGACAACCTGATCAAGGGCGCGGCGGGACAGGCATTGCAGAATATGAACCTGATGTTCGGGATTCCCGAAACGGAAGGGTTGATATAAAAGGGGATATAGAAATGGGGCCGAGTGAAAACGAGTTTATTGAGTTAGAAAAGATCGAAGGGGGAGTGACCGCTCCCAAAGGTTTCCGGGCGACGGGGGTGTCGTGCGGACTCAAGGAAGGGGGATACAAAGACCTCGGCCTGATCTACAGCGAAATCCCGTGCGACGTAGTGGGGGCGTTCACCTCGAACAAAGTAAAAGCCGCGCCCGTGCGACTGTCCATGATGCGGATGGGGAATAAAATCTCCGCCGTGATCGCGAATTCCGGCAACGCCAACTGCGTGACCGGCAAACAGGGCGAGTCCGATGCGATCCGGATGACGGGACTGACCGAGCAGTTTCTCGAATTACCCGAGGGTTCGGCGCTCGTGGCATCCACCGGCGTAATCGGCGAGAACCTGACCATGGACCGTGTGGAGTACGGGATCGAAAAGGTCTGCAGGATGATTAAAAGCGAGAATAACGTCGCAAACTTCGCCAACGCGATCATGACGACCGACACCCGCCAGAAGAACCACGCCTGCGAATTCAAGCTGGGCGAATCGACGGTCAGGATCGGGATTACCTGCAAGGGCGCCGGGATGATCAAGCCGGACGTCCAGATGTTCCACGCCACGATGCTTGTCTTTATCACTACAGATATATCGATGCAAAAAACCCTGCTCCACGACGCGCTTAAGGAAGCGCTGGAGTATTCTTTCAATAGGATCAGTGTCGATAACGACACCAGTACCAACGATACCGTGCTCCTTCTCTCCAACGGCGCCGCCGAGAACGCGGTAATCGAGGAAGAGAACGACGATTACCGGGTATTCGTGAAGGCGCTGACCGAATTGTGCATGGCCTCAGCGAAGGCCGTGGTCAAGGACGGCGAGGGCGCGAACAAGATCGTCAAGGTCGAGATCAAGCACGCGTTGACGATCAGCGACGCGAAAAAGATCGCGCGCGCGATAGCGGATTCTTACCTTGTTAAAACCGCCGTGTTCGGCAACAGTCCAAACTGGGGACGCGTGCTCGCGGCGATCGGCTATTCCGACGCGAAGTTCGATATCGACAGGCTGATCTTCTCGATCAACGGTTTCGCGGTGCTGGAAAAAGGCGAGCCGAACCGCGCCAATATCGCGAAAGCGTCGGCGGAGATGATCCAGAACGAGATTACGTTCACGGTCGATCTCGGGGTAGGCTACAAGGAGTACTATGTTTGGACCTGCGACCTCTCTTACGACTATGTCAAGATCAATGCGCATTACATCAGTTAAAAGTGACAAGTGCAAAGTAAAAAGTTAGCCGCCGAAAGATTATCATGTCATGCTGAGCCTGTCGAAGCATGAGCGCTTGCCCCGCGTTTTTAGCGGGGTGTCGAAGCATGAGCGCTGGCCAAACGCGCAATGACAAAATGAGTTCGTCAATAGCCGGCCGAAATACCGCTTTAATTTCATATCCTTAATGATTTATCGATTTAAAACCGAAAATATTTCTATTGGAATTTGAAAAATCCGGATCTCCGCGTTAAATTATCCATGTTAATTGGACGAAATAACTTTAAAACTTCGGGGGAAGGAATGAAAAGTAAAAACGTATTTTCTCACATCGGGAGATTCGGGGTTTTACTGTCGGCTTTTTTTGTCACCGCGCTGTCGCCGGTACCGCCGCAGAGAACTGTCGTGATCAATCAGAACTACCCTAATAATCCGGGTAAAATCTGGATTCAGGGCGATACGCTGTTCGTCAACGACCGTTACACCGGCGTACATATCTACGATATCGCCGACCCTTCCGCGCCCGTGCACACGGGTTTCATCCTGATCTCGAACAATATCGATATAGCCGTCCTCGGCGATACGCTTTACGCCGACAGCTACGGTAATCTCCTTGTGTATGACATCTCGACGTTATCGAACATCCGGCTCATGAAGACGATCAGCAACGCCGTGACATTCAACTACGACTATTTCTTCGGTGTCTGGTACGACGAGTTCGGGATGCCGTTATACTATGACGATTACTACGGCGGCGGGTTCGGGTGCATGTGTATGAGCGCACCCTCCGCGATGCCATCCTATTCGGCCGATGGCGGCGGATCGTCGGGGCAGGGCGGGTCGACCGCACGCTTCGCGGTCTACAATAATCAGTATCTCTATACCCTAAAAGACGGTTCCGTCATCAAGGGTTACAATATCACCGTTACCACAAACCCCGTAGCGATCAGTTCGGGCGCGTATATCCCGAATTCCGACGCCGAGACGTTATTCCCCTACGAGCACTATCTCTTCGTGGGTGCGAGTACGGGAGTGTATATCTACAGCCTGCTCGATCCGGACAACCCGGCGTATGTGTCGCAGATGCTCCATGTCCGCGCGATGGATCCTGTCGTGGTGCAGTCGAATATCGCGTATGTCACGCTCAGGAACGCGATGGAGTACCCGTGGAACCGTTTTGAGATCATCGACCTCGGAGATTTCACCAACATGACGGTATTGAGTGCCGTCCCGATGAACTATCCCTACGGCCTGACAGTGCGCGGGAAGTATGTTTATATCTGCGACAGCTATAATGGGATCGAGATATGCGATATCTCCAACCCGTCGGAAGTCTCACGGATCAATTTCTACCCGGGATTTGCTACCTATGACGCTATCGCATACGGCGATTTACTGATAATAACGGGGAACGAGGTGCGGATATACTCATTGACGAACACAAATTCGGCGATTCCTGAATATCTATCGGCATTGCACTGAGCAAGATGCATTGCAACTGACGGGGTAAAAAATATTTCTATTTTTTATTGCATTCTCAGAAAAATCATGTTAGAATAAAACAAAATGTAAGCGTTTACATTCTTCTTACAGTCTTTCCGGAGGTTCATATGTTGAAGCATGTTTTCGGTATTTTCTTCGCGTCTCTGATCGCGTTGGTCATGAGTTCCTGCGGCCCGGTCGAGGACCTTCTCCAGAAGAAGATCATCCCGGCCGACCAACTCCCTTTCGTGGTCACGTTAAGCCGCCCTACCAATAACCAGCAGCTCAATCTGAATTACTCATATCTCGCGAGCACTTACAATGTCAGCGGCGTCAAGCGCGCCAAGCTGGTCTACGCTTCGATTGCGACGGGCGAGACCAATAAATTGACCGTCTCGTTCGAGGGATATCCGCTCACGATCATCCAGGGCGCGAACTATTTTATCGATTACGGCGCTTACTATATGTGGGTCGAGGTTCAGGATGTCGAAGGCTTGACCGCCTACAGTCCCGTGGTCTCTACTATAGCTGTCATGCAGGGAACGGAAGATACGACTCCTCCGGCGCTCTCCATCCTTGCACCGTCGAACTTCCAGAATGTCGGTTCGACATTCACTGTCAGCGGTAATGTCAGCGACGACGGCTACGGGGTCAAGAATGTCTGGGTTCAGCTCGATACCCAGAACTTCCTTCCGGCGACAATCAACAGCGGACTTTGGTCGATCAATCTTTCGATGACCGCCGCCGGACTTCATACTGTCAAGGTCTATGCCGTCGATTTCGGCGGTAACTGCTCCTCCACCAATACGTTAAATGTCAACTACGACTCCGGCACTCCTTCTATCATTATAGATACTCCCGCGAACGGTTCGTTTGTCCGGCTCGCGTCGGCGAATGTCGCCGGTTCGGTATCGGTCGACGGTTCGTCGATCACGTTAGTGGAACTCAAGGTCAATAACGGCTCGTTCGTCGATGTCGGCAACGTGGCGTGGTACGCCTCGGGTGTGACCCTCGCCGAGGGAACGAACACCCTCGTCGCGCGCGCGACCGCGCTCAATACCAAGGTCGCTTATTCTCCTTCGGTGCAGGTCATTCTCGACACGGTCAATCCGACCGCGGCGATTTCCACCCCTATCGACGGGTTTGTCACTGAAAGCCAGAACATCACGATCACGGGTACCGCCGGGGATACCGGTTCCGGTATCGAAGGGATATACCTTTCCACCGGCGGCGATTTTGTCAAGGTCGCCTCGTCCTCGAGCTGGAGCTTTACTACATCGCTCCCGCCCAACTCCTACACGATCCGAGTTTATTCTAAAGATAAAGCCGGCAATTCCAGCGCTACTGTTCAAGTGAATATCACGATCAACCAACAGCAGGAAGCCCCCGGCCTGAAAGTCCATTTGAAGAAGCCGACCTCATGGACGAAGGCTTATATCCATTACTGGGCGACTGTTCCCGGCGCTCTCTCGAGCACATGGCCGGGTAAGGCGATGGCCCTCGAAGGCGGCGACTGGTACTATTATGTGATAACCAACCAGACCTCCGCGAACATCGTGTTCAACAACCAGGGTGCTCCCCAGAGCGCGGACCTGACCCGCAATAAAGAAGGCTGGTATAAGGACGGAGTCTGGTACGACCAGAACCCCGACGATACCGTGCCGCCGACTGTTTCCCTGACCGCACCGCTTGACGGCGCGACCGGCCTTACCGGCAACGTGACCGTATCGGCGAACGCGTCCGACAATATCGGGATCACGAAGGTCGAGTTCTATGTGGACGGCGAACTCATCACTAACGATACATCATCTCCTTATTCGATCACATGGAACAGTGCATATTCCGCGAACGGCGCGCATGTATTGACAGCGAAGGCGTACGACGCGATGAACTCTTCGGTCTCGCCGGGTGTCAATGTCAGCACGGTCAACGCCAACCTTCCTCCCGTGGCGAACGCCGGGAACGACGTGTTCGCGGTAGCGGGCGTCGCTCTCCAGTTCAACGGCTCGCAGTCGTCCGACCCCAACGGCACCATCGTGTCCTACACATGGACTGACGGCGCGGGGCATACGTTAAGCGGCGCAAATCCCAGCTACACCTATAGTTCCACGAACGGCAGCCCGTTCACATGGACGCTCACGGTCCGTGACGAGTCCGGCGCTACCGATACCGATACGGTCACGGTAACCGTGGCGGAAATCCTTCCGCGCGGCGACTTCCGTGAAGAAACTATCTATTTTGTGATTACTACACGTTTCTATGACGGCGACTCTGCCAATAACGCGTTCGGATGGGACGACGAACATGCCGGGAACTATCCCGACGACCCGTCGTGGCGCGGCGACTTCAAGGGACTTGTCGAAAAGCTCGACTATATCAAAGCCCTCGGTTTCAGCGCGATCTGGATCACACCCGTCATTCAGAACATGAGCGGATACGACTATCACGGATACCACGGGTACAACTTCAATATCGTCGATCCCCGTTACGAATCGCCGGGATACGACCTCCAGAGACTGATCAACGAATGTCATGCCCGCGATATGAAACTTGTCGTCGACATCGTGCTGAACCATTCCGGGAACTGGGGCGCGGTAGGACTTTTCGTCCCGACCAACGACTACACATTAACCCCGAACCAGCAGTATGTCAGCCGTTTCACCCAGATCCAAAACTCGCCCTACTACCATAAGGGATGGTGCGGCGACTGGGAAGGATACAGCGTGCAGACCACGTCCATAGCGGGCGACTGCCAGGATTTCAATACGGAAAACCCCATCACCCGCCAGTATCTGATCGACGCTTACAACAAGATGATCGATATGGGCGTGGACGCGTTCCGTGTGGATACGGTCAAGCATATCAGCAGACATATCTTCAATAAGTACTTCCTGCCGGCGTTCAAGCAGAGAGGCGGAGAGAACTTCTTTATCTTCGGCGAAATCGCGGCGCGTTACCGCCAGATATGGAACAACAATCTGCCTCCCGTTTCGTCGCCCTACTATACATGGAAAGAGAGACTCGATTACTCCGCGATGAGCGATGTCGATGCGGCTTACGCAAGCTGGTACGACAACACCGATCCCGCTGTCCAGGACTCGAGCGATAACCACGCGCTTTATGGAAACAACTACCACACGCCGAACTACTCGAAGGCTTCGGGTATGGCGGTCATAGACTTCACGATGCACTGGAACTTCCAGGACGCGTGGACGGCATGGGGCGTCAAGGGATGGGACTATACCTACAACGACGCGACATGGAACGTAACATACATTGACTCGCACGACTACGCTCCCGACTCCCCCGACAGCACCAAACGCTTCCTCGGCTCGCAGGGTACATGGGCGGAAAACCTTTCGCTCATCTTCACCTTCCGAGGGATACCTTGTTTATTCTACGGCAGTGAAATAGAGTTCAAGAAAGGCAAACCGATCGATGTCGGGCCGAACGCTCCCCTCGAGGAGACCGGACGCGCCTACTTCGGCAACCATATCACCGGCAGCGTCAATGTTACCGACTTCGGCGTATGGAATAACGCGACCGGCGAAATGGCAAACACATTGAACTACCCGCTCGCCAAGCATATCCAGTGCCTGAACTGGATGCGCCACCATGTGCCCGCGTTACAGAAAGGGCAGTATTCCACTGAGAACGTATCCGGCGGTCTGGCGTTCAAAAAGCGCTTCACGGTCGGCGGAGTGGACAGCTTCTGTATCGTGGCGATCTCCGGCGGCGCGACGTTCAACAACCTCCCCGGCGGTACCTATAAGGATATCGTGACCGGCGATGTGAAATCCATCGCGAACGGCGGTTCGATCACGGTCAACTGCTCCGGGCAGGGTAATGTCAGGGTCTATGTCCTCAACGGGACATACGCGCTGTCGCAGGTCGGGCTGACCAGCCCCTACCTTCAGTAATTAAAAAGGAGAATATATATGAAAGGAATGTTGAAGAAAATAACTTTGGGGCTGGCGATCATGATCGCCGGGATCACGACCATCTCCTGCGAAATCTCCCGCAACGTCCTCGATAACCTTTCCAAGGGTGTCGTTGCGATCACGGAACCTACGAACAGGCAGAATGTCTATATAGACGCGCATGTCACCGGGACATGCTACGACGACGCGGGCGTCAAGAGCATCGTGCTCAAGGCCTCTGTGATCTACGGCGGGGCGACCAATTCGTTCCCGGCCACCGTCTACCCGGGCGAACTCTCTCTTTACGAGGGCGATATCTCGATCTCGAACGGCGGATATTACTACCTCTGGGCGGAATCGGAGAACCTCAAGGGTTCGTTCGCGGTCAGCCCGAAGGTACTGATCTATGTCGTACAGATGTACCTGACCAATACGAACAACTATGACGGCACCGCTCCCACGGTAACGATCTCCTCGCCCGCGAATAACGCGACGGTCGGATCGGTCTTCACCGCGTCGGGAACGGCTATCGACGATAAGTCCGGGATGAAGACGGTCTACCTCAAGCTCGACACCTCGGCGTATAAGCCCGTCACCCTCGTGGGTACCGGATGGTCGACCAACCTGTCGCTTGCAGTCACCGGAACGCATACGATCAGCGTCTACGGCGTGGACGTATCCAACAACGTCTCGGCCACCAACTCGGTAACCGTGAACTATGTCGCGGGTATCCCGTCCGTCACCATCAACTACCCGTTGAACGGCGCGATCACCAACGTATCGAGCCTCTCGGTCGGCGGTTCCGCTTCCGTAGCCGGGTATTCTATCTCGTCCGTTCATCTGAGTAAGAACGGTTCGGGATACACGGGTGTCGGGAGCATAGGCTGGAGCACGAACGGCGTAGCCTTGATCGAGGGAACGAACTCTTTCATCGCCCGCGCGATCGCCACCAGCGGAAAGACCAACTTCTCTTCTATAGTAAAGATCATCTGCGATACGACCCGCCCGACA
>MIBE01000032.1:161507-191542 GCA_001829415.1 Spirochaetes bacterium GWF1_51_8
CGCGACCGTCAACGCGGCGACCTTCACGGTCACCGGTAACGCATCCGACGGCGCGGTCGGCACGGGTGTCAAGAATGTCTACATGGCGGTCAACTCGGGATTTGTCCCCGTGACCGGCACGACCTCATGGAGCAAGCAGATCACGTTACCCGACGGCAGTTACACACTGAAAGTCTACTCGGTGGACAATGTCGGCAAGGTGAGCCTGACGAACTCGATCAGTATCACGGTCGTCGCGCCCGATACCACACGGCCCTCGATCAGTATCACTTCTCCATCGAGCGGCTCGTCCACCACGAACGTGAGCATCACGGTATCCGGTACCGCGAGCGACAACAAAGCGGTCTCCGCCGTCTATATCGCGCTCGGCTCGGGATCGTACACAGCCGCCACCGGTACGAACTCGTGGAGCAAGAGCATCACGCTTGTCACCGGCACGAACACGATCAAAGCCTACTCTCAGGACGCCGCCGGGAACAGAAGTACGACGAACTCGATTATTGTCATCAAGAATACATCCGGCACGGGAATGACGGTTTACTTCAAAAAACCCGCCGCATGGGCCGGAGCATACATACATTACTGGCCTAACGGTTCGGTCTGGGCGTCATGTCCCGCTATGACCAGTATCGGCAACGGCTGGTATTCCTACTACCTCAACGACCGGACGACGACAAGCCTCCTGTTCAAGCATGTCTCCGGCACTAACGTCACCCTGAAGACAGCCGACCTTTCGAGGACGGGCGACGGATGGTATTGGACGAATAACACGTGGTACGACGCCAATCCCGAAGACGCGACCACTCCGACAATCAATATCACTTCGCCCACCGATTACCGTGAAGTGACGAGCGATAATATCAATATCATCGGAACCGCGGCCGGCGGCGGATTGACCGGAGTCTATGTTCAGATCAACGGCGGCGGATTCACTCTCGCGACCGGTACATTGTCGTGGGTGAAGAACGTTGCGCTCGATATGGGAACGAACACTATCGAAGTATACGCCCAGGGTTCGTCACAGCAGAGCACGCATAAATTCGTGCATGTCGTCCGGAAGACCGGCGGCGGCGCGGCTTGGCCGGGAACCTATTCCGGCGAGCTCGGCGCGAACAAGTACAGTGACGGTGTCGAATTCTCGATCCATTGGAGAAGCGCGGTAGTGAGCGCGGTCTACGTGACCGGTACGTTCAATAACTGGACGTTAACCCCGATGACCCGGATCACTTCCGGCGAAAACACCGACGTCTGGTGGGTATTCGACAATACGGCAACGGACGGCGACGAATACAAGTTCGTCGGCGTCAAGTCCGGTGTGAATACGACAGTGGCCGACCCGTACGCCAAGTATAATCGTTACTCTTCCGGCAACAGCGTGGTCTGCGACCAGACCTATGCATGGACGGACGGTACATGGCAGAGACCCGGGTGGGATTACTACATCGTGTACGAACTCCACACGAAGGACTTTACTTCGGCGGATTCGACCGTTCCCGCCGCGCACAAGGGAAAATACCTCGGTATTGTCGATAAATTGACTTACTTGACCAATCTCGGTGTTACAGCGATCCATATCATGCCCCCGAGCGAGTTCCCGGATGCCGGTTACTCGTGGGGATACAACACTTCCCTGTTCATGTCCGTCGAAAGCGGATATGCGCAGAACCCCGGTACGGGTCAGGAAGGATTGGACGAATTTAAGCAGATGGTGAACGCCTGCCACCAGTACGGTATAGCCGTGATCCTCGATATGGTGTTCAACCATACCGCGAATAACGACAACTGGCTGTGGCAGATCGACTCGGTACTCTGGTTCGACTACAACAATAACGGCGTGGTCGAAGCTCAGCCCGGCGGCGCGGACTCGACCCCGTGGGGCAACAAGCTCGCGACATGGAAGGCCGAAGTGAAGCGCTTAGGGAAGGACACGATCGAGTACTTTATGAATGTGTGCCATATCGACGGTTTCCGCTTCGACGCGACGCATACCTGGTTCATGGATCACGGATTTATCCGCGACCTGAAGAGCTACGCGATGGCGATCGACCCGAAGGTCTACTTCGTGTACGAAAACCTTCCCAACGAGGCCGACCTCAAGACATGGGGCGCGCAGTGGGCCGACGGTTACCACGATATGGGTAACGACGCGCTCTGCGGGTTTAACGGCGCGAACGCCAATTCGATGACTAAGTACATCTTCTACGGAAAGGATGACGGATGGGCCGGAAGCCCCGTGGAAACGCTGAACTATGTGGAGAGCCATGACGAAGATACGCTTGCGTATAAGTTCGGTTTCGCCGGGTTCGACGCCGGGACAAAGAAAGCCCGTTCGCGTCTGGCTATCGTGATGCTTGCCACTTCGCTCGGAAACCCGATGATCTGGATGGGACAAGAGTTCCTCCGTTCACGCGAGGGCCAGAACATCAACGAGCTCGCTCTCGACTGGTCGCTTTATACCGCGAATAACGATCTCTATCAATACTATGCGGGAGTGCTGAAACTCCGCAAGATGAATCCCGCGCTCCGTCAGGCGACCGAAGGCTATTTCGCCTTCCAGTACAAGCCGTGGGAAGCGGGTAAAGATACGATGGTGGTGGGCTACAGTCTCGGATCGCCCACGCCTACCGACGACATCTTCGTCGTCGTCCTGAACTTCGACCGTTACAACAGCAAGACCGTGTGGGTCGGCTTCCCTGAGAACGGCACATGGAAAAAGGTTGTGAGCGAGTCGGCTGTCGATCCGAACGGCATCTCCGGTCAGGATATCAGCGTGACAACGCTCGGCGCGAACATTTCTGTCGGCGCCAACTCGGGTGTTATCTATATGAAAGTGCGTTAATCGGGGATAGGTAGGAGAATAGTATGAAAATGAAAAAATGGATGGGTTTGACGGTAGCGGTTTTGGCGGGGTTGCTCTCCGCGTCCTGCGAACTGATGCGCGATATCTCCCAGAACGCCAAGACGGGGATTCCCCATGTCACTATCGCTAAGCCGACCAATTACTCGAAAGTCAGCTCGAACTTCGTGGTTTCCGCGAGCGCATACGACCTGACTGTGATAGAAACAATGGAACTGCACTATTTCCTGACTAACGGCGGAACGGAGCAGACATTGGAAATGGGGGTCGTACCCGGCGTACTCGCCTCGTTCTATGAAACAGTCTCTTTCCCCGAGCACGGCGTATACCAGCTTTGGGTGAAGGCTAAGAACGTCAAGGGTGTTTCGGCCGAATCCAAACCGGTCATTTTCGAGATCGGGAACTTCGGCACCGTGGACACCACTCCTCCTATTGTCGCGGTAGTCTCCCCGACCAATAAACAAGTCGTTTCCTCGATGTACTCCCTATCGGGCAGCGCATCGGACAGCGGAACCGGGGTCAGCAAAGTGTTTGTTAAGACCGACAACGGCAGCTATATGCTCGCCGATCTCCAGAATAATAGCTGGACGGCGAATATCTCGCTTCAGGCGACCGGTTACCATACGAACTATATCTATGCCCAGGATTACGCCGGGAACAGTTCCAGCCCGATAACGGTAATCGTTCATTATCAGGCTGGATTGCCGTATGTAGTCATCAGCGCACCCGCGTCGATGTACCTGACCGGCAGCAGCTCGGTCGCGGTATCCGGTACCGCGGGCGCGACAGGCGTGAGCCTGCTCTCGGTCGCAGTCAGTGTCAACGGCGGGGGTTATGTCGACGCGAGCGGGCTTGCGTCGTGGACAGCCACCGCAAACCTGACATCCGGCACCAACTCGCTCCGCGCGCGAGTGATCACCTATCAATACATCACCAATTACAGCGAAGTAAGATATGTCGTCTATGACAACACCAAGCCCAGCGTCCTCGTCTCGTCGCCCTTGCCAAACGCGGTTATCACGAACCTGTCCTTGACAGTAAGCGGGACGGCTAACGATACGATTTCGGGTCTCGAGGGGATTTACCTCGCGGTCGACGCGGGCGTGTTCGGCAAGGTAGACGCCAGTACGGTATGGAGCGCCCCAATCAGCCTCGGGATCGGCACGCATACCATCAAAGTCTACGCAAAAGACCTTGTCGGCAACACGAGCGTGACGAATACCGTCGCCAATGTGCAGATCGTCGATCCGGGCGCCTTCTTCACCGTCTATTTCGCGAAACCCGCGGCGTGGACGAGCACGGTCAAGATCTATTACTGGCAGGTAGCCGGAAGTTCCGACGACTGCGGCGCATCGACAAACTGGCCCGGAAATGTCATGCAGGTCAACGCCAAGGGCTGGTACTACAAGCAGTTTAACGGTCATTCGACCCACTTGATTTTCAACAATAACGGTTCGCCCCAGACGGCAGACCTCTCCCGTGATAAAGACGGCTGGTATTCCAATAGCCAGTGGTATGACGAAGACCCGTACGGCCCGAAGCCCCCGAAGGTGTGGGCACAGCCGGGCGGCGGAAAGTTCCTTTCCAATGTCAACGTCACTCTGAAAGTGAGCGGCGAGAATGTCACGATCATCCGTTATACCCTCAACGGCTCCGATCCCAAGTACGGCGGTACTGCCTATTCGGACGGGACTGTGGTCAATATCGGCGCCGGGATGAACTTCGGCGACACGAAGACTCTTAAGCTCTACGCGCTGAACAATATCGGCGAGCATTCGGTGAGCTATGTCTACACCAAATCGTCGAACATCCTGCCCAAGTTTATCTGGGAGAACGCGACGGTCTATTTCGTCATCACCGACCGTTTCTATAACGGCAACCCCGCGAACGACACGTCCTACGGGCGTACGCTCGACGGCGGCCAGAATATAGGGACGTTCCACGGCGGCGACCTTGCCGGATTGACTATGAAAATCAACGAGGGCTACTTCAACGACCTCGGCGTGAACGTCATCTGGATCACCGCGCCCTACGAGCAGATTCACGGCTGGGTGACCGGCGGTTCGAGCGCCGACTTCAAGCATTACGCGTACCACGGGTACTACGTCCTCGACTATACCTGTGTCGATAAGAACATGGGAACGACCAACGACCTCAAGACGTTTATCGACACCGCGCATTCCAAGGGAATCCGCGTCATCTTCGATATCGTCATGAACCATACAGGCTATTCGAATATCAAAGACCTGTCCGAGTTTATGGGCGCAAATCCGCTCGACTCCGGAACGGGTGTCCTGAAGTCCGGATGGGAAAATGCCACGCTTGGAAATTATCACGATAACTTCAACTATAGCTCGGGTAACTGGGTGAATTGGTGGGGACAGCAATGGGTCCGCGCCGGTCTCCCGGGATATGACCAGCCCGGCGGCGACGACCTGACCTCTTGTCTGTCGTACCTGCCGGACTTCAAGACCGAGAACCCGACTTATGTCAATCTGCCCCCGTTCATGACGCACAAGCCGGACACGAAGGCGACCTATCTCGCCAACTATACGGTCAGGATGTATCTGGTCAAGTGGATCACCGATTGGGTGCTGAAGTACGGTGTGGACGGTTACCGTGTGGATACCGCGAAGCATGTCGAGAAGGAAGGCTGGGCCTACCTGAAACAGCAGAGTGTGACCGCCCTCGCGGCATGGAAGGCGAACAACCCGACCAAGGCGCTTGACGATCTGCCCTTCTGGATGACCGCCGAAGTATGGGGCCATGGCCCGAACAAGAGCGACTATCATACTGTCGCCGGATTCAATTCGGTGCTCAACTTCGGGTTCCAGGGCGCGATACAGAACGGGCTGAGCAGTTACAGCGGGATCGACTCGACCTACGCGGGCTATGCCGGCGGTATTAATGTCGATTACTCGTGGAATATCCTGAGCTACATTTCGTCGCACGACACTTCGATATTCTACAACGGGGACGCGGAACGCCAGAAAAAGGCCGCCGCTCTTCTCCTGCTTTGTCCCGGCGGTGTCCAGATTTACTACGGCGACGAAAACTGCCGCGCGTTCGGTCCCACGGGAAGCGATCCCAACCAGGGGACTCGTTCGGACTACCCGTGGCCCGGCAACACGACCGTTCTGGCTCATTGGCAGAAGATCGGCCAGTTCCGGAATAACCATGTGGCGATAGGCGCCGGACAGCATACTAAGATCAGCACGACGCCGTACATATTCAGCCGTTACTACAACAAAGACGGCTATGAGGATAAAGTGATCGTGGTACTCGGGGCGAACGGCTCGACGACCGTGCAGGTGGCGAGTCTGTGGACCGACGGCACGACGCTGCGCGATTTCTATAGCGGGCAGACCGCGGTAGTGACCGGCGGCGCGGTGACCTTCAACGCCTCGGGCGACACTATCCTGATTGAGGAAGTGAAATAACAAAAATTAAATCGTAACTGAAGGAGCGATTCATGGAGCGGTTCAGGATCATGGTGTTCATGGGGTTTTTAATGACTATTATGGGTACGGCTCATGCCAAATGGGATGTGATGCTAAGGCCGGGGATGGGGTTCTTCGGCGATGCGGCGGGATATCATATCAAGGTAGGGGCGAGAGCCGATGTGGATCAGATATTTTATAACGGGATACCGACAGCGCAGAACATAGTATTCGGTGCGAGCTTTTTCGTGACCGGCGCGGGTACCCTGACGGCGAACATATACCAGATGGGATTGGGGTTCGACTCGGGATACAGGATCGAGATACCGCTTCAGGATTTCCCGAGACTGTCGATCACGCCGTTGGTGTCGTTCGGGGCGGCTTATGGCAACCTGACAAGCCCGGCTCTGGGTACGTCCCAGAAGTTCGGTGTGTTTCTCACTTCCGCTTTGGAAGTGACGCTTTTACTCGCGAATCCGTTACAGGTTGGTTTGGAATTCGGTTATTCGTTCTTCTTCTACGATTCGACGATTACCGAATTAAATCTCAGCCTGGTAGGTTTATATACATTTAATATGTAAAATCCGCAGAGAGGTGGAAAATGAGGAAACTGAGTATTGTATCATTGTTTTTGATCGCGCTTGGCGTGATCGGATGTACGTCGTTGAACGATCTGACGCTGGACGATTTCCGCGACCTGATCGGCGACAATAATTCGACCAACTTCTATTCCGACGATATCGTTCCTTCGATATCGATCGCTTATCCGACCAACAATATGACTGTGCAGAGCACATTCGAATTGCTCGGGTTCGCGGCCGGGGAAAAGGGAATAGAGAACGTATTCGTTTTCGTGATGAAGACGAACGCTACGGTACCTACCGTCATCCCCGCGGTGATCGAGGGAGACGGCACCAACCAGCTTGTCACATTCAGGGCGGCGGTCTCGGTGCTGAATAACGGATACTTCTATGTCTGGGCACAGCTCCATGACAAAGAAGGCGAAGTGGTCAACACCCCTCAGCGGATCGTATATGTTTCCTCATCCGTGGTAGATAACGAAGCCCCGCTTATCACTATCCAGTCGCCCGCCGCGAACTATGTCGGCATCAGCGGGTCTCTGCAGGTGAGCGGTACCGCTTACGACGTATCGGGTGTCAGCATGATCTATGTCAAAATAGGGAGTACGACCAACACTATTCCTTATGAGGGCGGATCATGGTCGACCGTGTTCAATCTCGGCGACGGACAGTTTACTATAGAAGCATGGGGCAAGGACAATAAGAACAATTCCGGCGGTAATGTGTTCCGCACGGTCACATTAACCAATGCCCCCGGCCTCGAACCGGTGATCACCGTCTATCGCGGGACTTCCGCGATCAATAACGGCGGCGCGGGATATAACTTCGGAAGCCTTCTCCAGAATACATCCGGCCCGTGGATCAGCTTCACGGTCTCCAATGCCGGGAACAACGACCTGACGGTCAGCGCGCCCCAGGACAATTCCTCCGACTTCGAGATTTCCAACGCAAACGCGAACCCGCTTCTGCCCGGGCAGAAAAAAGTGTTCTATATGTCGTTCTACCCGAAATCGAGCGGAACGAAGAACGCGACCGTGACGATCATCAATAACGACACCGACAGGAACCCGTTCACCTTTACCGTAACCGGTATCGGGACGAACGCGGGCGGAGTGAGCGCGCCGGATATCAAAGTATACTACGGAAGTGCCGCGGTGCTTAACGGCCATTACACCAACGATTTCGGCACATTCCTGACCAATAACGGCACGGGATCGAAGGTGTTCAAGATTTCCAACGCCGGGAATACCAACCTTGTACTAAGCTCGGTATACGAGAACTCGGTGTACTACTCCTGCACATTCCCGTCAGGCTACAGCCTTCCCGCAGGGGCATCTACGAATGTGAACGTACAGTTCAGCCCTTCGGCGGCGGGTATCCATTGGGCAACCCTGACAATCAACAACAATGACGAAAATCCCTTCGAGTTCCTGATGAAAGCTACCGCTACGAACGGGATCGACGCAGTGCCTCCGACTTTTACCGTTTCGCCTTACTCGGCGAATATCGCCTCGTCGTCCTTCGACCTCAAGGCCGCGATCAGCGAAAACGGAAAGATCTACTATATAGTTATCACGAACGGCGCGACCGCACCTTCTTCGCTTCAGGTGAAGAACGGGATCAACTACGGCGCGGTGACCGTCCTGAAGAGCGGTAACGTCTCGGTCAGCGCGAGTTCTCTCGCTACGATGAACATCACGGGCCTTTCGAGCGGCGCTGATTACGATGTCTATGCTGTCGGCGAGGACGGCGCGTTTAATGTCATAGCGTCGCCTGTGAAGGTCGATGTGATGACAGTCGGCGGGCAGAAGTACACGATGATTATCGACGGGACGAAAGACGCCAACTGGGCGAACGCGTTCAGTGTCAACGGCACCAACACCCTCGCGCCGGTGGACATCATGAAGCTCTATGCCGCCAACGACGGTACGAACCTTTATCTTGCCGTCGACTCGAGCGATCCGTTAGCCTCATGGAATAGAAACCTCTTAGTATTCTTCCAGATCGACGATACGCTTTCGGCAGGTACACCTTCTCTCAGCGGTGAAGCGCATTTCGGAAGCGGCGATACATGGGACGCAAACTGGAAGCCCACGGGAGCGATATTCTTTAAAATTGGCGGAAGCGAGACATGGAAAGGGACATTCGCGCATAAAGTGAACACCAGCGGCACCGGATGGGACAATATCATCGTCGGGGCTACCGGAAACCACGGGATCAGCGCGGATAACCTCTTTGTCGAAGGGAAGTTTAATTTAACATCTTTGAGTCTTTCCGCCGGGAAAAAGATCAAGTTCTATGTCGTGATCACCCACCAGTGGAATGAATACAGCGATAGTTCCCTGCCCATGACCTACACACCCGACAGCGATGTGAACAACGTGTCATCGCATACGCCGGTGATATGGACACAGAATTACACGATCAAGTAAACGTGGTATAAACAGAGGAGGCCGTCTGAAGGGACGGCCTCTTTTATTTTGAAAGGTTATTGAAAACGGGATGACGGGTGTCGGTATATTTGGTGGAAAGAACCTGCGCGCCGATTAGGGTGGCGGAGTTCACTATGATCGGGCCCATCATGTTGACGGTCATCAGTTTCGGATCCGGCGTGACATTGACAATCAAATAAACCGTGAGGTTCTCGCGGCTGATCAGCTTCATATCCTTAAAAATATCTTCCTGTTCATGAATCTGGACTATATACTCACCTTCCATGATCTTATCGGGCCTTGTGACTATCAAGGCGACGTTCTTATTATCGACCGACTGAAACCAGTAAAATCCGGGAAGACCGTGCATATCGATAAGCGCGTAGCGCTCGAGGTCGTCAAAACCCAGAATAGGGCGGACGAGGGTGAGAACCCTGGAATCGGGTATATCTAACGGCCCGTAAGCCTTGCTGTCGAGATGTGTCATATAGTAACGCGACCTCCCAATCCATTTTCGGCAAAACGTCAATATAATATAAATACGGAGAATAAAAAGAGCGGCCGGAAATGTAAAATAAGTGCAAGCGGATACAAATATAAACTACTACAAAACGTATACACAACATAAAAATAAAAAAATATGCGAAATAATGCGAAACTACTTGACATAACAAAGGGAAGCGCTTACAATAATGCCTATAAAGAATGCAAAACGCACTACAAGAGTGCAAAAAAGTGCAAAGGAGTTTCGAATGAAAAAGTTGTACGTTTCTGCGACCCTCGCCGCGGCGATCCTGTCGGCAGGCTGTTCCGTTACCCAAATGGAGCTGCCGCAGAACGCCGCCCAGAAAATCGAGTATGTGTTGACCGGCGATCCCGCTGTGGACGCCTCTATGCCTTTCCTCACCCCGGAGGAACTCGTTTTCTATGGTTTTATCGGCGATTCCGGAATAGTTCCGGTATCGGTCTCTCCCAGTGCTGTTGTCGTCTCAGCTCACGGGCCGTTGTATGACGCCCGCGCGGTCCGAGGTAAGGGTCTGAGTATCAGCTCGTACTTCTCCGGCACCGACAGCAATACCGTTCTCTTACTGGCGTACGGTTATTCGCCTGACGGTCTGTCCACAAGGACCGAGATGAAGAATTCCGGCTTCGGTAGTTTTACCGCCGAACTGAGTATCCCGCAGAACGCCGGCGATACTCTCTATTACAAGATTGTCGATCTCGAGGGGAATGTCGCGGCCGACTCGAAAGGTCAGCCTTATGCGGTCAAGGTCTATGACCGTATCGTGTCGTTCAGCTACTCCAAGGCGTATGTCTATGGGGAACCTGCGGATTTCGCGGGATGGCTGACTGTGAACTACTCCGGCCCGTCGCTCTCCAGCAACACCGTCTTCCATTACGGATGGAACAACTGGCAGAACGTCGCCGATACCAACATGCAGTTCATGGGCAGTTCCACCTATTACTCGTCGGCGAACTACTCGTCGATCATGGTGAAAATTCCGAACAACGCCGAGTATCTCGATTTCGTCTTTTTCGGAAACGGGGTCTGGGATAACAACGGCGGCGGCGACTTCCATATGAACGTCAAGCCGATCGTGATTATCAACCCCAGCAAGGCCTATGACGGCTCGAAGTATATCTCGGTGGTCTATGCCAACGGGACGTTAAGCGAACCGGTCTATGCCCATTACGGGGTGGACGGCTGGCAGAATGTCAAGGACGAGGCAATGTACGCGGCGTACTACCGCGGAAGCTGGCTCGGCTTTTACAGCAAGACCGTCAATGTCGAAGGCTACCGCAGTCAGTTCGACCTTGTTTTCCACGACAGCGCGAACCGTTGGGAAAACAACTACGGGATGGACTGGCATTTCGATATCGGATATTAATAATTGGGGATTATTGAGATAAAGAATGAAAAAAACTGACAGGTGAAGTAATTAATACAACATCCATAAACCGGAAGAGCCTCGCGGACGCGGGGCTCTTTTATATTAAGTCTAGATTATTCAAAATTATTAGTAATTCCGATTATATACCCCGGATTATATGTCGGCAGGGCGATAAAGGAATCCCATGACTGTTCGCCCCAGTCCCAGCCGTATTTATTTACAAATTTGTACTTGATGGTTCGGGGTGTACCGGGAGTGAGATTGAGAAGTATTTCCATAGTATGGTTAGTGACGTTCATTTCAGTAATCTCCAAACCGTTAAAAGTACCGCTATTCCAAGTTCCATTAGTGAAAATCTGGATTCGATCCCCTGTAATGACCGGTGGCATATTTGGAGTAATCATCAGAGTACTCGAATTCGAACAGAGCTTAGCAAACGGGTACCAAAAGGTCGATGGAGTTGTACAGGCAATAACACTAGGGACATTCGTCCACACGATTCTCACCTGCATCGCTTCGATGATACCGCCGGAGAGATGAAGACTCCAGCCAGTATGATCTCCAACATTCATATATAAACGTTTATAATCCGAGTAAATTGTAGTTCCGTTAATATATTGGTCGGGAGTATTAAAATATCCGCTTTGAAAATTGTTAAATCCGTCGATTTTTTTGTTTTTAATATACAACCTGTCAAATAGTAATGTAGAATTTATTTTTCCATAGACGTTTCTAAAATCGTTTACTAACTCTGTCCAACCGGAAGTGGAATAGTTTCCTAAACCAAATTCAAACGAGTAAGTAGTATTATCTGGAATAGTAAATAAATTGTAATAATAACCGGATATAGCATCGTATTTCAAGACTTGCGGCCCCGTTCCGGTAATAGTAATGCCTCCGTTGGTACAATTTATCCCATTATACGCCCCTGCAATAAAACTGCTAACGTCGCCATACACAAACGGCACGACACCCCATTCGTAGGGATCGTAGGTGCCCGAGAAGTCATAAATCACCATGATCTGATTATCAGCGAGCGGAATATGATAGAGAGGAATGTTATACTGATTGACTATCAGCAAAGTTTCAGGAAATACTTTTCCGTCCGTACCGATCACACAGACGGAGTTTGAATGAATGCCTAAAGATGTCACCGAAGATGCGATGCTCCACATATTCCCGGAAGGAATCGAGGTCTGGGTGATTTTCCCGTCAATAATCAATCTTATTTTCGCGGCTTTAGCGAACAAGCCTTTGATTTCGCCGGAAAGAGTGTACCCCTGACCGACGATCTGGTTATTGGAGAGAGATGTTATTTTTAACGACGGCACGACCGCATAATTGACATCCGACGGCTCGAGAAGCTCGTTAAAAAGAGCGCACGAGAGAAGCGCGAACGGTAACATGAAAAATATGGCGAATAGTTTCATATCCAGTCCCCTGAACGTATAGAAGATATACGGAGAATATCGAAAATTATAACGCGGCTCCCGAAAAAATTCAACTCATTCGAGGATAGACGAGCGCGGACGGATTTGATTGTGTTTTATTTCAGACCGGTAATCACCGACGAGCCCTCCGTCCATATCCACACAAAGTGTTCGAGCATCGCCGAATCGCTGTCGAACAGCACGATTTTCGCCGGCGCGAATGTCGATTCCCATTCCTCGCGGAGAATACCCATTTGGCAGGCGGAGAAATAAATATACTGGAGATTTGTATCCCCTCCGTTGGAAATGTACTTCTCTGTTATCAGGCGAGAAATGGATTTCTGATTAAATGTGTTGATAGAATTCCGCTGTTGATAATCCAGTCGATTTAATTATTTGTCTTAGTGTTCCGGGTTTTAATTGCCCGCTATGTATAGGGACGATAACAATAGATGCGTCTTTGTAATAAACCCCGTGACTCCCTTTCTGACGATGAAAAGAATATCCTATTCGTTCTAATACTTTTATCACTTCCTTCGCGGTTAAAGGATGGAAATCTTTACTCATATAGTTAAAATCCGATATGCATTTCAATAATCCGAGAGGTGTCCTCGCGGATTTCGATTTTCTTTTCCTGAGCGGTTTCGATATATAACTCTAAAGCCTCTCTCAGATTTGCAACCGTTTCCTCATACGTTTCGCCTTCCGTGATACACCCCGGCAGAGAAGGGATGTAACCCGTATATCCGCCTGCCTCTTGAGGTTCGATTACAGCTTTATAGGTATAATCGGTCATATTGTACCTCGCTTTCAAGTCTAATTAAGTATAATACGGAATGGACGCTAAATCAAGAGGAGATGCGTTTAATGGGGGTAAACTGCTAATCGGAAACATTATGATCGACCGATGTGTTCTTCTCCGGGTAACAGCAGAGGACGTTATCGAGATATTCTATCCCGCAGAAGTATTCGCAGATCGACGTGTTTTTCACAGCGCAACGGTGGATTGCGACGCCCTCCGCTTCGTTCCACGGGCATTTCATCTGCTTCCACGGGGCATGACCCTCGGAAACGAGGTCGATATCGATATTCGCGCCGTCCAAGATGTTTATTTTCATGCTTGTATACCTATCCGGTTTTGCTTATTTTCCTGATCCGTGTAGCTTCGTGTTATCCGCAGAACTTGTGGTGAGCACTTGTCCCGCTTTCTCAGCGGGATGCCGAACCATCCGTGTTTAATTGGGATAAATATATAACCCCAATTAGTCGCGAATGGCACGGATTTTAAGGATGAACGCGGATTATAACTATTGTTCTTATAGCTTTTATCAATAAGTATGGCAAAACTATTTAGGTAAATCAAGAGGAAAAGAGGATCAACCTCTCATTAGTTTCTGAATTACACTGAATCGCAATACTTTACAATCGAGCGACTCCAAATAAGGAACACATTCTTCATCGTCTGTAATAACAACACTATTTGTTTCCTTAGCCGCGAAGTATAATGAGGAATCGGCGATGCCTATTTGCGGCAGAAATTGAAAACCAAGCAATTTTTCTTTTGGGATATAGACTTCAATTTGCGATTTTGTTAATGCTTTAAATGTATTAAATAGATTATAGTTATTCCAATACCTATCCGTAAGATTTGAAACTTCAGTGAGGATATGCGGGGTGATATAGACTTTTTCCGCATTATTAAAATAAAACTTGATGACCTCATAATCCTTCACTGTAAAATTTGCGGTGCGTTTAAAGGCTTTTATTTGATTCTCGTTATATAAACCAACAAGGAGAAGAATAAGTAGATTTGCATCAATAACAATAAATGAAGGAATCATTACGAGTGTTCGATGATTTTGTCAATTTCAACAAACTTCATAGCAAGTACACTTCCTGTTTCACTATCAACCTGGATTTCTTTATACACTTTTCTTGGGGGTAGTATCAACTTGTCACCCTCTTTGTATTGAGGTGGTTCTTCAAAAAAACCAAAAACAATTCTCCAAATATTTCTTTCTTGAAATACTGCTTCTATGAAAGGTTTTGTAACTCCAGTAAGATCAGTAAAATAATCTTTTGCTTTTTGTACCGCACTTTTTCCATCAATAGCCATAGGTATCCTCCTATTTATTCCTTCCTGACGATGTCCTTCACCTTCATCAGGCGGGAGAGGTTCGAACGCTCCATTTCGTCGAGCTTCATCTTGATAAAGCGGATGATCTCGTTCGTTTCGGGGATCAGGCGGTATTCGAGGGCGTTGACACGGCGGCGGGTCTTTTCGATCTCGAGCGCCATCATCTCGACCATCTTTTCCATCTCGGACAGCTTGACCATTTTCTGCAGGACGCCGGAGAAGATTTCGAGCGCGGTGTCGAGCTCGCCCGATGTCCCCACAAGGCCGTAGGCGTGAAGGTTGCCGTGCTGGGAGAACTGGAACTCGGGGCTTTTAACACCCATATTGTTGACAAGGCTGCGCATGAGGTTGACTGTGACGCTCGACGCGAGGAAGATCGAGTCGCCGGTGAACTTGTCCATCCCGCTGCGGGCGATCAGAAACGAGGCGTAAGCGGCCTGGAGCTCTTTTTCGATCTCGGCGCGCAATATCCGCACCTGATGCACTTTCTCGAGGAATATCTTGATTAACGCGTCCTGTTTGTCCTTAAGGAGTTTGTGGCCCCGGGTGGCGACTTTCAGCTTCTTCTTCTGGTTCGAAAGCTCCATCCGGTTCGGATTAATCTTTTGCATCTACCGCTCCCTGCTTTTCCATCCTTCGGTTCAGGATAGGCTGGAGATATGTTTCTTTGTACTCGGGACGGATACGTTTGAGTTCCGCGACAGGGATGTCTGCGACAAGGTCCCATCCGATCTCGAGCGTCTTCTCGATCACGCGGTCGTCATGGTCGGCCTGACGGACGAACTCGCCCTCGTAACGGTCGACGAAATGAGAGAACTTGAGATCGACCGGCGTCAATGCGCCCTCGCCGAGGATCGCTTCGAGTTCCTTCGCTTCCTTCCCTCGGGCGTATGCCGCGAAAAGCTGGTTCGCGAGGTCGGCGTGGTCCTCACGGGTGCGGTTCTTGCCGATACCCTTATCGCGCAGACGCGAGAGCGACGGCAGTACGTCGATAGGCGGGTAGATACCCTTTCCGTGTAACGGGCGGGCGAGGATGATCTGGCCCTCGGTGATATATCCCGTCAGGTCGGGGATCGGGTGAGTTTTATCGTCTTCCGGCATCGAAAGAATCGGGATCATGGTGATCGAGCCGGTATGGCCTTTGATCTTACCGGCGCGTTCGTAAAGGGTCGAAAGGTCGGTGTAGAGGTAGCCGGGATAGCCTCTGCGCCCGGGTACTTCCTTACGCGCAGCGGAGATTTCACGGAGCGCTTCGCAGTAGTTCGTCATGTCGGTCAGGATCACGAGCACGTGCATATCGAGGTCGAACGCGAGGTATTCCGCGGCGGTCAGCGCCATACGCGGCGTCGCGATACGTTCGATAGCCGGGTCGTCCGCGAGGTTAATGAACATCACCGTGCGCTCGATAGCCCCGGTGAGGCGGAGGTCTTCCATGAAGAAGTTCGCTTCCTCGTATGTGATACCCATCGCGGCGAATACCACCGCGAAGTTTTCATGCGCTTTGAGGGTTCGGGCCTGACGCGCGATCTGCGCCGCCATCCTCGAATGAGGCAAGCCGGAACCGGAGAAGATAGGGAGCTTCTGGCCGCGTACCAACGGGTTCATACCGTCGATAGCGGAAATACCGGTCTGGATAAACTCGGCGGGGTAGTCGCGGTTGAACGGGTTGATCGGGGAACCGTTGATATCGAGGTACTTCTCGGCGATGATTTCCGGGCCGCCGTCGATAGGCCGTCCCGATCCGTCGAACACGCGCCCGAGCAGGTCCGGCGCCACGGGGATCTTCACCACTTTACCGAGGAAAGTCACCTTCGCGTTCTGCACGTCGATCCCGGACGTTCCTTCGAACACCTGGACAAGCGCCTTATCGGTCTGGGCTTCGAGCACCTTTCCGCGGCGAAGTTCGCCGTTGCCGAGCTCGATCTCGACCAGCTCGTCGAACTTGATCCCGCTGACTTTATTGACAACGAGAAGCGGTCCTTCTACGTTTCCGATAGTTTTGTATTCTTTAAGCATGCGCGCCACCTTCTACCGTTATTAACGACGAGAACTCCTGACGGATTTCCTTCTCGAGGCCGCTGAAATGAGTCTCGATATCCTTCTCGGGTACATATTTCATATCCGCGAATTTCTCGCGTACTTTCATCAGTTCTATCGATTCGTAATCCGCGCCGCGATGCACTGCGTCCATCGCGTAATGGTGAAACATCGTGATCGTCGTCATCATCTTCATCTGCTTGCCGATCGACGAGTAGGTGTCCACTTCGTGAGTGGCGTTCTGGTGCAGAAAGTCCTCGCGGATCGCTTTCGCGGTCAGGAGGATCACCCTCTGTTCGCGGGTGAGGGAGTCGATACCGACAAGGCGGACGATTTCCTTCAGTTCCGCTTCTTCCTCGAGAATCTTCATCCCCTCGGTCTTGACCTCGATCCATTCCTCGCCGAGGTTGTCCTTCCAGAACTCGTAAAGGCTGTCGTTATAGAGCGAGTAGCTCACCAGCCAGTTGATCGCCGGGAAATGGCGCTGGTAGGCGAGGTTCGAGTCGAGCGCCCAGAAGACCTTGACCACGCGGAGGGTGTTCTGCGTCACCGGCTCGGAGAAGTCTCCTCCGGGAGGCGATACCGCGCCGATTACGCTGATCGATGCGGTAATATCTTTTTTACTGTTCAGGATTTGCACCATACCGGCTCTCTCGTAGAACGTCGCGAGGCGCGAGCCGAGATAGGCGGGATAGCCTTCTTCGCCGGGCATTTCCTCGAGACGGCCCGACATTTCACGTAACGCTTCCGCCCAACGTGAGGTCGAGTCCGCCATCAGAGCGACGTTATATCCCATGTCGCGGAAGTATTCCGCGAGAGTGATTCCTGTATAGATAGACGCCTCACGGGCGGCGACAGGCATGTTCGATGTGTTCGCGATCAGCACCGTGCGGTCCATGAGCGGCTTCCCGGATTTCGGGTCGATCAGCTCCGGGAACTCCATCAGCACGTCGGTCATTTCGTTACCGCGTTCGCCGCACCCGATATAGACCACGACTTCCGCGTCCGACCATTTCGCGAGCTGGTGCTGTGTCACGGTCTTCCCGCTCCCGAACGGCCCCGGGATGGCGGCGGTTCCGCCCTTCACGATGGGGAAGAACGTATCGACGATACGCTGTCCGGTGTACATCTGTATTTTGGGCGGGAGTTTCTTCTTGACAGGGCGCGGTACACGTACCGGCCATTTATGCGTCATAGTAAGCGGAACTTCCTTGCCGTCGGCGGTCTTGACCACCGCGACTACCGTATCGATAGTGAAAGCGCCTTTTTCTATCTTCTGTATAGTTCCATTGATACCATAGGGTACCATGATTTTTGTCGTAATCAGGTCGGTTTCTTTGACCTCGCCGATGATATCGCCGTTTTCGACCTGATCGCCCGGGTTAACGGTCGGGATGAAGTCCCATTTTTTGTCCTTATCGAGCGGGCGGACATCGATACCGCGCGCGATAAACGCGCTTCCCGAGGCTTTGGAAATACCTTCGAGCGGGCGCTGGATACCGTCGAAAAAGTTCCCGAGGAGTCCCGGCCCAAGTTCGACCGAAAGAGGCGCGCCGGTGGAGACGACTGGTTCGCCGGGGCCTATGCCGGACGTGTCCTCGTAGACCTGCACGAACGCCTGGTCGTTACGGAGCTGGATGATCTCGCCGATCAAGCCGAGGTCGCCCACTTTCACCATATCGAACATCTTCGCGCCGGTCATTCCGCTCGCGATGACCAGCGGTCCGGTTACTTTTATGATCTTTCCCTGGATTTCATTCATCTTTCGTCTCCTGTAAAGATTCTCTATGGCTACTTGGCTTTTTCTTTTTCCCCGAAAATATCGATCCCGATCGCGCGTTTGACCAATGTCCGGATTTTCGCCATCGATACGCCCGTGCCGCCTTTTGAGCCGGGTACCGACGTGATCGAAACGTTCCGGTGGGTGTTGTTGAGGCGCATAATTCTATCGGAAAACTCGTTCGCGAACGCTTCTTCTATATAAATGATCCCGAACTGCCCTTGGAGCAGGTCGTCGAGTATGGATTCGGCGGTCTTGGCGTCCGAAGCCTCGTATCCCTGCGCCCCGATAGCGCGGAAGGGCATGATCGTATCGGTCGTACCGATCACCGCTATTTTATGAGAGTCCGGCATTTCTGATCCGTCCTTTCGTTTCTTCCGGGTTCATCCCGTTCAATACGCCTATAAAAACGATCTTTAAATTCTTCATTTCCATCAGCTTGCGCTGGATATAACCTTCCACCACTTCCGGCCCGGTGGCCGCGTAACGGAACCTGCCGACAATCGTCATCAGGTGCTCGTCGATCGTCTTCTCGAAGATGCTGTAGAGCCGTTTTTCGAGCACGGTACGGATACCCTCGGAGAGCATTTCGCCGTAACGCCCGCGGATCAGTTCCTCGGCGAGGTCGGAAAGCTGTCCGGAATACACCGATTCGAGATACATCCTGTCGATTCTGCCGCCGTCGAGAAGGACATATGGGACAAACGCCCTGTCGATATCCAGCCGTTTCGCGCGGAGAATGTTCTTGATATTCTCGAGGTCGACATGCGTCCTATAGAACCCGGAGATGTTGCGGTATTCGGCGCCGTTCAGCAGGTCGAAACGGAGGTCGCTGAACGCCTTATCGAGGATGAACTCGGTTAACTGGATATTCCCCGTGCGCTTGAACTCCTCGTCCATCAGACGGAGGGCCTTATCGAGCGAGGGATGGAGTTTGGAATAGACCTTCTCCTCGATGATCGGGAAGAGGTCTTCCGGAGAGTATGTCCCGGTTTCAGAAAGAATCTCCCAGTTGACTTCGTGCCCCGAGGCCTTGGCCTTATAGATGATCTTGATATTGTTGAGGTCGCTCGAGAGACGGTGAACCCGGACAATACGCGGGTCGGGTACGATCTTCAGGATTTCGTTATAGATGCCCTGGAGATGATCCTCGAGCACGGTCTCGTACTTGAAGAGGTTGCTCTCGTTGAAGATGTCCCCGTAAACCGAGTCCTTGACATATTTCTGGAAGATTTCGGGCGTCGCGGATTCGCTCCAGCGCACCAGAGTTGTATAGGGAAGAAAATAGTTTTCCAGGCTTCTCATGCGCCCGGAGGCAAAACCCCAACTATTCATTCGAGCCTCAACGAAACAGTATTTTCGCGAAATCTTTCTCGATATCCTCTTTCATGATTTTGAAAAGGGTATCGATGGTAATATTGACCGAGATATCGTTATCGACGACGATCACGCCGCCGGAGAACTCGCCCTTGAGTTCGGCGAATTTTAACGACGCGCCCGCCGCCTTATTGACATCGTCGAGCCAGCTTTGCCCGAGGGTCTTTTCGTTTTTGGAAACGACGACCTCTTCCTTTTTGGACACGAGCGCTTTCTGCACAAGCGACTTCATGAGCGACGGGTAGTCCGGCGATGCGAGGAAACGCGCCTTAGCGTCGAGGGTGACCGAGGCCATGATCTCGCGCTTCTTGGCGAGGAGCTCGTTCTTCACCCGCAACTTGGCGTCGGTCACGATACCGCGCTTGATGCCCTGTCCTTCGGCGTCCGTCCTTTCGGTCATGACCTTTCTATAATCCGTGCCCTGAACTTTATATTGCGCGATCACCTCGGCCTTCTTGGTCTCGGCCTGATCGAGCAGAAGAGTTTTCTTCTCTTCGGCGTCGGATATTATTTTTTTCTTGATATCTTCGAGTGCCATGAAAGACTCCTTACGTTGCCAGCTACTTGACAATACCGATTAAAATGATACCGACCAGAAGCCCGAACACCGCGAACGTTTCCACCATGGCGGGCAATATGATAGCCTGACCCATCTGTTTGGGCTTGCGGGCGATGAGCTGCATGGACGCGGCGGACACCTTACCCTGCCAGATCGCGGAAATCAGCTGAACTACGGCGACCACCACGGCGGCGCAGAGGAGATTGAGCCCTTTCTCGAACGAGAGCCCGATCGTGATCTTCTGCATGATGATGAACGCGGTGAGCATACCGTAGATACTCTGTGTCGCGGGAAGCGCCTGAAGGATCAGCACGGGAGCGAATTTCTTGTCGTCCTCGCTCAATACCCCGTTACCGACCTCGCCGGCAATACCGACACCGACACTGGAACCGAAACCGCCGCCCGCTGCCGCGAGAGAAGCCCCGAGGATCGCGAGCGCCATCCCTATCGTAAAGCCCTGTGCGTCGCCCTCGGCGGCCTTCTCGGCGTTCTGGGGCTCTATTTTATCCTGCGCGGACGTTTCTTTTTCATAAAACTGTTCAGCAAATGTCTCACCCGCATTCGTTTCCTGCGAGAACATCGGGACGACCGATAATACCATTAAGAGAAGTCCGGCCACAATGGACGCGACATAGATCGGTGATTTCCTCATTTTATCCTCCATACTTCCAATATCATATTTTATTTTCTTCTTTCACATGGGTCACTTTGTAATAAACGCCTTCTTCACGGAGCGGGGTATAGGACGCGCCGCCTGCCTCCATGAACTTCGAGAAAAACTCGACGAACTGTAAACGCATCGCGTGGACGAACGCGCCGAACGCGGAAAGCGTCAGGTTGAATAAATGGCTGAATATCAGCAGAGGTATCGCGACAATCCAGCCAACCACTCCCGGCATGCTGTCCTTCATCATGAATACCAGCATATTGAAGACATTGGCGATAATACCGCCGGAAAGCCCGAGAGCAAGAAGACGCGCGTAGGACAAGAGGTCGCTCACGAACGCCGAAGTCCCGTAGAGACTATATAATCCGCCGAAAAAGCTGACAATAAATCCGCCGACGGTCTTTTTCCCCTTGCGGAACGAATTGATCATGATCATCGCCATACCGCCGAGCATCAGTCCCACGATGATATTCATCCCGAGCGCGTCGAGAGTGGGGACGTGAACAATCCAGTTGCCGGTTTGGGGTGTCAGAGACGCGAGAGAGGAATTCACCATTTCGGTGATCCAGCTGAAGATCGCCCACCCGAAAAAACCGCAAAGGAACACGATCCATGAGAACTTCTCGAAGATCGCATCGACGACGCTGGTCTTCATCATATTTATCATATTTAAGGTAATACCGTAGAGAAGATGGATCGCGCCGAGGATAAGCGAGAAATACAAAACAAGTAAAGGTGACTTCATCGGGCTGATCAGGCCGGCGCTCGCGATGATATCGATCCTGATATAGACAGCGAAAAGATCGCCGAAGAACGAGCCTGTAAGGATACCGAAGATCATCGACGACAACCCGCCGAGAGCGAGCAGAGCCATGAAGCGGCTCGTGCCGGGGTTTTTCCGCGCGACAATCCCGAGGAAACCGAACACAAGCAGCATGAATAGGCCGTAGCCGAAATCGCCGAGACAGATACCGTAAAAGATAAAATAGAACGGGGTGATATGCGCGGTAGCGTCGGGGCTATGCCCGTATACCGGATTACCGTACATTCCCGTGATCGATTCGAACGGTTTTGCGAGGAAAGAGTTCTTAATCATGACGGGCACCTGTTCCGCGTCCTCTCCGGCGGGAACGCTCACCGTGTAATCGATGTCGGAATAAGTATCCAATATCGCGCGTATCCTTTTTTCCTCGCGCTTCGGGAACCATCCGAGGTAATGGGAAACCGAGACGGTCTTCATACCCTTTGCCTCGCCCTCGAGACGTTCGCGCTTGATCAGGAGGTAGTCGTAGATAATCCTGAATTTATCCAAATAATCCGAATAATCGACGATAAACGAACGGTATATCTCGATATTCCCGGAGACGATTACAATCTCGTCGTCGATCTTCTCGACAGCGTCCTGGATATCGCCCACACGCGCAGAAAGAGTGATGGGCGCGAAACCGAGGTCGCGCAGGGAATCGATCATAAGGTTTTTCTCGGTTTTCAGGAAGACGATGTAAAGATAGACATCGCCGGGAGATTCGAACGCCCGGAACACCTCGACATACCGGGAAACACCCTTGATCTTTTCGACAATCTGCTCTTCTTCGGACTTGGGTATGTATCCGGAAATCCCTTCGACAAACGGACTTTTGCCGTTGAGGACATCCAGATCGATACCGCTGTCCTTCCATAATATAAGGTCTTCTTTTTCTTTCAGGAGGCCGAGGAGTCTATTCTGCGCGTCCTTAAACTTTTTCTCGATATTTTTAACTTCGCGGAGGTTCATCGCGAGATTGAATTTACGGTAAACCTCGCCCATTTTTTCATAGGTGACCGTGGGCGGTACGGCGGAAAGTTTTTTGAGAAGCCCCACTTTCGGATGAGGAACCTGACCCTCGATAAACCCGATCACGTCTTCGAGCTCGGCGATCTGGTTCTCGATATCCTCGAGTTCGATCCCGACAGGGGATAGCCCCGACGGCTCGGCGGTTTCATCTTCGGGAGCGGTGATCAGCGATATGTGCAGGCATCCGGCTTTCTGGAGGTCGATTATCAGTTTCTCCCGCGAACTGTCATGGACAGAAAGCGAGAGCTTGCGCATCTCAACGACTGCCATATTTTTCCTTCAATTGATCGATCAGGTAATCCGCGGCATGGGTGCGTGCGGAGGCGGCTTGGTCTTCGATCGATTTCTTCCCGGATTCGAGCCCGGCAAGAGCGGATTGAGCTTCGGCTTCGCCTTCCTTCCTGTATTTTTCCGTCAACGCCCGGCAGTCGTCTTTGACATGCTTCTTCTCGGAATCGAGAAGCTGAAGGCCTTCCTCGCCGGCCGAATGAACGATCCGTGAGTAATCCTGTTTTGCGTCATCGACGATTTTTTGTGCTTCTAATTCGGCGGATTTGATTTCCTTGAGCTTTGATTCATCCATGATTCACCTCGGTGAAATAGAATCGAAATTACGACGGTGTATTATACTATCGAAGGAACATCTTGTCTATTTTTTTTTGTTTATATTGATATTTATTCGAGAAAAAAGCAGCGAGGTGATAACTGAAAGCATGTTCAATCGGGCTGAGTCGGAGTATGAAAACAACACCGCCGAATAACTTGAAAATTTTCGCGGGACACGCTACAATGAGTATCTATAAGTAATGCCCGGGTGGCGGAATTGGTAGACGCGCTAGATTCAGAGTCTAGTGTCCGTATAGGATGTGTGGGTTCAAATCCCGTCCCGGGCAATTCCTTTTTCTTCCTGAATACCGCATTTCAAAAATTTCTCCCGATTTATTTCAATCTCGCGCGCCTCGCTCTTCAATGACTCTCATTCCCGATATAACTCGTAAGATTATTGCGTAAAGCGCCCGGAATCGATAGAATGAGGGCGGTTCCAAAAACTGTTTTATCCGCGCGAATCCGGAAAATCCGTGTGACCCGCGATAAATTGGGATAAAATGTTTGACCCCAATAGTTCGACTGCGCTCACTACAAGTTCTCACGGATTAAAAATTTTTCTTAAGTTTCATTTTGAGTTCGCGGAGCATGCCGGGATATACTGGGAGTTGAAGGGGCGGTTACAGGAAGTGACCATAAGCGAAACCGAGAAGGAGGTTATTATGCTGGAAACGACCACCAGAAATGAGGTGCCGGTTCGTCTTTTCAAATCCGACGCGCTGGAGTTTTTTACTCATATTTCACCGGTAACAGTCGCTGTTGTCTGGATACCGATAGTCGGGATATTCCTGACATTGTCTATTATGGAATCGAGCGCATGGGGTGTTTTCTGGCATATCGCGCCGGCGTTTCTTGCCGGGGTGTTCCTGTGGACATTCTGGGAATACACGATTCACCGTTTCATATTCCATTATCATCCCAAGTCGGAGTTCGGTAAGCGGATAAACTTCCTTTTTCACGGTAACCATCACCTCCAGCCTATGGTGAAAACCCGGCTTGTGATGCCTCCGATGGTCAGTGTTCCGCTCGGTGTGTTCTTCTACTCGCTCTATTTTCTTATTTTCGATCTCCTTTTCGGGCTGGATTTTTGGCCGAAGCCCATGTTCGCGGGCACGGCTCTCGGATACCTCATGTACGACCTCACCCATTACGCCACTCACCATTTCCGTATGAAAAGCGGCTACCTAATGCAAGTGCGTTCGCACCACATGAAGCACCACGCGGTCTCACCCGACAAGCGTTTCGGGGTGACCAGCAGGCTTTGGGACTTCGTATTCGGTACCGAGCCGAAAGAAGAAACGAAAGCCTGAACTGTGCTTCACTAGGAAAGGCCTGTGAGTATGGAGAGAAAACCCGCCCGTCCGCGGGAACGTTACCCGATGCCGGATTATTTCCGTGAGGCGCTCGAAAACGCGGGTCTGACCGAAAAGTACGACGCGCGTCCGCCCTACCAGCGCAACGACTATATCGGGTGGATCGAACGGGCTGTCCGGCCTGCGACGCGCGCGAAACGCCTTGCGCAGATGCTGGACGAATTGCGTATCGGGGATAAGTATATGAATATGCCGTATCGGGCAAAAAAACCGGATTCGGGGGAAGAATGAACGAAGGTTTGCGGGCGCATCCCGAGATCGGGTGTTGCGGGCTGGAATGCGGCCTCTGTCCGCGTTACTACACCGACGGGAGTTCGCGTTGTCCCGGATGCGGCGGCGCGGAGTTCGAGCAGAAGCATCCCTCCTGCGGGTTTGTCACCTGCTGTGTCAAAAAGCACTCACTGGAGTTCTGCGGGCAGTGCGGGAGTTTCCCATGCGCGAAGTTCGCGAACGAGACGGGCGAGAAGGACTCGTTTGTCACCCACCGCAATGTCGCGAAGAACTCGAGCTGGATCGCGGAGGGGGGACTGGACAGTCTGCTCGCGGAACAGTCGGCGAGACGGGGTGTCCTCGAGAAACTGCTCGGGGCATACGACGAGGGCCGTTCGAAGAGCTTCTACTGTACCGCGTGCGCGCTCCTGCCGTTAGAAATCCTGACCTCGGCGCTTGAGGGGATGAACGGGTATACCGGGAACGAACCCACGAAGGAAATGCGGGCGAGGCTGGAATCGGCGGGTTTTATCCTCAATATAGAACTGAAACTGCGGCACTAAGCCTGTAAAGGAGCATTCTGTGGACGGAACAAATCGCGCGGATATTACGCGCGGGGCGCATGTCAATATCATCTTAAAGAAAGACCAGAAGTCCGGCGAACTGACCGAGGGTTATGTCAAGGATATCCTTACTAGCGCGCCGTACCATTCGCGCGGGATCAAGGTGCGCCTTGAGTCTGGAGCTATCGGGCGTGTGCGGGAAGTGCTGGAGTGATGAGCGGAATCATTGTAAAAACCGCCTTTTTATGATAGAATTTACAGATGTTTATTGAGGTGCCTATGGAGACCCGGTTTCAGGTAACTGTCATTCAGGATGAAGACGATCTTGCAGTATTCCATAAAAAGAAAACGGAACGATTTGCGGAATATGACTTTGCCGGAAGCAGGGTTTCGAGCGGCAGGAATTCTATCCATGATTACCCGGCGATGCTGCATCCGTTATTAGTCGACGATTTATTGGAAGAATTTGGGAAGCCCGGTCAACATTTCTATGATCCTTTCTGCGGAAGCGGGACATCTTTAGTTCAAGCGGTAAAAAGAGGGCTTATTGCCTACGGGACGGACATCAACCCGTTAGCGCTCCTTATCGCCCATGTCAGGGGAACAAATATTGATCCGGAAGAGTATGAGAAACATCTGAAGGTTTTTACCGAGGAATACCCAACGTTTACCCCAAGTATCCCGGAAATAAAAAATATCGAGTACTGGTATGGGAACGATGTCGTCAATGATTTAGGGAAAATCCGGAATGCGATTTCCCGGATCGATAATAATCAGGTAAAAATGCTTTTCCTGACCGCTTTTTCGACAACAGTACGAAAAGTGTCCTATACAAAAAAAGGCGAGTTTAAACGGGTAAGGATGTCTCCCGCGCAAATAGAGAAACAATTTACCGATACCTATGGTATTTATCTTCGGACACTTGCCGGATATTATTCAGTTTTACAAAAAGATAAACTTCACGACAATTTTCATCTCTTTCAAAGAGATTTGCGGATGGGAATTCCTTTCGATGAAAAAATAGACTTAATAATCACTTCACCCCCATACGGCGATAGTAGAACGACAGTTGCTTACGGGCAGTTTTCGAGTTTCGGTTTAGAGTGGATAAAAGGTTTGAATCCGTTCGGGGATGCAGATTTAAGGCTGGATAACTATCTGCTGGGCGGATCGTACAGCCGAAGCTCCGAAAAATCGAATATCTCCCAGAACCTGAACGACACACTGAACCTAATAGCATTGAAGGACATAAAGCGCGCGAGGGAAGTCGGGATCTTTTTTACCGATTTGCTAATCTGTATCAAAAACATCGCACGTCAGCTCAATGAAAACGCAACGGTATGTTTTATTGTCGGTAACCGAAATGTCAAAGGAATCACAATTCCCATGGATACGATTATCGTCGATTTTTTTGAGTATTTCGGATTGGAACATATCGCGACAAGAGTCAGAAAAATATCGAATAAAAGAATGGCGATAAAGAATTCACCGTCTAACATCAAGGGTGAAACTTGCACGACGATGAATTATGAATATATCGTGATTTTCAAGGGGAGATGATGAATCAGAAAGAATTGAAAGAAAAAATGGAGACAATAAAAAATAGAGGTTTTTTTCCTTCATTGCGGAAAGGCGATACGGGGATAGGGTATACATTCGAAAGTGAAATGGGGTTGCAGGAGACAAATATCGCAATTCCTGATATCGGCGGACGATTCGAGATTAAGACAACAAGAAAGAAATCGGCAAATCTGATCACCTTATTCACCTTTAATAAAGCTGTTTGGAAAGTTTCTCAAAAAGATGTGATCGATCGATTTGGATATAAAGATGAGAAAGGTCGCCCGGCGTTATATAACACGGTGTTCAATAATCAGAACAACTCGTCGAATTTAAGTATCGGGATCGATAGAATAAAGAACACAATTTCGTTATATGAAACCGATACTTGTTTAGCCGAATGGGATTTGTTTGTATTAGTTGGAAAATTCAGCACTAAACTAAGCAGAGTCCTGCTGGTGATAGCCGAGAGCGAGATGAGAGAAAATAGAGAGCATTTTTTCTACAACGAGGCATACCTGCTGCTCGAACCGGAAACCCGAAAGTTTATCGAAGCCTTCGAACGCTCGTTAGTGGGAATCGATATCAGAATGCATTTAAAAGAAAACGGCGCCGTACGGAATCACGGTACCGGTTTCCGTTGCCGTGAATACGATTTAAAAAACCTCTATCAGAAAGTCGTAAGAATTCTTTAAAACGAATACAATATGGAAATCGAAATTCGTCGGAAGCGAGTATGAAGGAAATGAAATATCTGCGTATTCAGGTCAGATATTCGGGTAAGACCGGTAAACCGGTCGGAATCTTCGGCGCCGTACATCACCTCATGACCGCAGGGGCTCTGAATCCGGAAGAGATCAAGTTGTTCCAAGAAATAGAAGCATGGTTCGAGGAATACCTGCCGAATCCGCCGTTCTATAATGACGGCAACCCGGATAAGGCGATCACTTACTTCAAAAACAACAAAACCCTACATATGCTGGAAAAATTGATCCCATTGCTGAAAATACTCGAGAAATACGAAGTGCCCTACGACGTAGTCTACACGAACTTCCCTGGACGTGTGATCTACGAGGATGACTTTCAGGTCGCGGTAATATAGAGTGGCTGCAATGGTAATGGGAGATCGGGTCGCACCCGCCTCAGACTCAAACCGTGCACGAGTAATCTAAAACCTTCGGGAATCTGTTTGATTCGCGACATCCGTGCCGAATTGGGGTATAATCATCGATCTCAATAGCACGCGGATTCCCGCGGAGTCAATCGAGTATCTCGCTCTTCAGAATATCGAAGAACCGCCCGCGCGCTTTAAAGCGCGTCATCCGGACATCTCGACTACGCTCGATGTCCGGCGATTTCTGTATTTGTATTTTTCCCTGCCTTTCTGTATTTGTCGCCCCCGCCTCTATGCCGAACTAAAATTATTTCTTCGCATCCAATATGTTTTCCCCCGCGTTCCTCGCTGTCACTGCTTGCCCTATAAGAGGGTGTGTCGGCTGATTTTTTCTTTGCCTTCGGCTGTTTCTGTATTTGGTTGTTTGGCTTTACTTCCCCGCGCGCTTTAAAGCGCGTTCTACTCCCGGGAAATCCGATAAAGGGCGTAAGTTCGGTTGCAAAGGCTGAATTTTCCTATTTCTATATATCGTGTTACGCCCGACTCGGATTTTCCGGCTCTTCTCCCAAGCTTCATCCTGCGCGGCATACTTTCTTTGCTTCTTTCTTTCCTATGCGGAAAGAAAGAAGATTCCCCCTCACCCCAAGTCCTTCGGAAGCTTGATTTTTATGTTATTCTGATTATTGACTGGTTCGGGCATCGGGGGTCTCCTTTTTTTATTCTACTTATTTAACTTTCGTGCACATTGTTACTTGAGTAATTAAAGAAATTACTAATAAAAATAGCATTATAAAAACACCTAGCCCAAAATGTTGAGACCTTTCATTTCTTTGTTTTCGGCTAATAATCTCAGATATAATAAAAAATATTGTTATTAATATAAAGCTTACCCAGCCTGGACTAATATTATTCTTAATAAAAATATCAAATATTGGGCTAAATATTTTTTCTACAAACTCTTTTCGTGGATCAGAAGATTTACTCATATCCCCAATATTTGTATAAACAACAAGAGGTATAATATTATGTCCTTTTTTTTCATCAATCATAAAACTTGTATTAACCTCCTATTCTAAGGATGATCATAATAGATTTGTTTTCTCCGCATAGTCGGATAAAAACAGAGGTAAATCTGTCATTCAAATTTCCTTATTTTGAAGTAAATTAATTGTTATGGCAATGATTTCTTGTCATCAGGGGACTCCTACTTCATTCTTTACACCTGTGAAAACATAACTAATTGTGAAATTAGTGCCATGATAAAAAATACTATTACAAGTAATACCGATCTAATTATAGAAACTGAGTTTATAGGTTTAACTGATAATTCATTATTCTTCTTATAAGTTCTATAATCCCTTAAAAAAAATATTACAAGCATAATTATAAAAGGTAACCATGCGGGACTTATTTTTATTGAATATAAGAAGTGGAATAACGGTCCAAATAGAGTTTCAATCCATTCATATTTCGGATTATAAATTTTTGGATAAGCATTGTTTTGGGTTATATTATTTGGTAGCGTAACAAAGACGGGACCTGTATAAATAAAAGAGGCTTTTCATCCGATTCTTAGATTACCACAA
>MIBE01000033.1:0-5586 GCA_001829415.1 Spirochaetes bacterium GWF1_51_8
GCTCGGGATTTGAAAATATTTTCAGCTTCCTATACAATCTGAGGCTTGTTTAGACTGGAGGTCTCTTGTTTGTTACGCCACCAATTATTTTATTTAACAAGTGACAATACTCTTTTTAGGTTTAATAATCGAAAACATTTATATTATAAGAATATTCCTGAAATTATGCTGGATAGGTATGTGACTAACATTTTATGGGTAAACAATCCTAAAGTGATTGGTGAAGTACCTATCAAGCAAATTCTTGCTGCATTTCAGGCTTCAAGTTTTATTGAATATGATTATTTAAGCAAATTTTATGAATTTGTAAAGCACTATATTGAGGTAAAACCATCAGAAGAAAAGATTTTAGATAGTGTTTTTAATAATATAACTTTACCTTACGAACTGAATAAAATAAAATATGAAAATCCAAATAATAGTGAAGATGAGGTCTTTAATCAGTATATTGAAAAAGTAACAGAGAAAGTTAAAGAGAAAAATGAAAAAAGTGATAGAATAATTCTAAATGTTAATAAGTTTGCTGGTCAATTATCGGTAGTATTGTCGTGGACAATATTTACTTTAGTTTTTATTGCATTAATTATTCAGATAATTCTTAGTGTTATCCCAAAGATTGAAAAAAATGAATATGACTTCATCTTTATATTTTCAGTAGTTATTGGAGGTATATTGTTTTTATACGAGCTGTTTTTCGGTTTTGATTTTTTTAAAACAAGAACGGGTATAGAAAGTAAAATACTGAGATTTATTACAAAACGATTAGATAAATAGTTTTTACAAATGAGATAACTACTTGTCTTCTCCCTACACTCTTCCGTAAATGTCCTCGAAACGCTCGATATCGTCCTCGCCGACATACTCGCCGTTCTGCACCTCGATAATCTCGAGCGGGATTTTGCCGGGGTTCGCGAGGCGGTGCTTCTCGTAGATCGGGACGTAGATACTCTCGTTCTCGTGCAGGACTACCGCCTTTTCGCCGATCAGGACTTCCGCCATCCCCTTGACGACCACCCAATGCTCGGAGCGGTGCTTATGCCGCTGGAGCGATAGGGTGCGTTCGGGCAGGACGACGAGGCGCTTAATCTTGTAACGGAGCCCTTCTTCGAGGATGGTGTAGCTCCCCCACGGGCGGTAGGTGGTGACATGCTCGGTGACCTGCGGGCGGTTCTTGACCTTCATCTGGTCGACCAGTTCCTTGATCCGTTGGGTGTCCTTGCGGTGCGTGACAAGGATAGCGTCCTCGGTCGCGATCACCGCCGTGTTGTCCATCCCGACCAATGCGGTCAGGGTCTTATTGGTAATGACAAGGCTGTTCTTGGTGTTGAGGAGTTCCGCTTCGCCGAGGACGGCGTTGCCGTTGTCGTCCTTGGGCAGGAGGTCGTAGAGCGACTCCCATGAGCCGATATCGTTCCAGACGACGTCGACCTTCCGGCAGAGGATGTTCTTCGCTTTCTCCATCACGGCGTAGTCGATGGAGATCGACGCGAGGGTGGAGTACTTCTCGAGGGCCTCGTCGTAACTCCATGCAGTGACCATCTCGTAGAGCTCTGGGACATACAGCTTGAACGCGTCGAGGATGACGCCGATCGAGAAGAGGAACATGCCGGAGTTCCACATATAGTTCCCGGCCTGGAGATACTTCTCGGCGGTGAGGCGGTCGGGCTTCTCGACAAAACGCTTCACCTTGAAGATTTCGCCCTTCGCCGCGTCGCCCAGCTCGATATAGCCGTAGCCGGTTTCAGGCTTCGACGGCACGATGCCGAAGGTCACGATATGACTGCGCGCGGACTCCTTGGCGTCCTCGATAGCTTTCTTGAGTTCGGTCTCCGGGCGGATGATATGGTCGGACGGCGAGAAGAAGACGATGTCGTCCCTGTCGGCGCCCGCCTTGTCCAGGAGATACTTGACAGTGAGGGCGATAGCGGGAGCGGTATTCCGCCCCATTGGCTCGAGGATCAGGTTATTGAACTCGCGTTTGAGCGCCCGCGACATATGATCGGAGATATTGAATTCGTATTCCCCGCCCGCGACCACATAGACCGCTTCGGGCGCGGTGAACTGCATGAGTCGTTTGGTGGTGATTTCGATAAAGCTGTCTTCGCCCAAAAGGGATAGGAATTGCTTGGGGAAACTTTTACGCGAGAACGGCCAAAGGCGCGTGCCCGAGCCGCCGGCCATGATGATGGACTTCATGCGTCCTCCGTGAATCAGAATGGTATATGATAACGGGGCGGACTGGAAATTTCAATTTTATTGTTGCCGGGAAAACATGCTATGCTTCGCGCGGAGAAAATAATACTCTGAATGCTTTTTTGACATATCGATACGGCGGATATACAATTGGTGAAGTTCAATTCTTTCAGGGGGAAGATATGATGAAAATTATTATTTCTTCTTTTTTCATTCTCTCGCTTTCAGCCATTCTTCAAGCGGAAAATTCTGATAATTGTTTTTATTATTTAAAACTAGGAAAAGGATACCATGACCAGAATGATTTTAAAAATGCATTAAAATATTACCAGATAGCTGAAAAATACGCGCAGATTAATAAAGAATATGAAGTAATTTACAATAATATAGCCAATGTCTATTTGGAATCAGGAGTTGTTTCATTTGATACAGGTAAATATAACAAAGCAATAATAGAGTTTAATAATGCGATAACATATTATAACGCAAGGAATGAATATTTGGATAATAACAGCGATTATTATGAAGATGAAGACTATTGGGTATGTAATAATTTTTTAGCGGTTTCTTATCGGGAATTAGGAACTCTATCTTATGAAAAAGGAAAATATAGTGAAGCAATAAACTTTTTTTATAAAGCGTTAAATTACTATACCGAAAGGAATAAGTATTCGGACAATTATAGCGATTATAACGAGGATGAAGATTATCGGAATTGTTACAGTTATTTAGCATATGCATATTATTATACAAAAAGTTACAACAACGCATTGGAATGCGCGGAAAAATTAATAAATTATACATCTGATAACTCTTTACTATTATATTATTATCAACTTCTAGGAGATATATATCGTGATATGAAACAATATGAAAATGCCGTATTCCCTTATAAACAGGCTATTAGTTATGGAAATAATGATTATGAAACTTATTTGAAATTGGGTATAAGTCTTTGGAGTCAAGAAAAATATACCGAGGCTTTAACATACTTCGATAAAGCTGTTTCTCTGGATTATAATGCTGTTGATCCAAATGCATTTAAAGGGTTTTGTTATTCCGGTTTAAAGGAATATGCTAATGCAATCGGTTCCTACAAAAAGGCGATTCAGTTAATGAAAAATAATAGTACTTCTAAAGAAACTATTCATTGGATGTATTTTTGTTTAGGAGAGTCATATTATTTTACCGAAAATTATGAACTAGCTCAGGAATACTTAGAAAAATGTCTCCTTGATAAAAATAAAATAGAAATGATAGATACAAAAAACGATTATCTTTCAAGTATATACACTTATAAAGCTTTTCAATTTTTATCGAAGAACGATTATAAAAACGCAGATGTCATGCTTCAGAAAGCATTGAAAATATACCCGATAAAGGCCCAGGAAAACAAAACCGTATTTTTCTATGAATTCCAAAAGATAGTTAATGAAGCGATTCAAAATAATAATCTGGATTTAGGGATCGAATTGTTGAAAAAGATCGCAAAATATAGCGTTAATAAAGGATACTCAGTTACAAATTCCTATCAATTAGGAATAGTATATGCTGAAAAAGAAGATTATAAAACCGCGCTGGGATACCTCAAAAACTTGATAAAATCACAATACGCCAATGAGGCAGAATTTTTAAGGATTCTGGGGATTTGTCAGTATCACCAAAAAGATCTGAAAAACGCTCTGGAAAACCTTGTGAAAGCGAATAATCTTAAAGAAACGAAAATCTCTCTTTTTTATATCGGAATGATTTATAAGGATAAAAAAGTCTATGATACTGCGGCTGATTTTTTCACTAAAGCCATCGAAAAAATGTCCGGTTATTCATCGATTGAAACCGGTACGGTGAAGAAAGAATACCAGTACTATAATGAAAGGGCTTTCTGTTATGAAAAAGCGGGTATGTCCGAATTAGCGCTCGCGGATTATAAAAAAGCTTTGGAACTCGGCGACATAGACGCGCAGGTGAATATCGAACGTTTGCAGAAACAGCTTTCAGTCGCCACGGTGAATCCGATGGAAGTTCAGAAACAATTCTTTTTCAGCGATGTGGACGGGAATATCCCCGCCGGGAAAAGCGTGTATGAAAACGATACAATCGCCATCGTCATCGGGAACAAGGACTATTTGAGTAAAATTCCATCTGTGGACTATGCGCTGAACGATGCTATCGGTTTTAAAAACTATCTTCTGAAAACTTTCAATATCCCCGAAAAAAATATCTGGTACTTCGAGAACCTGACCGGGAAACAGATCGAATCGGTATTCGGAACAGCTTCCTATTATCAGGGAAAGCTATATAAAGAAATCGATTACCAGAAAAAGAAAAAGAATATTATCATTTTCTATGCCGGACACGGTGCGCCGAGTGTCAGCGAGAAAAAAGGATACATCGTGCCTATCGACGGCGACGTAAAAGAAATTGAAATCACCGGGTATTCGATTGAGGTGCTTTTTAATAATCTTCTCAAGATGAAAAACGAGGGGAAAGTCGGAAAGATCATGATGATATTCGACTCCTGTTTCAGCGGGACAAGCTACGGCGGAAAGCTCCTGACCGATATTTCCCCGATCGTCATGAAGATAACCAATCCCTATTTGCAGTCCGAGGACTCAGTCGTGATGTTCTCTTCAAGTGGAGACGAGGTTTCGTCATGGTATAAGGAAGCGAATCATAGCTTGTTTACCTACTTTTTACTTCGCGGCTTGGGCGGGGAATGCGACAAGGATAAAAACAAGTCGATTACTCTCGCGGAACTTAAGGATTACCTAACGGAGAACATTCCGGCCTATTCCCGGTATCTTACCGGAAATGAACAACACCCGCAGATATATAGCCTGAATGATAAGACAGAATTGATAAAACTGAAGTAAAGGAGAAGAAACATGGAAAATGACAACAAATGTACGCTATGTGATAAACCAGCAAAAAAGATAGATTTAACACCCCGTCCCTTTGGGGTTTGGAAAGTAGATTGTACTGATTGCGGGTGTTTTGCAATTTTAGATATCGATGAACAGTTCATAAGAAAAAACTATTTCAATCAACGTCATTTTATTTCTAATCATATAAAAAATAATCCTGTTAATACTGGAGATGATGTAATACCCTTGAAACGAGTTGATATGATTAATATAATTGAAAGAGGTCAAAGTGAACTTGAGTTAAGAGATAAACCTCGAACAATTGGTTTCAAATAAAGCATTTCTCCGCACATCTGCGGTAAGTCCGTTTATCCCCGGGCACCGAGCGACTTGTGCCCGAAGCGAAGCGTAGGGTAAGCCGAGGCACGGTTATTTCGGCGTGGTAGCGAGGATATCGTCGAGGGTCTCGCGCCTGCGGATCAGCTTATGCGCGCCGTCATGCGCCAGCACTTCCGCCGGACGGGGCCGG
>MIBE01000033.1:5602-26601 GCA_001829415.1 Spirochaetes bacterium GWF1_51_8
CCATACAGTAGCCGTATGCGCCGGCGGTAAGGATACCGAGGATGTCGCCCGGTTTGGGGTCGGACAAGCCGCGTTCGACAGGTCCGTCCTCGGTGCGGGTGAAGATGTCGCCGCTCTCGCAGAGGTAGCCCGCGACCACAATTCCGCGTTCGTTGCCCTCGACATGCGAGGCGTTGACAATATGGTGATAGCTTCCGTATGCCATCGGCCGGATCAAGTGATTGAACCCGGAATCGACCCCGGCGAAACGGAAGCGGGTGGTATCTTTGATATCGGTGACAGTGGCCAGGAGGACACCGGACTCCGCGACAAGGTAACGCCCGGGTTCGATCGCGAACACGATTTCGCTCCCGTAGACTTTCGAGAAGTCGTTCATGATCCTTGACGCTTCTTCCCCGAAACGTTTCAGATTGAACATGTCGGCCTTCGGGCGGTAGGGCACGCCGATTCCGCCGCCGAAATCGACGAACTCGATACCCTTGAAGCGTTTCGCGAGCGGGAGGATGATGTTCATCACTTCGATATATTTCGTATCCTCGAGGATGCCCGAGCCGATATGCGACTGGACACCGACAAGTTTCAGGCCGTACTTCTCGATAATTTCCTGCGCGGCGGGGATATCGGACTCGAAGATGCCGAATTTGACATCGGGGCCGCCGGTGATCGTGTGGTCGTGATGGCCCGCGCCGATATTGGGATTGATACGCAGGGAGATTTCCGCGCCTTTATTTCTTTCGCCGTACATCTTGAGAGTGTGGAGCGAGCCGATATTGAGACGGACTCCGAGCTTCTTCAGCGTCTCCAGTTCCGTCTCGGTCTGGTTCATTCCGGTGTAGAGGATTTTCGACGCCTGAAACCCGGCCTTCAGCGCGATCTCGATCTCGTACGGAGAGACCGCGTCGATAAACGCCCCCTCGCTTTTCAGGATCTTGAGGATATGCAGGTTGGTGTTCGCCTTCGCGGCGTAATGGATTCGTTTCTGCTTGTAGGGTATCGAATCGGCGAGATTCCGGAAACGGCTCCGGATAATAGTCTCGTCGTAGACGTAGAGCGGCGAGCCGTACTCTTTTACCAGTTCTTCCGCGGAGCATCCGCCTATATAGAGTTTGTTGTCGCGAATTTCGTGGTCGGTCATCGGTACATCTCCTGCAAACATAGAATTGAGCGGAGATTATTTTACATGAACGGCGGCGGAATAGCAAGTAATTTGAGGGAGAGAGGTAATGAAGATATTGTGATATGAAACTGTCATTCTCAGTACGACACACGCTTTTCGGGGAAAATGTCCTTGATATTACCTTTTTTTGAGCAACTGCCGGAATACCGATCGAACGCCGGCAGCTACAAACGCTATTAGAGTTTTCACATGTTGCATTTGAAATTTGAATCTGCATATGGTATAATAAAGATTATAGATTAAGGGGGATTATATGAAGTATTTTTCGATTGTTTTGATCGCCGTTTATGCAATATTTAATTTTAGTTGTTCTGATTTGCTTGGTATCAAAGAAGTAGCAATTACTATCGATTCGGAATCAGATTTAACTCTTTATACTCACTCTAAAATAAAATTTGCTATCTATGGCTACGATACAAGTATTGCCGATCAAGCAGCTTCATTATTGAATGAATCGGTAATGGATCTAGATGAAATTCCCCATAAATTCATCATACTGTGTGATGAAAGTTGGAATAGTAAAATAACACCAGTAGCATTAAAAAAGTATAATTACTATATTGCTATCAAGACAGATATCAATAATGACAGCATAGTAAATGCTTATGATTATGGTCAGGATTATATAAAAACACCCCCCTATTTCACATCATCATTGGCCAATCTTACCCAGACAATTTTCATAAAACAGAATTCGACAAACGCCTCAAATCAAACATTTTAATACAGTCGCGTAAACAAAGACCGAGCACCGCTGCTCAATTCAGATTTCCAGTCCGATGATGCAGACGTCGTCGTCATACTCGTCGCTTCCGCGAAAGTACCGCAGACCGTTGCTGAGCTTGTTGACTATCGCATGAATACTGTCGTTTTTCGAGGACTCGAGCAGTCTGTCGAGAACCGCCGTCTCGAAATCGATAATGTTCTCCGGCCGGATCGTCAGCCGGGCGTCGATATGCACCGCCTCGGTCAGGCCGTCCGTATATAATAGAATCTTCGCGCCGTGATTCAATACAACCTTGTTTACCTTGAAAAACTTCTTATCCGCCTTCAGCTGCTGGTTGTTGAATAACGCGAGGGGCGGGCTGTGCTTGCCCTCCATTTTCAGGACGGCGTCCGGGGTGAGGATGAACGGCGCGACATGTCCGGCGTTGGAGTAGGTAAACGTCCCGTCGGCATAGTTGAGGATGCCGTACATCGCGGTCACGAAATTTCCGGCGGTCATATTGAAGATCGCGCTGTTCAGGTAGGACATCACCTTCGCGGGATTGGTCGAGTAGGGCGCAACCTGCAAAAGGGTGCTTTTTATCATCGAGGTGACGAGCGCGGCGGGGATGCCGTGGCCGGAGACATCGCTGATAAACACGCCGAGAAGGTCCTTATTCGCTTCGATCCGGTAAAAGTCGTAAAAATCTCCGCCTATCGCGAGCATCGGTTTGTAATACGCGGCGATTGTTTTCAACGGCGTCTCCGACGGGATGAACTCGTTCTGGATCTTTCTCGCGAGACTCATCTCCTTTTCGATCATCTTGTTATTCAGGCGGAGCTTGTTCCGTTCCTTCTCAAGCGCGAATGTCCGTTCGAGAACCTTCTTCTCGAGGTTGAGGGTCAGGGTTTCCACTGTCCGAAACGCCTTGGAGAAACGGATCGACAGCACGATGGACTGGGTGAAGAAAAAGAACAATGTGCCCAGCGGCGAAAGCGTCCCGAATGCGTTGAACACATAGCTGTAGAAAAGGATATCGTTCACCACGGCTACAATCATGAAAAGCGAACCGATCAGGACATAGACCGCGTTCCGGTTCTTATGGACTATCGCCCGGATAATGACGAATAGGCTGTACAGGACGACCGCGATCACAAGCATCATGTACTGGAACATATAACGGGTAAAAAAGTCTACACCGGTCATGACGACGAGAAGCGCGAAAAATCCGGATATGCCGTAAATCGCGTAATGGAAGGGACGGAAGACATATTCCTTGAGCACCGAGCCGAGAAACAGCAGGAACGATACTGTCGGGACGATGAACGAGAAGTACTCGAACCTGACGACGATATCCCACGGGATGCCGGGAAGGAATTGTGTGATCAGGTAGTTGATCGTGCAGAGCACCCGCAGGGAAAACGAGATACACAGCAGGAAGAAGAAGAATGACGATGGGTCGTCACGCCGGAGGAGGAAGATCACAAGGTGATACACCCCGATGATAATCAGCGCGCCGAGGATGAAATAATCCATCCCGAACGACTCGCCGGTCTCGTGGATGACCGCTTCCAGCTTACCGAAACGTGGGGTATGCCAGAGTCCCCCCCGTGTGTAATGGAAGTTCGCGATATGGAAAATGATCTCGATCTCGCTATCGAGTGTCGAGAACGGGTAGAGCATCGAGTAATAGAACGGGACGGTCGTCTGCTTGTTCGTCCCGGCGATCCCGTTCGCGCCCACCAGTTTCCCGCCGATATAGAGCCTGTATGCGACGCTGACATTATTGATAAACAGGGCGAAGTTGGTGAAGGGGGGGATGTTCTTCAGCACGAGCCGGTAAGTGGCGTATCCCTGCTCCGGCACCTGATTCCCGCCGATATAAAACGAGTTCCAGACTTCGGGAACCTTGATATAGGTATCGGGTGTCTGTTTTTGCAGAATGAAATCGCCCGGGTAGAGATATCGTCCCCAGTAAAACTCCCATATCCCGTCCAATTTGACGATTGTGTTGGATACCATGGAGGAATTGGATAGAAAAGCAATGCCGTTCTGCGGATTTGCGGGAATATACTCGACATGACTCAGCGAGCAGCCGGAAAATATCGCACTGAAGACTAAAAAAAGGCAAACGATTCGCATCCATCCCTTCTATATCAGAATACACTATGATTCTAATAGAAAATTTAAAATTGTCAATCGCCCGTTTGTTCCGCGATTTGAGTAAAAATAATCGGGCAATTTATTTTACAGATTGCCCGATTAAAGTTAAGATAATCAGGTACATCATGATGTCTCATAGAGGGAAAAGTAGATGGAGAAACCGGCGAACACTGTCGGACAGGTGAAAACGGAATATTTCACTTTCGCGGAAGATGACGACGAATACTTAATATTGGATTCAGGCAAACGTTTCGGGCCCGTGACAGTCGCGTATGAGACATACGGGACTTTGAATACTGAAAAAGATAACGCAATTCTGCTTTGTCACGCGCTTTCCGGCGACGCTCATGCGGCGGGTTATCACAGCGAAAACGATAAGAAGCCCGGCTGGTGGGAAGATATGGTCGGCCCGGGGAAGGCGTTCGACACCAACAAATACTTCATGATCTGTTCCAATGTCCTCGGCGGATGTGTCGGCACGACCGGTCCCGCGTCTATCAACCCGCATACGGGAAAGCCTTACGCCATGGATTTCCCGGTTGTCACGATAGGCGACATGGTCAAGGTGCAGAAGAAACTGATGGAGCACCTCGGAGTGCAGAAACTCCTCGCGGTCAGCGGGGGGTCGATGGGCGGAATGCAGGCCCTCGAGTGGGCGCTCCGTTACCCGGACTGCGTCCGTTCGGCCATCATTATCGCGTCCACGGCGTGTCTTTCCGCGCAGAGTATCGCGTTCGACGCTGTCGGGCGTAACGCCATCATCTCCGACCCGAAGTGGAAGGGCGGGAATTATTACGGCGGCGATGTCCCCGCGCAGGGACTTTCCATCGCGCGTATGATCGGGCATATCACTTACCTCTCCGATAGATCGATGCACGAGAAGTTCGGGCGGAAACTCCAGAGCAGCGAAAAGCTCAATTTCGACTTTTCGTCCGAGTTCCAGGTCGAGAGCTACCTCGACTACCAGGGCACGAAATTCGTGGAACGTTTCGACGCCAACACTTACCTCTTCGTAACCAAGGCGATGGACTATTTCGATGTGCCCGAGTACTACGGCGGCGGCAGTCTCGAAAAGGCGCTCGACCTGATTAAGGCGCGTATCCTGATCCTGTCGTTCACCTCGGACTGGCTCTTCCCGCCTTATCAGTCGGAGGAGATGCTCGACGCGTTCGTGCAGGCCGGGAAGGACGTCTCCTACGTGAATATCGATTCGCCTTACGGGCATGACGCGTTCCTGCTGGAGTACGAGCTCGAGACGAGACTGATCGGGACGTTTATCGACGCCACCTATAACAACGAGATGTTCTGGGAGGAGAAGTGGTAAGCAATAATCCCCGTAAATTTGTTACGATAGACGACCGCCTTGACTTCGGTGTGATCTCCGCGCTGATCGAAGAAGACACATGGGTGCTCGACCTCGGCTGCGGCAGCGGGGCATTGCTCGAATACCTTATCAAGACGAAAGACGTCAAGGGAATGGGGATCGAGATCAATATCGAGAAGACCATCGTGTGTATGAAGAAGGGCATTCCGGTGATCCACCAGGACCTGAACGAAGGCCTGTCCAACTTCAAGGAAGATACGTTCGACTACTGCGTCCTCAGCCAGACATTGCAGGTGGTACAGCACCCCGACGAACTGATGCTCGACATGCTCCGTATCGCGAAGTTCGGGATAGTCAGTTTTCCGAATTTCGGGTATTACCGTCTGCCGCTCAAACTGTTCTTCAGGGGCAAGATGCCCCAGTCGAAAGAGTTCCCGTACGATTGGGACAACACGCCGAATATCCATCTCGTGACGATCAAGGACTTCCGCGACTTCTGCAAGAAGAACGGGATTGTTATCCTGAAGGAGTATCACAACTACGGCGAAGAGTATTCGCCCGGCCTCACCCTCGCGAACAAGCGCTCCAAGAACTGCGTCGCCCTCATCACCCACGAACGGAAGCTGAAGTAATCATACCGAACCCCCGTTTATTAAGAAGGTAAGCAATGGAAGCAAACAACCAATCCTTTTTCTACAACTGTTTCTATTCGATGGATTCCGATCCGAAGGATATCCTGACGTTTTTCTCGAAGCACCTTCCCCGGAGATGCGGGGCTGGAAAACTTGCGATAGCGGATATCGGGTGCGGCACGGGAAGGATGACCGGACTCTTCGCCGGTATCGGCCACGATGTTACTGGTTACGAGCCGGACGGGAATTACTACATGGAAGCGAAAAAGCTGGAATGTGAAAATATCCGGGTCGAGAATAAGGGCTTTCTTGAGATCGACGAGGATAGCCGTTATGACGCCATGCTCGCTGTCAACGGCCCGTTCGAATACCTGCTGACCCCTGACGACCGTTCGGAAGCCCTGCGGAGATGCAACCGCGCATTGAAACCGGGCGGAATCGTATTTATCGAAGCGGTGAACTTTCTCCTGATCCTCAAGAACTTCAAGCCGATGGAGGACGAGACGGTCGAATTTGAAAACTCAAGAGTGGTCAAGCGGTCGCGGCACGAATTCGATTTCGCGGCCGATACGATGACGCATTACGATTATTTTGAACATTATCGAGATGGGAAAATGGTCGAGAAGGCGGATAAAACGCACCGGTTCGGGATGTTTTCATTGAGCGAATTGGAGTTTCTTCTGAAGCTGAACGGGTTCGGCGAAATCGAACACTTTAATTCTTACGGCGGCGACACGCCCGAAAAACCTAACGATTACCGAATCCGTGTCTCCGCCCGGAAAGCGGAGTAGCCGGGCCCGATTCTATCTTCTGCGGATACTGGATGTAACTAATTTTCAGGTAAAGTCGTTATCCCCGTTATTCCGCCATCAGCGAGACGGCGACCGTTCCCCATCCGGCATGCACGCCGATCACCGGGGAAATATCCTGGATATAGGCGGGAGGCTTCCCGATAATTCTTTCCATATCCGCTGCGTAGTTCAACGCTTCGGGCATATTATGCGCATGCACGATACTGTAGGTCCAGATTTTATGGGTCTTCACATATTCGCGTACCATCTTGTCTATCTTCCGCAGTAATCCTTTCTGGCTGAATGCCTTAGAGACATTCTCGGTTTTCCCGTCTTTGTCGATAGTGATAATCGGCTTGATATGCAGGAGGTTGGCGATCGCGCCCTTCATCGCACTGACACGCCCGCCGCGTACCATATATTTCAATGTCTTGACCGCGACATAGAGCTCGGATTTGGCAATCCATTCCGGGATCAGGCGAGTCAGTTCCTCGTGGGACATCCCCGCTTCGATAGCCTGCGCCGCGCGCAGGACGATCAGCCCGAGCGATCCGGACAACGTCTTCGAATCGATCGCGGATATCGTTTTACCGTGCTCGCCGATAATCCGTTCCGCCGCTTTCGCGCTGTTATGATACGTGCCGCTGAGATTACCGGACATATGCAGGGAGATCACGGAGTCGTAATGCGAGCTTAAGAACGAGTAGGCGCTGAGGAACAGGCTCTCGTTGGTCTGGGAGGTGCTCGGATAAACCGGGCTCTCCTCGACCAGATCGTAAAAATGGTTCGGGGTGATCGTAATTTTATCGAGGAAATGGTTCTTACCGAAATGAATATTGATCGGAAGCATATGGACCTGATAATGGTCGAGAAGCTGCTGCGGGAGGTCGCAAGCCGAATCGGTCACGAGCGCGATTTTCGCCTTGCGGTGATGCGCCGATTCGAACTGGCGGCGCATATCGTCCGCCTTTTGAAACACAATATCCCCGTACCCGTAGAGATCCTGGAAGAACTCGGCGGGATTGTCGGTATGGATATGGATACGCACCTTCTTCTCGGAACCCGCGACCACTAGCGAATCGCCCCATTTTTCTATCCGCGCGCGGATCTTGTTCTTGTCCAGCGCCTCGCCCTGAAGCTGGGCTTCGGTGCAGTAACGGAACTCGCCCATCTCGAGCGGAGTTTCTTCCTTCTGCTCTAAAAGGACGATATCCTGATTGAGGTGTTCGAGAGCCTGGGTGTCGCGCTTGTGAAGGAACTCTTTCATCCCCTCGAGGAAGAGCACGAAGCCCTTCGCGCCCGCATCTACGACATTCGCCTTCCGCATCGCGTCCATCCGTTCGTTCTCCATCGTGTGATGGGCGACGGCGTAGGAATCGCGGAACATTTTTACATAGTCCAAGGTTTTATGAACGTTCTCCGAGATATAATTGACCCAGCGTTTGATGACGGTGAGGATCGTGCCCTCGGCGGGTTTCGAGATCGCCTCGTAGGTATAATCGACCGCTTTCCTCAATGCCGCGGCGAAATTGCTCATGACTATCTTCGCGTCATGTCCGATACTCTGGCTCAGGCCGTAGAAGAACTGGGCGAAGATCACGCCGGAGTTGCCGCGCGCGCCGTCGAGCGCCGCTTCCGCGATGGAGTCCACGGTCACTTTGAATGAGTCGTGTGCCTGAGTGTTGTCTATGATAAAACGCATGGTCGAAGCCATGTTCGTACCCGTGTCCGCGTCGGGAACGGGGAAAATGTTGATCTTATTGATGTCGCTTTGGTGTTCCATGAGCTTCTTGGAACCGGAAAGAAAACTGTAATAGAACGTTTTTCCATCCATTTCCGTGATCGTTTCATGGTGATTCATTTTGACTCCTTTATAGACATGTCTTAATTGTGTATAATATATCTATATGATGGGATAATGTCAAACTTATCCCTACATTGTTTTCCGGGATAGAATATGGGATGGGTCGCCGGATGAAGCGCGGACTGTTGGAATTAGGGCTCGATTTGCTTTTTCAGCTATGGGGTGCGTCTCCCGATGTTTTTCCCGCCGAGGGACAAAGCGCTGAGAGAAGAGCAATTCCCTATCGAAACCGCAGGGCAGACGATCGTCTTTTTCATGTTTCTCGCTGTAATTCGGACAGCTACGATGCAATATCTTTAAGGGTATAACGGGAGTAATTTGTATTCCAGCTTGCCGTTATCGTATGTCATCCGGATATATTTCCCGTATTGGCTGTAGAACACGGGCGAGGTGAGATAGTTTATACCGTTCGTCTGGACGTAAGAATGAGCATGTGTGTGTCCCGCGAAAACCCAATCCACCTCGTATTTTTCAAACAACTTAACCGCTTCCGGAAAGTCAGTTTGATTGGTAAAGATGTAGTTCGGCTGACCGATCAGCGGAAAATGGCTGAATACCACGCACGGACCGGGATTCTTGGATTTCAGTACATCCCTGAGCCATTCCATTTGCGATTTCCCCAGCTTTCCATTTGCGGAATCTAAGCAGATAACCAGCAAATCGCCGGCCTGAAAGGAATAATGCGATTTCCCGAATGAATGCTTATATTCAAACCATCCTCCGTAATGAGAATCATGATTCCCGATCGAGGTGTAATAAGGCAACCCGATACTGTCGAAAAGCTCTTTCGCGCGGAAATAATTACCGGGATCCTTCGGCGACGATACGAGATCGCCGTTGATAATAATAAACCTGTCGCTCTCAATGAGTTTATTTTTTAGCTGAATATAGTTCGAATCGGGCAGAACGGTAAGGACATGCGTATCGGAGATCAGGATAAATGAAAACTGCCCGGCGGGAATTTTCGGGTTGCCGGGAAGCGGCGGGCTGTCCCCGTCGATGAAACGCACCTCAGGATCATGGGTATATTTATTTATATATGCACTAACAGCTTTATTAGTAAAACCAAGCTGATAAGCCGTAGAGACTTCGATAAATCCGCGGTAAAAATCGCCGAGACCTTCGCCGTATGTGATCCCGATCTGATAATGGACCCATTGCTTGTCCCCGGCGGTTTTAGCGAGTTTTGCCGCGCTTTGCAGGTATTCGATTTTCTTATCGGGAGAAGACTCATTCTTGGCTAAACCGAGCATTTCTTTAAAAGACTGCGCTTTCTGTTCCGCATAGACTGTGTTTCCCGAAATGAGGACGAGAAGGAGCAGAAAAAACACTTTCATAATTTACCCCGTGGTTTTAAAGTCATCCATATGCCGGTTTTTTCCATACAGTCAGGTACCAGCGCGGGTGAAGTAAAAAACTCATTTCCAAACGACCCGGATTACTTTTCCGGGGTTTCGTCCTTAAACAGCATCTGGGCTTCGTCGAACGCGACGTTAATGACCTTCGAGACGCCGAGTTCTTCCATCGTGACGCCGTAGAGGACGTCGCAGACTTCCAGCGTGGACTTCGAGTGCGACACGACCACGAACTGGCTTGTCTGGCGGAATTCCGCGAGCAGGTTCTTGAAACGCTCGATATTGTCGTCGTCCAACGGCGCGTCCAGCTCGTCGAGGATCACGAACGGCGTCGGCTTGAGGTAGAGGATCGCGAAAATGACCGCGATTGCTACCAGCGCGCGTTCTCCGCCCGAGAGGAGCGAGATACTCTGGAGCTTCTTGCCCGGCGGTTCGGCCATGATGTCGATACCCGAGGTGAGGACGTTCTCCTTATCCTGAAGGATCAGGTCGGCGCGTCCGCCGTCGAACAGGCGCGAGAATATCTTCTTGAACGCCACACGGATGTCCTCGAACGCGCGGCTGAACTGTTCCGCGGACTTCTCGTTCGTCTCGTCGATCAAGCCCTGGATATCGGCCATCGCCTTTTCGACATCGAGCCGCTGGGAGATTAGGTACTCGAGGCGTTCCTTAGCGTCCTGAAACTGTTCGATCGCGAGGAAGTTGACATTGCCGAGCTTGGCGATATCGTTACGCAGACGCTTGATATCGGCGTGGATACTGTCGATATTGTCGTTCTCGCCGACCGGTATCCCGGTCACGTCGATCCCGTAAGCGCTCATCGCGTTCTCGACAATACTCTGCAATGTCCCGGTGCGTTCGCCGATAGCGTTCTCGAACTCCATCATCTGCTTCTCGAGCTTCATGTTCTGCTCGTTGTACTCGCGAATCTGGAACTCGAGGGCCTTGCGGGCGGTCTTGAGCTGTTCTATTTCCTTGAGGCGTTTCTCACGTTCGGTTCTTCCGGCCTCTATCTTCTGGCTGAAACTCTCGACCGAGATCGAGTCTTCGCCAATTCTCGTCTTTAGCTCCTCGATAGACTGGAAGGTGGTCTTCTTGTCGTTCTCGAAATTGACACGGTGCCGTTCGATATCCCCGATCTGGTGGCGGATACGTTCCGATTCGTTGCGGACGGACTTATACTGTTCCTCGATCCGGGCGAAATCGACCTTTTTACCGTTGAGCTCCTCGCCGAGAACGGAGCGCGCGGAACGCAGTTCCTGGATATCGCGCTCGTACTCTTCGACTATGGTGATCATCGAGTCGATCAGGGTGCCCTTTTTGTTGATCGAGTCCGAATGGGACGCGATCTGGCTCTCGAGGAACTTCAGCGCGGAATGGTTGTTGGTGATCTGGTCGTCGAGCTTAACGATCTCCTTGCGGAGCGCCGAGGTCTCGAACTCGTTCCTATTGTAGGAACTCTGGATATCGGAACGCACGGACTGGAGGTCGCGGAGGCGGGCGCGGGTCTCTTCGAGAGCCTGCTCGTTTGCGGCGATCTTTCCGGTCAGCTCCTCGATCCGGTTCTGGATGTTTTCCTTCTGGGTGTACGCGCCATCGTCGCTGTAAAGGATGCCGAGGATGTTCTCGTAGTAGGCGCGGTATTCGCTGAAATTGGTTTTCAGTTCGGCCACACCCTCGAGGACGGCCGAGGTGTTCGCGCCGGACTCGATCGCGCCGGTGAGACGTGATAACGCCGACTCGAGGCGGGCGTCGAGCATCGGCTTGCGTTCGGTGAACTTCTTCAGTTCGCCGGACTGCCGTTCGAGCGACTCCATGATCGCCTTGTCCATCGACTTCAGCCTGACTTGGAGCTCGCGGATTTCTTCGCCGGTGCGCAGGTTATCCTGACGGATATCCTTCTCTTTCTGGAGGGATATGTCTATTTCTTTGATAATTTTATCGAGTTCGCTTTTGAATGTTTCGACGTCGCGCGAGAATATCTCGAGCTGATTGGTCTTCTCTTTGCGCTCGGTCTCGAAGTTGCGCCCGACTTCCCACTTCTCCTCGATGGAGACGCGGTAGTTTTCGAGGCGGGTACGGAACGCCACAATCTCCTGACGCTGGCGCTCGATATCGTCCTTGGTGATGATCTTGTCGAAACCGAGCTCGCGCGACTTCGCGAGAATCTTCTCGTCGAGCGACTTGATCTTCACGAAGACCTCGTCGATCTGCGACTGGATTTCCTTCATCGCGGACGACGACTCGTCTTTTTCGACATTGATCCCGAGCGAATCGTGTTCCTTCTGCTTGAGCTCGCCCTGCAGGACTGTCAGACGCTCCATGTCTTCCTTGATGCGGTTTTCCATACTGGACAGCCAGTCGGTTTGCGAACGGACACGTTCGCGGTTGCTTTCGAGGCGGGTCTGGACGGCGGCGAACTCCTTCTGGGTCTGCGCGAACTGGTCGTCGAACGCATGGAAATCGGTCTCGCGCTTCTGGATATCGCCGTCGGTCGCGAGCATCGCATCCTCACGGTCGCGGACTGTCTCGGACAGAACCTTCTGCTTATCCGCGAGCTTGGTTTTCTCTTCGATACGGGCGTCTATTTCCTTGCGGATGTTTTTGATACGGAGCGCGGCGAACTTGGCATCAAGCGTCTTCAATTCGTTCTGGAGCGAGTTGTACTTGTTCGCATCCTCGGCCTGAGTGCGGAGGCTCTCCACTTCCTTATCGAGCTCGATCACGATATCGTTCAGGCGTTCGAGGTTCAGGCGGGAGTTTTCGAGCTTGCGTTCGGCCTCTTCCTTGCGGAATTTGAACTTGGATATCCCGGCGAACTCCTCGAAGAGGAAACGGCGTTCCTGCGGGCTTTCGGACAGCAGGCGGTCGATCTTGCCCTGCTCGAAGATCGCGTAACTGTCGCGGCCGACCCCGGTATCGAGGAAGAGTTCCACCATATCGCGGAGACGGACCTTGGATTTGTTGATATAATACTGGCCTTCGCCCGAACGGAATATTCTGCGGGCGACGCTGACCTCGGAGAACTCGATCGGGAGCCATTTCGCCTCGTTATTGAACGTGACGCTGACATCGGCCATTCCCATCGGCGGGCGTTCCTTCGTGCCGTTGAAAATGACGTCTTCCATCTTCTCGCCGCGCATGCTTTTCGCGCTCTGCTCGCCGAGTACCCACTTGATCGCCTCGACCACGTTAGACTTGCCGCACCCGTTGGGGCCGACTATGCCCGTGATACCGTCGAGAAATTCGATGCGGGATTTTACCGGGAACGATTTGAATCCGGTGATTTCGATTGATTTGAGATAATTCGCCATTCCTCTCCCCGAATATTAAATCTTTTATACCTAATAATTAAACTCAAGAATAGGTTGATTATCAACTTTTTTCACGTAGTCATTATTTTGCAAATAATAAACAAATAAGTCTTCTTTATGAAAATATTCTGCAACTTTTTTCAAATCGATTGAATTGAGAATTCCGGTGGTAATAGGACGTTTAGAATCCCAAAAAATCAAAGAGTTTAATAAGGTTATAATAGGTTCGGATTCCAATAAACTTAAAATAAAAATTGCTTCTTCTTCGGTGTTACATGGTATAAAATTACACGTATCGTCAACTAAAACGGGTTTATCTCCCAGAGAACCGATAATCGAGAATTTTATTTTTTTATACAATCCGGCAATCGCTATTTTCCAAGGCGCGAATGTGTAATCACCTACTGAAAATATGGAAAAAGCGGGTTTGTTATTATAGATTGAACTTTTTCTCGATAAAAAGGTTTCTCGGTTTTTGTTTAGGTAATGCCACGTTTTCGGAAAATGGGAAGAAATATAAGCGGTATCCTGACCGACGGCTTTTTGAGTTACAATTACAAATTTTCTGATAAAATAATCGGATTTTGAAATATCAGAACTCTTTAATAAAGGATAGATGAGATCGGGTTCGATATCGAGGGTTTCGTTGTTTCCACTAACATACTTACCGTTTATTTGTTCTAATTCCATTATTTTAGAATTATCGTGCTTAATTCCATTTCTCCAAGTATATTGGGATTTTCCGATTAAACCGGAATATCTCTCGAACTCGATAAGATTATTTATCAGCATGTTTTTACTAAAACATAATACCGATACTATTTCATTACTTTCCAGACTTTTATATACGTTGCATTTTAAATCGCCTTCGACGTTTTCGGAAACGATAATATTGAATAAACAGGCATTGACATCGACATTGAAATATTTCTTAGAATCAAATTCATACATTTCGCAAAGCCGGACGGGAAATTTTTTAATAGAGATATATTGAAAAATGCTTCTCGCGACGGAGGTTTTACATAAGAATGAAAAAACAGCTTGACGGTCGATAAACCCTTCGACGAGATTGATAATAATATATTCGGCGATATCGAAATTGCTTTTTCCGGTTATCGCTTCTATTCCTCTTAAACCTTTAAAATTAGTTTTCTCAGGGGTGTTATTACTAGCCATCATTCCTAAACCAGAATTTGTAACCCACGGCGGATTTCCAATAAATAAAACAGGATCGGACATAGTACCTTCTATGCTATTCCAATCAAAAGAAAAAATGTTTTGATTAAAAAGATGAACATTTTCCATATCTATACTTTCTTTCAACGAATCAAGATATTCCGGATTAATCTCAATACCAATCAGTTTTTCAGCCTTCGGGAACGTCGATTTAGCGGTTGTTAAAATATTGCCTACTCCGCAGGTGGGTTCAACGATAGTTTTCGGATTAAACTGATATTTCCGAAGAATATTACACATTAATAAAGCCAATTCTTTAGGAGTTTGAAAATCCCCGAATTGAATTATATCTAATTTATTCATACTTTAATTATACCTTCGACTTTTCCGGCATTATCGATTACTCTTTGATATTGCAGTCTCCATTGGAGAGCATTGGAAATGGTCAGATAACCAACAGCGGGTTTCTTTTCAATTATTTCAGAAGCGAGTTTTTTTGCGGCAATCTCATCGACCGGAAGGTTTTTATCATACAAAAGAGCAACGATATCGTCATGATTTCCATTATTATCGATAATTTTATTTATTTCAGTCGTCAATTGAAAATCCGCCGTACGATTTTCTTGAATAAATACTGTATGATGGATTTTTAGTGTAGATGACTTCTCTTCATGAAAGTCGATTTTTTCATAGACAAATATTAGTAACGAATATCCCAATCCAAAGACTTTCTGTGATGCAGACTTATAGGGACATGATGATTGAGGTTGCTCAATACTTGTTGATTTTATATCCAAACCCAAGTCCGGAAAATCAATCCCCTCAGCAGAGTTTCCTTTGGAAAATATGTATTTCAATGATAAAGTTTCTTTAAATTTATGCTCTAAGTAAGTTCCAATAGCTTTACCGTTATTTGAGCCGAATAGAGCGGCTTCTTTATGTGAGGATTCTTTTTCAGAAAAAATCTTAGCTTCTCTTAGTAAAATAGAAACGGTAAGTTCTTCCACATTCCTCTCCCCAGAAACCGAAGTTACATCGCGGGTTTAGATGCCGCGAAAAGTATTATAGTATTTTTCGGGCGTTTTGAAAAATTTTTATCCGAAAACTGTGCGTAACTCGTGAAAAATTTCAGGCGCGCAGTTCGATGTAAAGGATTGTTTTTCCGAGGGCGAGGCCGTACTTCCCGGGGGCTACCGAACGGATTTCCGTTTCGCGGCTGTCGGGCTTTTTCAGGAAGAGCGGGGCGGGCGCGCCGGGCGAGCGCAGTTCGACATACTCAGTGAACCGTTCCCCGAAAACGAGCGCGATCTTATACGATCCCTCGGCCTTCCGCGTAATCCGTATTTCGCATACCGGGTTATCCAGACGGTAGATTTCGGCGCCGCCGGACTTTTCTCCGCCGCGTACCGGCACCGCCGAGACGAAACGCGCGTAAGCGTTGGGAAAAACCGCCGCCTGACCGGGTTGGGGACTATTAAGCGAGAGATGCACCGGTTCGGCGGAATCCGCCGCCGCGCCGATCCTGTTCAGTTCGGCGGCCTCGTTCAGGCACTCCGGACATTCGAGCAGGTGGGCGTCGATAGCGGCGAGAGTCTCTTTATCGAGTCCGCCGTGACCCGCGATGGCGTCGATATATCTGAGCATCGTGATTTCGTCGAATTTTCCGCAAAAGCTCATATTTCGTTCTCCCCGCCCTCGGCGCGCGCGAGCTTGAGCATCTCGAACCTCAGGCGTTTCCGGGCGTTATCCAGACGGTATTGCGCGAGACGGATGTTCTTGAAGAGCGAGATAAAGTCTTGGTAGAGCCGTTTATCGGGCAGTTCGATCTTCCGGATTTCTTTATTCCGTGCCGCTTCCATCCGCGCGATCTTCTCGAGGAGCTCGTTCTTTTCACCCAGCCCGAGTTCCTTCTCATGATACAGCCTGTACTTTAACGGCACGATCTTTGTGTTAAGCTCGGTCACCCTGGCGGAGACTTCACGGAGCCTGCGGATATCCTCGTAGTTCGCCGCGATCAATGCGCGCTGGATCGACAACGCCGCTCCCGGCGCGATCCCGAACACACGGCACGCCTCGCGTATATCGCCGCCGTCGATCAGTTCCGGCAGGTAGTAGAACTTCAGCGCGAGCCTGTCCATCGCGGGAAGGAGAGCGAGGCCTTTCTTGAGCGCGCCGAAATCCGGTCGGTCGGTCGTGAATATCTCCGGGCCGGGATAGTCTTCTATATTATCCACTGTCAGCACGGGGTTTTCCCCGGGGCGCGTGTAACGGATGAAGCTGACGGCCTGGTTCTTCAGCACATAGTTGAACCATGTCTTGAACTGGATGTTCGCGTCGAGCGGGTAGTTCTTCAGGATGCCGTCAAGCCGTTCGACGACGTAAAGGAAGAAGTCCGAGCAGAAGTCGAGGCTCTTGCGGTACGACATCCGGGGAAAGTTGTAGATATAGAGATCGGTTTCTTTGCGGAATGACGCTATAGCGCGATTGCGTTCGTCGTCGGTCTTGGCTGACTGGTACTGCGCGATTGCCTTCTTGACCGCTTCGTCGTTAAGCCGCATCTTTCGCCTTCCGTTTCCACCGGATATAGATCGCGATATCGGTGAAAATCCCGAAAGCCGCGTGCATGAGCCACGGGTAGATGATCGATCCGGTTGTCCATGCGACATATCCGAAGACGACACCCGCGAGGATCGCGCTCCATGTTTCCGTCTCGGGATGATTGTAATGAAGGAGTGTGGACGGGACGACCTGCACGAGAACCGCCATCACGGGATCGATCTGCGCGAGCGAGAATAGCAGAAAACCCCGGAACAGGAATTCCCACCCGGTATAATAGAAGAAAAGGTACATAAGCTCGTAGATCACGAACCCGCGCGGGGATTCCATCGCTTTCTTGGAGAACGGATACTGCTTTTTCATGTCGGGCATCGGCGATGTCGTGATCGCGACTATCGCGGCGGCAACGAATCCGACGCTGACCCAGATTAGCCCTGTCTGCCAGTCGCCGAGTTTCAGCCCGAAGTCGACGGGGCTTTTACCGTAGATGAAAAGGGTGACGAGCGGGATGACGAGGAAGAGCGCGAACGCCGAAATAAAATGAAGGCGGTAGGCTTTGTCGTCGTTATTGAAGAATTTCAGCCACACCGTCCCGTGGCCGTGATAGATAAACGCTGTCATAAGAATGGCGCTTTCGAAAATGGCGACATATTTGAGCTGGAGTAATTCCTGCAACATACCCTTTCCTTCACGATGATTTATATTCTAACCGTTCGCGGAATAAAACGCAAGCATAGATTGATTTTGAAACGCGGAAAATAAAAAATCTTGACATAGGATCGCCCGGAATGCTACAATATTTAGTTAGAGGAACTAACAGTCTCGATTCGCTCGGTTTCTCTTCTTGAGATTATCCGCATAGCGTAATATAATATATCCCTACACTCTGCCGGGTGATGGAAGGGATACCCGGAGAGGGTTGAGTTTGGAAAAATACGGATTTATTGTTCAAATTTTGATAAAATCGCGAGGAAAAAAAGATGCAGCCGGAATTGCAGGATTTTACTGGATTAAGCGCGCAGGACACGTTAAAGAAACTTCGGAGCTCTATCAACGGGCTGACGATGGAACAGGCCGACCAGCTTCTCGATAAGTACGGGACGAACGAGTTCGGCGAGGTAAAAAAGGTTACGATCTGGCAGAAGCTCTGGGCGAGCTTCACCGAGCCGATGGTGATCATCCTTTTTGTCGCCACAGTGTTCTCGTTCCTGATCGGCGACGTGATCGAAGGATGCGCCATTCTCGGGGTGGTACTCATCAATACGATTATCAGTTTGATCCAGGACGGCAAGGCCGAAAAAGCGGTCGATGCCCTGAGAAAAATCCTCTCCCCTCAATTCCGCGTCGTCCGTGAAGGAAATATAGAGACGATCGCCTCGAAGTTCATCGTGCCGGGCGACGTCATCGTTTTCGAGTCGGGAGATATCATCCCCGCCGACGCCCGCATCATCGAGGCGTCCGGGATGCTGGTCGACGAGGCCCATCTCACCGGTGAAAGCGAGCCTATCAATAAAGAGATCAAGCCCATTCCCGGCGACAGCCTCCGGCTGTACGAGATGCGGAATATGCTGTTCAGCGGGAGCAAGGTTCTCAACGGGCATGGCAAGGCGGTCGTGGTGAAGACCGGATCGTTTACCGAAATGGGTAAGATCGCGAAGAATATCCAGAGCGCCGAGGATGAACGGACTCCGCTTCAGATCAAGCTCGATAAGGAGATCAAATACCTTGTGATCCTCGCGGCCATTTCCGCGTTCGTAGTCCTGATCCTGACCGGTATCCCCCGTCTCGCGGCGGGTATCCCGTCCGACTGGCAGCTCTTCCTGAAAATGATCGAGCTTCCTCTCCTGACCGCGATCAGCGTCATGGTGGCGGTGTTCCCCGAAGGGCTTCCCGCGTCGATCACGATAGCCCTTTCCCTCGCGGTGGAACGGCTCGCCCGCAACTCGGTCATCGTCAAGAAGCTCTCCTCGGTCGAGACGCTCGGTAACGTGGATTATATCTGCACCGATAAGACCGGGACGATCACCCAGCATAAGATGACTGTCAAAGAATACTATCTCGATAACGAGTTTTACCATATGGCGGATGTGTTCCGGCTGATGTCCGAAGGCGAGATGAAGGCGATCCACGACATCTTCCTCACATCGGTCAAATGCTCGACCGCGCAGGTGACGGAGCAGGACGGAAACATAGTCAGCGAAAGCGGCGACCCGACCGAGACCTCCCTGATCAAGGCGGGCATTCTCTCCGGGTTCAAACCCTCGCAGTTCGACACATACAGGGAAATCGACCGCATCCCGTTCTCGTCGGATATCATGTACTCCGCCATCCTGCTCGAGGACGCGCACGGCGACCGGGGTATCTATACCAAGGGCGCGCCCGATAAGGTGCTCGAACTCTGCGGGAAGATCATGATAAAGGACGAAGTAAAGGACCTCGACGCAGGCGACCGTGAACGCATCCTGCACGACCTGTCGTCCCGTTCGGAACAAGGCTACCGCCTGATCGGCTTCATGAAGAAGAAGGCCGGGACGGCATTGAAGAAGCTCGATCACGATGCGGTGAAGGACGGTATTTTCCTCGGCGCGGCGATGATCTACGATCCGCCGAAGGACGAAGTAAAGCAGGTGATCGCGGAAGCAAGGGGCGCGAATATCGGCGTGGTGATGATTACGGGCGACAGCAAGAAGACCGGATTTTCCATCGCGCAGAGCGTCGGGATCGCCGAAGATATCGAGCAGGCGATAGAAGGACGCGAGTTCGAGAACCTGACCCCGGAAGAACTTGCCGCCAAGGTGGAGTATCTCCGTGTCTACTCGCGCGTGGCCCCGCTCGATAAACTGAAAATAGTCGAACAACTCAAGAATAAAGACCATATCGTCGCGATGACGGGAGACGGTGTCAACGACGCCCCGGCCCTGAAGAGGTCCGATGTCGGTATCGCGATGGGACGCGCGGGGACGCAGGTGTCGCAGGAAGCGGCGGATATCATCCTGACCGACGACAACTTCTCGACCATCGTCAAGGCGATCCGCGAGGGGCGGGTGATCTACCAGAACCTGAAGAAGCTCGTGCGCTACCTAATCACGAACAACCTCGGTAAAGTCGCGGCTATTCTCGCCGTACCGCTCTTCGTGCTCGGCGGAAGCGCGTTATTCCCCGTACAGCTCCTTTTCTCCAACGTGGTCATGGAGTCGTTCCCGGGTGTCGGCATCTCGACCGACTCCGCCGACGATACCATCATGGAGAAGAAGCCCGCGAAGCTCTCCGAGCCGATCATCAACCGCACGGAACGTATCCGTATGATTATAGAAGGGTTTGTGTTCGGGGCGGCGATCACCGCAGGGTATGTGCTGATGTACAACTACCTCACGCCCGAGAATATCGCGGCGGTCACCTCGTTCGCGTCGTTCGTCCCGCAGGAAGCGGCGGACAAATTCCAGGAAGCGAGACTGATCCTCGCCGGTACAGTGGCGTTCGCGATCACCCTGCTCTCGCCGCAGATTTACGTGTTCGTGCTCCGTGAAGGCCGTCTCGTCAGACGTTTTGCCGCGCCCAACAAACTGCTGAAATCGTTCTTTGTCGTGACCATGGCGATGATCGCGGCGATCGTGTTCGTTCCGCCGCTGAACCTCGTGTTCAAGACCCTGCCGATCTACGACGGGATGGTGTGGGGCGTGATCGCGGGACTGTCGCTTGTGACTTCGATATTCAAGCTGATCTGGGACGGGATCGTTTCGAGGAAGAAGGCAACATAATTTGAAAATAAGCCTATTTGATATTAAATGAACTGCCGCGCCCAAAGGGGTGTATTGACGAACCTGCATTGTCATTGCGAGCGGAGCGAGGCAATCGGTTATAGATATCGCTTTCTGAGATGAGGCCGGTACTGTCATGGTGAGCCTGCCTGCCTTCTCCTTCGGAGTAGGAGACAAGCGAAC
>MIBE01000033.1:26615-63471 GCA_001829415.1 Spirochaetes bacterium GWF1_51_8
CAAGTTGATATTCATATCTCTTCAATATACCGCCGAAATTATATCTCCGCGTTCTCCGTGCGAAATTTTTAGTGAGCACTTATCCCGCTTCTAAAGCCGGAAATCGAACTATCTCGATATGATAAGAGTCTAGTGTTTTACCTCAATAGATCGCGGATTACACGGATAACTCAGACGGACGCAGTGGGTTATTCCGAGACGCCGACATAGAGACGGGCCGAGAAGCCGGAAAAGCCGGAGTTCGGTCCGCTCGCCAGCGCCACGCCGTGCGACGTCCATCCGGTGGTCGCCGAGAGGTCGAAGATGTATCCCGCCCTCAGTCCGATCAGCAGGTCCACCGGGTTCGATTCTCCGAGGTCGATTGAGAAATCTATCCCGCCGCCGAGGAACACCGAATAGACCCCTTTCTCCAAATCCACCGCCGTATTTGTCGCGCTCAGGATGCTGTCGAAGCCCTGTCCGGTGAAGTCCTCGCCGACCTTGACTGTCAATGTTCCGCCGCCCAGCCCGACCATCGGGTAAAACTGGAAGTACGGCAGGTTCACTATCGCGTAGCCGAGATTGAGCCATGAGTTCCACCCGCCCGCCGTAGTGACATTACCGCCCCCTGTCAACGAGTTGTTGATATAACGGATATACTCGATATCGCTGACGAACGCACCGTCGGAGAGCTGATAGATAGCGCCGAGCGTAAAGTACCATTGCGGGATGCCGGGATAGCCGTAGGCCGCGAGACGGGAATTCAGGTCGGCGGTGTCGAGCTGAGCGATGCCGGGCGTGACCCCGAGCTTGCCGTTGAGCTTATCGCCTTCCTTAGGCTGGGCATACAACGGCGCGGCTCCGGCTCCGCTCAGCCAGCGGATCGCGGAAAGTATCAGGATCGAAACGGCGATACGGCGCATAGAGTCCTCCATCGGGAGAAATCGTAACGGAAAGCGAGGAATATGTCAATCCTTCGATACACCATCTGGGAATATGGGGCAAGCGCTCATCCTTCGACAAGCTCAGGATGACAAAATAACATGCTAGGGATAACGAAAAAGAAAAACTACACCGGGATACCGAAAAGCCGGGACGCGTTCCGCCAGAGGACGTCGTCGTACTCCCCAGCCGAGAGTTCCGACTTGAGCGCCGCGAGCATCTCGCCGTATTTTTCATAATTATCCGGCCCGGAGATGGGGGCGTCGGTGCCGAAAAGGATTTTATCGCTCCCGAGCCTCTTGACAGCCGAGACTACCGACGGTGTATCGACCCATGTCGTATCGCCGTAGAGGTTCGGCAGTTTACCGATCAGTCTCACCGCCTCGCCGTGGTCGGTATTGAGGCCCATGTGCACCATGATGAAAACGGCGTCCGGGAACTCGAGTGCTCGTTCGTAGACAGCGCGCGCGGGGGAATAGATATCGCTCGCGGTATGCACCGCGACCGGGAGCTTAAGCCGTTCGGCCATCGCGAAATAGGGCGTATACGCCGGATCGGTCAGGATGAGGCCGGAATGGTAGGGGTGGACTTTCAGCCCGACAATAGCGCTCCGGTTCTCCGCAACCGCGCGTTCGAGATCGGCGCTGTATCCGCCGAGCTTGGGCTGTATCCAGAGCTGGCCGTAAAGCATCCCGGGGTGCAGGTTCACCGCGTCGACAGTCCTCTTCAGGATACCGAACTGTTCGACACGCGAGAACGCCGGACGGCCGGTGTCGGGATGATCGACCTCCGCGCCGCCGAGATAGGAGATGACCGCCTTATCGATACCCTCGGCGCTCATCAGCGAGACGAGGAGGGATAACGGGCAATGAAAACGGGGCGTGTTCCCGAAATGGACGTGCGAATCGATAATCATAGGTGATCCGGATGAAATAGTTTTCTCACTTCACCGGGGCGGATTTCGGCCGCGCCCTCCGGTGACTTGATCCAGACCGGTACCGCCGACGGGTTGAACGCGATCGATTCGTCGGCGGAGAAACGGATCCCGTCGATCGCCTTCAGGTAATCGTGCATCTCGATCATTGTAGTGTACCAGATTTCTTTATTTCTCCCGAGCCGGTCGCTGAGGTATTCCATGTACTTCCAGCCCTTGCTTGTGTCGGTGGATAAAAAACCGTCGAGCTCGTAGCTGTGTCCCCAGATCATGAAGAGCATCATGCGCGAAGTGATCGCTCCGAGGAAACGTTCCGCCGCCTCGAGCGCGCCGGTATGATGGCAGGTGGGTTTCCAGAGGATGAATGTGTCGGGGAGGTCGAAACGGCCGGTTTCCCCGGCGGCCTCTCCGCGCGCATACTCCACACCCAGTTCGGGAAGGATCAGGAGCACACGGTGGTCGTAGGTGCCGAACGGGATAGACATTCCGCGCACCGGATAAGCCACGAGGTCTTCGAGCGCCCTGCGGTCGTTCGTGATCTCGCGGCGGATTTCCTCTTCTTCAAGCTGGTCCAGGTGAAGATGATTGACAGTATGGCCGGATACCTCGTGGACCTTGTAGAGATTCGAGACCTCGCCGGGCAGGATATGATAGGCTCCGCCGAGCTTTCCGGAATTGAGATGGAAGGTAGAACGGATTCCCCGCGTGTTGAATATCTCGATCAGACGCCGGTCATGCTCGCTGCCGTCGTCATAACTCATGATGAGGGCTTTCAGCCGCCCGCCCGGGTAACAGAATTTTTCCCGTTTCTTCAGATCCACGCTTCCTCCTTTCAGGAAACGCCCCCGCGTTGTCCGTAGATTCCAGCATATTATACCTGAAATAAAATAAATTTTCCAGACATGAAACGAATTATCGATAAAAAAACCCGCCTTCGGGTGAAGGCGGGCATTTATGCAGACAGTATTCGGCTGAATCTATTGCGAGGCTGCAGCCTTCTTTTTGGTGGACATCACTATGATGATGAGCGCGATCACGACCACCGCCACGATAATCAGCGCGAGGATGTTATGGAACAGCATCGAGATAATAATAGTCAGGAAGCTCAGCACCGCCGCGAGGACGAATGTGATGATCCCGATGATAAATCCGCCCACGTCGCCGAGGAACGGGAGAACGTTCAGTACGGATACCAGAGGCCCGAAGAGCGAGGACAATCCCACCCACATGAGGAGGAACCCGACACCGCGGAGGATCCATGTCAGCATCTGGTGCTCGGCATTGAGCTGAGCGATAGCTGTCTCACGGTCGCCGATCATGACGCGGGCGAAGGTTTCGCTCGGCTCGTTCTCGTTATAGTTGTAATGCTCGATGGTGTTGCCGTTAGCGAGCCCGAACGCGGTCACCTTGGTGCCGTTCTCGAGGCCGTTGAAGCTGATGCGGATATCGTTGAACTGCGCGCCGGATGACCCGGACTTATTGGGAATATAGACATACTCGTCGCCGTCGAGTCTCATCTTACCGGAAAGCTTGGCGTTCGCCGGGGAAAGCTCGATCTTTTCGCCGGGGACGTCGACACTGACATCGTCGGGATCGATCACCCATTTGCCGATATTCGCGCTGCCGGCTTTAAAGGTATCGCTCGAGTAAGGGGTATCGACATCGCGGATAACGACGCTCTTTTCATACTCCCACTGGTTCACGCCGTTATTGTTGAAACTGCTGACCGACTTAGGATCGGATGTCCATGCGAGTTTATAACGGTATTCCTTAACTTCGGTCGTCCCGCCGCCGAGGTCTTTCTTCTTCTCGGTGTGCACATCTTCTTCCCAAGCATAATACTCGACCGTCCTGTTCATAATGACATACTTTCCTGATTTCAGGAACATGGCGTCATAAACAGGGTCTTTCGCGGAGATTTCGCCGGTAATCGAGATGAACTTCTCGTTCATATTGCCCGCGGCGCCGGGTTCGGCGACTTCGGAGAGTTTCGCGACACTGGCGAGATTGATCCTTCCCTCGTTCCACCACAGGACGGGGAACGATGCGATAAACATAACAATACCAAGAAGAAAACCGGTGAAACTGTTTTTAATGTTACCGCCCCAGCTGGTATGGGTGGTTTCCTGATAAGGCGCCATAAAAACCTCCTAAAAAATATCAATAATGTGCATTTAGCATAATTTAATTCCCCGGAAATGTCTAAAGAAATAAGAAAAATATTGAATAAAATCCGATTTCCGTTGATTATATCAAGATAAACGTGCTATAATATCTTGCATCGGGTTTTCTGAAAGTTTCGAGGGTGTCTATGGGTCAATCCGGGACTGAAGGAAAAAAGGGCGGTAATCAGGGGCACTTATCTCAAATCGGGGATTTCCACAAAAACCTTCTTTTATGTATGAGCGAGGGTGTTTGGGTGATCGACCCGGATGCGGCGACTGTATATGTCAATCCCGCTATGTGTGCGATGCTGGGGTATTCCGAAGAGGAAATGATCGGGGTGTCTTTTTACAAATTCCAGCCCGAAGCCTGCAGAAAGGACGCGGCCGAGAGACTCAGTGAGCGGAAACCCGAAGCTTCCACGGAGCGTGAACTGGTCTTTATTCATAAGGACGGCAGAGAAATTGCCGCCGCGGTCAAAACCGCTCCGATTCTGAGTCCTGACGGTGAATTCCGGGGTGTGGTGAGCACAGTTCGGGATATTTCGGAAGAAAAGAAAAAGCAGCACTTCACTAACCGTGAAAACCGTATCAATCAAATCCTCTCAGATCTCTATATTCCGCTTACAGACCCCAAGGTAATCATTTTCGATATCGCTAAAATCATTCTCCAGCATGCCCGCGATATTACCGGAAGCAAATATGGATTCGTGTCCGAGCTTGACGAGAGCACCGGCGATAACGTCGCGCATACAATGAGTAAGATGATGGCAAGCGGGTACGAAATGAAGGAAAACACCCGGGAAGTCCGGTTTCCCCGCGGAGACGACGGGAAATACCCCGCACTCTGGGGACATGCCCTCAACACCGGGGAAGCGTTCTACACCAACGATCCCGACAGTCATCCGTCATCGAAAGGCCTCCCCGATGGGCATATCCCGGTGGAAAAGTTTCTCGCGGTTCCGGTGAAACTCGGCGACGAGATTGTCGGCGAGATAGTCCTCGCCAACCCCGGACGCGATTATAACGACGACGATCTCTATAGTATCATCAGGCTGGGAGAGTTTTTCGGCATCACTATCCAACGGAACCGGATGTTCAGCGATATCAGCGACAGCGAACTGCTTCTACATCAGGTTTTCGATAATTCACCCATCCGGATTTATGTGAAGGACTCAGGCGGGAAAATTATTCTTGCCAACAAGGCCTTATTTGAAAACTACGGAATTGAAGCGGATGAAATTATCGGCAAAACGATTCTGGAATTGTCTCAGCTTGGGCTGATGAAAATTGAAGATGCGGAACAGGTTGAACGTGAAGAACGGGACTTGTATTCGGGAAAACGGAAATTTCTCATTTATAAAGAATGTCTTACCCCCCGTGACGGCAAGGTCAGGTGGTTCAGGACTCAAAAAAGCCTGTTCTCCTACCATGACGAAATATGTATTTTGGGCGTGTCGATGGATATCACCCAGCTCCGCGAGCAGGAAGAGGAACTCGGCCGCCAGTTGGAACGCTACGAAGACCTTCAGCAGGTTCTGGAAAACAAAGACCAAAAAATCTACGAGACCTATTATCAGCTCAACCAGATATTCAATTCATCGCCTGTCGGTATGAGCCTGGTCGATAAGGAATTCAATATTCTGATGGCGAACGAAACCTATTGCAAACTAACAAACATGGACTTAAAGAACGTGATTCAATCGAAGTGCTACGAGGTTTTTAGAAGCGAGAGTTGTTTTACAAAGAATTGCTGTTTGAAATTGACGCAGGGCGGTGAAAAGAAGCTGGAAAGACAATCGTTAATGGAAAGGCGTGATGAACAAAAAATTCCCTGCTATGTGGTTTCCCAGCCGTTTTTCGATTTTCACGGGGAACTGATCGGCGTAGTTCACGCCTACCAGGATATCTCGCAAATCCTCAAGGCACAGGACGACCTGAAGAACAAGGAGCTCCAGCTTTACCAGTCCCAGAAGATGGAAGCGATCGGGCGGCTCGCCGGAGGGATCGCTCACGATTTCAACAACCTCCTGACGATTATCAAGGGATACACCGAGCTTCTGCTTCTAAAATCCGCCGGTGATAAGGAGATGAGCGAGGGGCTGAACGAAATCTTCAAGGCGTCGTCGAGCGCGGCATCGTTGACAGGCCAGCTTCTGGCGTTCAGCCGGAAGCAGATTCTCGACTTCAAGGTGCTCGACCTCAACCATATTCTTAAGGATATGGAAAAAATGCTGAGACGGATGGTCGGCGAGAATATTACCGTGGAGATTCAACTGAAATCACCGATGACAAGTATCCGCGCGGATAGCAGCCAGATCGAGCAGGTGGTGATGAATTTGATTGTCAACGCGCATGACGCGCTTCCTAACGGCGGGAGTATCACGATCTCTACACGGACGGAACTCCTCGAAAACAGGACCATCCCGTCCGTGACTCATCCGGTCACCGGGGAATATGTGATCCTGAGGATAGAAGACAACGGCGAAGGAATGTCGCGGGAAACGGTCGATAAGGTGTTCGAGCCGTTTTTCACTACCAAGCGTCCGGGCGAAGGGACCGGCCTCGGACTTCCGACCGTCTTCGGAATAGTAAAACAGCACGACGGGTTCATTCATGTGATGAGCGAAGTGGGGACAGGCTCCGTTTTCGAGATCTATTTCCCGGCCTTCAACACCATCCTCGCCGGAAACGCCGCTCCGGAAAAAGCGGAGAAGAAATGGACTATCCGCGGCAAGGGCGAGACGGTGCTGGTGGTTGAGGACGAACTGCCTCTTTCTGAATTCGTGAGGCGCGTTCTCGAGGATAATTTCTACCGCGTGCTCACAGCCGGAAACCTCGCCGAGGCGAAAGAGATTTACCTTCATAAAAAGAGCGAGATTTCCCTTGTATTTACCGACCTTGTTCTGACCGACGGTTTCGGGATGGACTATATCCTTTTCGTCAGAAGTATCGACCCCGCGTCGAAGATCATCGCGACCTCGGGATATGTCGATAAACAGCTCGACCAGAACTTTTTCATCGATCAGGGCATACCGTTCATCAAAAAACCGTATGAAGTGAGCCTTTTGCTCGACACGGTGCATCGAATCCTGCACGGCGGGTAAGTCTAACCCCAAAATTCTTAACATTTTCCCCGGCCTATGCTAAAATGAAGGCTAATTTAAAGTCCGGAGGAGTCAATGAATATCCGATCGTTCGCGATGGGTGTTTTCGCCCTTATCATTCTCTCGGGAAACGTTTATCCCGGGGTGTTAAAAAAGCCCTATGATTTCGCATCGGGCGCGCTGATCAAATCGTCCGATTTCAATTCGAACTTCAATACGCTTTACAACTGGGCGAACGGCGGCATCGATATGGAAAACCTCTCGATGGACCCGAGGATGCTCTGGAAAGCGAGCGGCGGCGTGATGACCTCGAAGGGCTCGTATATCGGGATCGGCGTGATCAATCCCGAAAGCCCGTTCCATCTCGCGTACTCGACCGACAACAAGCCGTCCGCGGCGCGTTTCGGCAAGGGCGGGCTCGAGCTGTTCGACTCGTCGGCGAAACCTTTCCTGCGCTTCGCTTCGTCCGTGTTCTCGATGTCGATCTATCCCTTCATGGGGTACGGCCTCGGGTTCCGCGTCTCTCCGGCGGGTACCGACGACCTCACGTTACCGCCGCAGATGATCATCCTCACTAACGGGCGCGTGGGGATCGGGACGACGATGCCGGGCGCGATGCTTCATATAAAGAAGGGTTCGGTCGGGCCGTTCTTCGTCGACTCGTATGTCAGCGCGATCATCGAGGCGGATTTTAACTCGTTCCTCACCTTGCTCGCGCCCTCGACGCTCCAGACCGGCATCCGTTTCGGCGACCAGTACGACACCAAGTCCGCGTACCTCTCCTACCACAACTTCACCGAGACGCTGACGATAGGGATTAAGAACAACTCGTGCGTGACTATCGCCAGTAACGGGAATGTCGGGATCGGGAGTATTATGCCCGAGGCGAAACTGCATGTGATAGGCGATATCAAGATCACGGGCGACCTCATCACCGACACGGCGAAATATCCCGACTTCGTGTTCGAGCCGGGGTACAAGCTCCCCGCGCTCGCGGATGTCGCGTCGTTTATCGGCTCCTACGGCCACCTTCCGGGGATGCCGTCGGCGGCGCAGGTCAAGAAGGACGGTTTCCTCCTCAAGGAACAGACCCGCCTGACATTGATGAAGCTCGAAGAGGCATATCTCTATATTATCCAGCAGGATAAGAAGCTGTCGAAGCTCCTGTCCGAGAACGAGGAGTTGAAGAAGCAGAACAGCGAGCTTGAAAAGAGGCTCGATACGATAGAACAGAAGTTAGGGATATAAAGAGGGGTATATGAAGATTGTCATTCTCAACGGCAATTCCGACGCCGGGAATAAGGAGTTCGAGAAGTATCTCGCCGAGTTTTCCGCCGGGCTGGTAAAAAACGGGCATGAACCGGAAATCCTGACACTTCGGGATATGAATATCCGGTACTGTACCGGATGCTGGGGTTGCTGGGTTAAAACTCCCGGAGCCTGCGTCTTGAAGGACGATTCGATGACCGTCTGCGATAAGGTCATCAATAGCGGTATGTTCATCCTCGCGTCCCCGTTAAGTATGGGGTATCCCTCGTCGCTGCTGAAAAAGACGATGGATAAACTGATCCCGTTGGTACATCCTTATGCCATGGTATACAAAAAAGAAATGCATCATAAGAAAAGATACCAAAAGGATTATCCGTCGATAGCGATTCTCTTCCAGAAAGAGAACGACACCGACGAGGACGATATCCGAATCTTAAGAGTGCTGTTTGACAGGCTCGGGATCAACTTCCATTCGGATGTCAAACGTCTCTTCCTGACCGAAACTTCTCCCATGGAGGCCGCCGATGAAATTAACCGTATTTAACGGTTCTCCCCGGGGAATGGGGAGCAATACGAAAATCCTGATGGAGCATTTTCTGAACGGCTACTCTGAAACAGGCGGAGAGGGCGCCAAGATCGAATACCTTGTCAGGACGCAGGAGCACGGGAAGTACGCCGGGATGTTCCGGGATTCGGACACGGTGATACTGGCGTTTCCGCTCTACACGGACTCCATGCCGGGAATTGTCATGGCGTTTATCGAAGCGCTTGCCCCGTTTAAGGGAAAATGCGCCGGCAAGAAAGTAGGGTTTATCGTGCAGTCGGGTTTTCCCGAGGCTGTCCATTCCAGCTTCATCCCGATGTATCTGGAAAAGCTGTGTAAACGGCTTGGATGCGGGTATCTCGGAACCGTGATCCGAGGCGGGGTTGAGGGGATACAGGTCATGCCGCCGTCAATGACGAAAAAGCTGTTCGCGGAATTTCACGCGCTCGGCGCCTATTTCGGGAAGAACACCGCGTTCGACCCCGAGGTAAAGGCCAGACTCGCAAATCCATTCCGTTTCGGAATTGTGATGCGGTTCGTTCTACGGCTCATGGGCGCGCTCGGTCTTATGAACTTTTTTTGGAATATGCAGTTGAAGCAGAATAAAGCTTTTGATAAACGGTTCGATAAACCGTTCGAAAAACAAGGAGTGTAAAATGTCGATAGACAATATTCTCATAGCCAAGTCCCAGCGCGAGATCAGGATGATACCCAAGATGAGTAACCGTCACGGATATATCACCGGGGCGACCGGAACGGGTAAAACCGTTACATTGCAGGTGCTGGCTGAGAACTTCAGCCGGCTCGGGGTGCCGGTGTTCCTCGCCGATGTCAAGGGCGACCTTTCCGGGATCAGCGCGCCCGGCGGCGGCAATCCCAGGGTCGACGAGCGTGTCAAACAGCTCGGACTTCCCCCTGTCGCGTTCAAGGGATGCCCGGTGGCGTTCTGGGACATCTTCGGCGAAAAAGGCCATAGGATCCGCACCACTATCTCCGAGCTCGGTCCGATGCTCCTTTCTCGCCTCCTCGACCTCAACGACGTCCAGAGCGGGAACATCTCGCTTATGTTCAAGGTCGCCGATGAAAACGGGCTCCTCCTTCTCGATATGAAAGACCTCCGTTCAGTGCTGAATTTCCTTGTGGATAACGCCGGGGAGATTTCGACCGCATACGGCAAGGTCTCCGCGCAAAGTATCCAGTCCATTCAGCGGAACCTGCTGACATTGGAAGAACAAGGCGCCGAGATGCTGTTCGGCGAGCCCGCCCTCGATCTGGGCGACATGATGCGTGTGGACGCGCAGGGCTACGGATTGGTCAACATCCTATCGGCCGACAGGCTTATCATGGCTCCGAAGGTCTATTCGACGTTCCTCCTCTGGATGCTCTCCGAACTCTTCGAACAGCTTCCCGAGGTGGGCGATTTGGAAAAGCCCAAGATGGTGTTCTTCTTCGACGAAGCCCATCTCTTGTTTACAGACGCGCCCAAGGCGCTTTTACAGAAGATCGAGCAGGTTGTACGCCTGATCCGTTCGAAGGGAGTAGGCGTGTACTTTATCACGCAAAGCCCCGGCGACGTCCCGGAGAGCGTGCTCGGCCAGCTCTCGAACCGTGTTCAGCACGCGCTCAGGGCATACACCCCTAAGGATCAGAAGGACGTGAAGGCCGCCGCGGAGACGTTCCGCGCGAACAAGGGCGTCAATGTCGAAGAGGCGATCACGCAGATGGGAGTGGGCGAGGCGCTGGTGTCGTTCCTCGGCGCCGACGGCGTTCCTGAACCGGTGGAGCGCGCGTTTATCTGCCCGCCCCGCAGCCATATCGGCCCGATCGAGCCGTCAAAGCGCGCGGAGCTGATGTCGATGTCCGGTTTGCAGGGTAAGTACGACACCGATGTCGACCGCGAGTCCGCATACGAGGTGCTCACGAAGCGTCATCAGCAAACTCAAGCCCAGGCTCAGCAGGAGCAGGCTCCGGGCCGTCAACAGCAGGCTCAGAGATTCAATGACGCGCCCGCATACAAGCAGCCCAAGATCAAGGGGAATCAAGCCGGGGGAATCGCGAATATCTTAGGCGGATTGGGAGCGTTGGGCGGACTGGCGGGATTGGGCGGGATGGCCGGTGCGAGCTCGTCGAAGAGCGCGAACACAAGTCTGGTGCGCGGGATCATGGGATTGTTCATGAAATAGAACCCGCTAACGTTCTGCCGCGGAAGTTACCGAATCAAACCCGCCGATCTTCCGGATTGAAAACGACCGCATGAAAAACAAATACAATTTCACGCTGAGCACACGGAGGAAGCAGCGAGGATGGATATTGAAGAGAGATCAACATATTGCCACAGCAATTCCTGTCATGTCATTCCGAAGGAATGACATAAGGATTATTATACCTCGAAAGCAAAACGGTATCTCTCATCAAATGTTCATGGCAGCGCCTCTGCGTTCTCCGCGTGAAAGCCTTTCGGCCCCTTATCCTTTCAAGCAGCGAAACCGTAACCGCCGCTCCCCGAGCTTGTCCTCGCGAAGCGGGGGCGAAGCCGAGGGAAAGCGGCAATCACACCGCTTCAGCTTCCACCCATTCGAACGTCTGGCACGCGCGGGAACATTTCCGGCAGCCGGTGCATTTCTCATGGTCGATGATGATAAAAACACTAAATTTTGATTTTTTTACTTTTCAGAGCGTTTTCCTGAACCAACTTGCGGGCGCTTTGGATAGAATCCCTGTATTCCGGAAGATTTTTTTCTTCTGACTTGATTTCCCTAAAACCTTCATTAACAAGAAATTCGACGACCTGCTCGACTTCCGATTTTTTATTGCTTTTCATTTAAAAACCTCCAAATATAAATCTCATGATTCTCCCTGAAATCGTTAATCGCGAAATTTACTCCCGATTTCTGGTCGACAAGAGGATATGAAACGGTCCTGATCTTTTCTCCCTTCTTGTTGAGAATATCTTTATGGACTACACTATGATAACAATCGTACCTTTCGATTTCGGTCCATTTATTCATAAAATAGATTTCCAATTTTACAACAAAGTTCAGCAGTTCCGTCTTGTTGTAATTGAAATATACAAAAAGTCTGGTCATTTCATTAATGAAAATAATAAAATCCCTTTCCGGCACGATCAATCCTTTTCTTTTACTCATGCTCACTTCTAAATACTCACCCTAGAAGTGACTATTGGGCGCTTCCTCGCTAATAACCTTTAATTGTTTGGAAAAGCTTGGTTGCTAGAACCGACTTCATTCTATATGAATAAAAAAGAAATATCAAGAATATAATCACGATAAATGGGGATCATAGGGCATCCCGGCGCAGACACATTTATGCTTCGACATCCCTCGAGGAACGCGGGACAAGCGCTCGGGATGTCAGATGATAAATCTGCCAGCCCCTAAAACACGGAGAAAAGACAACAAACTCTCCGGCAAGAGAGACTAACATTTCACCTCTGCGTTCTCCGCGTGAAAGCCTTTCGACCGCTCATCCTTTCAAGCGGCAATCACACCGCTTTCGCGTTCTCTACCCATTCGAATGTACTGCACGCGCGGGAGCACTTCCGGCATCCGGTGCATTTCTCGTGGTCGATGATCGGCGCGCCGTAGCCCTGCTGGGAGATCGCGCCCTCGGGACAAATCCGCATCACCGGGCATGGATGGTTCTGCGGGCAAAACTCGCTTCTTATTTCAATCATATCCGCTCCGTCTTTAATATAAGTATATTATAATACAAGAATATCAGTCCGTCAAGTATCCTGAAAATGAAAAATTTCACGCGAACGGCTTGACAACCTCGCCCGTTCCCTTTAAAATATGTCCTTACTATTGACCGATACAAGGGATAGGGTGACTGCATGACCGGCAAGAAAGCGATAGTAGTGCAATCCGATAAAACGCTCCTTTTGGACACCCATCATCCGGATTTCGATGAGGTGAGGAAACTGATCATCGGGTTTTCCGAACTGGTCAAAACTCCGGAGCATATGCATTTTTACCGGATCACGCCGATCTCGTTGTGGAACGCGGCCGCGAACGGGATGCCGCTCGATTCGATCCTCAAAATCCTCGACCGTTATAAAAAGTACGATATCCCCAAAAACGTCATCGAATATATCAAACGTCATTATTCCACTTACGGACAAGTCATCCTCGAAAAGTACGACGAAGAGCATCTTCTTCTACGTGTTCTCCAGCCCAAGCTGGTCGAAAAGATCGAAAAGTTTATGAGCGATCATACCGAGAAGGTCGAGGAAGACGGCTATATCTTCAAAAAAAGTTTCCGGGGTGAGCTCAAGGCGTCGCTGATCCGGCACCTGATCCCGGTGCAGGATGTCGCGGGATTCGAGAGCGGCAACAAGCTCGATTTCGAGCTCCGCAATGTCACCCTCGGCGACAGCCGTTTCGCCCTGCGTTACTACCAGTCCGAGGGGGTGTACAGCTTCTCGAAATGGCGTGAAGGGAGCGGGGTGATCGTCCTGCCGTGCGGCGCGGGGAAGACCGTGGTCGGAATGGGGATCATGCAGGACATCAAGGAATACACTCTCATCATCACGACGAGCGTCGACTCGGTCAAGCAGTGGAAGCGCGAGCTGATGGACAAGACCACGCTGACCGACGACCAGATCGGCGAGTACACCGGCGACAAGAAAAGCATCAAGCCGGTCACGATCACCACTTACAACATGCTTATTTACCGAAAGAACGCGGAAGGCAACTTCCGCAATATGGATATCTTTATCCGCCAGAACTGGGGCCTGATTATCTACGACGAGGTGCATTTCCTGCCGGCGCCGATATTCAGGATGACGACCGCCATCCAGAGCAAACGTCGGCTCGGGCTCACCGCGACGCTTGTGCGCGAGGATAACCTCGAAACCGAGGTCTTCACATTGATCGGGCCGAAGGTCTACGAGTACCCGTGGAAGACGCTCGAAAAAGAGGGCTGGATCGCGGAGGCGTTTTGTTATGAAATCCGCATCCCTCTGAACCCGGAGGGTTACGAATTTTATAAGAACGCCAACAACCGGACGAAGTTCCGGATCGCGAGCGAGAACCCGAATAAGATCGAGATGATCGAAAAGCTGATCCGCCGTTACGAGAACGGACACATCCTGATTATCGGGCATTACCTCTCGCAGTTGAAAGAGATCGCCGACCTGTTCGACCTGCCGCTGATTACCGGAAGCACCCCGAACAACGAACGCGCGGTGATCTACGACGATTTCCGCTCGGGCAAGATATCGGCGCTCGTGATATCGAAAGTGGGCAACTTCTCGATCGACCTGCCGGACGCGAATGTCGCGATCCAGATATCGGGCGTCTTCGGTTCGCGTCAGGAAGAAGCCCAGCGTCTGGGGCGTATCCTCCGTCCCGATTCCGGTAAATCCTATTTCTACGCGCTGGTCTCGAAGGACACGATCGAAGAAGATTTCTCGCGGAAACGTCAGATGTTTTTATTGGAACAGGGTTATAAATATACGGTTGTCGATTATGTCAACGATACTATGAACGAAGAGTCATCGCGGGTTTTGATTAACGAAATGGACGATTAAGGGTATTTATGCTGACATTGAACAACGAGAAAGTACCGTTTATGGAGCTTCCCGCGATGGATCGGATGATCCCGGAAGAACCTAATCTGGTCAAAAAAATTACCGACTACTACTTGAACAACGGCACGGAATTGTCGCTTTACACAAGCGAGAATACCGAACGGATGCAGAAGGTTTACGGGCATTTCCGTGAGAGCGCCGTCTCGATCTATAATATGCTCAATCAGCAGGAGAAGCTTCTCCTGTATGTCTTCAACCAGTCGTTCGGCTGGCTGATCATCGAGGGCGTAGACTCGTTTGTCAATATCCTCTCGCTGATTTACAAGACCGAGGCGGGACTAATCCGCGCCGCGCTCGACTCCCTGATGAAGAAGTTCATGGTGTTCAAAATAGAGCGCCTGAAACGTTTCAATATCCTCTTCTCGCCCAAGGTTTTTCTAGACTGTATGATAGCCCAGATGGAAGAGGAGGGTTTTGTTCCGCCTAACGGGGAAGCCGCGCGGGATATGGAAGATATGCGGGAGGAACTCTCCACCTACCAGTACATCACGTTGATCGCCGGGATGCTTTCCTATATCGTGACATTCTCGCCGAGAAGCTCGGAGACCAACGAGATTCATAAGATCGATTTCGTGAAGATGTCGGATTACTTCACGGATTTCGCGCCGAAGGAAAGGATCGACAGCGTGATCAAGAAGCTCTCTCAGTTCGGTTTCTTCGAGAAGCTCAATAACCGGATCGTAGTCAATAAGAACATATTCGAACGGATCGTCGCCCTTTCGATCAACGAGCAGTTGTTTATAGTATTCCTATACAAGTTCATGGATAAGTTCGATTTCAAGAAGAGCTATTTTATGACGATGAAAATCCTCGCGAGCCGTCCGAAGGGAATCACGCTTCGCGAGCTTTTTTATTACTTCCTGAACTGCGAGATGTACTTCGTTGTGAAGAACGAGGTGAAAAACCTCAAGCAGTACATCCAGCACCAGGAATTGAAATTCACCTTTTTTGTCAAGGCGCTCGAGAGCGACAATATCGCCACGATCAAACATACCGAGAATACGACGATCTCGATCGGCAAGGACGCGATCATTATGAACGAGCCGCACTCGGCGTTGCTCAAAAACCTGGATTTCAGCGCGAAGTTCAAGAACCGCAGTTTTATTGTCGAACCGAACTACGAAGTGATCGTGGAGCCGTACCTGAAGCCGAAGATACTTCTCAAGCTCGCGATAATCGCCGAACCGGTCACGATCCAGACTATTTCGATCTTCAAGATCACGAAGGAATCGATCTACCGTTCGTTCGCCTACGGGATCAAGAAAGACGAGATTCTGAAATTCCTCGAGAAGCATTCCAAGCACGCGGTTCCTGAAAACGTGGTGGCCGGGATCGAAAGCTTCATCTCGAGTCTGGATATCCGCGATATGAGAAGCTACAAGATTCTCCAGTTCAACTCGCAGGAGTCCGCGCAGGTGAAGGAGAACTATAAGAACAAGATGATCGAGATAGAGCCGCATACGTTTTTAGTGTTCGATCTGGAGCTTTTGAAATCGATAGAAGAATATTGCAAAAAAAACGGCTTCGGCATAAAATATATCGAAGATTTTCTGGATGGGGACAATTTCTTCTACAAGCTTCATGAGAATACCCTGCTCCAGAATATCCGGCACTTGCACACGATGAAGGAGTTTTTCGACTTTTACGGCAATTCGTTTGTCGGTACGAAAGTGAAGCTCGATAACGAAATTTAAGTTGTACTATTTTTGGAATTGATTTATAATAATCTCAATAGATGAAGCTTTCCGATAAATTATTTTGGATGGAGGCGGATATGAAGCTGGCGGAACTCTTAAAGCCGGAATATGTGAAGGTCGGTCTGGAAGGAAAGACGAAAGAAGATATATTGCAGGAACTCGCGAAATTCCTCTCGTTATCCCATAAGGGTGTCGACGAGAAGGACGCGTTCAAGGCTATTCAGGAGCGCGAGAAAAAGGGCTCTACCGGTGTCGGTAACGGTCTCGCGATTCCACACGGACGCAGCCCCAAAATAGAGGGAATGCACCTGATTGTCGCGTACGATCCCGACGGTAAGGAATTCGACGCATACGACAAGAAGCCCTCGCATCTCTTCTTTACCGCGGTCGCTTCCGACGATTACAGCCCGCACGAACAGCTCGAAGTTCTCAGAATCATCGCCGAGATTTACGAGAAGACCGATCTGGAAAAGTCGATAGAGAAGGTGAAGAACCCTCAGGCTTTCTACGAACTTCTGGTAAAGAAAGAAGAAGAAATCTCTTAATCGATGCCCGAAAAGAAAACGGCCCGAAGCAGAAAACGCAAGACCGGCAAGTATACTCCCCTGATCTGGATCGTGACCGCGGGTGTCATCGCGTTTTTCATATCCTATTCCAAAACCCTCTACGATACCGGGTTTGCGAAGAACCCATCTACCAATAACCAGCCGCAAGTAAACGGCAACGGTGTAGTTATAAAGACGAACGGCGCGGCGCAGGTGCAGCCCAATATCGAAACGAACATCGTTGTCAATCCGAAGAGCGTGGATGTAGTGATCTACCTCGGCAAGGCCACCGACACTAAGGTCAAACTCGTGCAGCTGCAGATAACTATCCCCTACAGCAAAACCCTTCTGCAGGATACATTGAACGCCCTGATCGCGTACCGGGGCGGCGACGGTATCGAGAACTTTATCCCCTACCAGACTAAAGTGAGGAGCGTCAGTATCTCGGGCGGTATCGCGCATATCGACCTGTCGGCGGCGTTCGGGCAGAACTCCTACGGGACAATCGGCTACCAGGTCCAGATTTACCAAATTGTCTATACCGCCGTCCAGTTCCAGTCGGTGCAGGCGGTGACGTTCTCAGTCGAGGGTAAGGAAGCGAAGTACCTCGGCGGCGACGGTTACCTTGTGCACAACCCGGTCTACCCCTTCTCGTCCATCCCGGAATTCACTTACTAACATTACTTACACGGTTTGACTTAAATCCGAATTAACGCTAAAATAATTTCGAAGATTGACGCGGATTATAAATGATCGCAAAGCACCTAAGCGAGCCTTATGCCTTTGCTTCCACTCGGCTGTTTCCTCCGCGTCTTCGCGTCTCCGCGGTCGGTCTTTATAAAGTCATCAAATTCACACCGCTGAGGCGCGGAGGGCGCGGAGAAAATAAAGATTCACGCATAGCACACAGAGACTGAAACTAAGACTATTAATTGAAGAGAACTTCAATTTAATATTTATATCTCTTGTAAAAACCACCGAATTTTTCTCTGCGTTCTCTGTGCGAAAAAACTTTAACCGCGGAAGTATAAAGACTTCACTTAACACCCACCATATATCTTTTTTACACGGTTTGACTTAAATCAGAATTAACGCTAAAATAAACGCGCTGGTATTTGGTTTTTCCTTATGCGCTGGAATGAATTGCCGAAAATAAGAATGGGGATATTATGTAGCCGTTTAACACCGTAGGCGGCTGACAGGCGGATTTGGATGAATACGTTTTCAGTGGTATATTATATGAGAAGGTATTCATGAAACGCCTTAGGAGGAGAAAACCTATGAAACAGGTTGTGTTAACACTCTTCGCCCTGCTTCTCATCTTCGGAACTGTACACGGCGCGGCCGAAAACCCGAACTATAAAGCAGGCGTGACTTTTTATAAACAGAAAAAGTTTCTCCAGTCGATCGGGTCGTTCAAGAAGGCGATACAGGAAGGATACCACGATCCCAATGTTTATTTTTACCTTGGGAACGCCTACCTCCTCCTGAACAACAACGAGATCGAGAACGCGATAGACAATTACCTGATCGCCTACGAGTTTTCGTCATCTGCGAGTTTTCAGGCGACGGTGCTTTACCAGACAGGCTACGCGTACTATTTGAAAAAGGACTTCACCAACAGCATCGTGTATTTTAACAAGTCCTTCGAGATGAATAAAACCCTCCACCAGACTTTTTGGGCGAAGGGAATGGCATACTACCGTCTCCGCGATAAGGAATCGGTGATCCGCGAATGGGAAAGTTATATTATGGCGGCGCCCCAGGGGCTCCAGAGCGACAATATAAAAAAGGCGCTCGCGATCCTTAAGGACCCGAACTTCCAGTTTCCGCCCGAAGGCGCGAAGGACCCGATCCTGAACCCGTCGGACGGTTCCACGAACCAGAGCGGAGTGATCACTACCGACCTGCCGGATATCACCGGGGTGCTCGGCGATGTGAAGCCTGAGGACAAGGGTAAGGCCGAAGACTCTCAGATGGAAGATATAGAAATGTAAGGGGATGAATCTATGGCGACTGAAAAGAAAAAGCCTTCGAGTTCGAAACCCGCAAAGGGAACCGCGCCGAAAAGCGCACCCAAGCTTCCACAAGAGAACCCGTTAAAGAAACCGCCGGCGTCGGCCAAACCTGTCAGGGCGCAGGCGAAGAAGCCCGAACCCGTAAAACCGGCTAAAACGGCGAAGCAATCGAGTGTGAAACCCGCTCAGCCGAAAACCGCGAAACCCGCCGCAAAGGTGTCGAAACCTTCTGTTAAGCCTTCCGCGGCGAATGTGAAGCCGGAGAAGAAAACCGTCAAACCCGCGCCCAAGACCCCCGAGAAAACGGTCAAGCATGAAACCAAACACGACGACGCGACCCCGCCTTGGATGACCGCGTCGTCCGAAGATATCACGAACTATATGAGCCACGGTGAGAAGAAGACCGGTAAAAAGAAAGACGATAAAAAAGACCGAAGGATGATCCTGATCTGGTATGCCGTCCTTATCCTCGGGCTCCTGCTCGGGACGATCTTTACGATCATCAATTCCGGCAATCACGCGAACCCGTGGGGAACGGGCGGGACGACGAATATCATCAATATCGAAGATACGAGCAAGAACCCCGAAGTCCTGAAACTTCTCGCGCGCGCGGAGGAATACCTCCGCCTCGAAGAGTTCGACCGGGCGCTCAATTATGTCGATCAGGCCGAGGATATCGAGCCGGATAATCCGAAAATCAAAGAGCTTCGCCAACTGATTGTCGACAAGAAGAAAGCGAAGGAAAACATGAACCAGAATCCGACGATCATCGTCCAGAACACGTTGCCGCCGAACCAGGATATAGATACCGGCAAGAAGCCTACCGACACGGTAAAAAAGCCCGAGCCCACGGTCATTCAGCCGGTAGCCGGGCTTTCGCCGCAAGATAAGGCCAAGCAGATGATCGAGAACGGGATCAAGTACCGGAAGGCCGGGTATCACGATAAGGCCATCGAGCAGTTCGAGGAAGCGAAGAAGCTCGATCCCGACAACGCGGATGCGTGGGGAGAGGAAGCGCTCGCGCAGTATGAAAAGGGCGATCTGAACAAGGCGAAGGATAACGCGAACACGGCGATCAATAAAGACCCCAATCATCCCACCGCGCGGTACACGCTGGGGAAAATATATTTCGACGATAAACGTTTCGACGAGGCGAAGACGGAACTCAGCAAGTCCGTGCTCAGTAATCCAAACAACGCCGACGCCCATTTTATGCTGGGAGTGATCGCGTACCTCAAGGCGGATTATCAGACCGCGAAAAAGGAATTCCACACCACGATCGAGATCGACTCGAACTATAAGAAGGTCTATTACAACCTCGGGCTCACCTACTCCAAGCTGAACGATAACAACAACTCGCTCAAATACTTCGAGCAGTCGATCCAGAAAGACCCCGACAACTATAAACCGTTGCTCAACGTCGGCTTCCTGTACTATGACAACAAGCAATACCAGAAGGCCGCGAACTTCCTCGAGAAGAGTATCGCAGTCAGCCCCACAGCAAAAGCGTACCAGAAGGTTGGAAACGCCTACGAAGAACTGAAGAACTACAACAAGGCGCTTAAGGCCTACGAGCAGTCCTACAATATGGACAAGAGCGATTTCCTGTCGGCCTACAACTACGCCCGTATGCTCGCGAAGTACGACAATCATAAAGAGGCGATCAAGATCTATCAGGCGTCGATCGCGCTCAAGAACGATTTTGCCTCGTCGCATGTCAATCTCGGGAATAGTTACCTCGAAATCAAAGATTTTGTCAATGCCGAGGCTTCTTACAACAAAGGACTTCAATTTAACCCTAAAGATTCCGATGCATATATAGGATTGGGCACACTTTATCTCAAGCGCGGGGATTACGACAAGGCGCTGAGAAACTTCAAGGAAGCGGTCAACCTGAGCCCCAACTCGAGTATCGGGTATAAGGGGATGGGTGACGCTTATGTGAAGAGCGGGATATACGACGACGCGGTCACGGCGTACAAGAACGCGCTCGACAAGGACCCGACCGATACGGAAACGATGACGGCGCTCGCGGATATCTACTACAACCAGAAGGATTACGGCAACGCGGTCGTGTTTTACGAGAAGTCGATCAAGCTGTCGAGCGGAAAGGACTCCTCGGCGTATTTCCGTCTCGGGGAGTGTTACCTTTTGCAGAACAATAAAGAGCAGGCGAAGAAAGTCTTCACGGAACTGAAAACGAAGTTCCCGAAGTTCGAGAATATGGCGAAGGTGGATTCTTATTTATCCGGGTTATAGCCCGATGAAATAGTGTTTTGGGGAGTTTGGAATGGATATTTTAATACTTGGCGGATTGATCTTGGTCGCGGTGGTTTTAGGTGTAGTCTATCTCTTGCGAGCCTTAGTCAGTCCGCATAAATTGGACAATATCAAGAAGCTGATGGAAGCGGGAAAGTATCAGGACGCGATCAACTCCCTGAATGTGTTTCTAAAGAACGAAGAGAACAATCCCCTCGCGCATCTCTATCTCGCGGAAAGCTACTACTACAGCGGCAACCTCGAAATGGGTCTGGTCGAATACAAGCAGGTGCTCTCGTCGGGAAAGTTCAATAAAAGCGCCACCGAGAAAGTGATCCGCAAACGTCTCGCGGATATCTATATGAAATTCGGCCAGTTCGAAGAAGCCCAGAAGGAATACCTCCTTCTGATTAAGCTCGAACCGCATAACCACGAATACCTTTACAGTATCGGAAAAATCTTCTATGACCGCGGAATGCGGGAACAGGCGCTCGCCTATCTCGAACGTGTCCAGAAGATCACCCATAACCACGCGCCCAGCTTTTTCCTCCTCGGGATGATCTATTACGATATGAACCATCCGACCGAAGCCCTGAACGCGTTCACGAACTGTCTCAAGCTCGAACCCAAGAACTCCGAATCCCATTTCTATGTCGGGATGATCCTGAAGGCGATGGGTAATTTCGGTAAGGCGATCACCGAGTTCGACGAGTCCGAGAAGGCGAAAGAAGGCGTGCTCAAGGTGAAGTCCATTTTCCAGAAAGGACTCTGTAAGCTCGAGATGGGCGATATCGATAACGCGATTGCCGACTTCGAGCGCTCGCTCAAGTATTCCACCGACGACACTAATGTTATGATATCGATCCGTTACACTCTCGGCCTCGCGTATGAAAAACAGCGCCGCCTGCTGGAAGCGGTCGAGCAATGGGAAAAGGTCGCCCAGATGCGCCCCAACTTCAAGGACGTCCAGATGAAGCTCAGCCAGTACGAAGACCTCCGTATCGACGATAAACTGAAAGACCTGATGACCGCGACCCCCACGACATACGAATATATCTGCCAGAAATTAGTGGGCGGACTGGGCTATGAAGTGATCGAGAGCACTATGCTCGGGGACGACGCAGTGCAGATAGTGGGTGTGGAAAAGTCGCAGAAATGGAGAAACGTGCGCGGCGGAAAGGTGCTTGTGAATATCTCCCGCAGTAATAACGATATCATGGAAGACGAGGTCGCGGCGCTGGTCGAGAAGACCAAGGCTTTGCACGGCACCCGTTCGATCTTCGTAACCACCGGCAAATTCGCCCCCCAGGCGATCCGTTACTCCGAAAACCGTCCTGTCGATCTTTACGACCGTCAGAAGCTTTCCGGCATCATGAAAAACTTATCGTGAGGACAGGATGAAGCGTTCCGTAAAAATAGTCGTTATTGCCTTTTTTGTCTTTACATTCCTGTTTACGCTCTACCAGACCCTCATGGGGAATCCGTTTTATGACGAGATACCGCCGGCGGCGGTGCAGATCGGATGTCTTGTTATCGCGGGCGCCGCGGTTTTCGCGGTCATGCGCGAACGGAAGAAGAAAGCGAAGGACAGCAAGCCGAAATAGATTCTTCGATTTGATTTGGATGAAAGCTCAGCCCTTTAAAACCTATCCTGATCCGGTTCTATATCTCCAATTCTTCTTTGTTATACTCGTTCACACGCCCCTTACCTAAATACTTGGCGTGATAGAGCGCTTTATCGGCATAGTCGAGCAATGTGACCGGGTCGCTGCTGTCGTCGGGGAAGGACGCGAAACCCATACTGAGTTCGACCTTGATGATCCGGTCGCCGTACTGGACTTCGCCCGCCTCGACCAGTTCCTTGATCCTGCGGCAGAACGAGAGGGCGCCGGACTTCGGGGTCTCCGGCAGGATCAGCACAAATTCGTCACCGCCGTAGCGCGCGGCGATATCCTCGATACGCATATTCGTCTCGAGCCCCTTCGACACAAACTGGAGGATTTCGTTTCCGGCGAGATAGCCGTTCGTGGAGTTGATCTCCTCGAAGTCGTCGATATCGATAATGACGATGGTAAATGACTTATGGTAACGCAGGGAGCGCTTGGTCTCCTTCCAAAGGAACTCGCGGAGGAAACGGTGGTTGTAGAGACCGGTCAGTTCGTCGATCATGATGTTGTATTTCGCGCTCTCGTAGATGAAAAACTCGACGATAGCGGGCGATTTGATGAGATCGGTCTCGGAGAGGAAATAGTCCAGCAGGGCGGTCCTGAAGGCCACCGGACGTTCGAGCGCGGCGCTCATATCGGATTTATGCCGGATCACGGCGCTCCAGTGCGCCAACGCCGCTTTTTCGTCCATTTCCAAGTGGGCGAGGATCTGGAAGATTCGTCTGCAAACCTCGCCCTCGCTATGGTACTCGTCGGCCAAACTCCGGATCACCTCGAGCAGGTCTTCCCTTCGCTCGAGGTCGGCGTCCAATAGATCGATGATTTTCGCGTTCAGGCTATCGCCCGTATTCATTTTATCTCCCGGTTATCGAAAACATATCGTGTAAAATTGAAAACTTAACCCTTGACCGCGCCCAGTGTCGCGCCTTCGACCAACTCTCTTTTCATCGAGAGGAAGAGGATGACGACAGGAGCGGAGGCGATCACTGCGGCGGTGGAAAATCCCGCCATATTGTTGTTATCCAGCAATGTCCGCAGACCCACGGGCAATGTATACATATCCGCGAGCGTCAGGAACAGATTCGCGATAGCGTATTCGTTCCACGCCTGCACGAACGAGAACAGAAACGCGGTGAAGATAGCGGGACGTGTCAACGGGAACAGGATGAGGAACAGGAGCTGGAAGAGGCTCGCGCCGTCGATAGCCGCGGCTTCTTCGAGGTCGACCGGAACCGTATCGAAATACCCCTTGAGCATCCAGATCGCGAACGGCAGGGCTGTCGCCGAGTAGATCACGATCAGGCCGACTACCGAGTTTGTCAGTTTCAGGCCGGGGATGACTTCCGGGAAGATGTTCGTCGCGAGGATATAAAACGGTACGAGCATCATGGCGAGCGGGAAGAGCTGGGTGGTCAAAACCCAGATCAATCCGACCTTACGCCCGGGGAAGCGCCACCGTGAGAACGAGTATCCCGCGAAGAAGCCCAGCATGACGCTGATGAAACCGGTCGCGAGCGAGATGATGACGCTGTTCGCGAGCCAGTTGCGGAAGCCTTTCCCGTCGCGGAATATCTCTTTATAGTTGTCGAACGTCAGCGCGTTCACGAAGTTCAGGATGGACGGATTGTTCATCTTGACCGAATCGCTCTGGATATTGTTGTTCCCGTCGAGCTTGAAGTACATGAGCCACAGCTTCTTCTCCGTGGTTTCGAGCTGGGGATCGGACGCGGTCACTTCGTACTGGAGTTCTTCCTGCATCTGCATATTGGGAAGGAGCTTGACGATGATGTATTGGTTCGCGAGTTCCGGAGCCGAGTAGGTGAAGCTGATATTGGAACTGATGCCTTCCAGACGGTATGTCGTGTCGAGCTTATTGCCCTCGATCGAGTAGCTGAATGTCTCCGGGCGGAAGATACGCTCGAACAGCACCGGTATCTGCGTGCTCTTCACAAACGACGCCAGCACCATCCAGATGATCGGCATGAGGATGACCAAAGCGAGAAATACCAGAAATATATGGAAATAGAACTTTTTCATAACTATCCTCTCCTTAGAATGATTTTTCGGTGATCTTGGTGCCCTTCGCGAAGATGAAAATGTATATCAGAAGGACGATGAAGATCAGCGTCGAGTATGCCGAAGCGAAGCCGTATGTCCATCCCTGCTGTGCCGCGACCTGCGGGTTCAGGATGTAGTCGTAGATACGCGTGACAAGGATATCGTACCGGTTATCGCCTCGCGTCACGAGGAATACAAGGTTAAAGTTATTGAACGTCCAGATCGATGTCAGGAGCACGGAAGGAAGCACTGTCGAACGGATCATCGGGATCGTGATATGGAACATCTGCTGGAACCATGACGCCCCGTCGATCATCGCCGCCTCGTACATACTGGGGTCGATAGTCTGAAGGGTGCTTAACGTGACCAGCATGATGAACGGGAAGGCGTACCATGCGCTGATGAACGAGACAAGGAAGAAGCCTGTCAGCGGGTCGCCGAACCACGCGTGATCGAACGATATTCCCGCGATGGAACCGATCACCTGATTCAGGACTCCGTTTGTCTGGAAGAAGTAGTTCCACAGGAGCCCGGAGATATAGGTTGGAATGATCCATGGGAGGATGAAGATGACCTGATAAGCGCTCTTGAACTTGAAGCCCTTCTCGTTGAGGACGATAGCGATCAGGATACCCAGTACGGTCTCGATAATGACCGCGAGAAGGGTATAGAGGATCGTGAAGAACAGGGTGTAGTAGAAGTTCAACGGGTCGTTCAACTGGAATACGCCGAGGATGCGGCCGAAGTTCTCAAACCCCGAGAAGTACCGCATGATATTGAGATCGTCCAGCAGGTTCGGAAGAAGCGTAAATCCAAGGACGATAGTGAAGATCAACGGGAAGAACACGAGGATAAGCATACTCAGGATGCCGGGCAGGACGAATAGGTAACCCGTCATAAAGTTGTACCCGGTGTTGAGGAAACGTTCCACGCCGTTCTGTTTCGTGAATTTCAGCAGGGCGAGCGCGCCCAAAATCGTACCGATCACCCATCCGGCGAATATAAATACCCAGTTATTCTGGACTTTCTTTTCGAACATTTCAATATTCTCGAGGACCTTATTGTCCTGATAGACATAGCCGTCGGTCAGGTCGTTATAACGGTCGTGATTGTAAAGGTCGATGATCGCACCGAGATCGGCATCGGAAAGAGTGTACTTGAAGTTTTCGGAAAACGTCTTTTTCAGAATTTCTATATTGTTGTTGTGATAGTTCGCGGTTTCGGTTGTCGCGATCTTGTAGTCGGCGGACGAGAAATTGATAGTCAGGAAGAGCGTTCCAACCGCGAATATCCCGAATGAAATGAAAAGGACGATCCGCTGGATCCCTTCTTTCTTGATTTTCTTCGAAATGAAGAACATCAATATCCCCAGAACGACGAAGATCATGATGAAGAATACAATCTTCGATCCGGGTGAGAATGCGAACACCATTTCTTTCTTGACGATGCTGAGGTCGTATTTCGCTTCGGAGGAGATGTAGCTGATTGCTTTGATCAGTTTCTTTACCTGCGCGGTTTCGCCCTTCTGGAGAAGTACGGTATCGTACTCGAGAGAACGCTGGGCGAGCTGGTGGGCGTTGGCGAGGTTGAGATAGTTTTTGACCTTCAGGTTTTTCGCCAGTGCGAAATGGGTCAGTTCGGTACCGTGGTAGAGCAGGATTTCCCCGGCAGACTTGTCCGCCTTTGCGGCGCCGTCGATCAGTTCCTGCAGGGTGAGTATATAAAGGAACATACTAGAGTTTTCGCGGATGTACTTGTCAAGATCGGCTTTCATCGCGCTGAGGGCTTTAGAAATATGTGTTACAAGCTCTTTTCCGGTCGAAAGCGCCCCGGCCTGGTTGGATATCGCAATCGAACCGGCATACATCGCGGTTTTGAGAAGGATACGATTCTCGAGATGAAGCGCGATCTTCACAAGCGAGTCCTTGATCTCGTCCTTCCCCTTCGTCAGGTTCTCTACAATATATGTGCTGACATTCTTCGCGAGGCCGGTCAGTTCGAGTTCGACCTGAGCCTTGATCGCATACTGGGTGGAGTTCTGTTTGAGGAACGCCGTGATCAAATCGCCCATCTGCTTGAAGAGCTCTTTCGCTTCCTCAGGGCTTAACGCCTGATCCGGATTGAGCGGAGGCATCAATGCCATAAAACTGTCCATGATCTTTTTTGATATTTGCTCTTCGATGCCCTCGAAAACCTTTTCTACAAACGGGTCTTTCGTGAGCTTATAGATCATCTTGGCGACCGCGAACTCGACCTCACGGGCGATGCCGCTGAAGTTGTTCTGGAGAGCGCCGAGGTACATCGTCTCGTCGGAGGGATCGAGGACCTGCGCGGCCTTTGTGATCTCTTCTACGAAACGGGGATTGTTTTTCTGGAAATAGTCCGTGACCTGGTCGGCGATCTGGTCGATATATCCCTTCAGGAGCGAGCAGTTCGTGACCGCCGCCGTCAGGTTGGACGCGGGAATAGTTCCGGCAAGTCCCTTATCGATATAAGAGCCCAATCCCGGGAGGATCGAGATTACCCCGGCTGAGACTTTGTTATTATAAGCCCCCGCCGCCTGTATCTCATCCGGCATCCCGGAGATATTCGACGCCAGAAATTCGTTCTTGATCTTCAAGACCGAATACCCGATCGAATCGTTGATGGACTTCCCCTCTTTCAGATTGACATCATAATAGATTTCCGAAGACCGGTAGTTATAGAACCCGATCAGAAAACAAAGGAAGATAAAAAACGACACTAAAATAGCGTAAAACGGGTTCTTCCACGCGGTTGCGTTCTCGTACTTAAACTTCCGGACAAAAAATCGCTGCATAACGCCTCCTTGCCCCGCATTCTTATTTTTTTGCACTATCGAATGCGGGACTTGCCCTCTTTTCCTCAATTTTCTCTTCAAGGAAAATGGACTTGTCCCGCATCTCTGATCCTCTTAGTGTGATTGTATGCGGGACATGCAGACAAAATCGTTTTCACGATTGAGATTTATATTGTAACCCGGAATCAAAAAAAAATGAACTATTTTTTTGAATTGGAAGGGAATTATCATGAATTATTCTTACAAACCGCACTCGTCCGGTGATAACTGCCCGATTCGGCAGGCAAATCCGTCTTTCAGGCGGACGGAATAAAAAAAGGGCTACCCGTGAGGATAGCCCCGATATGAATCAGATGCTGATTATTGAATTTTAAGAGGCGCGGTGAATTTGGTATAGTCGAAACCGAGCTTCGCGTAGGAAATCTTGCGGTCTTTTTCGATCAGCTTCATCAGGCGGATCTGCTGTTCTTTCCATGTCGTCGCGCCGTCTTTGCCGTTAAGCACGCCCGAGAGGCCGGAAGAAGCGGGGTCCCATGTCAGCGCCATTTCAGGACAACTGGGCATACCGATAGCGTTCGCGGCGGCGGCCTTAAAGACCTGCGAGATCGGGTCGTTGGCGACTTCCGAATACTGGTAAGCGCCCTTGTTGGCGGGGGTCTGCTTACCGATCTTACCGAAGTAGCGGCCCATAGCCGCGCTTGTGAAATACTTGATTACTTCGGCGGCCGCGGCCTGATCCTTCGTGCATGACGCCATGAAATAACCTTCGACTGTCAGGAACGGTACGGCCTGTCTGCCGATTTCGTCGACAATCGGGAGCTCGGCTACGCCGTAATCGACATTGGCGGCGATTTCACCGCGGAACCATTGGCCCGAGATCGCGAACAAGGTCTTGTTGTTATTGAAGGAATAGGTGATTTCCGCTTCGGCGGCGCCGTGGAACTTATTGTTCTTCAGGTTCTTGTAGACAAAATCGCCTGCCGAGATCATAGGCTGGGAATAGAGAAGCGGGAGCCAGATAGGGAAACCTTTCTTGTTCGTGCCGATTTTTTTGAAGATCGTGCCGCCCCATGCCTGTACCCACATCGTATGATAGTAGAAGTTGCCGGTATCGTAGGAGAAACCCCATTTCTTTTCAGCGGGGTTGGTGAACTTGTCGGAAACCGCGATCAGTTCGCTCAGTTTCTTTGGGGGCGCGGAGATAAAACGCTTATTGAAGAACAGCGCGATATTCTTGAACGAGCCCGGGAGCGCCCAAAGGCCGCCCTCGTACATATAGCTGAGAGCTTTGATTGTCGCTGGATAGTACTGTTTGACGATTTCAGGATCGATAAAGCTTTCGATGGGAAGGATGAGTTGACGTTCGGCCCAGTCGCCCACGAAGTCCTGTCCGAATACGAATACATCCGGGCCTTCTTCCTGACTTTGACCTTTATTCACAGCGGGAATAACCGTCTGGAGCTTATTGTTGATAGCGTCGAACGGAACGGGAAGGAGTTTAACCTGTATATCGCCGTGCGACAGGTTGAACATTTCAGTGACTTTGTTGATAGCGTCCGCTTCAGCCCCGCGGTAAGCGTGCCATAAGTTGATGACTATCTTGGAATAACCGAGGCTCACACCCATTAATAGAACTGTTAATGCTAATAAAACCCTCTTCATTTTTTCCTCCTATGAAATAGTGCCTATCTATATTTTAATACAAAATCAAATTATTTCAATTCTTTTGCCCTTTTTTTCATAAATTCTTTATTCCCGGAATAAAACAGGTAATTGCGGAGCTATGTCTATGTTGTTAATTTTACTATACTAATGTGCCGAAAATATTTGAACGAATAAGTTGAAATTTCTGGCTTCTATGTTAATATTTAATGTGGGGTTGTTCGGGAGAAATCCATATCATACGATTTTGCTGTCAAAAAAGGAGGTTACCGCATGAAAAACAAAGTTTTTGGGATCATAGCGTTCATTGCACTCGCGCTATTATCGAACCTGTCATACGCTCAGAGCACCAACGGGACAACTCCGCCGGCTACTGGCGGCTCTCCCGCGTTCACGACCGGTCTTCAGTTTGGAAGTATGATGATTAACGGAACGAACTACAACGCGATCCGTTTGCAACCCGATTTAAATCTTGGTAAATTCGGTGTCGGCCTCGATCTGAACTTCGAATTCGACGCCAACGGTAATTTCAGAATGGCTGAATGGAGCACTTGGCAGTCCATTCTTTCAAAAATTTTGTATATTCGCTGGGGGACAAAAGCGGGACTCAATCCCACAACCGATCCTGTTTACGCAAAAATCGGAAGTATTAACGACTTCACGCTCGGCCACGGCCTTGTCGTGTACCGTTACTCCAACATGCTGAACTATCCCGATATCAAGAAAATGGGCCTCGCGTTCGACCTCGATCTCGGCTATGTCGGCTTCGAGAGCGTTGTCGGCAATATCTTCGACTGGGATTTGCTCGGGATGAGAATTTTCGGGCGCCCGCTGTATCAATCCGGTATCCCGATGCTGGACACCCTGACTGTCGGTGCGACATGGGTAGCCGACCTCGATCCTAACGATCCGGTGCCTTCGGCCGCGACCCCTTACGACTTCGCCGATGATCCCACCAGTATCCCGATGTCGGTCTATGACTTCGACGCCAGCTTGATCGTTTTCGCCAACCCTATTATCGAAATGCTGACTTATTTGGATATCGTAGGTATTTCGGGCAAGGGATCGGGCGAGTTTGTCGGTGCATTGGGAAAGATCATCTCTCTCATCCCGTACCGCTTCGAACTCCGCATCCTTCAGCCTAAGTTCCTCCCGAACTATTTCGATACCTTCTACGATGCGTCCCGTTCGGCCAAGTACGCATTGCTGGACTCGATAACGGACGGTTACGCCGGATGGCTTTTCAGTTCGGGTATTTCTCTCTTCGAGGATAAGCTCGTCTGGACATTGGAAATTCAGGATTCGTTCGGGGATATCACCAAGCCGATTTTGACGATGATGCTCGATATCAAGAAAGAACTTTTGACGAAATTCGCGTTCCGGTTTACATGGATCCGCCAGAACATCGCGGAATTCGCGGATATTTTCGAGTATGTCAGCACGGATTCAATCCTGATTACGGATATAGAGTACTATGTGTCGGATTCGCTCGCGATTGTGTTGAATTATAAGAGAACTTATAAGCTTGACGCGTTCGGCGTTCCGCAGGAATTTGTGTCGACCGCTATCTCTACCAAGATGGCGTTCTAAGCAGGGTTAAGGAGGTTAAAAATGAAATTCTTCAAAAGGTATCTGACGATAACTGTACTGCTTTGTACCGCGCTTTTCGTAAACCTCTACGCTAAAACGGCCTTGACCGTGCAGGCGTGGTCCGGTAATATCGAAATGCGTGTCACCCCGAACGGCGAATGGGTGCGCCTCTTATCCGATATGGAAGTTCCCGAGAGCGCGCAAATCCGGCTGAACGGCAAGAACGACTATCTCTATCTCCAGTTCCCCGACGGAAGCGAGATCAAGCTTTCCGGGACGACGATGATAGAAGTCAAGGACATCCTCGACCAGAAGTCCGGCAAGAACAAATCGGCGATCAAACTGATTATGGGTAATGTGGTCGCGAAGGTCAAACCCGGCGCGGCGCAGGACTTCAATATCGAGACCGACTCCGCTGTCGCGGCTGTACGCGGCACCGCGTTCGGCGTAAACTACAGCGCAGGCGACAACAACGGCAACGTCGTCGTGTTCGACGGCAAGGTCGCTGTTTCCGACCCCAAGGGTAAGTTCTCGCCTGTGATGCTCACCCCCGGAAACTTCGTGGCATTCCAGAACGGATCGATCACCCCTCCCGGCCCTGCGCCTAAGGAACTCTTCGACACGTTCGAAGAAGAGTATGTTCCGCCAGCCCCGTTGGATGACACCAAGGGTGGAGATAAAGATAAGGACAAAGATAAAGATAAAGACAAGGATAAGGACAACAACGGCGGCACGGTGATCACTCCTGTCGATCCCGTACAGCCTGACATTCAGCCCACCGAAACCGGGAACACCCAGGGCGGGATGCCTTCGACGCTTCAGCCCAGCAAGTCCGACGAATGCGCGAGCGAAGGCTTGAACTGGTCGGTGAGTTCCGAGACTATCGACGGCAAAGTATGGAATAAGGTGCTCCTGAGCCCGACATTCAAGCTTGCCGAAGGTAAGTTTATCCTGTCGCTCTATTTGCCTGTTTATTTCCAGAACCTCGACGATTTGGGATACCTTCCCAAATGGTATAACTATACGGATTGGGACTTCAGCACATCGATGACCAATCCCGACGCATGGACGATCGTATCGGATATCTTCCACGACCTCTTGATGAAGATCCGTTACCTCGGCGTCAAAACCGATAATTTCGTGCTGAAAGTCGGAAGCATACCCGACTTCAAAATCGGCCACGGTATTCTGGTGGATGGCTATGCCAACGACCTGAACTTCCCCGCTGAAAGAAAAGTCGGTTTCCAGATGAATATCGATTTCGGCCCGATCGGCCTCGAAACGATGCTGGGCGACATCTTCTTGACCAAGCTTATGGCGGCGAGACTCTTCGTTCGCCCGTTCCATGGCCAGGGCTTTATCGGCAACCTCGGCATCGGTGTTTCGTCGTTTGTCGACGTACAACCTGTGCTGACCAACGATAAGTATATGGCGTTCGGGTACAGTGTCGATCTCGACTTCCCGATCCTCAATATAGGCATCTTTAGCACTACCCTCTTCGCCGACGTAGCGAGCCTCGGTTACACCGACGGTATCAACCCCGCTTACCATTTCCGCGGCTGGGGACTGTCCGCCGGTTTGATGGGATACCTTCTCATCTTCGATTACCGCTTCGAGTTCCGTTCGTATAACAACGGTTTCGTCGGTCACTATATCGACCGCATGTACGATGGATCGGACGAGTTCGGCCGTCTGGGCAACTTCCAGAAGCTGATCTCCGGCAATGCGGCTACCTACAACGGTTTCCTGTTCTATATCGGTAAGTCATGGGACAAGGTCGGCGGAGCTTATTTGAGCTTCGAGCAGATGTATCCCAGCCTTGCCGCCGTCACCAACAGCGCCCCGCCCAACAACTACCTGCACATCGAGTTGTTTGTGGATAAATGTCTCTTCAAGAAGGCTTACGGTAAGGTTATGTTCGACCGCAAGAACTTCACCGTCGATTCGCTGTTCCAGCAGTTCTTCGGTGACGGATCGGTCGTGACCGCCGTCGTTTACTACGAAATCGCCGATGCGACTTATGTAGGACTGATGTATAAGAAGTTCTATGATGAAGTGAACGGTGAAATCGTCCAGAAGGATACATTCGGTCTGGAGACCCAGTTAGGCTTTTAAGCAGATTTGATATTCAATCACCCCGCGCCAGTCAAACAACCGGCGCGGGGTTTCTTTTCGGCCTAAGCGGTCTTTTCTCTCTGGGGAGAGTATCCGCTATGTCTCGATGAGGAGAGGAATTTCAAATCCTGCGCGATGATCGTGATCCGGCTTCTGGACTTGCCCTCTTCGTTTTTCCAGCGCGACTGGCGGATTTTGCCGGAGATGATCACCTTCGACCCTTTTTTCAGGTAGGCTCCGCATATCTCGGCGAGCTTGCCCCATGCGACGACGTCGAAATAGTTGACTTCCTGTTCCTTCGTACTGTTTTTGTACGAGACGCAGTTATTCGCGATTGAGAAACTGCTTTTCGCGAGGCCGCTCGCGGTGTAGGTCAGTTCCGGGTCGCGGACTATTCCGCCCTGGAGCACGAGGATGTTAACGTTGTTTTCCATACGTCCCTCCTTGAGTTTGAATCCTTAATCGCCGAAAGATGTTAAAAGTTGTTAAAGCTCAGGGGAATAACAATCGAATACGTTGAAATGATTAATAGAACTTCCTCAGGTTTTTCTGGAAAGGCTTGCAGTATAGATTGCTTTGCCGTGTTCGCAATGACAATCAGAATCGGCGGCATAGGTACTCAATCGAATCCGCTCATTTAGTATCTCGATTAGCTTGATATTCCCGGTATTTCGGGTTAAACTTTTATACTGCGATATTGGTGAAACTATGAAAAAATCTCTGCTTGTTACTCTTTTGCTCTTCTTGGTGTGCTTGCCCGGCTTCCCGTTCGGGAAAAATAAAATCAACTACTATGATTCGGACTGGAAGGTTCTGGAGACGACGAACTTCGTTTTTTATGTGACGGCGGAAGTATCCGCGTTATCCAACGAGATCGTGTCAACAGCGGAGTCCATCTTCGAACACCACAAGAAAGCCCTCGGCTACACCCCGAAGAACAAGATCAAGGTCGTTATCTACAATAACCAGATCGATTTCCAGCAGAACAATATCTCCGACTCGTGGATCGGCGAGGGCACGGGCGGCTTCACTGAGTTTATCAAGGGCCGCGTGGTCATCCCGTACTCCGGGAATTTTTCGCAGTTCAGGCATGTCCTCTCTCACGAACTCGTGCACGCTTTCCAGGCGATGATCTGGGGCGACGGCGTGATCTCGCTTTACCTGATCCAGGATATCATGGTCCCGTTGTGGATGATCGAGGGCGCGGCGGAATATGTGTCGATAGGCCTCGATAACGAATGCGAGATGATGATCGCGAGCGCGGTCATTGACGGCAATCTCCCGTCGCTCGCCCAACTCTCCGACGAGTGGAACTTACCCCAGAACTACTATTTCTACATCTACAAAGAAGGGCAGATGTTCTATCACTTCGCTACGGAGAAGTACGGGACGAATATCGTCTCGCTCGCGGTACACGCTATCGGCGAGTTCCGTGACCTGAACGGTGTGTTCACGAACCTCTTCAAGAAGGATATCGAGAAGGTCAACGCCGAGTTCTTCGACTACCTGAAAAAGAAGTATCTCCCGTCGATTACCAACCTGACCGATCCGCTTCTCGCGGGAAGTAAGCTCATGCAGTACGACAGTTATTTTAATATGAATCCGGTTTATATCGATTCGAACCGGATCGCGTTCATCAGCGACCGGATGATCTATCCGTCCATCGTTGTATTTAATAAGGCGACCGGCGCGCTCGACAGGATTGTCAAGGGCGGTTTCGAGGAAGACTACCTCGAGTTCCATTACGGCGCGAGGAACAACCTCTCGGTCAGCACGAACGGTAAGCTGTGCTTCGTGTCGCGGAGCGGCGGAAAGGACGTGATCCACCTCTACGACCTCGCCACCGGTAACGTACAGAAGATCGCGCTCGATTTCAGGATCATCGACTCGCCGGACATCTCGAAGGACGGCACGAAGATCGTGTTCTCCGCGATGCAGTTCGACCAGTACGATATCTACATCTATTCCATCCCCGACGGCCAATTGACGCGCCTGTTCGACGACAAGTACTTCGACTCACAGCCGCGCTGGATCGGGCAGGATACCATCGTGTTCGTCTCGGACCGTTCGGTGAACGTCGCGAAGAGCGGGTTCGACCTGTTTATCTACGATCTGCGGAACATGAAGTTCGTGAAGTCGATCGACACCGGGTACAGCGATTCTTACCCGACGGTCTCGCCGGATATGACGAAGATCGCGTTCATCCGCAACAGCATCAACCCGTCGATCATGGTCTACGACATCGCCGGCGATACGCTCTACGAGGAACTGGTGCCCGAGGGCGCCGCCTACGCCCCGTCGTTCGGGCCGGACAATAAGCTTGTCTATATCCATCTCTCCGATATGACATACAACCTTTACGAGTACACGGCTGGGCTGAAAAAGTCTGCGCCGTTCACCCTGACAAAGGAGCCGCTCACTTTCCAGAAGAAACCGTCGTTTAAGATCGACGTGCCGATGACGAATAAGAACTACGGGCTGGAATTGTCTATCGATAACGTGTTCGGCCTCTTCTCGTTCAACAGCGAGGGCGGGACGGCGCTCCTCGGACTGCTTAATATGAGCGACCTTCTCGGCAATCACCGGATACAGATTATGATGGACATGGTGGTCAATTTCAGCACGAATATGCTGGAGTACATCAATTTCGATGTGTCGTATTACCTGCTGAAATACCGTTCCGATTTCGGCATCCGGCTTTATCATTACAGCAACTACTTTTACGAGTTCAGCAGTTTCCAGAGTTTCTTCGATATGGAGAAGCGCTACCGGGAGACGTGGGGTGTTTTCCTCTTGTACCAGTACCCGTTCGATACGTTCACACGGATCGAGGCGTCGCTGGGAGTGAAGGACTTTTCGTTCATCGACGGCGTGATCAACAACGGCACGAACTACTACTACGAACTGAGCTACCAGCACCGCGATGTGCTCAAGATTGCCTACGTGCACGATTCCACCCTCTGGGACTATACCGGGCCCGTGGACGGCGTCAGATGCGAGTTCAGCCTGTCGAAGGGCTTCAAGATTTTCCCGAACTCCATCTCCTACGAACGATTCCTGCTCGATTTCCGCTATTATCTTCTCATTACGCCGGGATACTCGCTGGCGTTCCGGGGGGTCGCCGGGATGAACCTCGGGATGGATAAGGACGCGTATCCGTTTTCTGTCGGCGGGTTCAATTCGATCCGGGGCTACGACACATGGAGCTTCTCCGGCGATACGATGCTTCTCTTTAACTTCGAATTCCGTTTCCCGCTCGTCATCAATATGGTGATCGGACTGCCGTTCCCGATACCGCTCCCCGTGATCTGGGGAACGTTCTTTGTCGATGTCGGGTGCGCGTGGAACAGAGACGACCCGTTCTATGTCTACGAGTACAAGGGATACGACCTCTACCTAAGAGACTTGAAGATCGGGTTCGGTTTCGGGCTGAGGATGGTCTTGATCCCGGGGATCAAGCTGATGGTCGATATCGCAACGCCGTACGACGGGTTCGCGGTACCTCTGCTGGAGGAATGGATCACGGTCTGGCAGGTCGGGGTCGATTTTTAGCATTTCCCCGCGCGCGTCACACCGGTCTTCGGGCAATCGCCCGACACGGGGCAGTTTCCGCAGCAGGGCGATAACGGCTTGCAGATGGTTTGCCCGAAGCCCACGAGAATAAAATTCACGGTCATCCACCATTCGGCGGGAAGTTTCTCCCGCAATACGCCTTCCGTTTCGTTGGGGCGATTCGTCTCGACATAACCCCACCGGTTCATGATCCGGTGCACATGGACGTCCACGCAGATCGCCGGGATGTTATACCCGTCGGTGAGGACGAGGCTCGCGGTTTTCCTTCCCACACCAGGGAGTCCGGTCAGTTCTTCCATCGTCGAC
>MIBE01000033.1:63483-67198 GCA_001829415.1 Spirochaetes bacterium GWF1_51_8
CCGTACCGGTCGAGCAGGATTTTCGAAACCGCGAGGATGCGTTCGGCCTTGACATGGTAGAAGCCCACGGGGAAGATGAGCTTCTCTATTTGGCCGGCGGTAAGGGTGAGCATCTTGACGGGTGTGTCGGCGGCGGCGAAAAGACGCCGAGACGCTTCGGATGTCGTTTCATCCTTAGTGCGGGAACTCATCAATGTCGAGATCAGGACTGTGTACGGCGTATCGCGCGTCTCGGAATGGAACCGTGAGACAGGCGCGTTCCAGCCGGGGAATTCCGCGCTAAGTGTTTTCAACATAGTGACTATTATTTTCGTAGACGTTGTCATCACGATCTGTCCGTAAATTTACTTTTTCATTCTTTGATTTCATAATCACCCGCGACTGACCGAATCCATCGATAGATTTCCGGATTGCATAAATTGACATAGAGCGATTGAGCATTGTAACAGGAATAGTACCTCCCTGCGGCGATACCCACCAGATAGTAAAAATTATCTTTTTTAATCCATATACCGCTTCCGCTGTCTCCCGCCCCTAAGGTTCCTTCGAGAGGAAGGGGAGCGGGTGAAGAATCTCCGTCGATTTCCTGATCAAAAGCATAGACCTTCGAGGCAAGGGAGTTACCCGTATTTCCGGGACCGTCGAAATCGGTAATAAGGATATTGTAATGCGCATTGTCGCCTATGAAATCGATGGTGTTTTGATATCCCCTGAAAACTCCTCCCGAAACGGTATCGGTTTTTTGCACACCCGTTCCGCTTTTACCCTGACCGACACCGAAAACCTGCATCCCGGTTTTTACCTCGCCCTTCCAGATTTTCGCCGGTTCAATGTACGAAATACCGTTGCCTTTAATATGCAAGATCGCGAGATCGCAACCGGAGGCGCTGTTCTGATTGCTGATATAACCCGGAAAGAGAAAAACATGATCGACGAAGTATTCTTTTTGCTGAAAAATCACCGGCATACCCGCCGGGCCGTCTTTACTTCCGATGTGCCCCGCCGTGAGGATAAAGTTCTGGCCGATCACCACGCCCGATCCGTGTATCGGCGCTTCGGGACGGGTAACGACCAGTCCCGGTATGAAGAAAGAGCTTTTTGCGTATTCGATATATTCCTGATCCGGGATATCCGCCCGGATAATGACAGGATATGCCCGTAAAATAAAAATAAATATCACGGGAAGGATTAATTTCCACATAGCTTTCCTCTTGGAAGATATTATTCGAAAACCGCCCGGAAAGTTTCAGGCCGGAGCGCTCGGAATTTTCGCTAGTTCTCTTCAAGAATAACAAATTATCAATTATCCGGCTATATACAAGAAATTTTAACATATCGGTGTAAGAATGGCAAGGGGCGGAACCGAAGCAAATCGAATCTTTACCGGATCGACTGTAAAAATAATAATACTACAAAAAAGATATAAATAATTGACAATACCTGAAAGTAAGACTATACTATAAAAGTTATAAGAAGCTAACTATATCATAGGAGGTAATAGTATGCTTAAGTTTTTTGTAGTATTTTCCGTGATGTTCGGTATTTCAAGCGGAATGTTCGCGGATAAACGTCCATATGTTTGGACTTACCCGTATATGCTCGGTCACCCTGGCGCGATTGAATTGGAACACTATTTGACCTATTCTATCTCCGATCTTTATTCCGCTTCCAATACGGTTTCCGTAGTCCATCAGGTCGAGATAGAAACCGGAATCACTCCATATTGGGATATAGGGATCTATCAGATATTCAAACAGTCTCCGGCGGGTTCCGGATCGTTGAAATATGATTCCTTCAAGCTAAGAACACGGTTTGCGCTTGCGGGAAAGGATGAATTCGTGATGGACCCCCTTTTATACCTTGAATTGAAGAGCTCAGCCGATATCTCGGAGTTCGAAGGAGAAATTAAGCTGATTCTCTCGAAAGATATTCTTCCGGGAGTGAATGTCGCATTAAATCCATATTATGCGGTTAAATTCGGGCCTAAGATTTTAACCGAGCAAAGTTTTAAGTTTGCGGCGGGTGTGAGTTACGCTTTTACCGAGTGGTTTTCATTATCCGGTGAATTCCGGGTCTCCGTGGATTTTCTTCCCGCTGGCCCCTTGGAGAAAGTGTATGTTGGACCTACCGTCTTGATTGGCAAGGGTGATATCCGATGGACATTCGGCGCATCGTTTAGAGTTTTCAGCATCAGCACGTCGGGAGCGGAATTCCGGAGTTTACTGGGCTTCTATTTCTAATCGTTATATCGTAATGAAACTAAGGGAACGGTTTTGCCGTTCCCTTTTATGATTCGGAGGTATCAGTCATCCGGCCGAAAGATATGTTCGGATAAATATTTTGGATTTTTATTTCTTCTTTTACTTAAAGGATTATTCCGCTTCGGGAGCCGGGGCGAGAGTATCGAATCCTACGGCGAACATCGCGCTATAGCCGATAGAAATATTTCCGCCCGCTATTACGATAGGGACGCCGAGAGTGGCCGCGCCGTCAAAAAGCGTGATACCCGGGACGAGTTTCAGGGCGAAACCGGTGTTCGTATCGAAACTATAGCTCGGGTCGATCTCGACGAACATCGCGAAATCCGGGGTGAACATGACGATAGGCGAGACGATACCGGAAACGGCCGGGGTGTCGAGCATCGAGCCGTAAGGCATCAGGAAGGCGACGTTGAACTCGAGGAGCAGGAAGTCCGCGAGAGGATAGTTGCCGTGGTACTCGATACTGAGATCGGCCGCGCTCGCTTTCAGCCCGACTATCGCGAGATCGGTTCCGCTGAAATCGTAACGGATGAGGCCGTAAAGGGCGGTGCTGAAATAGAAATCGACATTCTCCGCGACTCCGAATCCGGTGATGAACTCCCAGTCCGTATAAGATACGCCGTCGAGCGCGCCCGAGACGATAGGGTTGAGAACGATCTGTCTTTCAGGGGCGATTCCGCACCACGCGGTCAGGCAATATGAATAACCGGAGTTTACGGCACCCAGGGCCATGACGAGAGCAAGAAACGGCAGGATAAGTATTTTGCTGATCTTCATGAAAACCTCCAGAAATTAGTTAAATCTAAATCATTTAGTATTGTTCTTTGGGTATGTTATAGAGCAATTCTATATTAAAAACCGGGGGATTTTCTGTCAAGAAGGGGAGATGGGTTTGGAAAGAAATAGGCGTCCCCGGGGGGAGGGGACGCCGGTAAATAGAGAGATCTGGAGGTATTGAACCCCGTTCATTACAACTTGTTCGGTTCCTAATTAAGGGTGAAAGGAATCCATAACCATGCGCCGTACCCGAGGGTGACGTTAGTGCCGGTTACATTGTTGATCGAAACCCCGATAGAGAAGGTGCCGTTCATAAAAGAGACACCCGGAACGATATTCATCGCGAAAGCGGAAGTGCCGCCGGCGAGAGTGAGCACGGGATCGATCTCGATAAAGGCCGCGACGCTCGCGTCCTTATCGAACTTGATCACAGGCGCGATAACGGCGGTAATCGTCATATCGCTAATAGCCTTATACGACAAATCAGCCCAGATATTGGCTTCGAGGACGAAGCTTTCACTCAAGTTGAAAACCCCATGATAATGCGGGCCGAACGTACCGGTTCCGGAATTAGTATCGCCGAGCCCGGCAGTAGCCTTAAGCGCGACGATCTGATTGGGATCGCCTAATCCGAAGCGAATCATCCCCCATGGGGTTGCGCCAACACTAATCATGAA
>MIBE01000033.1:67205-89795 GCA_001829415.1 Spirochaetes bacterium GWF1_51_8
ATACTTCCGATACCGACGCCGATTACGTTCTCATACGCAGCGCTGAACGGTCCGGGGGCAATACTCCCATAAATAAACGGATTGATCGCAATCGTCTTATCGCCGGTCAAGCCCACCCAAGCGTTATACGAATAGGCTTCGGCCTTATTCGAAGGCATCATGACGGTACCCAAAACAACCACCGCGAAACACGCGACATTACGAAGAACTCTCATGTTCTCCTCCTATAAAAAGTTTTGAAATCTATTGTGACCGGCTCTCACCGGTACCGTCCGTCTCTCTATAAAGCCTGTTCCCCGTTTTCCTTTGTCCGTATCCGGTAGACATCTTCGATCGGCGAAATGAATATTTTGCCGTCGCCGATCTCGCCTGAATAACAGACCTCGGAAATCTTTTCGACTATCTTCCCGACCATGTCGTCCTTCGTGACGAGCATAATCATCAATTTCGGGATCAGCTCCGCGTCATACTCTTTGCCCTTGTACAGCTCTTTATGCCCCCGCTGTCTGGCGTAGCCCCCCGCTTCCAGCACGGTGATTCCATGGATACCGAGACTGGAAAGCTCCGTCTTGATCCTTTGTAACGACGAGGGGCGTATGACCGCTTCGACTTTTTTCATTCGTCATCCTTTTTCAATTCAATCGGGTACGCATATACTATAGCAAGGGCAATGCCAAAATAGTATTCATAAAAAATAAATTAATATGGTCTTTATCTATATATATAACAATGAGATAGAAAAAGTGATGAAAATATAGGATATAATTCCGGCACGAAGTATTTTACACAATGATTAATATTATGTCAAGAGAAAATAGAGTGATTAAAAAGTGTGCTATGCCGGATTTGTTTTCATTTTCCCAGAGCGCCTAATGACAGGGCGATCTTCCGCGATATCCGGCTATACCGCAGGCGCGGGTAGAGGTTAAGCGCCGCGCAGACGGCGGCGAGGCTGAGCCCGAGCGGAACGGCGCCGAACTCACCGATACGGATATAGCTGAACGCCGGGCGCGATAGGATATCCGATACCGCCGAGACACCCCACCAGATTCCCTCGATCGGTACTTCGAGGATAAATACTCCCGCGAGACTCAGGAAGAAATGGAGAAAGAGCAGTCCGAGGATCAGCCCGAAGTAGGGAACGATGAGGAAGTTTGTCAACGGCGAGATCAGGCTCGCGCCCTTGAAGTAATAGAAGAGAAACGGCGCGGTGGTGAGGTTCGCGGCGAGCGTCCCGGAGAGGATGTTCCCGAAATAACCCTTCAGCCGGAGCCTGTCGCGGAATGAATCGTTCAGCAGGATGATCGCCGCGGTCGATACATAGCTCAGGACGAAACCGATATTGCGGATGAGGAGCGGATCGGCCGCGAGGAGAACGAACGCGCTGAAAACGAGAATGTCGAGGAAGTCGGGCTTCCGTCCCGCGCCTTTCAGCAGGGTGTAGGTCACGAACATGATCCCCGAACGGACGAGCGAAGGGGACATTCCGCCGAGCGCGACGTACAGGATCACGAGAAAAGTCGAGACGAGGTAAGCATGCTTTTCTTCCATGAGGCGTTTCAGGATGAACACGATACCGAGGCTGATCGCGCCGACATGCATCCCGGAAAGCGCGAGGATATGTAGAACGCCGCTCATCCGGAAAGACTGGGTATCGGTGTAGCTCATGAAGTATCGGTTGCCGATCAGGAGGCTGAAGAGAAGGGCGCGGACGGACGGGTTTTCTGTTCTGAGAAACTGCCGCGCCGTCCATTCCCGCATCGCGGATACGAGCGATAACGGCGCAATGCCGTCGGAGGTCACGACAAATCCCGCAGAGGGATAGACAGCGGGGTCGCCCGACGCGCCCGGGAAGTCGTTGAGGTAAATACGTCCGCCGCCGTTCGAGTAGGGGTAGAGCCAGCCCCGGATATGCGCCTTCAATGTCGGGTACATCCCGCCGATATAGGGCGAAACAAGCTGGTATTGCCCGGCGCGCACAATATACTCGAGAGCGCCGTCCTTGCCCGCAGCCATGATGTCGGGGAAACCGCCGATCTCCATATCCGCCTCGATATACAACGGAGCGAGCACTACGGCGTCGTCCTTGTACGAATCGCCGTCCGCGGCCGCAGTATACCCGCCGAGAAATCCGCCTGTCCAGAACAGGAAGAGAAGGGCAAGGTTGAAGAGAGGGAGTTTTTTATAGATCAGGCGCGTGAGCAGTAGAAACGGCAGCGGGATAAAGAGCACGCACCATGGCATCCCGGCGGAATTGACCGTGATGAGAATGCCTGTCAGGAAGGCGAAAAAAGCGGGTATCATCGTTATATCCTCGATGGAAGTATTTTAATAGGGAGCGCGGAATTACGCAAACGAAAAATAGTTCAAATATTGACAAAAAGGAACTATGCTCGTAAAATAGGGCATGAGTAGTTCGATGTTATCCAGAGCCCGAATCGCGGGTTTTGTAATTCTATTCGTTGCGGGACTCTATCTTTCGAGTCTTTATAACTACTTATTATTCCACTCCCTCGCCGAAATCCTCAGTATCATAGTCTCCGGTTCCATCTTCTTCATCACATGGAATTCCCGGAAAACGATCGCCAACGGGTATCTGGTATTTATCGGGATCGCTTACTTGTTTGTCGGAGGGATAGACCTGATCCATGTTATTTCGTTCGACGGGATGACGATCTTTACCGGCGACCACTATTATGCCTCGCAATTCTGGATCGGCGCGCGGTTAATGGAAAGTATCAGCCTGCTCGCGGGACTCTTCTTTGTAAAAAAACGGGAATATAAGCATCCCTATCTCACGGTTTTAATCTTTTCGATTGTCATGCTTATACTTATCTCATCTATACTCTGGTGGAAAATCTTCCCGATCACCTTTGTCGCGGGTTCCGGGCAGACTCCCTTCAAAATTATCAGCGAATATGTAATCATCGCGATACTTGCCGCGGGAGGGGGTGTTCTTATTTACTGCCGGAAGGAATTCGATCCGGTGGTTTTCAAACTGCTTCTCGCCTCGATCCTCTTAACCATGATCGAGGAGTTGTTTTTCACTCTCTATTTCACCAATCAAGATGTCTTTAATATGATCGGGCATTTTTTCAAACTCGGTTCTTTTTACATGATCTACCGCGCGATTGTCAAAACCGGTTTTATCGATCCCCAGAAGGTTCTGTTCCGGGAACTGAAACAGAGCGAGATTCGCTATAGGGAACTTTCCGAACTCCTGCCGATCTCGTTATTCGAAGCGGATGGCGAAGGGAAAATCTTCTACATGAACCGTTTTATGAAAGAGCAGTTGGGACTGAAAGAGGATGTTTCTCCGGAAAAAAATAGATTACTGGACCTTTTCCGCTTTGAAGAAAAAGACATCTTGATCCGTATGACACGGGAGAGAATTCTCGGCATGGAATGCGAGTTGGTGATCGACGATTTTATGAAAACTCCAGTCTTGTTTTACAGCGCGCCGATCATGTCCGAGGATAATCCGGCGTGGTTCAAGGGGCTGATCATCGATGTTACGCGCCAGAAGGAACAGGAGAGATTACTGATCGAAAGCAACCTTCACCTCGAACAATTCGCGTATATTGCCTCGCATGACCTGAAAGCGCCGCTTCATACGATCTCGGGCTTTTTAAGCCTGATACAAGATAAGGTGGATACATGTCCGATCAGCGATAAGGAAATGCTCGAACTGGTTACGATGGCTCAGAGTACCACGAAGCGGATGTCAGTTCTGATACAGGACCTGATCGATTTCAGCATGCTCGGGAGTACGAAAACAAATTTCTCGGCCGTCTCTCTCAATTCGGTTATCCATGAAGCTATACTGAACCTGAAGCTTCATATCGATGAAAGCGGGGCAACGATCACGGTGCCGGAACTCCCGGTAGTCTACGGCGATTTCCCGCAATTGTCCCGTTTGATGCTGAATCTTTTAAATAACGCGATCAAGTATTCTATACACGGAACTCCTCCGATAATCCGTATCGAATATCAAAAAAAAGGAAACCTGCACTCCATCTCGGTGATCGACAACGGAGTAGGAATCGATAAAGATCAGATCGGCAAGGTGTTCGAACTGTTTCACCGGGCTAACTCGGAGGTCGAGGGGAGCGGGATCGGGCTGTCTGTCTGCAAGAAGATAGTCGAGCGCCACGGCGGGACGATCCGCGTGGAATCGAATCCCGGCAAGGGCTCGACGTTTATCTTTACTCTCCCCGCGGCCCTTCCAGACGCTTCCTGACCGACAAAGCGTGCGCTTCCAAACCCTCAAATCTCGCCATAGCCTCGATCTCGGGGCCTTTCTCACGGAAATAACTCTCCGATATGCTGAGGAAACTGCTCCGTTTGATGAAGTCGTACACCCCGAGCGGCGACGAGAACACTGACGTCCCGTTTGTCGGCAGGATGTGGTTCGGCCCGCAGTAATAATCGCCTGTAGCGACGGGGGAGTAGTTCCCGATAAAGATCGCCCCGGCGTTGCGGATACGTGTAAAAAGCTCGCTCGAGTCCATATCCAGCATTACCTCGAGGTGCTCGGGCGCGATCCTGTTCACGATATCGAAAGCCTGCTCGATATCGTCCACCGCCACCGCGAACGAGTTCAGGTTCAGCGCCGGTTCTATAAAATGCCTCCGTTCGAGGGTAGGCACAAGCCTATCGAGTATCATATTCACCTGGTCGATAAAGCTCCGGCTGGGCGAGATCAGGAACACCGCCGTGGACTCGTCATGCTCCGCCTGCGCGCAGAGGTCGATCGCAACAAGCTCAGGGTCGGCGCTCTGGTCGGCGAGAAGAACTACTTCCGACGGCCCCGCGATAGAGTCGATGCCGACAAAGCCCGAAACCAGCCGTTTCGCGGTAGCGACATAGATATTCCCCGGCCCGGTGATCTTCGAGACCGGCGCGACCGATTCGGTGCCGTAGGCGAGAGCGGCGATAGCCTGCGCTCCCCCCAACTTATAGACTTTACTCGCGCCCAGTTCCCTCGCGAGGGTCAGTACCAGCGGATTGGCCTTGCCATGGATATTCGGCGGGGTGCAGATCACCACCTCGTCGACTCCCGCTACCTTGGCGGGGATGATGTTCATCAGCACCGACGACGGATAGAACGCCTTCCAGCCGGGGACATACACCCCGACTTTCTCCACGGGAAGGATGAGCTGGCCGAACAGGTTGCCGTCGCGGGTGAACATCCATGAGGACTCGCGCTGGTGCTCGTGGTAGTGACGGATATTCGCCGCGGCGTTGAGAAAGTACTGCAATACTTCGCCTTTCTCACGGGTAACGTGTTCGCGTGCGGCCTCGAACTCGTCCTCGGTCGCTTCGATCGAGTACTCGCCCTCCACACGGTCGAACTGGCGGCTGAAATCGATCAGTGCGTCGTCGCCCCGTTCGCGGACTTCCTCGATAATCTCCGCGACACGGGTGAGAATCCCCTTGTCCACCTCGCCGACCGTTCTCCGGAATTCCCTGAGAGATTCCGCTGTCACTACCTTCATAAGTTCCTCCATAATATGCGGAATAATGATAATATTTAGGCGGAAAAAACGCAAGAACGCGGAAAATGTTCCGAATCGGGCAAAGTTACGGATTAATTGTTGAAATATAAAGAAACTATGATAAAATAAAAGTATCATCTTCTGGAGGAAGCTATGAAAAGGTTCGGTGTATGCGCGGTAATCGTTGCGGCCGCGGTGTTTTCAGGATGCGGTTCAGTCGAACAAAATAATAACGCGGCTATCCCGAAACCGCCGGTCAAGCAGGTCTACCTGTCCGAACCCGCGGGCGGGGATAATTTCGGGAAATCGGTCGCGATGACCGGCGACGGCAGGTTTGTCCTTGTGGGCGCCCCGGGTGTCTGGGATGTCTGGCAGCAGGATCAGGGCGCGGCATATCTATACTATTGGAACGATAAACTCGGATGGACGGAGGTCTACAAGTTTACAGCGTCCGACGGCGGATGGGGCGATCTGTTCGGGAAATCCGTGGCTATCTCCGACGACGCGAAGACCGTCGCCATTTCGGCTTCGTCGGCGGATGTCGGAAAATTCACAAATACCGGCGCCGTCTATGTCTACCGATGGGACAACATGGAATGGGTCGAAGGAAAGATTATTCCGTCCGACGCGACTAATAATCTGAATATGGGAGAATGCATCGACCTTTCCCCGGACGGCGGGACGGTTGTCGCGGGCGGAAGGTGGAAGAACAGTTCCAAGGGGTGCGCCTATGTGTTCCGCCTCAACAATGTCAGTTTTACGGAATACATCCTGACCGCATCGGACGGCGCGGCTCTGGATGCGTTCGGCTACAGTGTCGCGGTTTCAGCTTACGGGCATGTGGTCGCGGTCGGCTCATGGCTCGATACGGTCGGGGCGAATAACGACCAGGGTAGCGTGTATGTCTACAAATGGAACGGCGCGGGGTATGCGGAAAGCGCGTTTATCGCTTCCTTCGACGGCCAGGCCGGCGATCAGTTCAGCTACTCCCTCGATATTTCCGACGACGGACAGGTCATCGCCGCGGGTTCGTTCAACGCCGATTTCGGCACGACGAACACCACCGGCGCGGTCTATGTCCTGAAGTATAAAGAGTATTGGGATCAAACTAAGCTGGTTCATACAGACGCGGAACCGAGCGACCATTTCGGTTCGTTTGTCACTATTTCCGGCGACGGGAAATACGTGATCGGCTGGGCGAGTTTCAAGAACAATCAGCAGGGCGCGGTTTACGGTTTCCGCTGCGAATCGGAGTATGTATGGACGCAGGATAAAAAGCTTGTCGCCGCAGACCCCCAGGACAGCGACTATTTCGGCGCGGCCTCGGCGTTATCCTACGACGGCTCGGAGGGCGCAATCGGGGTTTATCTCGACGACATAGAACTGGGCGATCAGGGTTCGGTGTTTATCTATCACTGGTAAGGATACACATTTTCCTACAGGGCTTGATGACAAACTCATTTTGTCATTGCGAGGCGTCGTGGTGAGCTTGCCGAACCATAGCCGAAGCAATCTATTTAATAACTGGGTATATATATAAAACAGACTGCTTCGCCGCTTCGCGTCTCGCAGTGACAAAAAATCGTGTATTTCATGACTTCGTCAACATGCCCACACCGCGGGCTGTCGTTCGGCAGTCCGCTTTTTTATTGGGGTTTCTCGGGATTTATTCAGTTTTACCTTGCTTCACTTTTTTCCGATACTATGATACAATAAAAGTTTCCCGTATTATTTCCCCGGAGGTTACGATGATCGAAGGAAAAAAGGATTTCCTCACCGTCAACGATTTTTCCAAAAACGCGCTCATGGGACTGCTCGAGCTCGCGATGAAGATGAAGAAGGATAGAAAAAAATTCCGTCATTCGCTCGACGATAAAAAGCTCGGCATGATCTTCACCAAGTCGTCCACCCGCACCCGTGTCTCGTTCGAGGCGGGGATCTACGAGATGGGCGGAATGGGGATATTCCTCAGTTCCAACGATATCCAGATCGGACGGGGCGAGACGATAGCAGATACCGCACGCGTCCTTTCGCGCTACCTCGACGGCATCATGATCCGCACGTTCTCGCATAACGAGGTCAAAGAACTCGCCAAGTACGCGGGTATCCCCGTGATCAACGGCCTGACCGATCTCCTGCACCCGTGCCAGGCGATGGCCGATATGCAGACGGTGATCGAACGGAAGGGCAGGGTCGAGGGGCTGAAAGTGGCATTTATCGGCGACGGCAACAATGTCGCGCATTCGCTCGCGCTCCTCTGCTCCAAGCTCGGCGTGAACTTTTCCATCGCGTCGCCCGAGGGATACGACATGAACCCGGCTATTATAGAGAAGATAAAAAGCAATATGGCGGTGTCCGGCGCGAAATTCGTGACGACCCGCGATGTTAAAACCGCCGCAGAAGGCGCCGATGTCCTCACTACCGACGTCTGGGCGTCGATGGGGCAGGAAAAAGAGGCCGAGGCGAGACGGAAGGCGTTCGCGGGATACAGTATCGACTCGAAACTCGCCGCGCTCGCGAAACCGGATTACCTCTTCCTGCACTGTCTCCCCGCGCACAGGGGGGAGGAAGTATCCGCCGAGGTGATCGACGGGCCGCGTTCGGTGATCTTCGACGAGGCCGAAAACAGGTTGCACGCCCAGAAGGCGATTATGCACGAACTGATGCGGTAGGCGGATATGGCGAAAGTTTGGGAAAAGGGCGGGGCGAAACTCGATCCGGTGATCGAAAGCTATACTGTCGGTAACGACTACATCCTCGACCGCAAGCTGTTCCGTTACGAGCTCGCGGCCTCGGCGGCGCATGCCGAGATGCTCGCGAAGATCGGTATTCTGAACGGCGCGGAATTGGCGTCGCTTCGCGGCGAGATTAAAAAACTCTACAAAGAATACGGCGATACGATCGAGCTCACGGTTTCCGACGAGGATGTCCATTCCAAGCTGGAGAACCTGTTGACCGAACGGATCGGCGAGGCCGGGAAAAAGCTCCATACCGGACGCAGCCGCAACGACCAGGTGCTTGTGCTTGTCCGGCTCTACGAAAAAGATACGATCCTGAAAATAGTCCTCCAGCTGACCGGGTTCCTGAAGGAGCTGGCCGCTCTCGCCGAACGTGAGGGCGCGACCCCGATCCCGGGATACACCCATACCCGTCAGGCGATGCCGATGACGGTGGCGATGTGGGCGGAAGGATTTATCGAGGCGGGGCTGGATAACCTCGCCCTGCTGAAGACGCTTTTCGATATTGCCGACCAGAACCCGTTGGGAACAGGGAGCGGTTTCGGTGTGCCTATTCCCCTCGACAGGGAGATGACCGCCGGACTGATGGGGTTTTCGCGGGTGATGGAAAGCCCGGTCTACGCGCACAACTCGCGCGGGAAGCTGGAAGCGTTGATCGCCGACGGATGCTGGGCGGTGATGCACGACCTTTCGAGGATGTCGGCCGACATGATCCTGTGGGGGATGGACGAGATCGGGTATATTACTCACGACGCCGAAGTCACGACCGGAAGCTCGATCATGCCGCAGAAGCGCAATCCAGACCCGTTGGAACTGATCCGAGGCCGCGCGAGCACCGTGATGTCCTGCTCCGTGCTGATCAAATCCCTCACGAACGGGATGATCTCAGGCTACCAGCGGGACTTGCAGGAGTCCAAGGAGCCGATGATGAAGGCGCTCGAGATCACCGAAGGTTCGATTGCCGCGATGAGCGTGGTGCTGAAGCATACCCGTTTCGATCCGGAGCGGATCGCCGAACTGATGACGCCCGGGATTTTCGCGACCGATCTTGCGTTCGCCAAGGCCAAGGACGGGATACCGTTCCGCGACGCCTATAAAGAGGCCGCTAAAGAAATTGAATCTATCGAAGTGACCGACGAACTGATCGCGGAAAGTATCAATAACCGGATGTCGCCCGGCTCGCATATCACCATCGATTTTTCACATACCCGGCAGATTATCGAAGAAGCTGAAACCGGATGGCGGAAAATCCATGACGAATTTGCCCGAAAATTAAGCAATTTAATCGATTAACCCCTTATCCCGTCTCTCAATTCCCTGAAAAATTGACTATTTGGCGAATCGGAAATATCATAATAGGGTATATCGTAAGACAGCCTGAAAAGCATTCTTCAGATCAAACGGAGGCGGATATGGAATTAAAACATTTCAAAAAGGGCGGGATACATCCGCACGATTCGAAATACACATCGGACAAGCCTATCACCAACGCTCACCTTCCCAAGATTGTGCGGATACCGATGAATATGCATATCGGCGCGCCCGCGAAGGTGCTTGTCAAGGCCGGCGATAAGGTCGAAGAAGGGCAGTTGATCGGCGAGGCGGTCGGGTTTATCTCGGCGAATATCCACGCGAGCGTATCGGGCACTGTCACCGCTGTCGAGAAGGCGGATACTCTTACCGCGAAGGGCGTGGAGTATGTGATCATCGAGACCGGCGGCACGATCCGCAACTGGTACGACAGGAAGTTCGATTACTCGAAGCTCCCCGGCGAGAAACTTCTCGAGATGGTCAAAACCGCCGGCATTGTCGGAATGGGCGGCGCGACCTTCCCTACCCATGTCAAACTCTCTCCCCCTAAAGAAAAGAAAATGGATTTATTCATACTGAACGGCGCCGAGTGCGAACCGTATCTCACCATCGACCACCGTCTGATGCTCGAGAAGCCGGACGAGATCGTCGAAGGGATCGGGATCGTCAAGAAGATACTCGGGATAAACAAGGTCATGATCGGTATCGAGGAGAACAAGCTCGACGCTATCGAGGCGATGTCGAAGGCATCGGCGGGCGACAGTTCTATCGAGGTTTACGCCTTACGGACACGTTACCCGCAGGGCGGGGAAAAACAGCTCATCGAGGCGTTGACCGGCAAGCAGGTGCCGTCGGGCGGGCTGCCGTCGGATATAGGCGCAGTCGTCCAGAATGTCGCGACGGTCTACGCTATCTACGAGGCGGTGGTCTATCAGAAACCGTTGATCGAACGCGGGCTGACGTTCACCGGCGAAAATGTCGAAAACCGTGGGAACTATAAGGTGCGTATCGGCTCTCCGGTGCAGGAGCTGATCGACGAGTTTGGGATACCGGCGGACCACGGAAGTGTGATCGCGGGCGGGCCGATGATGGGCCTCGAACTGACCGATATGAAGTTCCCGGTAACGAAGTCCTCGAGCGGCATCGTTGTCCTGACCAAGAAGCAGGATTATATCCCCCACGACTATTCCTGCATCCGCTGCGCGCGTTGTCAGTTTGTCTGCCCGATCGGGCTGGAACCCTGGTATTTAAAGGTATTGGTAGATAAAAGCCTTCTCGAGGAAGCGGTCGACCGCGGGTTACTGGATTGTATCGAATGCGGCTCATGCTCGTTCGTGTGCCCGTCGACAATCCCGCTCGTGGCGATGTTCCGTTTCGGTAAGGGTTTCTGGAGAAGAAAACAGGCGGCCGCCGCGAAGCAGGCGGGATAGGGGTGAAATGAATATCGGTTTAAAGGGTAACGATTTTCTCAGCCTGAAGGAGTTCGATCTTTCGTCACCGGACGAGTCGAACGTGGTATTACTACTTGGGGAAAACAAGAGCGGGAAGACGCAGGCGCTGAAGCTGGTGTATTCGTTTCTTTCGGCGTTGTCTGAGGCGCAGTTTGAAAAAAGAATTATTAGTATCAAAAAAGAAAATACAAATTATTTAGAAATTTTTCATCCGCTTTTTTATCATGAATTGGAAACGAATTTTGTACATGCAGGATTTGGAGCCAGTTGGGGAAATGGTTCGGATTTAAATATAATCTTCCGGTGCAATGAAATTGTTTATCAAGAAAATAAGAATTCAAAACAAAAGGTTATAGAAGATAAATACAATGCTTTAATCGGAAAAACTATCGCAATCAGTCCGAATGGATTTGGGGACTATTATAAAGGAATTTTTGCAATACAGAGGTTTTATGCAGACAACGCGATTTTTTCTAATTACATTTCCGACCTTGTTTACGATTTGTTTATAGTAAGCGATGCGAAAAGAAAAAAAGACAGCGATAGATTTACGCAAGAATTAAACGAAATAGTTACGATAATAAATGCAGACTTTAATATAAGTGATAATAAAATAATAGTCATGGAAAAGGGGAAAGAATATCCCTTAGAAGCAGTTGCTTCCGGGCTGAAAACATTCGCGCCGCTCATCCTCGCGATGAAGCATGGACTGATCGAGGACACCCTCATCATCGACGAGCCGGAAGTCAGCCTGCACCCGGCGTGGATAGAAGTAATGGCGGAACTGCTCTATAAAATCTCCAAGAAGGGAGTGAAGGTTTTTATCGCAACGCACTCGGATGTGTTTATCGAGAAGATGAATTGGTTTCTCAAGCATGACGCGGAGTTTAACCTCGACGTGTGGAAATTCGAGCGGAAGGAAGACGGAAATCACGCGAGGACGCTGGAGCTGGAAGATAGGGAAGTGCCGACTGCGGAGTATCTGAAAGTTTACTACGAAATTGTAAAAGGGTTTTAACGATGAGCATCGGTGCACGGATTGATTTCGAGAAACTGGCCGACGAAATGTGCGGGAAATTCAACGCCGGAAATCATGTATCCCGTTGCGATGAAATGGAAATTGACGAAGACAGCGAAAGAGTTATTCTAATTGAAAAGACCGAATGGAACACATCAAAAATGAAACAAGGGTGGAAAGAGGAATACTTTTTATTGAAGACTGTAAACGAGAATCTCAAGAAAGCATTGGGTAGTATCCTAGTGCTGGGATACCTCACTCATTCTGATAACATGAATTATCGGGAATTGGTTTTTTATAAGAAGGATTTTGTTTTAGAAGTAAAAACGACAGAAAAATTCCGTGAAACGAAGATTTTCGGGTATATAAAAAGTGTCATCGAGGAAGAACTGAAACCCACAGAATTTGAAAAAGAGCTTAAAGGTGGAGTTTTCGATAAAGTTCGCGTAGAATATGATTAGAAACGGTTTAGACTATTCAGGAGGGCATAATGGCTAAGGCTAAAGGGGGCAAGGCGGCAACGGCGCCCTTTTCACCGCATATCCACTCACCGCTGACCCTGCACAGGATCATGTGGGACGTCGTGATCGCGCTCATCCCGGCCGCGGCGGCGGGTATCTATTTCTTCGGCTATCACGCAGCTGTCGTGATGGGCTTGAGCGTCGCGACGGCGGTTATTACTGAAATAATCATGAATCTCATGTTAAAACGGCCGATCTCGGTCGCCGACGGAAGCGCGGTGATCACCGGCCTCTTGTTCGCGTTCAACCTGCCCCCGTCCGCGCCGTGGTATGTTACGGTATTCGGGAGCATCTTCGCGATTGGGATCGTCAAATGGGCGTTCGGCGGACTGGGGCATAATATTATGAACCCCGCGCTCGGCGGACGTATCTTCGTGCTCGCGGCATGGTCCGGCGCAATGGTCAATGTCTGGTCGCCCACTGTTCCTTCCATGATGGCGAAGGGACTGGATTTTATGCAGGCGAGCGACGTGATTATCGAAAAAGTTCCCTACTATACCAACAATATTATTCAGCAGGTTTCGCAGATATCGAACTCGATCCAGACCAACCTGATCACCAATCAGGTGCAGGTCGATATGATCACCGGGGCGTCGCCTCTCGGGGCGCTCAAGGGAATGTACGAGACGGCGGCTCAGGCCACCAACGCGCTCAGCGCGGTGAGTCAGGCGAGCGTCTCTACTGCGCCGTCGAGTGTATACAGTTACTGGGACTTGTTTATCGGGAATATCCCCGGGTGTATCGGTGAAACTTCCGCGCTCGCGATCCTGATCGGCGCGTTCTACCTCATGTTCCGCAAGGTGCTGGTGCCGGTATTGCCGATTATCTATATCGTGACGGTCGCGGTTCTCATCTGGATATTCGGCGGATTGCCGATGGGATGGGGATGGTTCAAGGGCGACGCGGTCTATCATATCCTTTCGGGCGGTCTCTTCCTCGGCGCGTTCTTCATGGCGACCGACTACGTGACCTCTCCGATGTCGATCCCGGGCACGTTGATCTACGGTATCATGCTCGGCATCCTGACCGTCATCATCCGTCTCTGGGGCGGGTATCCGGAAGGCGTCAGTTATTCCATCGTGTTCATGAACTTCTTCGTTCCTATCCTCGACAGATATATCCGTCCTAAAATCTTCGGCGCCCGTAAAGCCGTACTGGTCAAGGGAGGTGCTAAATGAAAAACATACTGAAAACAGTGTATCCTTTGATCGTAATTTCAGTCTTCTTCGCCGCGGCTCTCGGGCTGACCTACCAGATGCTGGAAGGAAAGATTAACGATACGGTTCTTAAAGAGGAACAGGACGCGCTTAAGGCGGTGCTCGCCGGCGCGGTGACATTCGATAAAGTAACGAATAACGGCGACCCGTTTTATATCGGGTATGACAGCCAGAAACAGCAGATCGGTTATGTATTCAAGAAGAATAAAACCGGATACGGCGGCCCAGTCGTGATGCTGATCGGTGTCAAGAACGACCAAACTGTCGATAAGGTGTTTGTCCTCGCGGCATCGTCGGAAACCCCCGGCCTCGGGTATAAATGTGTCGAAAAGACATGGCTGGAACAGTTCGCGGGCTTGACAAGGGACAAGGTTCCCGGGTCGAAGGCCGACTATGTCAAGTACGATCTGGATGTGATTACCGGGGCGACGATTACCTCGATGGCTGTCGCGAACAACCTCAAGCTCGCGTTCGAGCAGTTGAAGCTTGCGGCTCCCGTGCCCGCTACCAACACTAACTTGGCCCACACGGCCGATGGAGGCGCGAAATGAGTACCAACGAAACAAACAATATCCCGAGGACTTCGGGCTGGCAGGAATTTGTAAAAGGGATTCTCCGGGAGAACCCGATCTTCGTGATTATTCTCGGGCTCTGTCCGACCCTTGCTGTGACCACCCAGACGATCAACGGGCTCGCGATGGGAGTATCGGTCATATTCGTGCTGGTATGTTCGAATATTTTTATTTCCTTACTGCGTAAATTTATCCCGGACGCCGTGCGTATTCCTGCATACATCATGGTGATCGCGTCATTCGTGACGCTGATCGCGCTTTTAATGCAGGCGTTCACCCCGGATATCAACAGGGCGCTGGGTATTTATATCCCGCTGATCGTGGTGAATTGTATCATCCTCGGCCGCGCGGAAGCGTTCGCGAACAAGAACACGGTCTGGAAGTCCGCGTTGGACGGGCTGGGAATGGGTGTCGGGTTCACTCTCGCGCTCGTCGTGATCGGCGCGATCCGCGAGATTTTCGGCAACGGAACGATCACCCTGCGTTTCGCGGGTATCGGCGTGATTTACAACTTCGGTCAGGCCGTGCAGAACGATCCTAATGTCATCAATGTCGCGACTATCCTGACTTCCCCGGCGATTGTGATGATCCTTCCCCCGGGCGGATTTCTCCTGATGGGACTGATGCTCGCGGTGATCAAATACCGGAAGAATAAAAAAGAAGAAAAAGCAAAAGCGCTGAAAAAAACCGCCGCGGCAGCCGCCGCCGCGAACAAAGCGGCGTAGGGGGATCGAATGAACGAACTTTTTGTCATCATCATCAGCGCCATTTTCGTCAATAACTTCATCCTGTCTCAGTTTCTCGGGCTTTGCCCGTTCTTCGGCGTATCGAAGAGAATGGATTCCGCTATCGGGATGGGTTTTGCCGTAACATTCGTGCTCGTGATGTCGATCATGATTATTTACCCGATCAACCAATATATCCTGATCCCGCTCGGCCTGGACAAATTCCTCCAGATCAGCGTGTTCATCCTCGTGATCGCGGCGTTCGTCCAGCTTGTGGAGATCGTCCTGAAGAAACTGAGCAAGGGGCTATATAAGGCGCTGGGTATCTACCTTCCGCTGATTACCACGAACTGCGCTATCCTCGGATCGGCGTTCCTCGTGCTCCAGAAGAATTTCGATTTTCTGGAGAGCATCGTGTTCGGTTTCGCGGCCGGAATAGGTTTCACCCTCGCGCTTGTGATGATGTCCGGGGTGCGTGAACGTCTCGAAAACGCCGATGTCCCCGCCGCGTTCAAAGACCTGCCCATTGCGTTTATCACGGCGACTATCATGTCGCTCGCGATGTTCGGGTTTATGGGCATAGTAAAGCTCGGTTAGGGAGGGAATATGTTAATCTTGAATTCAACACTTTTTATGCTCATCCTGAGCGTATTATTGGGCGTAATGATCGCCTTGTTCGCGAAATTCTTCGAGGTAAAGCTCGATCCCAAGATCGAGAAGATCATTCACACGCTCCCCGGTTATAACTGCGGGGCGTGCGGATACCCCGGGTGCGCGGGTTACGCCGACGCGATAGTCGAGGACAAGATCGCGCATAACAAATGTACCCCCGGAGGAACTGAGGTAGCCGCGAAAGTACTCGCGATTCTGAAGGAAGCGAGCGAGGAGCAGGCGAAGGCGTAAGTGTAAGAGCCTCCGAGGGCATGCCCCCGGTTGCTACCGAGGTAGCCGCGAAGGTACTGGCGATTCTGAAGGAAGCAAGCGAAGAGCAAGCTAAGGCGTAAGTGTAAAAGCCTCCGAGGGCATGCCCCCGGTTGCTACCGAGGTAGCCGCGAAGGTGCTCGCGATCCTGAAGGAAGCAAGCGAAGAACAGGCGAAGGCCTGACATCACGGCGCGTTATTTGACTGGAGACAGATCGCGGAAGGGGGAGTTTGATGCAATATCTTATCCCGCTGTTATTTGTTTCGTTCGGATTGTTCTCTCTTCTATATTCAGGCCGATTTCCGGGATACTTCTGTTTTCCAACAGTTGAAATCGTCGGCAATACCCTCTTTGAATCTTTCAGGCATATCGATATACAAACAACATTTTTTATCAATAGCGCGTCGCGGATACTGCCGCCGGGAACGGAATTGTTTCCCGCGCACGGCTATTTTGATCGAACCGTACTATAGAACGATTTGAAGGAAGAGGCGGATGCTTCGGGGAGAACGTATGAAATTCGTGTTATCGTTTGTTGTTTTAATGATGGGGATGACGGTGATGTCGACGGGCAAGGCCGCGGTGAAAAAGCCCGTCCCGGGATACCTCATCCGTATCGCGCAGTATAACGGTGTCAACGACACGGTCAACTATGTCTACCTTATGATGGGCGACAAGATGACGGTCGCGGAATGGAACGGGGACGATACCCCGAAGGGCGAAGGCCCGCATAAGCTGATTATCGGTAACAAGTGTATTCAGAAACTGCCCCAGCAGATGACTTATTACGATTACTCGAAATACGTGTTCGATCCCGATCAGCAGAAAAAGGGGATCGAGGAGTTCCCCGGATATCTGAAGAAAGTCCTGAAGAAACAGAACGGATTTATCGACGCGATGAAGCCCGCCGCGAACGGGAAGAAAATAGAAATAGCGGGATTCCAATGCGACGGCTATACCGCTAAGTATAAAGACTATGAACCGGTCGAGCTTTATTTCTCCAAAGACCCGAAGCTCCTCGGTCTTGTGAAGGCGATCGGGAAGAATGTCAAGTCCCTGCCGAAGGAGATCGCGCTTTCGGTATTCAGGGCCCATCCGAAATACGGCGTCCTGATGAAATCCGGCATGATCCCTGAAATGGAAGACCTCGATGTCCAGAAGGGACTGATCAACTGGGGATCGGAATTCGAGGTGATTATCGCCGAGGAACTGGAACTGGACGACGAGACTTTTTCGCTCGTGGGCTACACCGAGGTGCCCGGTGAAATGTAGGCGGCGGTGAATTCCGGCAGAACGGGAATGGTTGATTATCTCTCAAAACCGTGATAGAATATGATATCCGGTGACGGATAAAACTTCAAAAGGGGTTCTCGATGAAAAAGATATTTCTCGCTTTTATTCTCTCGATTCTCGCCGGAACAATGGTTTCCTGCGGGGGCGGCTCGGTAAAACCCGGTTCGCTCACCGATCCAGGATATTATATCCAGATCACCGAACGCGCGAAGGAACCGTGGGAAACGATTAAAGTTTATGTCTATCATGATAAAATGAAAGTCGTATACGGCGGCGCGCCCGGGAAATGTATTATCGTGAACGGGGACAAGATGGTCGAAGTGAACGAGGACAAGAAGACGTTCACAGACGTGTCCGCGTTCCTGATCGACCGTGAGAACCCCGCCAAGGGCCTGCAGGGATATATCGAATCGATCACGAAAACTAAGAACGCCAAGCTCGACCTTCTCCGTCAACTTCAAATGTACTATGTCGTGCATGAGACGACGATCGCGGGATTCAAGACCAAGGAGTACAGTGCCCATGACGACACCAAAACCGGCGAAGCCAAGTATATGCACCTTTACTTCACGGACGCGCAGGAGATGAAAGACCTGATCGCGGGGCTCGAAAAGAACACGTCGGGGCTCGCTAAGGTGCTCGCGTTCCAGCATTTCTTCGACCGCCCCGATTTCGGCTGGTTTGTCGCCAGCTCGGAAGTCTACGGGATCGTGAAGTCGTGGATACTGGACGAGTTCGGCGAATTCGCGCTCGGCGACGCTTTTTTCTCGCTTGACGGATATACCGAGACCGCCGGGAATCAATAAGTCGGGAAATTGAATAGGATATGAAAACGAGTAAAATGCGCGGAATATTTGCCGGGATTGTTTGTTTAACGGTGATAGTGGCTTCGTGTGCCAAATATGTAAAAAAAGAATGGCCTTTTGACGAGACCGGATTCTATCTAAAAGTTTCGATAGACAACGAGAGTTTCAGATGTTACATATTTAAAGATAAACTAATAGTTTATCCGTTAGCGGTGGACGATTTATTTCTATTAGTTACCGGCAGGGAAATATTCAGGATTGATTCGAAAAATAAAATTGCATACGATATCACCGCTAAATACTATAATGTCTCAGATGCGAATAGTTATTTTGTTTATTTTAACGGAATTAATGAGAAAATTTCAAAAATGAATGCCAAACTAGAGACACTTAAAATTCAATCGGAAACAAGTATACTGGCAAATTCACTTGGAATCCACCAGTATTCGGTCATTCTATCTGATACCGAGAAGGTATCGATCTTTTTTGATAGAAGCGATACTACAATGCACATTTATAACTATGTAAATGCATTGACGTGGGACTTAGCCAGGGCTTGGGTGCAGGAAAAACTTTACTACCACAGTTACTATGGAATACTATCATCCAGTAAGAAAATATCGGGATTTTTGCCGGAATACCACATAAGTAGTTTCAGCGAGATTCGGCTCAGTAACGAGTTTTTCTCGCTGGAGGGCTACAAGATTTTAGAATGAAATCTTTATAAATTTGAGAGGAAATAATCTGTAGTGTTACCCCACTAACCTCAAAGAATGCTATCCTATGAAGGCACTACGGCATCGATTGGGAAAATAGAGTCGGCGATAATGGTGTTGGGTTTTTATTCGGTGTTATCCCGGAGGATGAGTGAGATTTATCTTGAATATACTCGTTCTGCTTCTCGGCTGTTCTCTCACGCTTGCCGCGGAAACCGTTCCGGTCTACAGGATCGAATACGGTACTTATTCCGGCGGCAATGTGAAGTACTACGGCGCGAACACATGGCATAACAACGTCCTGATCGTGTCCGGGAGCCTGATGAAGGAGTTGAATTATATGGGCTCGAAGCCTCCGAAAGCGAACGAGCCGTACAAGCTGTATAATGGGAATCAATATTGGCAGGTGATTATCACGGTCAATCCCCCGCAGACCAACTTTAAAAGTATCACCCAGTACCATCCGGTGAATAAAGCGGGCGGAAAGGAAAAGTACCTGAAGCAGGCGCACGACTATAAGCTCAAGTTTGTCGAAGGGCTGCATCCGGTAACAAACGGGAAATCCGCGACGGTCGCGGGGTTTGCCTGCACCGGGTATTCGGGTAAGGCCAAGGACGGCGATCTGTTCGAGCTCTACTTCTCGACCGACGAAAAACTGTTTTCGATGCTGAATGAGATCCGTACGAACACCTCGGGACTCGCGAATTCGTTTATTATGGGCGCGTTCTTCCGTCACCCGGAATACGGGTTTCTTATGAAGTATCATACTATCGAAGACCCCGAGAGCGGCGGCGGGATGAACAAGGTTTCTCAGTTCCAGTTCACTAAAATCAAAGCCGACGTAGCGGAAAAGGAAATTTTTTCACTCGACGGATTCAAACAAATGAAATAGGACGACCGATGAATTTTTTACACACATCCGACCTGCACCTGCGGGATAAAGATTCCCTCGAAACCCTGAGGATCGTGCTCGGCACCGCCGAACGTGAGGACTGCGGATACATTCTTATCGCGGGCGATATGTTCGATAACGCGCAGGCGCCTCTCGCGTTGGAAGGCGCGATCTCGGACATGTTCGAGAAGTACGGCGGATTTATCTACATCATTCCCGGCAATCACGATCTCGGTTTTCTCAAGGGAATCGAACGGCTCTCGAAGAACTCCGAGGTGCTCAACACCGGCTCGTTTTTCCTCGAACGCGAGATGGACGGGGTGGAGCTCTGGGGCGTGCCGTACAAGGATAAGACGGAATTTTCCGATATCGGTAAAATCCCCGCGGACCCCGGGAACTCGGTCGTCATGCTTCACGGGAGTTTCTACGACAACAAGTTCTTTTACGGGATGGACGAGAAGAAATATATGCCGGTGTTCATGGAGGAGATCGACGGGCTATGCCGTTACACCGCGATGGGGCATTACCACGGCGCCCGCGAATGGAAGACTCGCACGACTACGGCGGTGTATCCCGGCGCTCCGGCCGTGACATCGAGCGCGGACCTCGGGCGGCGGGCGGTCTATGTCACGGGTAGCGATTGGCAGACACGCCGGATCGATCTTCCGGTCGAGTATATGCACGCGGTCGATCTCGCGGTCAACATCGGCGATAACGCGGCGAGCGTACCGGAGAAGCTCGAAGCACTGCTCGCATCGGTCGAGGACAGGGACAGGGCGCGGCTCATTGTGCGTGTGCGCGGCACAATGCCCCCGTCGTTCACCTCTGCGGATACGTTAAAACGGGTGGTCGAGGACACGCTGAACCGTTCGAAAATAAAGTACGAGCCGGTGTCGATGGAAGGGGTGACGGCTATCGCGCCGGGACTGACCGGGCACTCGTTTGTGGAAAGCCTCATGCGCGAGATCGAACTGACCGCGCCGGAAAAGGGACTCAATCCCACAGAAGTGAAGATGTACGCGATCGAACGTCTCAATTCGATGTTCGTGAAGTAACAGTTCAAGGTGCACTATCGCCGCCGGCAGACAAACCGCCGTAAAGTACGATTTCTGAGATACAAGTGTCATCGTACTTCTCGCCGGGATAGACATCCAGAATCGTGAAACGGATTTTCCTGATCCCGCAGGTGCTGAGATAATCCGCCAGCCGGATCAAATCGTTATACTTGATATAAATATCTTCCTGGCAGTAACCGGGCTTGGTGAAGATATAGATGAAACTCTCGTTTCCGCCGCCCGATTCGGAATCGTACCAGACCGTCACTTTCATCTCGTGAATATCCGAGTTTTCGTTGTAGACCTTTTTACTTTTTTGGTAGCCGTTGGCGAATCCGACCGCAGTAAGATGTATTGGGTAGAGGAATCCGATCTCGACCCATTCGCCCTTGCCGTAACCCTTGACGCCTTCGACCCAGCAGGTCGCGGCGTTCATATCGAACAGGTTTTCGACCCCGTAGGTGTTTTTACCCTGTGATTTTAGGGTCGACGAGGCACCTGCCTCTTCTATCAGATATAGCGGGAGTATTTCGACAAAATCCGGATCGAGGTATTCGCCGCTGAGGTTTTGCCCGTCGTCGAAATCCCCATCAGCCCGGAGCGGTGATAAAAGCAGGCTCGCGGCGAATGCGAAAATGAGCGATAAAAAAACCATGCAGCTTTTCATTCAACATGCTCCTTGATGATCTGGAAAAATCCGCGCAATTAATTGATGTAACCCTCGGCAAATCCGTAGAGAAATATATCGGAAATGCAGGTGTCCTCGTATTTTGTCCCGGGATAGACGCTCTCGATGTAAATGCGGAGTTTTATAACCGGCTGATCGGGCAACTCGTGCCCGTCGATACTGATCCCGCCGGCGAGATCGATCACTGTCGTATAGTCCCGGACTTCCTGATCCGTATCGAGTTCAATATGCGAAGTTCCCCAGATACCCAATTCTCCTTTTACCGTCCATACCTGCTCGTCGAAATAGAGTACTAGTTTATAATCCTTAACCGCGCTGTTTTTTATAGTCAGATCCGGCGTTTTGAGATAGCCGTTCGCAATAGCAATCTTTTCGAGATAAACCCCGTCGCTGAAACTAATCTCGATCCATTCGCCGATTCCTTGTCCTTTGACTCCTTCAGCCCAGCAGGTTGAGAATTTCTGATCGAGCACGTTTTTCACCGAGTAGTTGTTTGCGCCCTCGGGTTTGAGTGTCGATGAAGACACGAGCTTGACGATCACTTTCTTGGGAAGGATTTCGCCGAGGAGTTCGGCGTCCTGCCCGTCCATGTCGTCGACACTGTTCTCAAACTGCTCGCCCATATTCGCGCCGCCTCCGATTTCCTGAGAGTATACCGCTGCAGCGTAGAATACGGCGATGAGCGGTAAAACAAAGAGTAGGTTCTTCATATATCCCCCAGTGAACTATTCTTTTACACCGCTGATCTATTGCGAGGTGCGGCTTTAGTGTTCGAACGTCTCAAGTCGTTGTTCGTGAAAAATCCTTAGCCCACCAGAATTTTTATCTCCGAGATGCAGGTATCGTCGTACTTCGTGCCGGGAAACGTTTCCCAAATCGTAAAGCGAATCTTTTTTACCGCGCCGTGATACTCCGGCCAGAAATTGTACCGGATGCTTTCCGGATCGAAGTCCGTATCGGGTGATACGGGATTTATATGTAGATACGTCTCGATGGGTTCGTGATCAGCGTAAAAGACTTTTATCCACAACTCCTTCGGCGATGAGTTCTTGAAGAAGATATCTTTTGTTTTTAAATAGGGCTTACTGAAAAACAAGTATCCCGTTACGCACAAGATAAATTGGCAAATACTCCGAAAAATAACCGCATAAAAAAGCGGCGCAAAAG
>MIBE01000034.1 GCA_001829415.1 Spirochaetes bacterium GWF1_51_8
CTATTGGCGCAGCTCGCGCCCGTCCCGACATCGTACGCGCGGTCGATCAGGAGTATGCGAAGCTCGTACTTCGAGAGGTAACGCGCTAGCATACTGCCGACAATCCCGGCTCCGACGATTACTATATTATAAGTCATTTTTCCACCCAGGTTTTATTCGAAACACTTCCGGTTACTCCATCCAGTCCATCGTCCGATCTACGGCCTTTTTCCAGAACTTGCGGACATCCGCGCGTTTCGACTCGTTCATCGAAGGTTTCCATTCGCGGTCTTTCGCCCAGTTCGCGCGGATTTCGTCGAAGTCCTTCCAGAAGCCCGCGGCTATCCCCGCAGCGTAGGCCGCCCCGAGCGCGGTGGTTTCGGTGACTTTTGCGCGGATGATCGGCACACCGAGGATGTCCGCCTGAAACTGCATCAGGAGTTCGTTCATCACCATCCCGCCGTCCACCTTGAGCGACGGGATACCCTGCCCGGCGTCCGTCGTCATCGCCTCGAAAATATCGGCGGTCTGGAGCGCGGTCGCCTCGAGTACAGCCCTCGCGATATGCCCCTTGTTGACATAACGGGTCAGTCCGGCGATCACTCCACGCGCCTCGCTCCGCCAGTATGGAGCGTACAGCCCGGAGAACGCGGGGACGATATATACCCCGCCGTTATCCTCGACAGTACGCGCGAGCTTCTCGACCTCGGGGGACGTTTTGATAATACCTATATTGTCACGGAGCCACTGCACGAGCGCCCCGGTGATCGCAATCGAGCCTTCGAGAGCGTACACGGCGGGCTTGCCGTCCCATCGATACGCCGCCGTCGTGATGAGGCCGCATTTCGAATGGACGATCTTATCGCCCGTGTTCATGAGGAGAAAGCATCCGGTGCCGTAGGTGTTTTTCGCCTCGCCCGGATCGAAACACCCCTGCCCGACAAGCGCCGCCTGCTGGTCGCCGAGAGCGCCGGAGATCGGGATGCCCTCGGACGTCGTGCCGTAGAAACTGCTGTCTATCGACGGCCTGATCGACGGCAGCATCGCGCGCGGGACTCCCATCGCCGACAACAGCCCGTCGTCCCATTCGAGCGACTCGAGGTTCATCATAAGCGTCCGGCTCGCGTTCGTCACGTCGGTGACATGAGCCTCTCCGCCGGTCAACTGCCAGATCGTCCAGCAGTCCATCGTGCCGCAAAGCGCGTCGCCGTTCTCCGCCGCCTTCCGCGCGTCGGGAATGCTGTCTAATATCCAGCGGAGTTTCGGCCCGGAGAAATAGGTCGCGAGCGGAAGACCCGTCAGCCCGCGGTAACGGTCGATGCCTTTATCGCCGGCGAGCTCCTTGATAAACTTGTCGGTGCGCGTATCCTGCCACACGATAGCGTTATAGAAGGGTTTCCCTGTGCGCCTGTCCCAAACCACCACGGTCTCGCGCTGGTTTGTCACCCCGACCGCCGCTATCTCGCCGGGAACGATTCCCGACCGGGCGAGTGTCTCGTCGATCACCTTTCTGGTGTTCTGCGCGATCTCCGCCGGATCGTGTTCCACCCAGCCGGGTTTCGGAAAAATCTGTTTGTGTTCGATCTGGTGCGATGCGGCGGGGATGCCCTGACGGTCGAAGAGGATAAAACGGGTGCTGGTTGTTCCCTGATCTACCGCGCCGACATATTTTTTCATGCCTTCCCGCCGGAATACACCCGTTTGATGAACTCGATCGACTTGTCGGCGATCAGTTCTTTATCGAAATCCAGGATCGCGACATGATAGGAGTTTTTGAGCCAGACAAGCTCCTTGTCTTTGCTCGCCGCTTTTTCGTAGGTATAGACCGCGTTTTTCACCGGTAGGATATGGTCTTCCTCGGACTTGAAGATCAGGAGCGGGATAGTCAGCTTATCGTGCGAACGGATCACTAGTTTACAGAGCTTCCAGAGCTGGGATATCCCGCCGATCGGAGTCCGGTCGTATGCGTACTCCCGCGCGGAAGTATCCTTCAGGTCGCCGGCTATCGCCGGTACGGACGGCATGATGTATTTCAGCAGGGGCGATAACGGGATAAGCGGACTGCCGAGCCAGAGCGCGTGATTGACAACCACGGCGGCTTTGATCTCCGGGAAGTTCATCGCGAAATAGAGCGTCGCCGTCCCGCCCATCGATAGTCCTTCCATCGCGATAAATTTCACGCGTGATTTCAGCATATCGAGCGAGGCTTTCAATGTATCGAGCCAGTCGGTGTAACGCACTTTATTGAGGTCCTGCCATTGGGTACAATGACCGGGGAGTACCGGGCATTCGACATGGAACCCGGCGTCCGCGTAACGCTCGATCATGTACTCCTGCGACTGCGGAGTGCTGGTGAACCCGTGACTGACCAATACGCCGATATCCGACTTCCCGGCGATAGAAACAGGTTTGACATTCCGGTAGAGTTCCATCGTTTTCCCCTTCGAATTAGTGGATTATCTTAGCCCCAACAGGGAAGAAAGTCAATAGGGAAAACGAATCCTTAATCCCCCGCGACGAACGCGGACATTTTCCATGTACCGCCATCCTTCTCGAAAATAGCCCTGTAGCTGTAGGGGCCGTAGAGGAACTGGCCGAATACGTAGCCGGTCTTGCCGTCGGAAAGCCGTACTTTTACCCAAAAGTCATTTTTACCGCCGACCGTTTCTTGAACATCCGTCCACTCGACGACATAGACCATTTCGTAGGAGAGCTTCGCGACGACATCGCCCTTCGACGACGGTTTCTTGCGGACATTGACATCGCTCCCTGAAACGATATAGAACATCATGAAATCCGTCTCCTCATCCGCTCCCTCGGGAAGGTTCATGTTCGCGTTCCAGTACGGGATGGAATAGGTTTTATCCTCGGCGCTGTAGGTTCCGCCGTTCTTCAATATCCCGTCCATGATCCCCCAGAATTCCGAGGACTTGGGGTTTTTATCGAGGCCGTAGTTTTTTAAAAACCCGTCGATTCCGGGGTCGTCGCCGAAGCTCCATGTGAAATCTTTCGAACATAGCTTTTTCAACGCCGCGGCGTCTTTGTTCTTGACAGCCTTCTTCAGTTCATCGATCACCTTTTTCAATGCGGGGTCTTTCGAGGATTGGTCCTGCGGTTTAATCACCGTCTTTTTGTACTTCGCCGGCCCCTGCGGGGTTTGCGCAGAGACCGATCCAATATACATCAAACTCAACACAAAAAGCGTCACGATTCTCATTTTTCCTCCAGGGAAATGTCGATAGGGCGGCTCCTTTCTCGAGGGCTGACAAAAAAGCGTCTTATAGGTATTGATGAATTCTGTTTAATAATGATAACCCGCAACAAATGCGGTCATCATCCACACGCCCCCTACTTTTTCGAATACCGCTTTATACTCGAAAGGCCCATAGAGGTAATGACCGAGCAGATACCCGTCATGACCGCCGGAGAGCCTTACCTTCTTCCAGATACCCGCACCTTGATCGGCGTCCGGATTGTTGTCCGTCCATTCCTGCACATAGACGCTTTCAAAGGAGAGTTTCGCGATTACCGTGCTTTTTAACGAAGGTTCCTGATAAACAGCAATATCCTTTCCCGCGGCGATATAAAACATACTGTAATTATCATCCGATTGACCGAGGTCTTTCGGAATCATCGGAACAGCCGCCCAATAAGGAACCGTATAGGTTTTCTTCCCGCTGTCGAGCTTTCCTCCGCCTGATAATAACAAATCCATCGTTTTCCAGAATCCCGCGGATTCGGGATTATCCAAGAGCTTATAAGTATCAAGAAAACCATCAATTCCGGAATCGTCTCCGAAACTCCATTTAAGGTTCGCGGAGCAGAGCTTCTTCAAAGAAGAAACATCTTTTTTCTTTACTGCGGACTTCATCTGATCGACCGTTTTTTTTAACGCCGGGACTTTTGAGGATTCGTCCTTTGGGTTAATTACCGTCTGTTCGTACTTAGAAGGTGGGATCAATTCCTGAGCTGATATAAAACTAATAATTAGAAAAAACGACGCGATAATAATCGACCTTTTCATCGCTCACCTCCTTAACAATATTCATATCATATTTAAAAAACCAAAATCTCTCAAGATTCTCGGATATGATTATATATTCTTAATATATACCCGTTCGCCGTCGATCTCGCGCCGGAGCCATCCCGCCATTTCAAGAAGCGCGCCGCCCATCGCGGCATCCATGTACTTCGTCCGTTTTTCCGCGTCCTCGATAATCCTGAAGAAGCTCCTTTTATGCAGCTCCTTGCCGTAAGTGAAGAAATAGAACATCTGCCTGACCGCGGAGATAAGCAGATTGTGCGTATTGAAACGGCGGAAGTCGCCGCGCCAATTTTCGAAGTCCGCGATCCAGATGTCGCGGTACGACTTCAGGATTTCCATTGTCTCCGGGTCGTACCCTTCCGCGGCCGCGATCATCTCATCGAGAAGCGCCCCGCCTTCCCGGCTGTAGATTTTCAACGAGTAGAGATAGAGCTTCGCCATCAGTTCCTCGCGCGGGGTAGAATATCCGATCCCGCTGTCGGATAGCCCGTCGATATCGGACATACGCGCCCGCAGGAACACGACAGCGTCCTCGTACTCCTCACGGAGCCGGATAAAACCGCCGTCGTCCCCGCCCCCGGTATCGGGATGAGTCTTCTTGCAGAGCGCCCGGTATAGTTTTTTCAGCCCGGCAAGCGTCATATCCCCGGACTCCCGCAGAAGCTCGATCAGGTTATTCATTGAGGTAACCGGAAAAGAAATTTAAGCCGTGATAAGAGTATAATTGCTGATTCATCGCGATCCCTTGTTTGTCATGGGATATCTTAACTCTTCGGGGCGGGATTGTCAAAAAGAAAAATCGGAGAGGGGGGGATGAACATTCGTTTTAATACCCGATTCCCGTCTCGTAACTCCTTATTTATCAGAAATTAAACAAGCTCTAATAAAATCTATTTAACTTATAATCATGTTCTATATCTGCCAAAGTATAGCTTATTCTTACCCGTCAGTCAAGGGATCACGTAATACATAAAAGAATAAAAAAAGGCTATCATTTAAGATAACCCTATTTATTATTAAACTGGTCTTTCCATTTGACTCGAAGCGGATGTCATTGATGATAAAATCCAGCTGTGTCTTGTACTAGATGTTTATTGACTGAGTGTTTGCCCATTCTCACAGTGAGCCTCTTTTGTAGAAATTTTGTAGCAGTTTTGTTACTTTTCGCATTGTTAAAGGTTTTCGGTTTGCGTAATTGCATATATATTAAGTAATAAGATAAGGATTCATAGATAAAAGTTCGGAGAGGGGGGGATTTGAACCCCCGGTACCCTTTCGGGCACACCTGATTTCGAGTCAGGCCCATTCGACCGCTCTGGCACCTCTCCTGATTTTAAGGAATACTATTATAACACACCGCGCGTGAAAATGCAAAAAAGAAACGCCCGGAGCGGGCGTGTTGACAAACTCATTTTGTCATTGCGAGGCGTCATGGTGAGCGCTTGTCCCGACTTCATCGTCGGGATGCCGAACCATAGCCGAAGCAATCTATCTTAATATCATATATGATGTTATACCGACTGCTTTGTCGCTCTGCTCCTCGCAGTGACAAAAAATCATGTGTTTTTTAAGTTCGTCATCAAGCCCGAGCGCGAGGCCCATGGCGGAAAAATCAGCTTTTTATCTTGATAATTTTATCCGTCTCGACCCGTTCCTTATAGAGATCGGGAAGAAGCTCCTTGACAAACTGCATCAGTTCCTCGTCGGAAATAGCGGTGATACGTCCGTGCTCATACTCGTTCTGCACCCATTCGTGAATCTTCATGACCGCTGGGTTTTCCTTCTTGACCTCTTTCTCCTTCGCGACATTGAAGAAAACATTGATCCACGCAGCGATTCCCGCGAGGCCGGACTTGTCGGTAATCATCACCTCGAGAGGGCGGTTGAGTATTTTCTTAGTGTCGAAAATGTTATAAATTTCCTCGTCCTTTAATAGACCGTCGGCGTGAATCCCGGCGCGGGTAGTGTTGAAGTCCTTACCGACAAACGGCATATTAGTCGGAATCAGCGTACCCGTTTCCTTCTCCATATATTCCTTGATCTCGGTGATCGCCTCGAGATTCATCCCGTTAGTGTCGCCGAAAAGCTGGGCGTACTCGATACACATCGCCTCAAGCGGTGTATTCCCCGTGCGCTCTCCGATACCCAATAACGACGCGTTAACGGCGGAGCACCCGTAGAGCCACGCGGTCGCGGCGCAGACAAGACCCTTATGAAAATCGTTATGACCGTGCCATTCGAGCTGAGTCGACGGCACCCCGGCGTATTCTTTCAGGGCATAGATAATACCCTGCACGCTCCTCGGGAGCGCGCTCCCGGGATAGGTCACGCCGAGCCCGAGAGTGTCGCATGCGCGAATCTTGATCGGGATTTTCGCCTCGTCAGCGAGGTCCATCAGCTCGCGTGTGAACGGGATCACGAAACCGTAGATATCCGCGCGGGTGATATCCTCGAAATGACACCTCGGGACGATCCCATAACTCAAAGCGTCCTTAGCGATCCCAAGATACATATCCATGATCTCGCGGCGGTTCTTTTTCATCTTCTTGAAAATATGATAATCCGATACCGACATGAGGATTCCGGTCTCACGGATGCCGGCTTTTTTCACGAGTTCGAAATCGGATTTATTCGCGCGCACCCATGTCGTCACCTCGGGAAACTTATAATCGAGAGCAAGACATTTGTCGAACGCCTCGCGGTCTTTCTTGCTATAGACAAAGAACTCCGTCTGCCGGATCATCCCGTTGGGACCGCCGAGCTTGTTCAGGAGCTTATAGATATGCACGATCTGTTCGGACGAGTACGGCGGACGTGACTGCTGACCGTCGCGAAACGTCGTATCGGTGATCCAGACTTCGCCCGGTGTCTGCATCGGGACATTTCTGTTATTAAACGGGGTTTTCGGGATCTCGCTGTACGGGAAGATATTCCGGTAATACTGCCCTTCCGTGACATCTACCAGTACGAACGTATCCGGTTCCGCTTTCAGGCGGTTCATCTTCGGGTCTTTGATTATCCTTTTATCCAAATCGTTTTCCATACTTCCTCCTAAAAATAAGACAATTTATCTGTCGAGTTTTTGCATTTTTAGCTATAAAGAATAGAAAAGAACAGGGATACTACCGATAAGAGTTCCATACCCGCCGGAGCATCTCTCGCGCGGAAGGAAATTTACGTTCCGGATTCACGAACGGTATATTTTACGAAAAAGCGCAAATAAAAGCAAGAATAACCGTTCAAAATCCGAAAAAAATCCCGTACACACACGTGCACGGGAAGTCTTTGCGCCTAACAGGAGTCGAACCTGTGGCCTAAGGATCCGCAATCCTTCGCTCTATCCAGCTGAGCTATAGGCGCGTTATCAGAAAAAAGCGTAAGAGTATTATAACCTAATCCGTCCCGCCTGTCAATTTATTCGGCGGCTACTTTACAAATTCGAGGATATCGGCGACGGTGATAAATCCGACCGCGATCTCCGGCGGGCAATCCAGTCTGTACTTTTCTTCGATCTGCGCGCCCAATTCGACCAGGATCAGCTTGTTAATTCCCAACTCCGTCAGTACCGAACTATCATCTATTCCGGCGACATCGACCCCCAGTAGACCCGTGATCATCGCCTTCACTTCCGCCGGATTTCCGCCCATAGATTCCTCCCCGAACCCGGCTAAATAGTTTTGATATCTTCGTCTTTCAACGGCTTCACGCCCGCCATGGAAAGCTTCTTCTCGATCTCGGCATCGTCGAAACGGAAGATCATGACCGCCTTACCGCCGGTGCGTTTCGGGAGCGCATACATGTATTCTATATTGATGGCGTTCTTATCGAATGTCCCCAGTATCTCGGAAAGGCCGCCAGGATGGTCTTCGACTTCTATCGCGAGAACGTTCGTGGGAGAAACCGTATACTTTTCAGCCTTGAGTATCTCGATCGCCTTATCGGGCTCGTCGACAATCAGGCGCAGGATACCGAAATCCGACGTATCGGCAAGCGAAAGGGCGCGGATGTTGATCTTCTTCTCGCCCAGCGTCTTCGCGATATGATATAGCCTGCCAACCCTGTTTTCCATAAAAACGGAAACCTGTTTGATCATGGTTCCTCCTCCCTATTGTAATTTACGGTTATCGATCACCCGTTTGGCTTTGCCTTCGCTTCTCGCGACCGCGCGGGGTTCAACCAGTTTCACGACAACAGATATCCCGATCATCTGGTGGATATCGTGCTCGACCTTTTTCTCAATCGCTTCCAGCCCCTTGATCTCGTCTGAGAAAATCTTATCGTTCACCTCGACCATCACCGTGAGGACGTCGAGATTGTGCTCGCGTTCGACGATCAACTGGTAATGCGGCGCGACCTCCTCGATCTTCACCAGCACCTCTTCTATCTGCGACGGGAACACGTTGACCCCGCGGATAATCAGCATATCGTCCGAACGCCCCATGATACGGTCAATTCGCGGATGAGTCCGTCCGCATGGACAAACGCCCGGGAGTATCCTTGTCAAGTCGCGCGTCCGGTAACGGATCAGCGGGATGCCCTTTTTGGTCAGCGTCGTGATCACAAGCTCGCCCATTTCACCGTCCTTGACATGCTCGCCCGTCTCGGGATTGATGATCTCCGGGAAGAAATGGTCGTCGTAGATATGCAGGCCGTTCTGGCACTGGCATTCGTTCGCCACACCCGGGCCGATAATCTCGGACAAACCGTAAATATTGATTGCCTTGATCGGCAGGCGTTTCTGGATTTCACCGCGCATCGCTTCCGTCCACGGTTCCGCGCCGAAGATGCCGTAACGGAGTTTCAGCGAGGAAGCGTCTATCCCGGCCTTCTCGATCTCCTCGGCGAGGAAAAGCGAATAGGACGGCGTGCATGTCATCACGTCCGAACCGAAGTCCTGAAGCAGGAGAATCTGACGGGCGGTATTCCCCCCGGAGACCGGAATCACGCTCGCCCCGATCAGCTCAGTGCCGTAATGCACTCCGAGGCCGCCGGTAAACAGCCCGTAGCCGTATGCGTTCTGCACGATCGACTTACGGGTCGTTCCGCCGGACATCAGCGAACGCGCCATCACTTCCGACCAAGTATCGATGTCTTCCTGGGTGTATCCCACCACGGTCGGCTTTCCGGTGGTGCCGCTCGAAGCGTGGATACGGATGATATCGTCCATCGGCACGGCGAACATCGCATAGGGATAGTTGTCGCGCAGGTCGGTTTTTAATGTGAACGGCAGGCTTAATATGTCGTCCAGCGATTTTATCTCGGACGGCTTCACGCCCATCTCGTCAAACTTCTTTTTATAGAACGGGACGTTATCGTACACATACCATACCAGCTCTTTCAGACGGTAAAGCTGTAAGGTTTTTCTGGTCTCGAGATCCATCGTCTCCATCTCGGCATTCCAGATCGGGTACGGGAACTGCTTATTCATCGCCTCCTCCTTCGTCGGGGAACCATTTTTCATGCGGAATTATCATAAAACCGTCCTCCAAAAAAGTCAAGGTCACTGCGTGACCTCTTATCCCGATATAAACCGAAGTACATGTGAGAGAAATAGCCCGCGACGCAAGGTATATAAGTATCATCCTTACATTGCGTACGACCAACTCCGGTTCAGGGCGTGTCAGACGGTGTTACCGGATGATTTCCACGCCGTACTATTTTCATCCAATTTGAAATCAATCCGGATTACTGATATAATCTATTTCTATGGAAAAAGGAGAGAAGTATGAGATTTTTTATTGTTATTATCGCAATCGCCGCGCTTTCCGGGATCGCGTCATGCAAGGGTGTGGAGAAGAAAACGGTCAAGCCCAAAAACCCGCCGGAAACGGTCGAGCTTCAGGTGCTCGGCGGGTGGAAAATGGGGCTTCCCGGCCCGGGCGAGAACATCCTCCAATTCGCGAAAAAGGCTCCCGTTACGCTCGGGCCAGAGTCGAAGATGATTCCCGACGACGGCAGTGTGTCGTATGTATTCGAACCGTTATTCTACGCCGACTGCGTGGCGAACGCGTTCCACAAGGTGTTTAAAGTCCACCCTAAGAAGTGGGACTACAATCACATCTCGATGGCGACACTATTCTCGTTCGCATTTTTTATAACAGAGGCGGTCGATGCTACTTTAGTGTCCATCAAGATCGACGTCGACGCCACTCTTTCGCTGGAAAGCGCGGTCGTTTATCACAAGGACTACACGGTGACATATTTCCTGCCGTTCGAGCCCGGGGATAACGGGTACCCGTCGCAGGAAGTCATCTCGCGGTTGTACCGGGAGGCTCTCGAAGTACTCGCCGGATATTTCGAAGCGGACCCGCAGTGGCTCCAGAAGCTGGAGTAATACTTCTAATAATAGTTTTCTGGAGGTAATTTGATATATAGAATAGAATTACCAAGTTTTTTAAAAGAAGTTGTTGAATTAGATAAATATTGCTCTTGGATAGATAAAAAAGCGAAATCCTTGCAGAGAAGAGATAGGAAAAAAGGAATTAAACTCCGTCTGGAAAAGTATCGAGGAATAATTAATGATGCGGTTTTAGATTCAAAAGGCAAGGATGCATATACAGGTGAGACACTCGAATGGCATAAAATACTTAAATATAATAATAGTGAGGCTGAGGAACAAAAAAGTGATTATAAAAAAGCGTTTTATATGCTACCGACAATCGATCATAATAAAAAATAAAATGGTGAAATTGAATATAAGCTAGTAAGTTGGGAGGGTGTCAGAAATTTTGTGTAAATGGATTTCCGTCATAATTGCACCCTTTCGCCGAAATGCAAAGCGAATTGGTTCATTGCCTTTCC
>MIBE01000035.1 GCA_001829415.1 Spirochaetes bacterium GWF1_51_8
CATGGCCTATGTCTATTGCGGCGCGTTCGAAACCGGTAAACAGCTCAGCACATTGACAGTCGACGTTCTCGAATCCGATATGAAGAAGTTCAAGGACAAAGTGAACGCTATTATCGACAGCGCGAAGAAGATCAAGTAGTATTGTCCCCAGAAGAATACAGGGCTATCCGAGAGGATGGCCCTTTTTTTATTCCCTTCTAAATCGTAAAAAAGAAATCCCGATTTTCTTGAGAATTTTTATTTCCATGTTAAGATATAATCAAGAGAAAATTATAAGATTATATTATTTTCCCCAGGAGGAAAAATGAAAAGATTTTTGGGCGTGCTGTTAATGGTAGCGGCGGTTACGGTTTTCGCGCAGGCTAAGTATTATTCATACAAGCCCGCGAATTTGATGATCGATATACCCAGCGGCTGGAATATCGAAGAAGTAAAGGGCGAAGAAGAGTATCTCGAAGTGACTTCTCCCAACAGCGAAGTCATCATCTATCTCGAGTACTACGATAAGGGCGGTTTCGGCGATTATTCCGCTGATGAGGAATATGAATTCCTCGAAACCCGTCTCGACAAGATCCTCGGCCAGGATACCCTCGAGATCACCGACCAGTTTGAAGAAGATATCAATGGTATGATGGTTTACGCTATTTCCGGTGAATATGAGGATGAAGAATACGGCATGGCCTATGTCTATTGCGGCGCGTTCGAAACCGGTAAACAGCTCAGCACATTGACAGTCGACGTTCTCGAATCCGATATGAAGAAGTTCAAGGACAAAGTGAACGCTATTATCGACAGCGCGAAGAAGATCAAGTAGTATTGTCCCCAGAAGAATACAGGGCTATCCGAGAGGATGGCCCTTTTTTTATTCCCTTCTAAATCGTAAAAAAGAAATCCCGATTTTCTTGAGAATTTTTATTTCCATGTTAAGATATAATCAAGAGAAAATTATAAGATTATATTATTTTCCCCAGGAGGAAAAATGAAAAGATTTTTGGGCGTGCTGTTAATGGTAGCGGCGGTTACGGTTTTCGCGCAGGCTAAGTATTATTCATACAAGCCCGCGAATTTGATGATCGATATACCCAGCGGCTGGAATATCGAAGAAGTAAAGGGCGAAGAAGAGTATCTCGAAGTGACTTCTCCCAACAGCGAAGTCATCATCTATCTCGAGTACTACGATAAGGGCGGTTTCGGCGATTATTCCGCTGATGAGGAATATGAATTCCTCGAAACCCGTCTCGACAAGATCCTCGGCCAGGATACCCTCGAGATCACCGACCAGTTTGAAGAAGATATCAATGGTATGATGGTTTACGCTATTTCCGGTGAATATGAGGATGAAGAATACGGCATGGCCTATGTCTATTGCGGCGCGTTCGAAACCGGTAAACAGCTCAGCACACTGACAGTCGACGTTCTCGAATCCGACATGAAGAAGTTCAAGGACAAAGTGAACGCAATTATCGACAGCGCGAAGAAGATCAAGTAGAATTTCTCCAAAAAGCATAAGGGCTATCCGGAAGGATGGCCTTTTTTTATCGACCGGTAAGATGATCGATGTGCTTGCTTCCGACCTTGAGAAGTATGCCGAGACGATTCATGAAATAATCGAAAGCTCGAAAAAAGTAAAATAGCCCTTCTGAAAAGAAAAGGCCGTCCATCCCGGACGGCCGTTCTTATAGAATAACCAGAGCTTTATTTATCGTCGATTGTGATATTCCCGGTGGTCATCCGGGCGGTGACCAGATTGGAACCCGCGCCGTTGAAGGCGATATATTCTCTTCCGGTAAGGTTCAGGGCATTGTCCTTCACGACACTGCTGAACGAGGCGTCCTTACCGATAGTCCCCACTGTCACGGACGCGTCGACTTTCAGGTTAGCCAGCGCGGCGGACGAGAAGAGGGCCTTGATATTTCCGCTTGTCGCTTCCATATAACCGTGGCTGGACCCGTTGAGGAAACTTTCGACATACGTTTCGATATTTCCGGTGGTGGTGACAACACCGAAGTTATCCACGTCCTTTATTTTTATCCTGATATTTCCGGTGGTCAACTGGATGTCCACGAGCGGGGAGTCGATAATTCCCTGTTCGCCGAGGATGTTGCCGGTCGTTCCGTTCACTTCGAAATGGCCGCAGACTACCGATAAGATATCGACGTTCCCGGTCGTAGTCTCGATCTCCACCTTCCCGGCGTTGACATTGATCAGGCCGATATTCCCGGTCGTTCCGGCGAGGCGGATATAGGAAACATAGTTCTGCGAAAAGTATTCGACATTCGCGGAGACGGCGTTCACTTTCTGGGTAAGGATGGTAGTCCCGATAGGAAGCATCACGATCAGGTGGGTGCCGACACCGTAGACGTTCCAGTAATCCACCTCGATAGTCTTGTTCTGGGTGATCGAGATCGTGCTGTTGTTTGTGGTAACCGTAAAGAGGTCGTTGTCCTGGAGGAGCTTTGCGCCGTAGCTGTATCCGCCGGCGTCGACAAAGTTCGTCATCAGGATTTCGACATTGGGGCCTGTCGTGTTCAGGAAGACGATAGAGCCCGCTTCGAAGGCGACCGATACGGTCGTGAGGCCGTTGGTAGCGAAACTGTAATCCTTCACTTCATAAACTCTGATACCGGGCGCCCAGAAGTCGCAAGCGGTAAAAATCCCGGCGACCGCGATAAAAGCGATCAGTTTTATTAATACTCTTTTCATTTGATTCCTCCTGTTAAAATTCGATGCCGAAGTTAACGACGTTCATGGTAAGATCGTTGATCTTGCTGTCGTATGCGAACGCCGTCAGGTCGACCGGTTTGACGTATGCGGTGAACTGAGCGTTATGGGCGGCGTAGTAGACCGGCGCGCCGATAATGTCGATCAGGTATCCCGCCGCGAAGAGCGCGATGCTTCCCCAATGCCATGCCGAATAAAGGGTGGGGTTGTCGATTGCGCGGGTTTCGACCGCGATCTCGGCTCCGATATAGGAAAGCACGGATACTCCGGTGAACGCGAGACAGACCATACCGCCGGTCGTGTCGCCGAGAGTGAAATGCGCGAGACCGAAACCGGGGACGCAGATACCCAGCGCTTCAGCCATGATAAATGTTTCCACGCCGAGAGGACGGGGCCCGAAAACGGACGGCTCCTTGGGTGAAAGGGGCGCGGTAGGGATATTCACCTCGACATTGATCTCAGGCTTGGGAATATTGATCTCGATCTTCGGGGGTGTGATCTCCACTACAGGCGCGGGATTCTTCTGCTGGACTTCCTCGTCGATCACTTGAGTCTGGGTGATGACCGTGATCACGGTAACGGTCTTTTTGGTCTTGACAGTTTTGCCGCCTTCGGAAAGATCGACCGCGGGTTCGGACTTCTGGGTCTCGCCCTGCTTCTTATCCATATTCTGTTTGGCTTCATCCATCAGTTTCTCAAGATGCTGTTCGTCCGACATCTGCGGAAACGCCGCGGCGCCGAATAACATGAGTACAGCCGCGATTGCGATTAACTTTTTCATAAAAATCCTCCGATTTTAACCTTGTACTGATTCAACAAACGCGGACGGAATTTCTGTCACTTTTCGCCGTCAAAAGACCGAAGAGGCGCTCGGTTTCATGGAATAAGATGCCGATGGAAACGATGGCTTGACATTCCAAAGCTATACATTATAATAGATAGGGTGTTTATTGCAAAGTTTTTATAAAGGAGACTGTTTTGTATAGAGTTGCGTACTTAAAGACGTTTTTTGACGGAATGATTCTTCCGTATATGGTCCCCGAGAATATGACGATCGCCGAGGGGAAGTACTATGTGGTCAATACCAAGTTCGGCGAGGATGTCGCGCTGGGTATGTCCGGGATAAAGGAACTCGATCCGAACGCGGTTCATCCGGTCAAGAAGAGCCATCACGAACAGGCGAGTAACGCCGATATCGACGATATCGAGATAGACGACGCGTCGATCCTCGAGGACAAGCAGGAGCATGTGCCTGTCGAGATCGAGAGCAATAAAGTGTTCCGCGACGCTACCGAGGAAGAAGTCCGTGAGCGCGAACGGTTCTCCAAGGAAGAGCTGAAGGCGTTCGAGGCGGCGAGGGCCGAGATCGAACAGCTCCAGCTTCCGATGAAGCTGATCAATGTCCATTTCCTGATGCAGAAAAAGAAGATCATATTCAACTTCACGGCCGACAACCGGATCGACTTCCGCCAGCTTGTGAAGAAACTGGCATCGATTTTCCGCACGAGGATCGAGATGCGCCAGATCGGGGTGCGCGACGCCGCGAAGATACTCGGCGGTTACGGGGTCTGCGGGGAATGCGCCTGCTGTGCCCGTTCGAACTGCCATATGAACTCGATCTTCCTCAAGATGGCGAAGGATCAGGGTTTCGTAGTCAATTCCAGCAAGCTGACCGGGCTCTGCGGCCGTCTGATGTGCTGTCTGGCGTACGAGAACGATTTCTATATCGAGGAACGGAAAAAGTTCCCGGAAGTCGGCTCGATGGTGCGCGACGAACAGTTCGAATACAGGATTTTCTCGGTCAACATCCTGAACGACGAAATCTACGCGTCGGACGCTTTCCATCACCAGAAAAAATTCTCCCATAATGAATTGATATTCCAGAAGAAAGATGAAAACGGCATAAGTCATTACCGGCAGAAAATCCCAACGCCGGAGGTGACCCAGCAAGACGTATGAGCTATGAAAAAGATTCGATAAAAGACGCGAAAAAACTGGGCGCTTTCGACGACAATGTTCTCGATCCTAAAATTCTCCAGATGAACCATGACGAAAAACAGAAGATGTCGGACGACCTGGCCCGTGTAAAAAAAGAAATGGATGGGAATAAGCCGCCGGAAGCTCAGCCCTCTCAGCGGAAACGGAAAAAATCCAATCCGCTTTTCGACGATGTCGAGCTGACTTTTCTGGAAAAGATCGCCATGTTCTTCCTGACTATCCTCGGGTTCTCGTCGCCGGAACAGTTCAAAAAGAAAAAGATCGTTAAGAATATCGAGAAGGATATCGCCCGGATCAAGCCGCCGGTCTACCATATCCAGAACCGGCGTATCAGCAAGTTCTTCGCGCACAAGCTTCACGACCTCTACCTCAAGCTTATCTGGATCAAGCGGATTATGGATAAAACATTGGGCAATAAAAAGTTTTGGGACAATCCCGATATCCCTAAGGCGGTGGCGGAGTCTCTGTTCGAACGCCTCGCGAATATCAATACCGACGAGGTGGACAGCAACTTCTCCCCGACGGGTATCGAGATGGTAGTCAGCCAGTTCGAGGACCCGCGTAAGGCAGTCGAGACGGTCGAAAAGAGTTTCTACTCCTATGTCTATTCCATCGATAAGACGCTGATCGATAAAGTCAACGAGACCTATACCAATCTGGTCTATTTCCGGAATCTCTGCGATTTCGATTTCCTTGCGTTGTTCAAACGGTTCGACCCGACGTTCCATCCGGGGGTTACGCCGAACTTCATCGATATCCCCGGCGAAGGCATTATAACCGCGCTCCAGAACCTCGAGGAATCGATCCTTCAAATCGACCTGACGGTGGACAACATCTTCATCTTTAAGAAGCTCTATGCCGTCGCGAACGAGTTCGAGGGCAGGGAAGGCGAGCTTCCGGCCGCGGCGCCCGACGAATCGATGGAGAAGATCACCCCCAAGACTACCGCGCTCAAGGGTATCGAGAACGGCATCACTCCCGAGAAGCTCGAAGCGGACCTGCTCGTTCTTTTTGAAATCCTGAAAGAGCTCCTCTACACGAAAAGCCTCACTCTCCTCATACAGATTGTTAAAATCGATCCGCTCTACTCGCCCTCGCTTGTTCATACCCGTTACGACCTGTTCAGGATATATCTCGAGACATTCGAAAAAAGGATCAAGATCGTATCGAAGAACGTGCTGAAAACCAAGCGGAAACGGAACCTCGAGACGATCTATCACCAGCTATTCGGCCAGACGAAATGGGTAGGGGTATACAATATCGAGCTTTCGGACGAGATCGAGAAGATCGGGTTTACCGGTTTCTTCTATACTTTCCATATCGGGGCGATAGCCCTCTTCCTCGAACGTTACTACAACGAATTCCTCAAGACGGCGATCAATATTCTCCTGCTGAACGGCGTGTTTATGGAAAAGAACTTCCATAAGCTGACCTCGGATACATTCTACGCCCTCGATAAGTTTATCGAGAGGTTTAACGAGTTTGCCGAGGAAGTCTCCCCCGAGGGCGCCGAGGGGAAAAGGCTGTTGACGTTACTCGGGCGTAAGGAAAGCGTGATGCCCGAAAACAGAAAGATCGTCGAGAAACATATAGTCACCATGAACGGCAAGGGGCGCGACCTGTTCGACGAGTTCCAGCGCCATTTCTCGTCGGTACATACGATTATCGCAAAGGTTTATAAGGATATCGACTCGAAACCGCCGAAGTTTATCCGGAATATCCGCGCTATCGGCGGGTTCCGCAATGTAAAATTTCTCCAGACCCTCGAGAAAGGGATGAAAATACTTCAGGGAATGCAGGAACTTGTCAACCTGCTGAAGCAGTAGCGGATGACGGAAAAGGCGCTATTGGCAGGGGTCAAGCTCCCGCAGGATAATTTCGATGCGGTACAGGAATCGATGCTCGAACTGAAACGTCTGGCGGATACCGCGGGCGCGGAAGTCCTGGATATGGTGATTCAATCGCGGAGCAATATCGATTCGAAGTTTTTCCTCGGTAAGGGCAAGATCGAAGAGATCCGCGGCCTCCGCGACGAAATGCCCTACGACCTCGTCATCTTCAATCATGAGCTATCGCCGGGACAGGTCAGGAATATCGAGGAAGTCATCGAGGTGCGAGTGATTACCCGCACCGAATTGATTCTCGATATCTTCGCGATCCACGCGAGGTCGCGCGCGTCGAAGCTTCAGGTCGAGCTCGCGCAGATGAAGTTTCAGCTTCCCCGGCTCGCCGGGCATTACCAGAACCTTTCCCGCCTCGAGGGAAGGATCGGGACACGGGGGCCGGGCGAACAGAAGCTCGAGATGGACAGGCGGCTCCTGCGCAAACGGATATACTTTATTGAAACGAAACTGAAAGAGATAGACCGTGAAAAGGAAACCCAGCGCAAGCACAGGATGGGCGAGGTCAAGGTAGCGATAGTGGGGTACACCAACTCCGGGAAGTCGACCCTGCTGAACCGTCTGTCCCGTTCGGACGTACTCACGGAGGATAAGCTCTTTTCTACACTCGATACGACCACACGGAGGATATGGCTCTCGGAGGGGCATTACGCTCTCCTGACGGACACGGTGGGGTTTATCCGCGACATCCCGGTAGGGCTGATCGAATCGTTCAAATCGACCCTCGCCGATACCCGTTACGCCGACATGCTGCTGTACCTGATCGACGCGTCGTCGCCGGTACGCGAGCTGCAGATGAAGTCGGTCGAGGAGACGCTGCGGGAGATCGGTTCGGCGGATAAGCCGCGGCTGGTCTGTTTCAACAAGATCGATCTACTGACACGTGAGGAGCTTCTCGATCTCAGGCTCGGGTATCCCGAGGCGGTATTTATTTCAGCGAAGGAAAACGACCAGATAGAGGCATTGAAGGACAAACTCAGGGAGTTTGTCGAGAAGAATTTTTCAGCGGAAACGAAGGAGAAATAACGAATGCAGAAAACCGTTTTAGTCTCAGGGTCAAGCGGATTTGTCGGCACAAATCTTTGCCGGCGCCTCATAGACCGGGATTATAAAGTCATCGCACTTGTCAGGGGCGATCATCATAAACAAATGCTGGAAGAAATGGGCGCGACACGGGTTGTCTGCCAGATCACGGATACCGATTGTCTGAGGGACGCTCTGAAGAAAGCCGACTATGTTATCGACGTGATCGGCAAAGCATCCGACTGGGGCAACTACAATTCGTTCCTTATCCCCAATGTCTTGGGGGTAAAGAATCTTCTCGAAGAATCGATGCGCGCGGATATCAAGAAGTTTGTCCATATCAGCTCGGTCGCCATTCACGGCTTCGGCAATCATGTCGATACGACCGAGGAAGGCCCGTTCTATAAACTGGATTTCCCTTACTGCGTGACGAAGCGGGAAGGTGAAAACCTGGTACTCGACGCCTACCGCAAGCATTCGTTCCCGGTGACTTCGATCCGCCCGTGCAATGTCTACGGTGTAAACGACATGGGTGTGATCTTTAAAATCGCCCATGCGCTTATGAATAGAAGTGTGCCGCATGTTGACGGCGGAAAATGGCTGACAAGCCCGGTCTATGTCGGAAATCTCGCGGACGCGATCATCCTCGCGATGGAAAAGGATGAGGCTGTCGGCGAGGCGTTTATTATTTCCGACGGACTGCGGATCACATGGAGGGAATGGGATCTGAAACTCTGCCAGGCGCTGGGAGTAAAGGGACCTTGGTTTTCCGTGCCGGGATTTCTCGCGCGCTTTATCGGCGCTTCTCTGGAATTTTTCGCAAAACTCTTCGGCTCGGACAATCCGCCCCCGTTCACACGTTACCGTGCGCGTCAGGTCTGCTCGAATTACCACTTTTCCGTCGAAAAGGCGAAGCGCGTTCTGGGATGGAAGCCCGAGACCGATATCGATACGGCGGTTGAAAAAACGATCAAATGGTTCAAGGAAGAATACCTGAGATCGCTGGGAAAAATATAGAGATTTCTCGTGACGGAAAACGTGCGTCACAGGGGCTTGATTTGTTAGAAAAAACGTGGTTTTTTAGACCGCCCTTATTATAAAACGGGAGTAACAGATGAAACCGTTAAGGCTTTTTTGGCTGATTATTCTCATTCCCGCGGCCGTATTCTCGGTAACGGAATTCGACGCGAAACTCAAGGAGCTCAATCAGGCGATCGTCGAACAGCCCCAGAATCCTGCGTTTTACTTTGAAAGAGCGGTGATCCTGAAAAAGATAGGGGAAACGGAAATGGCTGTCTCCGATTACCGGAAGGTGATCGAACTCAAGCCCGGTTTCCATTCGTCGTACTACAACCTCGGGAATATCTATCTCGCGAAGGGGGAATACCAGTCCGCGATCGATAACTACAACACCGCTATCAAGCTCAAGCTGAAATTCGTCTATGCGCTCAATAACCGCGCCAACGCTTATATCAAGCTCGGCCAGACGAACAGCGCGTTCTCGGACTATACTGCGTCCATCCTGACCGACACCAATTTCGCCTATCCGTTCTATAACCGGGGGCTGATCTATTTCTCATGGAAGAAGTACGAACTCGCGCTCGCGGATTTCTATAGGGCGACGGACCTACTCCCGAACTACACCAACGCATTTATGTATATCATCAAGACCTATGTCGAAATATTCCGTCTGGAAGCGGATGCCGCTGAGCTTTCTCCGGCGATACAGTCCGAATCCAAAGACCTCGCCGAACTGAACGAAGGCCTCATCCCGGAAAAGGAACAGCCCAAGCCCGTGATCGCGACACAGGAGAATAAAACAGGCAATCAGGATGTTCCCTACCAGGCACAGCAGTATGTGAAGATCGGGAAGGTGCTGATGACAGCCGAACAGTACCGCGCCGCCATCGACCATTACTCCCGCGCCATCCAGATCGCGCCGGACTACACCGAGGCCTATCAGGAACGCGCGAAGGCGTATACCGCGCTCGACGAGAACAAACTCGCGCTCGAAGACTACACCAAGGCGCTCGAACTGATACAGAACAAGGCGGAAATAGCCGGGCCGGTTTTCACCAATCAGATCGTTTTACAGTTGACCAATAAAACGGCGCAGGCGGTCACCAACAAGCTGGCGCTGGCATTTACGAATATAGGAACACCGGGCGTTACTAATAAAACGCCGGTTAATTTAATAGCGACGAATAAACCCGCGAAGCTGTCACCCGCCCAGAGCGCGAAGATCCATTACGATATGGGCGGGATTTACCTGAAAGAAAAGAGCTACGATAAAGCGCTCGCCGAGTTCAGCCTCGCGCTCGGCCTCGATCCGGAAATGGCCGGGGCGTATTTTATGCGGGGTTATACCTATGAGCTGAAGGGTAAGTTTTCCGAGGCGATCGCGGACTACTCCGCGGCGTTCAAGAAGGACGGCAATCTGCTGAACGCGCTTTTCTTCCGCGCGAACCTGTACCTGATGAAAAATATGTACGCGGAAGCGGTGAAGGACTATACCTACCTGATCGGGAAAAAGCCGGAGTACACCCATGCCTATTTCTACAGGGCGCTCGGGTACAAACTGATGGGCAAGCACGATCTTGCTGTCGCGGATTACCAGAAGACGGTCGCGCTCGACCCGAAGTATACCGAGGCTTATTACAATCTCGGCAATATCTACTTTATCGAGGATAAATTCGACGAGGCGGTGAAGTCTTACGGCAAGGTGATCGAGATCGATCCCGGGTATGTCAACGCCTATATCAACCGGGGAATCGCGTACAAGAAGATGAACCAGTTCGAACTAGCCATCGCCGACTTCAACAAAGCGCTCGCTATTTCGCCCCAGCTTCCCAAGGTGCATTTCAGTATCGGAAATCTCTGCCTGTCCAAGAAGGAATATGCCGAAGCCCTTCAGAACTACAATATCGCCCTCGAGCTGGAACCGTCATACGCCGAGGCGTATAACAACAGGGGCAACGTCTTCTACGAGCTGGGCAAATACGACGATGCGCTCAAGGACTACAATCAGGCGGTGAAGCTCAAACTGTCGGTGGCGGATTACTATTACAACAGGGGTATCACATATCTCGCGATGAAGAAGAACAGCGAGGCGTTGGCGGATTTCGAGAAGACCATCGCTCTCGATCCGAAGTTCGCCAAGGCCTATTTCAGCCTCGGGAAGATTTGTTTCAACTCCCAGAAAAAGGAGCTCGCGAAGAAGTATTTCCAGAAGTCCGCCGACCTGGGGTATGAAGAAGCGAAAAAGGTGCTCAAAGAGTATTTTAAATAAACCGCTCGGTCTTTTGTTTCGGAGGGGCGTATGAAAAAGGGAACGTTCGGTATCCTGTTAGTCGAGGACAATCCCGCCGATGCGAGATTGGTCAAGGATTCCCTCAGGGGCGCAAGCGAGATTGCTTACCGCCTCGATCACGCGGAAAGCTTACAGGGCGCATTCAAGCTGATCGCCAAGCACACCTACAGCCTCGCCATTCTCGACCTGACCCTTCCGGACGGTAAAGGTATCGATGCGGTAATGAAGATCAAAGAGCTCGCGCCGGATACCGAGATCATCGTTTTCACGGAGTATAACGGGGAAACCGAACCGTTCGATATCCTGAAAGAGGGGATCGATACCTACCTGATCAAAGGCAGGACGAACGCCGATACGCTCAAACAGAACATCGGGTATGTGTTGGAAAAAAGCAGACGCGCTTAAGGGCACTTCTAAAAACTCTATCAAAATGGAGAAAAGCATTTTTCAGAGCAGAATAAAGCATTTTTTTGCCGGATATTAAAATAGCCGCACCCGCTTGTCCCGAGCGCGTCACAAATAAGTTGAGCGAGGGGCAATGACAAGGCTATTTTTAATATTTGATAATACTCTATTATCTATGGATTTTTAGAAGCGCGCTGGACTATTTTCCCTAAGTGCCGCTATTTTAATAGAATCGCCTTTCCCCATACTTTGTTATACCAAAATAGAAATGTCCCTTATTAACAAAATAGAAATGTCATCCTTAAAATAAGCGACCTAAAAAAAGGGGTTGCGAATGG